>NZ_JAHYXL010000003.1:0-566397 GCF_028534175.1 Shinella sp. HY16 | reverse complement strand
GTCGAGAATCTCAAAGTGCGATTTCAAACCCATTTGCAGGTTTAAAACGCATTTAGACGCGATTCTGATTCCAGGGCAAGGCAAAAAGGGTTAACGCGCCCGTCACTGGACGGGGCTGGCACCCAATAATCCGGACTTTAGCCTATTGACCATCGGTCGCCTATCGAGGCCGCGCGATTCGGCTGGGGAAAACTCGAGAAAGTTTGCATTTTTCTTCCGGGACCGCCGAATCTGGTCCCTCAAGCCTCGACATAGCCCCGCCTGCGCCGAAGCGCGACCTGTCGCGCGAGCACCGTCTCTGCCTCCGCCAGCGAGGGATAGAGATTCAGCGCCTGCCGGCCGCGCGTACCGATACGGCCCCAGTGACGCAGCACCGCGACCTCGCCGAAAAGGGTCGGCTCCAGCGAGAGCATATAGAAGCGCGCCATGTTGCGCACCGCATCGATACGACGAAAACGATAGGTGGGCAGCGGGGGTGGGGACGTGTTGGGCATGGACGCGAGTCTGCCGAAGGTGCGAATCACCGTCCAACGAAAGATATGAATCGATCAGGGTCGATCGTTTCACAGCATTGATGTATCGTCAGTCCTTCGGCACACGACGAGCCGTCGGCACCGCCAGCTTCGCCTCGACGGCGGCAAGACCGGCCTCCAGCTGCTTCATCCCGCCGGCACCGAGAAGCCGGGCAAGCTCCCGCTCGTACTCCCGTGCCACCACGACCATTTCGCCATAGATGCGCCGCCCCGCCGGCGTCAGTTCGAGGTGCTCGATCCGGCGGTCGTCCAAATCCTCGCGCCGCTTCAGCCAGCGTTTTTCCTCCAGCGCCCGCACGGCACGCGACACCTTCGTCTTGTGCATGCTGGAGTTCGCGCCGATCTCCGTCGCCGTCATGTGCCCGTAGGCGCCGAGTGCGGCAAGCGCCCGCCATTCGGGCCGCGTCATGCGGTAGCGCGCACGGTATTGCGCGGCAAAGCGCTGGCTGACCAGCTCGGCGGCGAGATTGAGCCGATAGGGCAGGAATGTCTCGAGCTTGAAATCCATGGCGCGCCTTGATGGTTACAAAATGGACAGTTACATCTGTAACCACTTGAGGACAAGCGCCTTGCAAGAGGAGGACCAGCCATGTCGGATCATGCCGCCAACAGCCTGAAATACATGCCGGGTTTCGGCAATGATTTCGAAACGGAGGCGCTGCCGGGTGCCCTGCCGCAGGGCCAGAACAGCCCGCAGAAATGCAACTACGGCCTTTATGCCGAACAGCTTTCCGGATCACCTTTCACTGCACCGCGCGGCACCAACGAGCGCTCCTGGCTCTACCGAATCCGCCCAAGCGTGCGCCACACCCGCCGCTTCTCCAATGCCAGCTACCCACACTGGAAGACCGCGCCCTGCCTCGACGATCATTCCCTGCCGCTCGGCCAGCTGCGCTGGAACCCGCTGCCGGCGTCTGACGAGACACAGAATTTCCTTCAAGGTATCCGCACCATGACAACGGCCGGCGACGTGCTGACGCAGGTCGGCATGGCAGCGCATGCCTATACGTTCAACGCCGACATGGTGGACGACTATTTCTTCAATGCTGACGGCGAGCTTCTCGTCGTGCCGCAGCTCGGTGCCGTCCGTATCTTCACCGAAATGGGCATCATGGATGTCGAGCCGCTGGAAATCTGCCTCATCCCGCGCGGCATGATGTTCAAGGTCGCGCGCATCGGCGAGGGCGACACCTGGCGCGGTTATGTCTGCGAGAACTACGGCGCGAAATTCACCCTGCCGGACCGCGGGCCGATCGGCGCCAACTGCCTTGCCAATCCGCGCGACTTCAAGACGCCGGTCGCAGCCTATGAGGACAAGGAGACGCCCTGCCGCGTGCACGTCAAATGGTGCGGCAAGTTCTACGTGACCGAGATCGGCCATTCCCCGCTCGACGTCGTCGCCTGGCACGGAAACTACACACCGTTCAAATACGACCTCAGGGCCTATTCGCCGGTCGGCGCGATCCTCTTCGACCATCCCGATCCGTCGATCTTCACCGTGCTGACTGCGCCGACCGAGGAGGCCGGCACCGCGAACATCGACTTCGTCATCTTCCCGCCGCGCTGGATGGTGGCCGAGCACACCTTCCGCCCGCCCTGGTATCACCGCAACATCATGAGCGAATTCATGGGCCTGATCCACGGCCAGTACGACGCCAAGGAGGAGGGGTTCGTGCCCGGCGGCATGAGCCTTCACAACATGATGCTACCACACGGGCCCGATGCGACCGGCTTCGAGAAAGCCTCGAACAGCGAGCTTAAGCCTGTAAAACTCGACCACACCATGGCCTTCATGTTCGAGACGCGCTTCCCCCAGCAGATCACGAAGTTCGCGGCCGAGCTAGAAACCCTGCAGGACAACTATCTCGAATGCTGGGATGGGCTGGAACGCAAGTTCGACGGAACGCCGGGCATCAAATGACGTCAGCCGCCCTGCCAGGCCTTCACCGCCTCCAGCGGCCAGACGAGCATCAGGATGTTGAGCGCCAGGCCATCGCGGATGAGCCAGGTGGTGGTCGCCTCGAAGACGACGATGATCGCAACGCTCGCCCAGACGGGCAGGCGTGCCGCGAGGAAGAAGCCGACCACCATGGCGAGAATGTCCGCGCTCGAATTGATCACGCTGTCGCCGAAATAGTCGAGCGAGATCGTCGCCTCGCGATAGCGATTGATGATCATGTCGGTGTTTTCGAGGATTTCCCAGGCGCATTCCAGCACCAGCGAGAGAGCAAGCCGCAGTTTGAGGCTCGCCTTCTTCAGGAGGAACGTGAAGAGGCCGAAGAACAGGATACCGTGGATGATGTGGCTCGGCGTGTACCAATCGGACAGGTGCTGCGAGTTTTCCGAAGAAATCACCACGCCATGCCAGAGTTTGACATATCCGCACTTGCAGATGAGTGGCTGCCCCATCGTATAAAGGATGATGGCCGTCGCGCCGACGAAGCCGGCGACCAGCAGCAGGGAATTCAGCACCGTACGGTTCAAGACGGGATTTCCTCGGAAAAGCGATGCGCCGGAACGACCGGCGCACGAGGGTGGAGACAGGCGGCCGGAAGATGACACGATCGCACGGCCGGAAACAAGATCGGGAGTAGGACGCATGAAGCTTGCGACACTGAAAAATTCCACCCGCGACGGCCGCCTGGTCGTCGTCTCGCGCGACCTGACACGCTGCTCGGAAGTGGGGCATATCGCCCGCACTCTCCAGGATGCACTGGACGACTGGGAACATGTCGCCCCGCGGCTTGAGCGGGTCGCCGAAGGGTTGGAAACCGGTTCGCAACCGACCGCCCGCTTCCACGAACACGACGCCGCATCGCCACTGCCCCGCGCTTACCAGTGGGCGGACGGCTCGGCCTATGTCAATCACGTCGAACTCGTGCGCAAGGCACGCAATGCCGAAATGCCCGAGAGCTTCTGGACCGATCCCCTGATGTATCAAGGCGGCTCCGACAGCTTTTTGGGACCGCGAGACCCGATCCTTGCGGCGGATGAGGGCTTCGGCATCGACATGGAAGGCGAGATCGCCGTCATCGTGGACGACGTGCCGATGGGCGCGAGCGTCGAGGAGGCGCGGCAGGCAATCAAGCTCGTCATGCTCGTCAACGACGTGTCGTTGCGTGGCCTCATTCCGGGTGAACTCGCCAAGGGCTTCGGCTTCTTCCAGTCGAAACCCTCCTCGGCCTTCTCGCCCGTCGCGGTGACCCCCGCCGAACTGGGCGATGCCTGGGACGGCGGCAAGCTGCACCTGCCGCTCCTCGTCTCCCTGAACGGCAAGGCCTTCGGCAAGGCCAATGCCGGCATCGACATGACCTTCGACTTCGCCGAACTCGTCGCCCATGCCGCCAAAACCCGGCCGCTCGTCGCCGGCTCGATCATCGGCTCCGGCACCGTCTCCAACAAGCTTGATGGCGGCCCCGGTAAGCCGGTCGCCGAAGGTGGGGCGGGGTATTCCTGCATCGCGGAAATCCGCACCATCGAGACGATCGCCTCGGGCGCGCCCAAGACACCCTTCATGAAATTCGGCGACACCGTGCGCATCGAGATGAAGGACAAGACGGGCCACTCGATCTTCGGCGCGATCGAACAGACCGTCGAGCGATACGAGAAAGGCTGAGCCAGTGCACGACGAGATCATCCTCTTCGATTACTGGCGCTCATCCGCCAGCTACCGTGTGCGTATCGCGCTCGAAAGCCTCAGCCTGTCCTACCGGCGCGAATCCGTTGATCTCCTGGCCGGTCAGCAGCGTTCCGCGGAACACCGCGCCCGCAACCCGCAGGGCCTCGTGCCGGCCTTGTCGATCGACGGGCACGTCCTGACGCAATCGCTTGCTATCATCGAGTACCTTGCCGAAACGCGCCCCGAGGCGCGTTTCCTGCCCGCCGATCCGCTGGGTCGGCAGCGGGTGCGCACGCTTTCCTATGCGATCGCCATGGAAATCCACGCCGTCTGCAACACCGGCGTCATCGGCCATGTCATGACGCTGACGGCGGGAGAGGAGGAGACGCGCATCGCCTGGATGAAGAAGTACATCGGCGAAGGCCTTCTGGCCGTCGAAAAGCTCCTCGATGCCCCGGCGACCGGCACCTTCTGCCATGGCGACACGCCCACCATGGCGGATTTCTGCCTCGTGCCGCAGGTCTACAATGCCGAGCGCTGGGGCGTCGACCTGTCGGCCCTCGAACGGGTAAGACGCATTGCCGAAACCTGCCGCGCCCTTACTGCTTTCCAGGCTGCGCACCCTGACGCGGTCAAGCCGGCCTGATCTTTCAGGCAAGGTTCCGGTATGGTATATATACCCTCGACAGAGGAAGGATATACCATGCCGCTCTATGTGAAGGACCAGGAGGTCGACCGGCTTGCCGAACGACTGTCCGCGCTGCGCAAGGTCAGCAAGACCGAGGCGGTGCGGCAGGCTCTCGTCCATGAGCTGCAGCGCGTCGAGAGCGAACCGACATTGGTCGAGAAGGCCGTGGCCATGACAAGGGAACTCAACAGGAAGTACGCCCCCACTGGCCTCAAGGCCGACAAAGCCTTCATCGACAGTCTCTACGAGGATTGATGTTCCTCGACGCTTCAGCAATCGTCGCCATGATGACAAACGAAAGCGATGCCGCATCGCTGTCGGCGCGCTTGGCGGCCGCGCGTTCACCGACGACCTCGGCTATGGCGCTTTGGGAAGCGTCCGTTGCTTGTAGCCGGATTTTCCGACTTGAACCGAACGCCGCCCTGCGCGAGGTCGAGGCCTATATCCGGCTGTTTGATGTCCAGATCATTGCCATCGAGCCGGCAATCGCGGCAGCAGCCGTCGATGCATATCACCGCTTCGGCAAGGGCCGCCATCCCGCAGGTCTCAACTTCGGAGACTGCTTCGCCTATGCCTGCGCAAGGCAGCTCGATATGCCACTGCTCCACAAAGGCGACGACTTTCCGCAGACGGATATCGAGACCGCCTGAGGATCGCCCTGCCGAAGCGGGGCGATCCCGGTATCATCAGGCGACGTCGCCCATGCAGACATATTTCAGTTCGAGATAGTCGTCGGCACCATGGGCGGAGCCTTCGCGGCCGAGACCGGACTGCTTGATGCCGCCGAAGGGCGCAGCCTCGGAGGAAATGAGGCCGGTATTGACGCCGACCATGCCGTATTCCAGCGCTTCGGCCACCTTCCAGACCTTCTTGAGATCGCCGGCGAAGAAGTAGGCGGCAAGGCCGAACTCGGTGTCGTTCGCCTGCGCGATCACGTCCTCGACGGTGTCGAAGCGGAAGAGCGGGGCGACGGGACCGAAGGTTTCCTCCCGTGCGACCGTCATGCCGCGTGCGACGTTCTTCAGAACGGTCGGCTGGAAGAAGGTGCCCTTGCCCTCGACGCGCTTGCCGCCGGCCACCACGGACGCTCCCTTGGAGACGGCATCGGCAATATGCGCCTCGACCTTGTCGATCGCCGCTTCCTCGATGAGCGGGCCGATCGTCGTGCCCTTGTCGAAGCCATCGCCGACCGAGAGCTCGGCAACCCTCTTCGCCAGCTTTTCGGCAAAGACGTCATAGACATTCGACTGCACATAGAGACGGTTGGCGCAGACGCAGGTCTGGCCGGCATTGCGATATTTCGACGCCATGGCGCCTTCCACGGCCGCATCGATATTCGCGTCGTCGAAGACGATGAAGGGCGCGTTGCCGCCGAGCTCCAGGCTCACCTTCTTGATCTGGTCGGAGCACTGGCGCATCAAGATGCGACCGACCTCCGTCGAACCCGTGAACGAGATTTTGCGGACTTTCGGGTTGAAGCAGAGCTCCTTGCCGATCGCCGGACCGTCCGTGCCGAGAATGACGTTGAAGGCACCCGCGGGAATGCCGGCCTTTTCGGCGAGCACCGCAAGGGCAATGGCCGATAGCGGCGTCTGCTCGGCCGGCTTGGAAACGACCGTGCAGCCGACAGCAAGTGCGGGCGCCACCTTGCGGGCGATCATCGCGGCAGGGAAATTCCACGGCGTGATCGTGCCGACGACGCCGACGGGCTGCTTGATGACCAGCATGCGCTTGTCGGCTGACGGGGCGGGGATCGTCTCGCCGTTGATGCGCTTGGCCTCTTCCGCATACCACTCGACATAGGAGGCGGCGTAGAGGATTTCGCCCTTGGCTTCCGCCAGCGGCTTGCCCATTTCGGCAGTCAGGATCGCGGCCAGTTCGTCGGCATTCGCGATGATGAGGTCGTTCCACTTGCGCAGGAGGATGCTGCGGTCCCTCGCCGGGCGGGCGGCCCAGACCTGCTGCGCCGCATAGGCCGCGTCGATCGCCGCGGCCGTTTCGCCGGCGCCCATTTCCGGCAGTGTAGCGAGCTTTTCGCCGGTGGCCGGGTTGAAGACGTCGAAGGTTGCCGCGCCGTTTCCGCCGATCCAGTTGCCGTTGACATAACCCGCATCGCGCAGGAGATCGGTCGATGTCAGGTGCCGGGTGAGAGCATCGTAGAAAGCCATGGTGTCCTTCCTTTCGGACATGGAAGGCCGTTCACCCGGAGCTAGAGCTCCGGGTGCCGCCTTGGGAGGATGTGTTTCAGTGTTGCGCGGCGCCGATCAGGCGGCGCGGGCTTCGATCATCGCGCTTTCGAGAATGTCGAGCGCCTCGGCGAACACCTCGTCCTGGATAGTGATCGGCGCCAGGAAGCGGATGACGTTGCCGTGCACGCCGCAGGTCAGCAGGATCAGGCCCTTGTCGAGAGCCTTCAGACGCACCTTGTTGGCGAAGTCGGCGCTCGGCAGCTTGGTCGAAACATCGTTGAACTCGACGGCGTTCATGAAGCCCGGGCCGCGGATGTCGACAATCTCGGGAATCTTGTCCTGCAGCGAGGCAAGGCGCTGTTTCAGGCGCGCGCCGAGATTTTCGGCGCGGTTGCAGAGGTCCTCGTCCTTGATGACGTCGAGAACGGCATGGGCCGCCGCAACGCCGATCGGGCTGCCGGCATAGGTGCCGCCAAGACCGCCCGGGCCGGGCGCATCCATGATTTCCGCACGGCCGGTGACGGCCGCGATCGGGAAACCGCCACCAAGGCCCTTGGCCATGGTCATCAGGTCGGCCGCGATGCCGTAGTGCTCCATGGCGAACATCTTGCCGGTGCGGGCGAAACCGGTCTGGACCTCATCGGCGATGAGCAGGATGCCGTGCTGGTCGCAGATCTCGCGCAGCGCCTTCATGAAGGAAACCGGGACCGGATAGAAACCGCCTTCGCCCTGAACCGGCTCGACAATGATCGCCGCGACCCGGTTCGGATCGACATCGGCTGCAAACAGCTTCTTCAGGACGGAAAGCGACTGCTCGACGGTCGTGCCGTGCATCTCGACCGGGAAGGGCGCATGGTAGACATCGGCCGGCATGGCGCCGAAGCCGACCTTGTAGGGAACCACCTTACCGGTCAGCGCCATGCCCATGAAGGTGCGGCCGTGGAAGCTCCCCGTGAAGGCGATGACGGCCTGCCGGCCGGTGGCGGCGCGGGCGATCTTGACGGCGTTCTCGACGGCTTCGGCGCCGGTCGTCACGAAGATCGTCTTCTTGGCGAAATTGCCGGGGGTGATGGCGTTCAGGCGCTCGGCGAGCTCGACATAGTTCTCATAGGGCACGACCTGGTGGCAGGTGTGGGTGAAGCGGTCGAGCTGGTTCTTGACGGCCTCGATGACGCGCGGATGGCGGTGGCCCGTGTTGACGACGGCGATACCCGCAGCGAAATCGATATAGCGGTTGCCTTCCTTGTCCCAGATCTCCGCATTCTCCGCACGGTCGGCGTAGATCTGCGTGGTCATGCCGACGCCGCGCGAGATGGCGGCGTTCTTGCGGTCTGTAAGGGGCGTTGCGGTCATGGCGCTATCCTGAATCTGGAGGCTTCTGATAATGGAACGTTCGCGCGGCTCCGAACGCAAAGCCGCTTCGCGCTTTTTGCCGGAACCGCATTAACTTGCATTTTTTCTGCAAGTCTCAAGTGGAATTCCTACATTTTTTCTGCAAGAATGCAACGGGCATTTTACGGCGGCAATGCGACGGTTTTTCGAACCGGTCCGCGCCGCCGGAATGCTATAAAAGAACACTATACAGAATCAGGGATTGGCGCGATGGGTTCGCAAGAACCGGTGCACTACAAGGTGGCGGAGGCCGCGCGGCTCGCTGGCGTTTCAGCCTCCACGCTCAGGCTTTGGGAAACGCAGGGGCTGGTCGTGCCCGACCGCTCCGAAACGGGTCACCGCCAATACAGCGCTGAGGACGTCGCACGGCTGAAGCGCATCGCCTGGTACAGGACCGAGCGCGGCCTCAACCCGGCGGCTATCCGCGAAGCACTCGAGGCGGAAGAGCCAGCCAATGACAGTCCTGCCTCCGACGGCGACGCTCACCAGGGCGTCGGGCGCAAGCTGCGGAGCCTGCGCCACGCCGCCGGCAAGACGCTCGACCAGGTCGCCGGCGACATCGGCGTCGCGACCTCCGTGCTCTCCACCTTCGAGCGCACCTCGCAGGGTGTGACGTTCCGCGTGCTGCACGACCTTGCCGACTACTATGGCACGACCGTCTCGAAACTCTCCGGCGAGGAGGAGCAGGAAAACCGCTCGGTCGTCCGGGCAGGGGAGTGGAAGTTTTGGCCCGAGACCTCCCCCGGCGTCACCATCCAGGTTCTGGCCGACGGGCGCAACATGATGGATTGCCACCGTTTCGTGCTCGCCCCCGGCGCTTCCTCGGACGGTGCCTACAAGCATGAGGGCGAGGAATTCGTGCATGTCCTCTCCGGTCACATCGAAATGGTGCTCGACGGCCACGAGTTCCACGACCTCGGCCCCGGCGACAGCCTCTATTTCGAAAGCTGCCGGCGCCATGCCTGGCGCAACCGCCACGACGGCGAGACCGTGCTGATCTGGATCAACACGCCGCCGACCTTCTGAGCCGGCGTCCGGACGGACGGTGCCCGCTGCGGCACCCGACATAGTTTACAATTTCAGTAGAAAATATTTTCCGCTGCACCGCGATATCCGGGAGCGAAAATTTCCGTTTCCGCCTGCTCAATAAACCGCCATTCGTTGTCCATAAAAGCGGCATTTGCGATTTTGAGGGCAGAAACAACGATGTTTCGCAGTCGATCCTCCCAATCGCGAAAGCAGGCCAGCATGTCGAAAATCAACAAGAAGCTCCGCGCAAGCACTCTCTTCACCCGTCGCGCCGCACTCGCGGCCCTCGCGGTGGCAGCCGCCCTCTCCACCTTCTCGCTTCCCGCACCCGGCTTTGCCGAAGACAAGAAGGATCTCAAGGTCGGCATCATCTCGGGCGAGGACGAAGATGTCTGGCGCGTCGTCATCGCGGAAGCTGCCAAGAAGGGCCTCACCATCGAGGCGGTCGTCTTCAACGACTACACCCAGCCGAACGAAGCGCTTGCCCGCGGCGAAATCGACGCGAACGCCTTCCAGCATCTTCCCTATCTGGAAAACCAGGTCCAGCAGCACGGCTACAAGATCGTCCCGGTCGGCTACACGGCCGTTTGGCCGATCGGCCTCTACTCCAAGAAGCACGCCAAGGTGGCCGAACTTCCTGATGGCGCCGTCGTCGGCGTGCCGAACGACCCGTCCAACGAGGGCCGGGCGCTGCGCGTGCTCCAGAACGAAGGCCTGATCAAGCTGAAGGACGGCACCGGTATCCTCGCCACGATCGCCGACATCGCCGAGAACCCGAAGAACCTCGAGATCAAGGAACTCGATGCCGGCATCGTCGGCCGCTCGGTCGATGACCTCGATGCCGCGATCGTCAACACCGACTGGGCGCTCAAGAGCGGGCTCACCCCGGAAAACCGCATCGCGCAGGAGCCCGTCGACGAAAACCCGTACCGCAACTTCATCGCCGTGCGCGCGGAATCGAAAGATGAGGCCTGGGTCAAGCCGCTGGTCGAAGCCTACCAGAACGATGCCGTGAAGGCTGAATTCGACCGCGTCTACAAGGGCACGGGCATCAGCGCCTACTAAGGCCGCCATCCAACCAGCAAGACAGCCCGCGATGCGCCTTCGGCCGCCGCGGGCTGTCTTGTCGTTTCCGGAAGGGAACCGAAATGAACACCCATGTGACAAGACAGGCGGCCGAAGCCGTCGCGCGGCAGGACGATGTCGTGCGTCTCGCCGACGTGCGGCGCCGCTTCGGCACAACCGCCGCGCTCGACGGCGTTTCGCTTACGGTGCGCCGCGGCGAAATCCTCGGCATCATCGGCCGCAGCGGTGCCGGCAAGTCGACGCTCATCCGCTGCCTCAACGGCCTCGAACGGCCCGACAGCGGCAGCATTGCCATCGAAGGTCGCGAGATCACCGGCCTTGGCGAGGCGGATCTGCAACCGCTGCGCCGTCGCATCGGCATGATCTTCCAGCACTTCAACCTGCTCTCAGCCAAGACCGTCGAGGAAAACATCGCGCTGCCGTTGAAGATCGAGGGCTGGCCGAAGGCCAAACGTCTGGCACGCGCGGCCGAGCTTATCGAACTCGTCGGCCTCTCGGGCAAGGCGAAGGCCTATCCGTCAGAGCTTTCCGGCGGCCAGAAGCAGCGCGTCGGCATTGCAAGGGCACTCGCCGCAAACCCGGCGCTGCTGCTTTCCGACGAGGCGACCTCCGCGCTCGATCCGGAAACGACCCGGGCGATCCTCACGCTGCTGAAGGATATCAACCGCAAGCTCGGCCTCACCATACTGCTCATCACCCACGAAATGGAAGTGGTGCGCTCCATCGCCGACCGCGTAACGGTGCTCGACGCCGGCCGCATCGTGGAGGAAGGTCCGGTCTGGCAGGTCTTCGCGACGCCTCGGGCACAGACGACGAAGAGCCTTCTCAGCGGCATCCGCCCGCAGCTGCCGGCCCATATCGCCGAGACGCTGGTCGCGGACGTGGTTGGCGAGGCCATCCTCGGCGTCGATATCGCCGGCCCTGCCGCCACAGGCCCGTTCCTTCAGCAGCTTTCCGCCGCGTTTCCGGACGGCTACCGGCTGATCCACGGCGGCATCGACCATATCCAGGAACAGGCGGTCGGCCGCTTCTTCATCGCCGTGCCGGCCGAGGCCACTGCACGTTTCACAACCCTTGCAGAGCGCTCCGGCGCACAGGTGGAGGTCCTCGGCCATGTCGCCGGTCATGCTTGAACTGCTCGTCCGTTCGCTGTGGGAAACCGTCGTCATGACGGCGGCCTCCGGCGTCATCTCGCTCGTCTTCGGCCTGCCGCTCGGCCTTGCGCTGGTCGCAACCGCGCGCGGCGGCATTGCGGAAAACCTCTGGATCAACCGCGTGCTCGGCGCCGTCATCAACGGTTTCCGCTCCGTGCCCTTCATCATCCTGCTGGTCGCCCTCATTCCGGTCACGCGCCTCATCGTCGGCACGTCGATCGGCACCTGGGCGGCCATCGTGCCGCTCGCCATCGCCGCGACACCCTATTATGCGCGCATCGCCGAGGTGTCGCTGCGTGAAGTCGATCGCGGCCTGATCGAGGCGGTGCGGGCGATGGGCGGCAACCGCTGGACCATCGTGCGGGAAGTGCTGATCCCCGAGGCGTTGCCCGGCATCGTTGCCGGCTTCACCGTCACGCTCGTCACGCTGATCGGCGCCTCTGCCATGGCCGGCGCCATCGGCGCGGGCGGCCTCGGCGACCTCGCCATCCGCTACGGCTACCAGCGCTTCGAGACATCGGTTATGGTGGCGGTTGTCGCCGTGCTGATCATGCTCGTCTGCGGCATCCAGTGGCTGGGCGATCGCCTGACCGCCCGCCTCGACCACCGCGGATGAGATCCAGCACACCGGAAAACGGCCGCCTCTTCTGACCAAGAGGCGGCCGTTTCCTTTCAGGCCCCCCGATAAACCTCAGCGATGCGCAGCCCAGGGCACCAGGCGCCGCTCGATCTGCCGGGCGATGTATTCCAGGAGGATGGCAATCAGCGCGATGACGATGATGCCGGCAATGACGATGTCGGTGACGAGGAACTGAGCCGCCGACTGGATCATGAAACCGATGCCGCTCGTCGCAGCCACCAGCTCGGCCGCCACCAGCGTCGTCCAGCCGGCGCCGAGCGCGATGCGCACGCCGGTGAGGATCGACGGCACGGCACTCGGCAGCACCACCTCGCGCAACACCTGCGCCCGGCTCGCCCCGAGCGAGCGAGCCGCATTGACGTGATCCTTCGAAACCCCGCGCACGCCGGCGGAGGTCGACAGGATGATCGACGGCAGCATGGAAAGTGCGATGACCGTGATCTTCGAGGCCTCGCCGATGCCGACCCAGATGATGATCAGCGGCAGATAGGCAAGCGGCGGCAGCGGCCGCAGGAATTCGACGATAGGGTCGAGAACGCCGCGGCCAAGGCGGCTCGTGCCGATCGCGATGCCGGCAGGAATGCCGATGAGGATGGAGGCGATCAACGCGCCGAAGATGCGGGTGAGGCTGGCGCCGACATGTTCTGCCAGCGTCGCGTCGACGAACCCCGTGACGACGAGATTGTAGAGCGCGAGCACGACCTGCCGCGGGGAGGGCAGGAAGACCGGCGAGACGAGCGCGTAGACGGAGGCCAGCCCCCAGGCCGCGATGATCACGCCGATCGTGACGGCCGAGATGATGGCCACCGGTAGCGACCGCCCCCTCGGCAGGCGTTTCACCGGCTGCGTTTCCGTCACCTGCGGCAGGGCATCGATGTCAGTCGAAAGTGTCATGCGGCAATCTCCTCTTGCGCGGAGGCGTGGATGAGGCCGGTCAGGCCGGCATGCATGCGCTTAAAGATCGGCGAGGCCCTCACCGCAGCGA
This sequence comes from Shinella sp. HY16, assembly GCF_028534175.1. NCBI lineage: Bacteria > Pseudomonadati > Pseudomonadota > Alphaproteobacteria > Hyphomicrobiales > Rhizobiaceae > Shinella > Shinella sp. HY16. The sequence goes on along the minus strand of NZ_JAHYXL010000003.1, from coordinate 553,082 downwards.
CCGATGCGCCATTCAGCACCTCCGCATTGAAGCCCGCCTCGATCTCCGCCGTCAGGCGACCCGGATGGGGTGACAGGACGACAATGCGCGTGCCGAGCAGCAGCGCCTCCTCGATGCTGTGCGTGATGAGCAGGGCGCCCGCTCCGCTTTCCGCCTTGATGCGCAGTAGGAATTCCTGCATGCGCGTGCGTGTCAGGGCGTCGAGCGCGCCGAGCGGTTCGTCGAGCAGCAGGAACCGCGGCTCGGCGGCGAGTGCTCGGGCAATACCGACCCGTTGGCGCATGCCGCCGGAGAGCTCCCAGATCCGCCGGTTACCGACATCGGCAAGGCCGACACGGGCGAGAAGCTGTTCCGCCCGCGCACGGCGCTCGGCAAGCGGCACGCCTTTCAGCTTGAAGGGAAGGGCGATGTTGTCCCGCGCGTCCAGCCAGGGATAGAGCGCATCGTCCTGGAAAACGACCGCCCGGTCGGCGCCCGGCCCGTCGATGGGCACGCCATCCACGGTAACGGTGCCGGCGGTGGGATCGAGGAACCCGGCGGCGAGATTGAGCAGGCTCGTCTTGCCGGAGCCTGATCGCCCGATGATGGCGACCAGCTCGTCCGATGCGACCTGCAGATTAATGCCGTCGAGGACCAGTTTTTCCTCTGCGCCGGTGCGCCCCGCCCTCGGCGGATAGCGCAGCGAAACGTTGCGGAATGTCAGGGTACTCATGAAACCTCCGGAAGCGTGGGCTATCGATCGGACGAAGGCCCGGCAGCGCGACAACGCTGCCAGGCCCTTCCGCCGCGGGATTGTCTCACCGGGTCAGTAGGCGAGCTTCGTCGCATCCGTCACCCAGCGGGTGGAGACATAAGGCGCGTAATCAGAGAGCGCCGCGGGGATCTTGCCCTGTTCCAGCAGGAAGGCCGACGTGTCGGCCACCGCCTTCACCGTGCCGCCGCCGAGCAACGCCTCGCCGGCCTGCTCTTCCAGCGTCGGGAAGATGTAGCCCTTCAGGAGTGCCGGCACTTCGTCCTGCTTGGCGCCTGTCAGGCGTGCAATCTTCTCGGCTTCCGGCGAGGTAGCGTTCCAGGATTCTGGATTGGCGCGGTAGGCCGCCGTCGCATCGCCCGTCACCTTCACGAAGGCCGTCACGACATCCGGATGCTCCTCGGCAAATTTCTTGCTGACGATCCAGGCATCGAAGGTCGGACCGCCCCACTCGGCGACATCCGCCGAGGTGGCGAGAACTTTGCCGCTCTTCTTCAGCTGGGCGAGCACTGGATCCCAGACATAGGCGCCGTCGATATCGCCGCGTTCCCAGGCGGCCGCAATTTCCGGCGGACGCAGATTGAGGATCTCCACCGACTTCGGATCGACCTTCCAGTGCTTCAGCGCCGTCAGCAGGCTGTAATGCGCGGTGGAGACGAAGGGCGTCGCGATCTTCTTGCCTGCAAGAGCCTCCGGTTTCTCGATGGACTTCACGGCAAGCGCCTCGGCCTCGCTGATGAGGCCGACGACGAAGATCGTCTCGATCGGCAATTCACGGCTGGACGCGGCGGCCAGCGGCGACGAGCCGACATAGCCGATATCCAGCGAACCCGAAGCGATGGCGGCGATCACGTCGGCACCGCCATCGAATTTCTGCCAGTTGATCTTGGCGCCGGTCACCTTCTCATAGGTACCGTCGGCCTGCGGCACGCGAGAAGGTTCTACGATCGGCTGGTAACCGATATTGAGTGTCACCTCTTCGGCAAAGGCAGTGCCGAACGAAGCGGTGAGGGCAAGGGCGGCCGTCGCGGCAAGCAGGGTCCTGCGGGTCGTGGTCATGGGTCTCTCCTCAAAAAGCCGTCGCCCGGGTTCAGTCGCGGGCCGGTCATTCAAGGCTATATATTCAATAAATTTAGTAGAGAAATATTTGCCTCAATTTAGCGGCATCCTCGCGATTGGTTTTGCGTTTTCCGACGGTGCTGTTGAAACGAGTCGCGTGCACCGGAAAACCGCCATGCAAGGCCTCGTGCAAGGAGGAGTTCGCGGAAAGGATCGGCGAGAGTGGAAAATGATGCCAAATGGGCACGCCAGGGCGGAAAATCCGCATAAGCACTTGGCAAAAATGCCAATTTCCTTGCAGGATCACTGAAAAATAAATTATATTGTTTTTATATGTTTTTCGCACTCCGGTGCCAAGAATGAGCCAGAATCACCCGTCATGGGTGAGCCGATCGATCTTCCCGAGGACGACGGACGGAAACCGAGCCGGACGCGATGCGCGTGTCCGCGCTGCCGGGCATATCCGGTGATGCACATATGCTGATGGAAAGCAGGCCGACATGCTGACGAAAAAGGGAAAATACGGACTGAAGGCCCTGGTGGATCTGGCGCGGCTGGCACCCGGCGAAACCGCTTTCGTCAGCGAGATCGCGCTCCGCAACAACATTCCGAAGAAATTCCTCGACACGATCCTGCTGGAACTGCGCAATGCCGGCATGCTGCGCTCCAAGAAGGGGCCGGGCGGCGGCTATTCGCTCTCCCACGCTGCATCGGAGATCCGCATCGGCCATGCCATCCGCGTGCTCGACGGCCCGCTGGCGCCGATCCGCTGCGCCAGCCGTACGGCCTATGAGGCCTGTGAGGATTGCGCCAACCCTGAAGCCTGTCAGGTCCGCCGCGCCATGACCGATGTGCGCGACGCCATTGCCTCCATCCTCGACACGATGACGCTCGAACAGTTCGTTGCCGTGCCCGGTGCCAGTGCAATGATCGACGAGGAAGCGCTGGAAAAGCGCGTCGGATAACCCGGAGCGCCTCACAGCGCTCCGCGTAGAACCCTAACCTTCCTGTTCCGGCGGGTGTGGATGCCCCTGGCGCCGTAGCCGGCCGCTTTCCTGCAGGACAGTGGCAAGGAACGGGGAGACGGTCACTGGTGATGGGCTGCGGTCTATCGCCTTGCGCGCATGGTTTGCGGCCTCATGCGCCACCGCAAGGGCAGCCGTGGAGGCGAGGAAGGCGTTCGTCCGGTGCTGGTCCGCAAGGCCGATCTGGGCCGCATCGATAGTGCGGCCGGCTTCCGCCATCATAGCCTGCGCGGCGGCGAGGCGGGCGGACAGCAGACCCGTCTCGAGAAGATCGCCGTGATCGGCGCGCAGTAGGCGCTCGAATGCGCGCTGGCCCGCACCCAGCTGCCGGGCGGCCTCCAGAAGCAGTTCCAGCGATTGGGGCACCGCCGTTTCGGCCGGCGGATGCAGCACCGCGTCGGCATCGACGGCGACATCCTTGAAGAGAACATGTTCCGCCGACGGCACGGACCTGCCCACCGGTTCGCAACTGTTGGCGACGTAGTGCAACCCCTCGATGCGGGTCGCCAGCAGGACGCCCATCGTCCGTCCGCTCTCGCTGCGCCCCGGCACGATCAGCCAGTCTGCATGGCGGGTACAGGGGGTACAGAGCGCTTCGCCGCTCAGGCGCCACGCAAGACCGCTTGCGGCCAATGGCAGGGCGTCGCCATCCTGCCCGTTGCGCCTCGCTGCCGCCCGGCAGAGCCGGGCACCGGCGAGGGTGGCGGAAAACACCACAGAACGATGGCCGTCCGTACCATAGCTGCGCAGATGCTCCAGCGCCACGAAATGAGCAGCCAGGATATCGGCAAGTGTTGTCGACTGTGCAGCCGCCATGGCACAGACATCCGCCAACACGGTGTTGGAAACGTCGATCCCGCCGTGCTCGGTGGGCACCGAAATGCCGAACAGGCCGGAACGGGAGAGAAGATCGAGGCGGGCCTGCGCGGTCTGGGCCGCGTCCCCATCGGCGAAGATGCCGGCAATCGTGCCCGCAACGGTCAACGCCTCGTCTTCACCACCGATGATGGCAGCGGTTCGCGACGGACGGTCGAACGCTGATGAGATCATACCCATGTCGTCTGCTCCTCGCGGATTGGCGTTTCAGGGCGCACAGGCTTAATCGGTCAAAAAGATCACATTCTATAGAGATTGTATATATTGAATTTTACACGGCGACCCCGCCGACGGAGCGCACGGTATCACGCGGAACAGCAATCATCGCCAGAAAATTTCAGCCCCTGCCACGGCAACCGGTCAAGCGTTGACGGCGCCGGTATCGTCGCGCTCAGCTATGAATAGCCGCCCCGAAAAAACCGAGGGCCGCTTCCTTGGTCGCTTCGTTGTGCGTCGGGTGGGCATGGCAGGTATAGGCAATATCCTCCGCCGTCGCCCCGAACTCCATCGCTTGCGCGACCTCCGCGATCATCGTACCGGCGACAGTGCCGACCATATGCGCACCAAGCACGACGCCGCTCGCCTCGTCCGCCAGAAGCTTGACGAAACCCTCCGTGCTGCCGTTCGCCTTTGCCCGGCTGTTGGCCAGCATCGGGAAGGTCGAGGCGCGGTAGGCGATCCCCTCCGCCCTCAGGCTCTCTTCGGTCCGGCCAACGGCGGCGACCTCCGGATCGGTGTAGACGATTGCCGGGACGATGGCGGAATTGTTCGTACCGGGCCGACCGGCAAGCCGCTCGGCCATGGCGATGCCCTCGTCTTCGGCGCGGTGCGCGAGCATCGGCCCGCGCGTCACGTCGCCGATCGCATGAATGCCGTCCACCACCGTCCGACCGCGCGCGTCGACCGGAATGAAACCGCCCATATCCGGGGTGATGCCGGCCGTTTCCAGCCCAAGATCGCCCGTATTCGGCCGCCGCCCTGTGGCGACCAGCACGACGTCGGCGGCGAGTTCCGAGACTTCGCCCTCCGCTCCCCTCAGTTTGAGGATGGCACCGTCCTTGCGGATTTCAGCACCGGAAACGCCGGTAGAAGCGAGGATCTCCATGCCCTGCCGCACCAGGAGTTTCGTCATCGTCGCGCGGATATCGGCGTCCATGCCAGGCAGGATGCTGTCCGCCAGCTCGACGACCGTTACGGCAGCACCAAGGCGCCGCCAGACCGAGCCCAGTTCAAGGCCGATCGCTCCGCCGCCGATGACGGCGAGCCGGCCGGGTATGCGGGGGAGGGACAGCGCACCAGTCGAATCGACCACAATCCCGGCGTCGTTGTCCACCTGCAGACCGTCCAGCCCCGTCGGCAGCGAGCCCGTAGCAATGACGATCGCCTTTGCGGTGACGCTCTTGCCGCCGATATCGACACGGCCTGATCCAGCGAGCCGCGCCCGCCCCGACAGGCGGTCAACGCCGCTCTTGCGGAACAGGAAATCGATGCCGCCCGCCAGCGAGGCCACGGTCGCCTCCTTGCGCGCCATCAACCGGGCGAGATCAACGGAGACCGGCCCCGTGTCGATGCCGAAACCGGCCATATGGCCGTCACGGGCAAGCTCCAGCAGATGCGTCGCATGCAGCAATGTCTTGGAGGGGATGCAGCCGATATTGAGACAGGTACCGCCGAGCGTCGGCCGCGCCTCGACACAGGCTGTCTTCAGCCCGAGCTGCGCAGCGCGGATCGCACAGGCATAGCCCCCGGGACCGCCGCCGATCACCAGCACGTCATAGTCGCCGGAAGCGCTCATTGCGGCCAGCCTTCCAGCGTCTCGACGAAGCGGGCGAGCCATGTGTTGGTCTGGTGACCGTCGAGCGCGCGATGGTCGATGGTCAGCGAAACATAGGCCATCGGCCGGATCTGGATCGTATCGACACCCTCGACCTCCCGCACCACCACGCGCTTTTCCAGCTTGCCGGCGCCGAGGATCGCCGTTTGCGGCTGGTTGATGATGATGGGCGTGGCAAGAAGCGACCCGGAAACGCCGTGGTTCGAGATGGTGAAGGTGCCACCGCGCATGTCGGCGGGCGCCAGCGTCTTCGTCCGGGCACGGGTCGTAAGATCCTGCAGGCGCGCGGCGATACCGGAGAGCGAGAGGTCCTGCGCTGCACGGATGACGGGCACCACCAGTCCTTCATTGCCGAGCGCCGTGCCGATGCCGACATTGACGTCGTCGAACACCTCCAGCCGGTCGTCGAACCAGCGGCTGTTGACCTCGGGCACCGCCTTCATCGCCGCCACGCAGGCCGAAACGATGTAGGCCGTGTAGGAGAGCGACACGCCCGACGCGGCAAAGGCCTTCTTGCTCTTCTCGCGGTGCCGCATGACGGCGCTGAAATCCGCCTCGAACACCGCCGTGACATGCGGCGCCGTGGAGACGGACATCTGCATGTGTTCCGCGATCGCAAGCCGCATTGGCGAGTGCCGGATCGCCCGCGAGCGCCCTCCGAGAGGCGGTATCTCCGGTACAGTCTCCTGGACAGGCGCCGGTGATGACTGCACAGCGCGCGCCGCCTCGTGCGCGGCATCCATATCGGCCCGCGTCACCCGTCCGCCCTTGCCGGAGCCATCTACCGTCGCGGGGTCGATGCCGTATTCCTCCGCTGCACGCCGTACGGCCGGAGAATAGTGTTCCGCAGCGGCCGGCACCCGCCTGAGCTCCGGCTTGGTGGCCATGGCAACGGGCTCGGCGGTAGCAGCCTCTTCCTGCCGGATGCGGCCAAGCACGGCGCCGGGCTCGGCTTTTTCGCCGCCCTGCATCAGGATCTCACTCAGGATGCCGGCGACGGGGGCGGGAATTTCCTGTGTCACCTTGTCGGTTTCAAGTTCCACGAGGGGATCGTCGGGCGCTACTCTATCTCCCACCGCCTTCAGCCAGTTGCGCACGACCGCCTTGGTGCCTTCCTGCTCCACGGGCGCGAGAACGTCGATCATCAGCCCCGCCATCCGTCAGAACTCCATCAATGCATCGATCTTGGCGCGGATCCGCCCCGCCGAAGGCACCGCCCAGTCGAGCAGGACCGGATTGTGCGGGCTCGGTATGTCCGGCATCGTCAGGCGCGAGACGGGGGCATCGAGATCCATGAAGGCCTCGTCGGCGACGACGGCGGCGATCTCCGCACCGAAGCCGGCGGTGCCGAGATCCTCGTGCACGACAAGGCAGCGGCGCGTGCGCCGGACCGAATCCAGCACCGCCTCCCTGTCCCAGGGCATCAGCGTGCGCAGGTCGATGACATCGGCGGAAACGCCCTCCGCCGCTTCCTCGCAACGATGCACCATGGCGCCCCAGGTGACGAGCGTGATCGCCTCGCCGCGGCGCGTGAAACTCGCCTTGCCGAAGGGTAGGGCGAAATCGTCACCGGGATAGGGGCGCCGCGCCCAGGCATGGTCCAGCATGGCGCGGTGCTCGAAGAAGATGACCGGATCGTTGCCGCGAAGGCCGGTGCGCAGCAGCCCGACCGCGTCGGCGGCATTGGAGGGGACCGCCACCTTCCAGCCGGGCTGGTGCACGAAGGCCACCTCGTTGGTCTGGCTGTGCCAGGGGTCGCCGCATTTGAAGTAGCCGCCCGGCATGCGCAGCACCATGGGCGCGGCAAAACGGTTGTTGGTGCGCCAGCGGATCGTGCCGCAGTCGTTGATCTGCTCGGTGGCAGGTTCGGCATACTTGCGGAACTGGATTTCCGGCACCGGCATCAGCCCCGCCAGCGCCATGCCGACCGCCCGGCCGACAATGCCTTCCTCCGAAAGCGACGTGTCGAACACCCGTTCGCGGCCGAATTTTTCCTGGAGACCGAGCGTGACGGCATGCACGCCGCCCTTCGGGCCGATGTCCTCGCCAAACAGCACCACACGTTCGTTGTTCGAAAGCTCGTGCTCGAGCGTGCGGCGGATGGCTGTGACCATGTTGATGCGCTGGCCTTCCGACACGGCGACCGCGGCGGTTTGCGGCGGCACATGGCCGTGGCGGATCTGCCCGCCCATCACCTGCACCTCACCCTCGAAGAAAACATGGCGCGTCACCGTCTCCGGAACGGCGACCGGACGCGCTTCTGCGGCGATGCGCGCGGTTTCCGCCGCCGCCCTTGCGCCCGTATCCGCCGCCTCCCACTCCGCCGCGCTGAGCACGGCCGGCACGATGTAGTCCTTCAGGCGCGGTAGCGGATCCCGCGCCCATTCGCTGCGAACCACCGCTTCGCTCTTGTAGGCCTGCGTGTCCTGAAAACTGTGGCCCTGCAGGCGCGGCACCATGAGGCGCAGCAGCGCGGGGCCGCGCGCCTCACGCACATGCTCCACCGCCGCGCAGGTCAGCCGGGCGACGGCGGCCGGATCGGTACCGTCGCCCTCGAAGATCGTCAGGTTCTGCCAACCGGAAAGGTTCGCCGCAATGTTGCCGCCGGGCGTCTGGATCGTCGAGGGAACGGAAATGCCGTAGCCGTTGTCCTCGATGTAGAACAGCATCGGCAGGGTTTGCGTGGTGGCGATGGTCAGCGCCGACCAGAAGCCGTTCGAGGCGACCGAACCGTCACCGCCGAGCACGACGGCGATGCTCCGTGCATAATCTGCCTTACCGAGCGTTTCGGCATAGTATTTCACCGCCTGCGCCCAGCCGGCCGTGGGCGTATATTGCGTCCCGACACCGCCGCACATCGGCAGGGCGGAGGCACCGTCAAGGTTGGGATAGTTGAAGACGACACCGATATCGCGCCCGTCCGAGTAACCACCGGCCCGGCCCATGGCGGAACCGAGCGCATCCGCGGGGTCGACGCCGAGCGAAAGCAGCAGCGGGCGAGACCGGTAGTAGCCGCAGGTCGCGTCATGCCGGTCGGTGAGGAGACAGCCGAGCATGATCTGCGCCATATCGTGGCCACGGGCGGAAAACTGGTAGAGCACCTTCTTTTCCGGAACGAGGCGGGTTTCCTCCATGTCGTCGAGCGCCCGCGACAGATGCACCAGATAGGCGATGCGCTTCCAATCGACGGTATCGTCGGGCGCGTTGCGAACAGTGGACCCGACGACGGATTTGAGTGCGACCTGCGCCATAGTTTCCTCCCGCAGATATCAAGTCCTGGAGAGTGTAGGCCCCGCCCGGCGAAAAAGCGTTTCAAACAGGCTGGGTTTTGCGGTAGGAATGAAACAGAACCATCACATTCTTGGGATTTTCGATGAATTCCATTCAACTTGATGCCGTCGACAAGAAAATCCTCAAGGTCCTGCAGCGGCGGGGGGATATCAGCCATGCGGCGCTTGCCGAAGAGGTCGGCGCTTCCAGCGCCTCCTGCTGGCGGCGCATCAAGGCGCTGGAGGAGGCCGGCGTGCTCGGCCCGACCGTGCGGCTGCTCGATCCCGACAGCATCGGCCGCGGTCTCAACGTCTTCTGCCAGGTGCGCATGAAGTCGCACGATCCGGGCGCCCGGCGCGATTTCGAGCGCTTCGTGCAGACCCACGAGGAGGTGCTGGAATGTTACTCCATGTCCGGCGAGTGGGACTACCTGATCCGCGTCGTGGTAAAGGACGTCCGGGACTACGAACAACTGCTGATGCAAGCGATCCTGACCCATGAAGCCGTCGCCAACTCTTCCTCACATTTCGCGCTGAAGAGCGTGAAATACACCACGGAACTGCCCCTGTGATCCGCCGCGCGCCGCTTCTTCTGATCGCCACCCTTTTCGCACGCAGCGCCTTCGCCTCGCCGCTTGATCTTCTCGTGCCGGACATTTTGAAGGCGGACCAAGCGCCACCCGAGCTTTCCGTCACCATCATCGGATACCAATATGGCTGGCGCTATGCCTATCCGAACACGGAAACGGACGGGGCCGGCGAATGCCGCGTCGAAGGCGCGCTCATGCTGCCGCGCGGCAAACGCGTGCATCTCTCCATCACCGCCGACGATATCATCCATGAATGGCGCGTGCCGGCGCTCGATCTCAAGGCGGATGCCATTCCCGGACTGCTCAATCTCGTGGCCTTCAGTCCCGCGGCGACGGGCACCTTCAAGGGCGGCGCCACCAGCCTCTCCGGTGCCGGCTACGAGAAGATGGCTTTCGATCTCACGGTCATCGAACCGGACGCTTACGCCGCCTGGGCGAAAGGCATCTCGCAATCCTGCACGGCGCCCTGAAGCGCGCGTCAGGCACGGCGCTTGAGCTGCTGCTCGCGGAAGAAGATGAAGAGGCCGGAGGCGACGATGAAGCCGGCACCGATCAGCATGGCCGAGCGCGGCGCATCGCCGAAGAACATCCAGCCGAAAACCACGGCCCAGAGCAGCAGCGAATATTGCAGCGGCACGACGGTCGCCGCATCCGCCAGCTTCAGCGAGCGATTGACCAGCATATGCGCGCCCATCGCCACAACGCCGAGCAGGCTCAGAAGGCCGAAGTCGATGCTGCTGACCGGCGCCCAGCCGGCCGGATCGGCAATGCACCAGACACCGGCGAAGATGGCCGCACCTGCCACCTGCCAGAACACCAGCGTCGTATCGGGTGTCGTACGCAGCGTTCGGCTGAGCACCATGGCGAAGCTGAAGGCGAGGCTGCCGGCAAGCGCGATCAGCGCCGGTAGGGTGAACGTTTCCCTCGACGGTTCCAGCGCGATCACCACGCCGATGAAGCCAACGATGATCGCTGTCCAGCGCCGCCAGCCGACCTTCTCACCGAGCAGCAGCGGCGACATGGCGGCAACGTAGATCGGCGCGGCCAGCCAATAGGTCATGGCATCGGCAAGCGGCATGTAGGCGACGGCGAAGTAGAAAGCGGAGGCCTCGAAGGCAAACAGCGCTGCGCGCACGAGATGCAGCTTCGGCCGCCCGACATCCACGAGCCTGCGCCAGCCGACCTTCCAGAAGAACGGTGCGAGAACCACCATCGCGGCGATACTGCGGATCAGCATGAGCTGACCGACGGAATAGGTCGCGACGAGCCATTTGCCGAGCACGTCGTTCAGCGAGAACATCACCATGCCGAGCAGCATCAGGAGCACGCCGAGGCGAGCGGTGCCCGTGGCGGGGGAGGAGGCGGTGATGTCTGTCATGGCGGGAACTCGGAAGCTTGGATGAAAGGGCTGTGACACATTCCGCCCGGCCGATCCAGTCAGCAATTTTGATAGCTGCATAAAGCGGCGCACCGGGCCCCGCCCGGTTGATTGCGCACGGCGGCAATGGAAGAGTGCAATCCGGCATTTTTGACGAGGTTCATTTCATGACGGACGAAAAGACGGGCAAGCGGCGGCTGCGCTCCGAGGACTGGTTCGACAACCGCGAGCACGTCGACATGGCGGCGCTTTATCTCGAGCGCTTCATGAACTACGGCATCACGCCGGAAGAACTGCGCTCAGGCAAGCCGGTCATCGGCATCGCCCAGAGCGGCAGCGATCTGACCCCCTGCAACCGCCACCATGTCGATCTCGCCAAGCGCGTTCGCGACGGTATCCGCGATGCCGGCGGCATTCCGATCGAGTTCCCGACCCATCCGATCTTCGAGAACTGCAAGCGGCCGACGGCCGCGCTCGACCGCAACCTTGCCTATCTCGGCCTTGTCGAGATCCTCTACGGCTACCCGCTCGACGGCGTCGTCCTGACGACAGGCTGCGACAAGACCACACCGTCGGCGCTGATGGCTGCCTCGACGGTCGATATTCCCGCAATCGTGCTCTCCGGCGGACCGATGCTCGACGGCTGGCACGAAGGTGGCCTCGCAGGTTCCGGCACGGTGATCTGGCGCTCGCGCCGCAAGCTCGCCGCCGGAGAAATCGATGAGGAAGAATTTCTCCAGGCCGCGATGGGCTCGGCGCCCTCCATCGGCCATTGCAACACGATGGGTACCGCCTCGACGATGAACGCACTCGCCGAGGCGCTTGGCATGTCGCTGACCGGCTGCGCGGCCATCCCGGCGGCCTATCGCGAACGCGGGCAGATGGCCTATCGCACCGGCCGGCGCGCGGTGGAACTGGTGCTGGAAGACATCCGTCCCTCGTCGATCCTGACGCGAAGGGCCTTCCTCAACGCGATCCGCGTCAACTCGGCCATCGGCGGCTCGACCAATGCCCAGCCGCATCTGATGGCCATGGCGAAACATGCCGGCGTGGAGATGACGCCCGAGGACTGGCAGGAGCACGGCTACGACATCCCGCTGCTCGCCGACGTGCAGCCCGCCGGCCGCTTCCTCGGCGAGCGCTTCCACCGGGCCGGCGGCGTGCCGGCGATCATGCACGAGCTGCTTGCCGCCGGAAAGCTCGCCGGCGACTGTCCGACCGTGACGGGGCGCAGCATGGCGGAAAACCTGGAAGGGCGCGCCGCCAGTGACCGCGAGGTCATCCGCCCCTATGACGAGCCGCTGAAGGAACGCGCCGGGTTCCTCGTCCTGAAGGGCAACCTTTTCGATTTCGCCATCATGAAGACCTCGGTCATCTCGCAGGAGTTTCGCGCGCGCTACCTCAGCGAGCCCGGTCGCGAGGGCGTCTTCGAGGGAAAGGCGGTCGTCTTCGACGGCTCGGAAGACTATCACAGGCGCATCAACGACCCCGCGCTCGGCATCGACGAGCGCACCATCCTCGTCATCCGCGGCGCGGGGCCGCTCGGCTGGCCGGGTTCGGCCGAGGTCGTCAACATGCAGCCGCCGGACCATCTGCTCAAGCGCGGCATCACCAGCCTGCCGACGATCGGCGATGGGCGCCAGTCCGGCACGGCCGACAGCCCGTCGATCCTCAACGCCTCGCCGGAAAGCGCCGCCGGCGGCGGTCTCGCCTTCCTGCGCACCGGCGATGTCATCCGCATCGACCTGACCGAGGGGCGGTGCGACATGCTGGTAGAGGCGATGGAAATCGAGCGCCGCAAGGTGGACGGCATTCCGCCGGTGCCGGCCGATGCGACGCCCTGGCAGCGGATCTACCGCAAGACCGTTACGCAGCTTTCGGACGGCGCGGTGATCGACGGGGCGGCCGATTTCCGCGCGATCGCGGAAACACCGCCGCGGCACAATCATTAGCCTGCCGGAATATTCGGTGCAGCCTGGCCGTTTCTCCGGAGGCAGCCTTGCCGGGCTTTCGCCTTGCAACGTGCATGCCGCGGGAGAGGTCGCATGAAGAACGGCAAGATAATGGGCTGGATCATGATCGTCGCCGGTGCCTGGTGGCTCATCTCCGGCATCGCAATGAACGACATGGGCGGCATTGCAGGCCTCGGCTACAATCCGGATGCGCCGATGAGCTTCGCGCTCGCCCCGGGCCGCTTCCTGCTCGGCATCGTCATCAACGGACTGATCGTCTACGCGGGCATCAGAACCATCCTGCAGGCCAAACAGACCGACGGCTGAACCTCATCCGCGGCGGGCGACGAGAATGCCGATCAACACGATCGCCCCGCCGACCGCCTGCATCGCACCGACTGGTTCGGCCAGAATGGCCCAGGCGAGGATGGCGGCGACGACCGGTTGCAGAAGCAGCGTCAGCGAGGAGAAGGCCGTCGGCAGATAGGCGAGCGCATAGGTGACGAGGCCCTGCCCGGCGACATGGCTGATCAAGGCAAGGCCAATGAGCATCGTCCAGCCGAACAGCGTCGCGGGCACCATGCCCCCCTCGAAGAAGAGGGCCACCGGCAAGATACAGACCGCCGCCGAGAAGGTCGTCCAGACCATGATGCGCAGTGTCGAAAACCGCGAACGGATATGACCGAGCGACAGCATGTAACCAGCATAGAAGAACGCGGCAACGACAGCCGTCGCGTCGCCGGCAAGCTGCCCGCCGCCGAGCGCCGACGGCCCGCCCTTCAGCACGAGCACGCCGATGAGCGTCAGCCCGAGACCCGCCAGGAAGACCGGCGTGACCCGCGTGCGGAAGAGTAGCCAGGAGCCGAGCGTCACAAAGACCGGCGCAAGATTGCCGAGCAGCGTTGCATTGGCGACGGAGGTCATGTGCAGCGACAAGTGCCAGGCGGCAAGATCGGCGGCAAGGAATGCACCCGGCAGCAACAGGAAGAGATAGTCTCTGAGCCCTGCCGGCCGCTCGTCACCCTGCTTTGCCACCTGCGAGATGAGCACGAACGGCAGAAAGGCCAGCGCGACACGCCAGAAGGCCGTGACCATCGGCCCGACCTCAGAAAGGCGCACGAAGATCGGCGACCCGCCTATCGCCACGCCGCCGACGAGCAGGGCGATCAAAGCAAGGCGGCTATGCTTGGAGGAGGCAATCGGAGACAAGGCGGCAGTCCGGATATCGTGAATGCCGCGAGCTATCAGACCGCAACCGATTGGGCCAGACGGGACAGGCGAAATTGGAGGAAAACTTTGCGTCGACCCCGGCCGCATGTGAAGGGCGCCCTTGCACGCGCCGCTTTCCCGACTGCCGACGAACGTCCGCACGATTTTCCGCCATGATCGGGGCGGACCCGGCCACCGGGCTTGGAGCACGCCGATGGAACCTCGGGTCAAGCACGAGGACGACAACAGCGTCGGTCAAGGCCGTCTATAAAGGAAAGCGGCGCCCCAAAGGGGCGCCGCCGCTGTCTCAGGCCGCGTCCGGCCGGTGCACGGTCTTCACCTCGAGGAAATCCTCCAGGCCGAAAAGGCCGCCCTCGCGGCCGTTGCCCGACTGCTTGTAGCCGCCGAACGGGCTGCCGTAGCGGTGCGGGCCGCCATTGATGTGCACCATGCCGGCGCGAAGGCGGGCAGCGACGCGTTCGGCCCGGTCGGGATTGCCGGTCTGAAGATAGGCGGCAAGGCCATAGGCGGTGTCGTTGGCGATCGCGATCGCTTCCTCCTCGGTATCGAAGGGTATGATCGAGAGAACGGGGCCGAACACCTCTTCACGGGCAATGCGCATCTCGTTGTTGACGTCGGCGAAGATCGTCGGCTTGACGAAATAGCCGGTCTCGAAACCCTCGGGCTTACCCGGGCCACCGACCAGCACGCGCGCGCCTTCGGCAACACCCGCCTCGATCAGCGCCTGCACGCGACCGAACTGGACGTGCGAGACAAGCGGACCGATATGTTCACCTTCCTGTTCCGGATTGCCGACGGTCGCCTGCTTGCCGGTGCGTTCGGCTATCTCGACCACCTTGTCATAGACCGAACGCTCGACCAGCATGCGGGTCGGGGCATCGCAGGACTGGCCGGAATTGTTGAAGCACTCGCGCACGCTGCCGGCAACGCGATCTTCAAGGTCCGCATCGGCAAAGACGAGGTTCGGCGACTTGCCGCCGAGTTCCAGCGTCACGCGCTTGACGGTCTCGGCCGCATCCTTGCTGACCGCAATGCCAGCGCGGGTGGAGCCGGTGAAGGACATCATGTCGACGTCCTTGTGCTTGGAGAGCGCCGCGCCGCATTCGAGGCCATCACCGTTGACGAGGTTGAACGTGCCGGCCGGGAAGCCCGCCTCATGCACCATCTCCGCATAGAGCAGCGCGTTGAGCGGCGTGAATTCGGATGGCTTCAACACGCAGGTCGAGCCCGTCGCCAGCGCCGGAACGACCTTCAGAGCGATCTGGTTGATCGGCCAGTTCCAGGGCGTGATGAGGCCGCAGACGCCGATCGGCTCGCGGCGCACCACATCGCCGTTCGCCAGCACCTCGCGGCTCTTCAGCCGCTTCAGCCCGTCGATGAAACCCTGGAGGTGGCCGACGCCGACATCCGCCTGCTGCTCGGTGCTCATGGTAATCGGCGCGCCGAGCTCGAGCGTGATGGTGCGCGCCATCTCCTCATAGCGACGCTTGTAGATTTCCAGCAGCTTTTCAAGCAGCGCGAGGCGCTCTTCCACGCTCGTCTGGCTGTAGGTCGCAAAGGCCCTCTTGGCGGCGGCGACGGCGCGGTCGATATCGGCGGCGGTGCCCATGGAGATGACCGCGATCGGCTTTTCCGTCGCCGGGTTGATGACCTCGAGGTCGTTGGGCTTCAGCGGGTCCACCCACTGGCCGTCGATGTAGAATTTGCGCTTGTCGAGCATGCTTTTCTCCCGTCACTTCTGTTTTTCATCGAGCCAGCCCTTGATGAGCTGGCGGTAGCGGTCGCCACCGAAACTTGGAAAATGGCCACCATGCACCAGCCGCACCGGCAGGGTCAGGAGGCGCTCCATCGAGGCGAGGTAGTCCGCCGCGTCGGAATGGTAGGTATCCTCGATCAGCGGACCATCGTAGACGATGTCGCCCGAGAAGAGAATTTCGGTCGCCTTTTCATAGAGCGCAATACCCCCCGGGGAATGGCCCGGCGTGTGGACGACCTCGAACTGGCGGTCGCCGAGATCAACGACATCGCCATCCTCGAGCAGGCGCGTCGCCGGCGCTTTCTTCACCGCATAACACGTCGAGCAATAGGGTTCAGGCGGCAGCGCGTCAAAGATCTCGTCGGTCACATAGGGGTTGGCGAGTGTGTTCTGCCGCGTCGGGTTGGCGAGCAGGTCCGCCTCGGCGGCGTGTACGGCCCGGCACTCGAACTCGTGGTGGCAGCCGATATGGTCGAAATGCGTATGGCTCGCCACGGCGATGAGATCGCGTTCGGTCACGAGCGGCACCCATTCACGCAAGGAGACGACACCCATGCCGCTGTCGACGAGCATGTCCCGGTCACGGCCGCGCACATGCCAGACGTTGCAGCGGTAGAATTCCTGGATATAGGGTTCGCTGATCGCGGTCACGCCGTCATCGAGGCGACGAACGCTGTACCAATCCTCCGGGCGGATGCGCTGCATGTGACCCTAAACTCCCGCTCCGTCCTGAAGCACGACGATGCTATCCGCCTTCAGCCGAAGGTCAAGCTCCGTGCCAACTTCAGGATTGTCGGTCTGCGGCAGGTGGGCCGTGAGCATGGTGCCGTCGGCCACGACATGGCAGCGGTGGTGCGTGCCGAAAAAGGCGCTACCGGTGATCCGGCCACGCCCCAGCGAGACGGTCGGCGACACGGCGGCACTGCGAAAATGTTCCGGCCGGATGCAGAGCGTGACATCCCGTCCCGCTGCCGGCACGCCGGAGACGAAGGCGGAAGCGGGCAGGGCGACGCGGCCGAGCGCGGTTTCCACCTCGGCCTCGTTCGCCGCCATGCCGCGCACCGTGGCCGGCAGAAAATTCGCCTCGCCCATGAAACCGGCGGAGAACAGCGAGCGCGGCCGCATGTAGATCGAGGCCGGCGTGCCGACATCTTCGATGCGCCCCTTGTTCATGACGACGATGCGATCGGCGATCGCCATCGCCTCTTCCTGGTCGTGCGTGACATGCACGAAGGTCGTGCCGACGCGCTTCTGGATGGCCTTCAGTTCGTCCTGCATCTGCCGGCGCAGTTTCAAATCCAGCGCGCCAAGCGGCTCGTCGAGCAGCAGCACGTCGGGATCGACCGCCAGCGCCCGGGCGAGCGCCACGCGCTGCCGCTGGCCGCCGGAGAGTTCGTGCGGCTTCTTGGCGGAGGACGCCCTGAGCCCGACGAGATCGAGATAGGAAAACGCCTTCTCGTAGCGCTCCGCCTTGCCCATGCCGCGCATTCTGAGGCCGAAGCCGACATTGTCGCGCAGGCACATATGCGGAAAGAGCGCATAGTCCTGGAACATGGTGGTCGTCGGGCGTTTGGCCGGCGGCACAAAGGTCATGTCCCGTCCGCCGATCGCGATCGTGCCTGAGGTCGGCTCGATGAAACCGCCAAGGATGGAGAGCAGCGTGGTCTTGCCGCAGCCGGAGGGGCCGAGCAGCACGATGAACTCGCCGGCGGCAATATCGAGCGAGACGTCGTCCAGCGCCCGGAAAGCGCCGAAAACCTTTGTGGCGTTCTTGATGGAAACGTCGGCAGTCATGAAGATTTCCCGGTTTTGCGGAAGACGGTCAGTTCCACCACGACGAGGAACACGACCGAGACGAGGAAGACCACGCTGCCGATGGCGTTGGTCCGCGGATCGAGGCCGGAGCGCAGCATGCTCCAGATCTCGACCGGCAGCGTCACATCGAAGCGCGACAGCAGGAAGGCGACGATGAACTCGTCCCAGCTGAAGGTGATGGAGAGGAAGAAGGCGGCGAGGATCGACGGCAGCAGCATGGGCGCGGTGACGAGCAACATGACCTGCCAATCCTTCGCGCCGAGATCGCGCGCCGCCCGCTCGATGTTCACCTGATGCCCGCCCATCGAGGCATAGATGATGGCAAAGCACAGCGGCAGGTTGATCACCACATGGCCGATGCCGACGGTCAGAAGCGAAAGGCGGAGGCCCGTGACGTTCAGCATCGAGAGCAGGCCAAGCCCGATGATCAGCGTGCTCACCGTCATCGGCGCGACGATGAGGCCGCGCAGCAGGCCGGAGGCCGGCAGCGTGTAGCGCGCGAAGGCATAGGCCGCGAGGAAGCCGAGCACGCAGGCGACCGCCGAGGAGAGGATCGCGACGAGAAGCGAATTGCCGAGCGCCGCCATCAACTTGCCGTCGGCAAAGATCGCCTCGTACCAGCGCAGCGTCAGCCCGTTCAGCGGCGGCACCGGCAGCGTGCCGTCCTGGAAGGAGAACAGCACCAGCACGACGACCGGCAGGAAGATGAAGAGGTAGAGCAGGCCGGCATAGAGCGCCGCCAGCGCCGTGGTGAGGTGCCGCATGGTCAGGTCCTCTCCATCTTCAGCCAGCGGGCGCAGGCGATATAGGCGAGCGTCACGACAACCATCAGCACCAGCGAGAGCGCGGCTGCCATCGGAAAATCCGCCCGTCGTCCCAGTTGCAGCATGATGACCTGCGGCAGCACCAGTTCGTTGTTGCCGCCGAGGATCTGCGGCGTGATGTAATCGCCGATGCACAGCACGAAGGTCAGGAACGCGCCGACCATGATGCCGGGCAGCGTCAGCGGCAGCACGACGAACCAGAAGGTCTGGAAAGCGTTTGCCCCGAGGTCGGCCGCCGCGCGGCGGTAATTCGGCGAAAGCTGGATGAGGTTGGCGTAGATCGTCAGCGTCAGCAGCATGACGAAGAAGTGCACGAAGCCGATGACCGTGCCGGTGCGGTTGGCCGAAAGCTCCAGCGGCTCGGCGATGACGCCGAGGGCAAGCAGCGCCTGGTTGACGACGCCGCCCTTGGAGAGCACCAGCAGCCAAGAATAGGAGCGCACCACATAGGAGGTCCAGAACGGCAGGATCGCCATGACAAGGGCGAAACGCTGCCATTTCTTCGGCACGCGCTCCGCGATGATCCAGGCGAGCGGATAGGCGAGCAGCACCGAGATGACGGTGACGATAGCGGTGATCTCCAGCGAGACGGTGAGCCCCTTGAAGAAATGCGCCTTGCCGAAGAAGGCGACGTAGTTGTCGAGCGTCCAGGTCGCGACGATCTCGCGCCCCTGCCGCGTCCAGAAACTGATCGCCGCCATATAGGCGAAGGGCACGAGGAAGAAGAAGCCCGTCCAGGCGAGCGCCGGCAGGGCAAAGGCCCAGGCCTTGCGGCGCTCGGCGCGTTCGAGGGCGGTGATGGTCATGCGGTCGGGCCTCCGTTCGCGCTCTATGCTGGTGTCGCCGCTCATTCGCCTGCCGGCACCATCTCCCCGCGAGCGGGGAGACGGGGATATACCGCACCGGCTTCCTTGACCAATGACCGGTTCGTGGGGCAAGTCCCCTCTCCCCGCTTGCGGGGAGAGGGTTAGGGGGAGGGGCGAACCTGATGCAATTGCCCAACGACGCGGGCGACTGAGCTCCATCAAACCCTTACTGCTGCAACATCTCCGTCCACACATCCTGCATCGCCGCATCCATGTCGGCATCCGCCACCGGATAGAGCTGCGAGTTCTTCAGGTAGTCCGGCTGCCTGTCCCAGCGCAGCGCCGTCTTCTGCTGGTCGGTCAGGTGCTCGCCCGCCTTGGCGTTCGCCGGCATCGCCCAGTAGCAGGAGGAGGTCGCAAGCCGCGCCTGCCCCTCGGGGCTGACGATATACTGCACGAATTTCAGCGCCAGATCCTGCTTCTCCGAATCCTTGAAGACGCCGATCGACTGCGCCCAGCGCAGCGCGCCCTGTTTCGGGATGGTCCAGTCGAGGTTCGGCTTTTCCGCCGAAAGCCCGGCCGTCAGCCATTCCCCGCCACCGACGACGATGTCCACCTCGCCGGTCGCCAGCGCCGTCTGCGAGGCGACGACGTCGCTCACCTGGCGGGCGACCTTCTTCATCTCGAACAGCTTTTCCTTGATCGCCGGCAGGTCGTCCTGCTTCAGTTCGGCGGTCTTCTTGCCGATGCCGACGCCTGTCAGGCCGACCATCGGCAGGTAATAGTCATAGAGCGCGATGCGGCCCTTGTATTTCTCCGACCAGATGACGGAGAGGTCGTCCATGTCAGCGGGATCGACCTTCGTCTTGTCGTAGGAGATCGTGTTGTAGCCGAACTTTTCCGTGACGGCATAGACCTTGCCGTCCTTCGTGGTCGTCTGCTCCATGCGCACTTCAGGAAAAAGGTCGCCGAGCGGCAATTTATCGGCCGGCATCTCGCCGAGAATTTCCATGTCGATGGCGCGCGGCACGTCGACGGCGTCGATGACCAGCACGTCCCAGTCACCGGGGCGGGACTGCTCGATGATCGAGATCGCCGCGCCTGTGCCCTCGTATTCCTTGAGGTTCACCTTGACATTGTTGGCCTTTTCGAACGGCTCGACCAGCGCGGGATCCGTGTGATCGCACCAGACGAGCGCGTTCAACTCGTCCTGCGCCATGGCACCCGCCGGAGCGAGGACAAGAGCGGTGGCGGTGGCAAGAAGCATGCGGCGGCCGAGCCCGCCCGAAACGGTTATCTTCATCGTCTTTCCCTCTGGCTGCAGGCTGTCGGCCTGGCAGATGGCACTCATTGCGGTGCCTTGAGAAAAAGATTGAACGAGTTCATTTTTTAAGTCAATCTCATTTTTGAGGGGATTCCAACGGAGGTTCCATGGCCGGATTGCGCGCAAAACAGAAGGCGGACAGGACACGTCGCATCCTCGAAGCCGCGACCACGCTGTTTCGCCGCGAGGGCTATGACAGCGCGCGTATCGAGGACATCGCCGAGATGGCGGAGGTCTCCGTCGGCACACTCTACAACTACTACCAGAACAAGGGCGACATCCTCGTCGCGACCGTGGCGATGGAGGTGACGGAGGTGCTGGAAGCCGGCACGCGCATCGTCGCCAACCCACCGCTGAACGTCGCCGAAGCGCTGCGTGCGCTGATCGAGCAGTATTACGACCATTCGCTCTACTACCTCTCCAAGGAGATGTGGCGTACGGCCATGGCGATCTCCATCCAGCAGCCGGACATACCGCTCTCCCGGCGCTACAGCGAACTCGACGGCCAGCTCTGCGCGCAAGTCATTCGCCTCGTCGAGACCCTGCAGGCCCGCGGCATCGTACAGGCCAGCGTCGACACCAAGGCCATGGGTGAGCTTTTCTTCAACAATCTCAACATGATGTTCATCGAGTTCTGCAAGGTCGACGCCATGCCGCTCGAAGAACTGAAGGCGCGCGTCAACACCCAGCACGAGCCCATCGCCGCGCTCATCAGCACCGTCAAGATCGTCTGAGCGACAGGAAGCCTCCCCGCATGACCGAACCGGAAACCACCGTCCTTGCCGCCGCCGATGCGCTGGTCGACGCCTTTGCACGGCACGACCGCGAGGCCTATTTCGCCGCCTTCGCTGAAGAGGCGAGCTTCCTCTTCTACAATCTCGACCGCCGCCTCGACAGCCGCGCCGCCTACGAGGCCGAGTGGGCCCTCTGGGAGAAGCGCGACGGTTTCCGCGTGCTCGCCTGCCGTTCGACGGACCGACAGGTGCAGTTTGCCGGCAACGTCGCGATCTTCACCCACGCCGTCGAGACCGATCTTTCCATCGGTGGCGAGACCGTAAGGAACAACGAGCGCGAGACCATCGTCTTCTCCCGCGACCCGTCCGGCCGCTGGCTCGTAGTCCACGAGCACCTGTCGCCCGCAGTCTAAGTCAGCAACATTTTTCCTCGGCCTTGCCGGCCGCAAGCTGTTCGAGGATCGGGCAATCCGGCCGGTCGTCGCCGTGGCAATGCGCGGAAAGGTGCTCCAGCGTCTGCACCATCTCCTGCAGCAGGCGCATCTTTTCCTTCATCTCGGCGACATGCGCGCTGGCGATGCGCTTGACGTCACCGGAAGCGCGTTCGCGGTCCTGCCAGAGCGCGAGCAGGTCGCGGATCTGGGCGATGGAAAAGCCGAGATCACGCGCACGCCGAATGAAGGAGAGCGTCGAGAGGTCCTTCGCGCCGTAGACGCGGTAGCCCGCGCCCGTGCGGCCGGCCGCCCGGATGAGGCCGATCTCTTCGTAATGCCGGATCATCTTGGCGGTGACGCCCGTCGCCTCTGCCGCTTCGCCGATGTTCATGCATAGTCTCCCTTGCAGAAAGCCGCGGGAAAACATTCCGGCCGCAGCAGGATCGAGACGGTGGGCATTGCGCAAAGCGCAGTGCCTGCCGACCCATCCGGCGCGCCAGGAAAAGCCAGGCGAGCCGTCAGCATACGAGCAAAGTGGGCCGTCATCCCGTTCTGGAAATGGCCGCGCAGTGCCCCCGTCTGTCAAGATCAAGCGGCCTTTTGCGCTCAGGCGGCGTCGACCGGCGAATAGCCCTCAGCTTCGATGACAGAGGCGACGGCAGAGCGGTCGCCGGCATTCTCAACCGAAACGCGCTTCGTGCCGAGATCGATCTCGATCTTGGCGGCCGGAAAGGCAGAAAGGACCGCGCCCGTGATCGTCTTGGCACAATGACCGCAGGTCATATCCGCAACAGTGAAGGCGAGGCGGGCATTGTCACTCATGAAGGGTCTCCTGGTTGGTCTCCCATGCTGAAACCTTCCCGCATGGCAAGGTCAAGCCCGGATCCACCGGAAAGACTCAACCGAAGAGAAGCGTGAGGAGGACCAGGAACTGATCGCGCGCCCGCGTACCGCCAAGTCGCTCCAGGCAATCCGCCTCAAAATCCGCCTCCGCCTTGCGGGCATCTGCAAATAGGCTCGCCCCGGCTGGAGTTACATAAAGGGCGTGAGAGCGCCGGTCGTTCGGCGCCGCACGCCGCTCGATCAGACATCGCCCTTCGAGCTCGTTCATCAGCGATACGAAATTCGCCCGTTGGACACCCATCGCTCCGGCAATCTCCGATTGCTTGCGCCCGGGATTTTCCGCGATCAGGGCGAGGGCGCTGAACTCTGCCGGACGCAGGTTCATAGCCGAAAAATAGAGGAGGAAACGGTGAAGGAACTGGCCGTGGGCCCGACGGAGTTGATGCACCACGCCTTGCGCCACCAAGGAGGCGCCAAGAGCGTCTTCGGTAGTTGGCCCGTCAACTTCGCCCGCTGTTCCCATGACTTGAGCCTCTTCCCCGCGACCGGACGTCCTCCGGTGCGCAGCATGCCAAGACCATAAGGACAACCGGAGCAAGCACAAGACACGGCCTGCGCGATTGCATCTATTTTCTACACGCAACCATTAGGAGCGAAATGATTTTGCCGCCCCCAGACATTCGGTGATGCCTGGGGTCTACATGAACATCGTCTCGCTCAGCTAAAAGTAGCAACCGCTGATTAGTCCAAGGCGAATCGGTTGAGCCGTTCCTGCAGCCGCCCGATCGTCGTGACATCGGCATTGGCGAAGGCGAAGCGGAGGTAGCCGTCCTGCCGCGCACCGAAATAGCTGCCGGGCAGGCAGAGAATGCCGGCCTCCTTGGCCAGCTTCTCCGCGACCCGCGCGGAGGGCGCTTCGCCGAACGGATGGCCGATGAAGGCGAAGTAGGCGCCGACCGCGCCAACGCGCCAGGCCGGAGCGCCGGCCATGGTCGAAAGCAGCGCCTCGACCCGCCGGGCGATTTCCCGGCGGTTCTCCTCGCGCCAGTCGGCCAGGAGTGGCAGGGCTATGGCAACAGCGGCCTGGGCGGAGCGCGGCGGGCAGATCTGCAGGTTGTCCATGATCTTGGCGACCTGCTCGACCACGCCGGCACCCGCCGTGATGGCGCCGAGGCGATGGCCGGGAATGCAGAAGGATTTCGAGAAGCTGTAGAGGCTGATCAGCGTGCTCTCCCAGCCCGGCCGGCCGAACAGGTCATGCGGCCGGCCGGCACCGGCCGGCAGGAAGTCGCGATAGGTCTCGTCGAGAATGAGCCAGACGCCGCGTGCGGCGCAAAGATCGTAGATCTGCGCCAGCAGGGCGGGCGGATAGACGGCGCCGGTGGGGTTGTTCGGGGAGACGAGCGCGACGGCGCGCACGTCGGGCGTAATCGCCGATGCCAGCGTCTCGATGTCAGGCAGGAACCCGTTGGCGGGGTCGCAGGCAGCAAACCGGGTCTTGATACCCAGCATGGCGAGCGTCGTTTCCTGGTTGAAATAGTAGGGATCGGTCATCAGCACCGCATCACCGGCTCCGGCGACCGCCATGGCGGCACAGATGAAGGCCTGGTTGCAGCCGGCCGTGATATGGACATTGCCGGCGACAATCGCCGCGCCGTAGGCCTCCGCCACATGCAGCGCATAGGCCTTGCGCAGGCTGTCCTCGCCTTCGATCGGCCCATAGCCCGTATAGGCGCGCGAAGCGGAATATTCGCCGAGCAGGCGCAGCATGTCGGGATGCGGCGGATAACCGGGCACAGCCTGCGACAGGTCGATCATCGGGCCGCTACGGCCATCATAGGCATCGCCCCAGGCGAAGACGGACGGGATCGGCGGGGCGGCAAGGGTTTCGACGAGCGGGTTGAAACGGGGCATTGTCATTTCCGTAGCGGTCAGGCGCGGGTCTTGCGCTGGGGGGTGGAGGGAACACGGCGCTTGGCCGGGATTGCGGTCGCGTGATGGTTTTCACCGGTCCGGCCGCTGCGGCCACGCAATATCATGCGGGCGGAGGTCTGCGGCTCGGGCAGGCTCTCTTCGAGCGAGGCAAAGAGCCAGTCGATGAACACCTTGACGATCGGCGCCTGGCGCACCGCCTGCCGGCAGGCGACATAGAACGCGTCATTGGCCGGCACCGTCAGGTCGAAGGGCACGACGAGTTCGCCGCGGGCGATGAGGTTGCTGGCGGTGATCGTGTCGCCGAGGGCGATACCTTGGCCATGCAGCGCCGCCTCGGTGGAAAGGCGCGCATCGCTCATGAAATGCTGGCGCCCGCGCACCACGTCGATCGCATCCGCCGCCGCCAGCCAGGTATTCCATTCGCGCCCGTCGTCGCCGTGGAACAGCGTGTGGTCGGAAAGATCGCGCACCGAGCGCAGCGGCCGGCTGTTGAGCAGCGTCGGGCTCGCCACCGGAAAGAGCTGGAGATGCGACCAGAGCCGCGTCCAGCAATCCGGCCAGTTGCCATCGCCGTAGAGCACGCTGACATCCGTGTCGAGCGAGCGCAGATTGTCGGGATCGTTGGAGGCGATCAGCGTCACACGCACGCCGGGGAACTGGTCAGTGAAGGTGTTGAGGCGCGGGATGAGCCAGAGCGACAGGAGCGCGGGCACGCAGGTGACGGTGAGATCGCCGCGGGTCTCCGGCTGCTTCATCAGCGCCGTTGCTGCCGCGATCTCGCCGAAGGCATTGGTAACGGCGGGCAGCAGAAGCGCGCCCTGCGGCGTCAGCTTGAGCCGCTTGCCGCCGCGCTCGAAAAGAACGGTGCCAAGCGATTCCTCCAGTGCCCGTATCTGGTGGCTGACCGCGCCGTGCGTCACGTTCAGCTCGCGCGCGGCAGCCGAAACCGCGCCCCGGCGGGCGGTCGCCTCGAAGGCGCGAAGCGGGTTGAGCGGCGGCAGGCGCGAGGCCATGGAGGCGGTTCCGGTATGTGAGTTTTTCTCACACAAACCGCTACAACAATGTCAATTGATTTTCCAGCCGTTTTATTACGATACTATGAAGAACGAGGGCAAAGCCCCGGGGGAACATCATTTGGCTCGCTTCTGCTCCGGCCCCCGGTCTGCCCGCATTTCTGACAGGTGAGGTAAGGACAATGGGCGGCAGCAAGCTCGACGAACTCAAGGCAAAATACGGCGCAAGCCACGGTGGCGAACTGTTCGACCCGGCCTTCCGCAAGGTCGCCGACAAGATCTTCACCAAGAGCGGCTCGCGCCTTGCGCCCTATGCCGGCGTGCCGACCTTCCTCTCCGCGCCTTACATGCCCCTTGATGCGGAAAATCCCGATTTCGGCAATCTCCAGGTCGCCATAACGGGCGTGCCGATGGATCTCGGCGTCACCAACCGCCCCGGCTCGCGCTTCGGGCCGCGCGCCATGCGCTCCATCGAGCGCATCGGCCCCTACAACCACGTGCTCGATTGCGCCCCGGTGCAGGAACTGCGCGTGGCCGATATCGGCGACGTACCCTTCCAGAGCCGCTATCGCCTCGAGCTCAGCCATGACGACATCGAGAAGCGCTTCAACCAGATCGTGGATGCCGGCGTGATCCCGCTCGCCGTCGGCGGCGACCACTCGATCACCCATCCGATCATGAAGGCGGTCGGGAAGAAACAGCCGGTCGGCATGATCCATATCGATGCCCATTGCGACACCGGCGGCTCCTTCGACCAGACGAAATTCCACCATGGCGGCCCGTTCCGCAACGCCGTGCTCGACGGCGTGCTCGACCCGACCCGCACGATCCAGATCGGCATCCGCGGCTCGTCGGAATATCTCTGGGAATTCTCCTATGAGTCCGGCATGACCGTCATCCACGCCGAAGAGGTGAGCGGCCTCGGCATTCCTGCCATCATCGAGAAGGCGAAGGCGATCGTTGGCGACGGGCCGACCTATCTCTCCTTCGACATCGACAGCCTCGACCCGAGCTTCGCCCCTGGCACCGGTACGCCGGAAATCGGCGGCCTGACGAGCCGTGAGGTTCTGGAGCTGATCCGCGGCCTCAAGGGCATCAATCTCGTCGGCGGCGACGTCGTCGAAGTCGCCCCGCAATATGACGCCACGACCAACACCGCCCATGCCGGCGCCCAGGTGCTGTTCGAAATTCTGAGCCTTATGGTTTTCAGCCCTTCCGTGGCCCGGACCGCCTGACATACAATAGCAACAACGGGAACGCACCGGCCGGATCGATCGGCCGGCCTAACAGGAGAAAAATGACGATGCGTGACATCCTCAAGACCAATGTCAGCCGCCGCGCGGTGCTGGGTGCCGGCGTTGCCGGTGCCTCGCTGCTGGCCATGCCGGCCGTGCTGCGCGCCCAGGACAAGTCGCTGAAGGTCGGCGTGTATGGCGGCTACTTCAAGGATTCGTTCGACAAGAACATTTTTGCCGATTTCACCAAGGAAACCGGCATCGCCGTGGAATCGGTCGCCGAGCCGACCGGCGAAGCCTGGCTCGTCCAGCTCGAACAGGCCGCCAAGGCCGGCCAGGCCCCGGCCGACGTCTCGATGATGTCGCAGGTCGCCATGCTGAAGGGCCAGTCGACCGAACTCTGGGCCGCTCTCGACACGGCCAAGATCCCGAATTCATCGAACCTCATCGACCATTTCGTCAACAAGTATCCCGACGGCCGCGTCGCCGGCATCGGTGCCGTCGCCTGGTACATCACGCTCGTCACCAACACGGATGTCTACAAGGAAGCGCCGACCTCCTGGAATGCGCTGTGGGATCCGGCCAACGCCGACAAGCTCGGCCTGCTGGCGCTCGTCTCGAACTCGTTCCTCCTGGAAGTGACCGCGAAGACCCATTTCGGTGGCACCAACGCGCTCGACACCGAGGAGGGCCTCGTCAAGGCCTTCGAGAAGCTCGCCGAAGTCAAGCCGAACGTCCGCCTGTGGTATCGCGACGAGGCGCAGTTCGAACAGTCTCTGAAGTCGGGCGAAATCCCGATGGGCCAGTACTACCATGACGTGACGGGCCTTGCCGCAAAGGATGGCCAGCCGGTCCGCTCCACCTTCCCGAAGGAAGGCGGCATCATGGATTCCGGTTGCTGGGCCCTGTCGCGCGCCTCCGAAAAGGCAGAAGAAGCCCACACCTTCATCAACTACATGTGCCAGCCGAAGATCCAGGCGCTCCTGTCGCGCAAGGTCGGCACCGCCCCGACACTGAAGCGCGATCTGCTCGACCTCACGGCCGAAGAGTTCGCCGCGGTGTCCTCGGACATCGAGCCGATCATCCCGCGTTATGACCTCTACACGTCCAAGGCCGACTGGCTGAACCAGAAGTGGACGGAAATGATCGCGGGCTGAGCCGCGCCTTCCAGAACTCGACCGGCCGGCTGAACAATCAGCCGGCCGGCCCCAAAACCGTCAGCGCCGAGCGGAGCTCCAATGTCCGGATTGACCCTCCAGAATATCGTCAAGCAGTTTGGTACCTTCACGGCCGTCAAGAATGTCGAGCTGACGGTTCCGCACGGCACCTTCGTCTGCCTTCTCGGCCCGTCCGGTTGCGGCAAGACGACCCTGATGCGCATGGTCGCCGGCCTCGATCTTCCGACGAGCGGCGCCATCAAGCTCGACGGCAAGGACATTACCAACGTGCCGACCCACAAGCGGGAGCTCGGCATGGTCTTCCAGTCGCTGGCACTTTTCCCGCACCTGACGGTCGGCGAGAACATCGCCTATTCGCTGCGCATCCGCGGCGTCGGCAAGGAAGAGCAGAAGAAACGCGTCGACGAGCTGCTCGCGATGATCCACCTTACAGGCTACGCGGACCGCCCGGTCGCAAAGCTCTCCGGCGGCCAGCGCCAGCGCGTCGCGATCGCCCGCGCGCTCGCCATCTCGCCGAAACTCTTCCTGCTCGACGAACCGCTCTCCGCGCTCGATGCGAAGCTGCGCGAGGCCATGCAGGTGGAACTGCGCCAGCTGCAGCAACGTCTCGGCATCACCACCATCGTCGTCACCCACGACCAGCGCGAGGCCATGACCATGGCCGACACGGTCGTCGTGATGAGCGGCGGTGAAATCCGCCAGGCCGCCGCGCCCGTCGAAATCTACCGCCGCCCGGCCGACACCTTCGTCGCCGACTTCATCGGCATGACCAACCTCATCGACTTCTCCGCCGGCGGCGCCGGCGCCAACGTGCTCGGCGCGCAGGTGCCCGGCCTTTCCATCCCGGCGGGCCTCAAGTCCGGCATCATCTCGGTGCGCCCGGAAGACGTGCACCTCACCGCCGCCGGCAACGCCCCGATCACGGGGACCGTCACCTTCGTGCGCGATCTCGGCGGCACGATCGAGACCTTCGTCGAGGCGGCCGGCAAGCAGGTCGTCGCCGTCTCCATGCCGAATGCCCGGCCAGACGTTGCCGTCGGCCAGACCGTCGGCATCCAGCTCAACCCCGGCGATTGCGTGGTGCTGAAGTCATGAGACGCGAGGCCCCGCAGAAGTTTTCCGACTACGGCCCGCTGTTCTTTCCCGCGGGCATGCTGATCGTCTTCTTCGTCGTGCCCTTCGCGACGATGATCGCCGTCTCCTTCTTCCGCCGCGACCCGGCGGGGTTCTACTCGCCCGATTTCGTCTTCGACAACTATGCCCGCTTCCTGAGCCTGTTCTTCGGCAAGGTGCTCGGCTTCTCGCTGTTCCTGGCGATTACGGTCGCCATCTGCTGTGTGGTGCTCGCCGTCCCCTTCACATATCTGCTCTCACGCGCCCGGCGAAAGACGCAGGTGCTCTGGCTGGTGGCGCTGCTCTCCATCCTGTCACTGTCGGAAGTCATCATCGGCTTTGCCTGGTCGACCCTCTTCTCGCGCACCGCCGGTATTACCAATCTGCTCGTGATGCTCGGCATCATGAACGAGGCGGTGGCCCTCAACCCGAGCTTCGGCGCGGTCTTGACCGCCATGACCTACCAGGCGCTGCCCTATACCGTGCTCGTGCTCTATCCCGCGCTGGTGCGGCTCGACCCCACCCTGACGGAGGCCGCGCGCACGCTTGGTGCCTCGCCGGTAAAATCCTTCTTCACCGTGGTCGTGCCGGCACTCAGGAACACCATCGTCGCGACGCTGATCATGGTGTTCATCTTCGCGCTCGGCTCCTACCTCCTGCCGCAGATCCTCGGCAGGCCGCAGCACTGGACGCTCTCGGTGCTCATCACCGACCAGGCGATCTACCAGTCCAACATGCCGTTCGCCGCCGCCATGGCCGTGTTCCTCGTGCTCGTCACGCTCGGCCTCGTCGCACTCACGGTCTATGCCGGTCGCAAGGGAGAAGCCGCATGAACGCGCTTCTGCAGAAGGTCTATTTCGGCCTTATCGGCCTCTTTCTCTCGCTGCCGATCATCGTGGTGGCCGGTGTCTCGGTCAACGAGAAGCAGACGCTCGCCTTCCCGCCGCAGGGCTTTTCGCTCGGCTGGTACGGCGAAATCTTCACCAATGTCGAATGGCGCAACGCACTCTTCGCCTCGATAACGCTCGCGGCCCTCTCGGCGGCCGTCGCACTCGCCATCGCCCTGCCGCTCGCCTGGTTCCTCTGGCGCCGCCACGCGCCCTGGGCAAACATCTTCCAGCTGCTCGGCGTCGCGCCCTTCACGCTGCCGCCGGTCATCACCGCGCTCGGCCTTCTCACCTTCTGGGCGACGACCGGCTTCTACGGCCAGCCCGCGACGGCCGTCATCAGCCATGCGATCTTCTTCGTGACGCTGCCGCTGGTCACGCTCTCGCTCGGCTTCTCTTCCATCGACCGTTCGCTGGTGGAAGCAGCCGCCACGATGGGCGCCGACGACCGCACGATCTTCCGCACGGTGGTCCTGCCGCTCATCCTGCCCTATCTGATCTCCGGCTATGCCTTCGCCTTCGTCCTGTCGCTCAACGAATATATCGTTGCCTACATGACGATCGGTTTCACGATGGAAACACTGCCGATCAAGATCTTCAACGCCCTGCGCTACGGCTATACGCCGACGATGGCCTCGGTCACCATCCTCTTCGTCGCCATCGCCGCCACCATCTTCGGTCTCGTCGCCCGCTTCGGCGACCTGCCGAAGCTGCTCGGCGCCATGTCGTCGCGGGACTAGAGCATTTCCAGCCGAAGGGAAATCGCTTCGGCATCGGATAATGCGGTAAAAACAAGGATCGAGAGTACGCCCGGAAGGCGGGAACCGATCCTCCGTCCGGGAATACGAAAGACAACAGGTTAGGGCGTTTTCGCGGTTCGAAGACAAGCGACAACGCTCTGCCGGCCCGTCAGGAGCGGGACGCTTGCTGCCGGAAGGCCACAACGAACAGGAGCCCGCATGCGGATCGCCGCCCTCCAGATGCACGCCATTGCCGGCGACGCCGAGGCCAATATCGAGCGCATCGCGGCAGCTGCCGCCGATGCGGCAGCCGGCGGTGCCAGGCTGCTCGTCGTGCCGGAACTTGCCGTTCCCGGCTATGGGGCAGGGGAGGTGGCCTTCGGCCGTCTCGCATCCCCCGCAACGGGTGACGTTGCCACGCGCCTCGGCGCGATCGCCCGCGACAACGCCCTTGCCATCGTCGCGGGCTTTGCCGAACAGGACGGCACGCATGTCTACAACAGCGCGCTCTTTACCGATGGCATCGGTACCAACGCCGTCTACCGCAAGTCTCATCTCTATGGCGACTACGAACGCGCCGCCTTCCGCACCGCCGCACCTGCCTCCGTCATGGTGGAGCTCGGCGGCATCCGGCTCGGCATGCTGATCTGCTACGACGTGGAGTTTCCGGAAAACGTCCGGCGTCTCGCGCTCGCCGGCGCCGATCTCGTCCTCGTGCCCACGGCGTTGCCGAAGGGCTCGTCCGGCACCTTCATCGCCAATCACATGATCCAGGTGCGCGCCTTCGAGAACCAGGTCTTCGTCGCCTATATCAACCATTGCGGCGCCGACGACCATTTCACCTATGCCGGCCTGTCACGCATCGCAGCGCCCGACGGCAAGCTGCTCGCCGAAGCGCCGGCAGAGGGCGAAACCCTGCTCTTCGCGGAAATCCGCCCCGAGGATTACGCGAAGTCGCGCGCGGAAAACACCTACCTCATCGATCTTGGCCGTCAGGGCTGAACCGCCTAAAGGCTGATCAGAGCCGTTCCGGCGACCGCCAGCGCCGCGCCCAGCCATGCCAGCGGCGGCGGCACGGCGCCGGTGCGGGCCCAGATCATGGGCAGGATCACGACCGGCGTCATCGATGACAGCGTCGAGACGATGCCGACGCTGCCATGTGCCAAGGCGGCCATCAGCAGCGACATGCCCAGGCCCACACCGAAAAAGGCAGAGCCGACCGCAAGGCTCAGCGACCTTTTTCCGATCTGCGCCGCCGGCTTTACCGCCGGATGTGGAACCGCCATGAGAAGCAGGAAGAACAGGGCCGCAATCCCGGAGCGCACGGCCATTGCCGTGAAGGGTTCGGCCCCGGCCGCCATCGCGGGACGAGCAGCAAGGCTTCCGATCGCCTGGCCAAGCGCCGTAACGACGCCCAGTACGATACCGAGCCACGAGATCCGCTCGGTTCCTTTGGATTTCGCCGTACCCCGAGCACCGATCGCGAGCAAAATCCCCAGGAGAACGCAAGCGATACCGGCTCCTTGCTGGCCGTCTATCGTTTCCCCGAGGAAAAGGTAACCGAACAGGACGGCAAAGGGTGCGGTGAGCGAGAAGAGCAGGGCCGTGGTGCGAGGGCCGGCGGTATAGATCGCCGCAAAATAGGTCGTGCTCGCGATGATGATGCCGAAAAGGCTGGAAACGGCAAGAAAACCGAGCTGCCAGAGCCCTATCGTGCGCCAGCCACCGACGGCGAGGGATACGGCGGCCGTCATGAAAAAGGCGGTGCCCATCTGCAGGCGCGCAAGATCGAGAAGCGGTAGGCGGCCGCGCAATTCGCTGACGAGCATGCTGCTCATCGCAATGCAGATGGCGGCGCAAAGGGCAAGGATTTCGGCGAGATACATGGAAAGACCGGACGAATGATCGCCCGGCCTATCGCACAGATTTCCCCTAGCGGATAGAGCCTTTCACGGCCGCCCTCCGCTCAGGCCTGAAAGGTGATGCGACCGTCGCAAATCGTCGTGACAGGGCGGATCGCAGCGAGTTTCCCGTGCTCCGCCGCCTCGACATTGTCCGAGAGCACGACGACATCCGCGAGATAGCCCGCCTTCAGCATGCCCTTGCGGTCTTCCATGAACTCGACCCAAGCGCCATTCTTCGTATAGGCGGCCAGCGTCTCGGCCAGCGAGAGCCGTTCGTCCTTCAGGCCCTCCTTCCAGAGACCACGCGTCATGGCGCATTCGATGCAGTTCATCGGGTCAAGCGGGGAAACCGGCCAATCCGTGGCGAAGACGATCTCCGCCCCGGCATCGACCAGCGTGCGCCAGGCGAAAGCATAGGGCCAGCGGTCTTCGCCGATGTAGGAGAGGTAGGGCTCGACCGGCAGGCCGGCGCTGCCCGGCGGATGGGTCGGCTGCATCGAGGCGACGGTGCCGAGTTCCTTGAAACGCCCGATATCTTCGGGATGCACGACCTCGATATGCTCGATGCGGTTGCGGCTGTCGCGCTTGCCGTTCGCCTTGATGGCGGCCTCGTAGCCATCAAGCACCATGCGCACGGCGCCGTCGCCGATGGCGTGAACCGCCACCGGCAGGCCCAGCTTGTCGGCGGCAATCGCGATGCTGTCGAAGTGTTCCTGCGAGAACAGCGGGTCGCCCTTCCAGCCAGGCTGGTGTGCATAGTCGTCGATGAAGACGGCGGTGCCCGATTCCGTCACGCCGTCCATGAAGAGCTTGACGAAATCGCAGCGCAGGCGATCGGTGTTGAAGCGGTCACGCCACGCGGCCGCCTTCGTCTCGAGATCCGAGAGCGGCATGAAATTCTTCATGTGGAAGGGCATGCGCACGCGCACCGGCAGACCCACCGTACGCTCGATCTCATCGAGCATTTCAAGCTGGTAGAGGCTGCCGTCCATGTTCTGCAGCGAGGTAATGCCGAGCGAAGCCACATAGGCAAGGCCCCGCTTGATGACCTCGATATCGCCGGCACGCTCTTCTGCCGTCACATGCTCCGGGTCGCCGCCGGTGCCGACACCGAGCATTTCGCGCCCGCCGGTCTCGCCGAAGGCGGAAACGGGGCGGATGGCGTTGCTCTCGCGCAGTTCACCGATCGCGAGGCCATCGTCGGCCATGACGATCTCGTTGCCGACGCCGACATCCCGCCCCTCCAGGATGCCGCCCATCCTGAGCGCCGTCGTATTGGCCCAGGCGGTGTGGTGGTCGGGCGCGACGATCAGGAGCGCGCGGTCGGGCAGGATCCGGTCGAGATGATGCCGCGTCATGCGCTCGTCGTCAGAGAGGATCGTGTAGTCCGCCTGCTGCGCGATGAGGAGCTGGCGCTCCGGATAGTCGGCGGCATAGCCTTTCACGGCCTTTTCGAGGGCGTCAAATCCCTTGACGCCGGCCAGCGACAATTCGGTGAGTTCGGCCGAACCGCCGAAAATGTGCATGTGCGCTTCGTTGAAGCCGGGCAGGACAGTCCCGCCCTTGGCGTCGATCACATGGGTGTCGGGCCCCGAAAAGGCATCGATCTCCGCTTCGGAGCCGACGGCCAGGATGCGGTTTCCGGCAATGGCGACCGCATTCGCCCGCGGGTTCGCCGCATCCATGGTCAGCACCCGCGCATTGCGGATGATAAAGCTCGCTTCCGTCTGCATGGCGTATCCTTGAAATGCGTTCAGATTGCCCGGCGGCAAAGCGCCCGGAAGAACGTGAAATTGTCCTGGTTCTCCTCGTCGCCCAGCGGCTCCGGCTGGGAGGAGAGCTTGACGATGACGGTCTCGGTGCTCGGATCGACATAGAGCCACTGGCCGTGGATACCGATCGCGCAGAAGGCACCGTCGGCTTCACCCGACTGGTACCACTGGCTGCGGTAGCGCCCGTTCGGCAGGTCGACATTGCGGCCCTGCTGCCAGGCCTCCCGGTCGCCGTTCTCCTGCATGTCGCGGATCCAGCCTTCCGGCACGATCTGCCGGCCGTTGCGCACGCCGTGGTTCCGCAGCAGTTCACCAAGACGGGCAAGGTCGCGCGCCGTCATGGAAACGCCGCCCGCGGTGCGCGGCGTGCCGATCGCGTCCACCGTGATGTTGGCATTGCCCTTGGCACCCATCGGCTTCCAGAGAAGATCGGAGGTGAGGTCGGCAAAACGAGCGCCGGTGACGCGCTCGATGACGACGCCGAGGAGATCGGCATTCGGCGAGGCATAGTAGAACGGCCCGCCATGCGGCCGCTCGGCCTTCTCGAGGGTTACGAGGAAGGAGGCGAGCGTTTCCGGCGCAATGTTCGGCTCCGGCGGGTTCCAGAGCATGGCGCGGCGATAGCGCGCGAAGGCGCCGTGCGGGTCGAGATAGGCTTCCTCGAAATCCAGGCTGACGCGCATGTCGAGCACGTCGCGATAGGTGCAGTCGCCATAGACGCTGCCCTTGGCCTCCGGCAGGTAATCCGTCACCGGCCGGTCGGGATCGATCAGTCCGTCCGCCTCCAGGATGCCGGAGACGACGGCCGTCAGCGACTTCGAGATGGAGAAGACAAGGTGCGGCGCATCCGGATCGGCATGCGGTGCGTAATATTCAGCAACGATCTCGCCCCGGCGCATCATTACGAAGGCGTCTGTATGGGCGAAGTCGAGGAAGGCGCGGGCGCTCGCGGCACCGGCTAGGCCTGTCTCCATCGCCGCATCGAGAAAGGCGTCGCTGGGAAGCGGCGCTTCGGCGGCCGGCACCTCTGCCGCAATCACCGCCGTCGGCACGAGATCGCGGACATTCTGGAAGGTCCAGCGGCTATAGGGGGCAGTGCGCCAGTTGGCGAGTGTAACATCCGCACGGGCAAAGCCGTGCTCGTCCTTGAACGTCTTGATCATGACATATCCAACCGAAGCGCGGGAAGGCGCAAAGCCTTCCCGCGTCCAGCTGTCCTCGGTTTTCGCAGCCTTGCCGCTTACTTCTGCAGTTCGGTCCAGATCTTCGTGTAGAGCTGCTGCACATCCGGTTCGCAGCTTGCAAGGAATTGGCCTGCAGGCTCGAATTCAGCCGGCACGACCAGTTCCGGTGCATTCTGCATTTCCGCCGGCAGGAACTTTTCGGAACCCTTGATGCCGTTGGAATACTTGGCGAAGGCGGAGATCAGGGCCGCGTTTTCCGGATCCATGATGAAGTTCATGAACAGCTTGGCATTCTCGGTGTTCTTCGCATCCTTCAGCAGCGCGACGCTGTCCATGAAGTAGGGGAAACCTTCCTTCGGGTAACCGAACTTGATGTCGGCGTTCTTCAGGCGCGAGCGCATGATGGCGCCGTTCCAGTAGTAGACGGCGGCATAGTCGCCGGCCGGCAGCTTCTCGGTCACGCTGTAGTCCATGGCGAGCCATTTCGTCTTCGCCTCGACGAGCTTGTCGCGGACCTTGCGCAGCACGTCCTTGTCCATCGTGCACCATTCGCCGCCGAAGTACTTGATGGTGGCGAAGAGCACGTCGTTCATTTCCGGCGCGACGTTGATCTTGCCGGCAAGTTCCGCCGGCGGATCCAGGAAGATCGCCGAGGTGTTGATGTCGCCCTTGTAGACGGAAGCGTTGACGCCAATGCCGGTCAGGCCCCACTGCCACGGAACGGTGTAGTGACGGCCCGGATCCCACGGCACGTCGACCCAGCGCGTATCGACATTCTTGAAGTTCTCCATCTGGTCCGGACGGGCTTCCTGCAGCAGGCCTTCCTTGACCCAGATCTGCACGTAGTTCGCCGACGGTACGACGATGTCGAAGCCGTGGCCGCCGGCGCGGACCTTGGCAAGTGCCGTGTCGTTCGAATCATAGTCCGTGACCGTCACTTTGACGTCGAACTTCGCCTCGAACTTCTTGATCAGCTCCGGGTTGGTATAGTCACCCCAGTTGTAGATATTGAGCTCGCCCGCTGCCGAGGCGGCACCTGCCGTCGCCAGCATGGCAATGGCCGCCGTCGCGGTCGTCGTCATCCATTTCATTTTCATTCTCTGTTCCTCTCTGTCGTTTGTTCGTCGAGATGATTACTGTTTTTTTCGGTTGATGAAGAAGAAGATCACGACGAGTGCCGTCGAAAGCGCCAGGAAGACCGTGGCGATGGCATTGATCTCGGGTGTCGTCTCGCGCCGGAGCTGTCCCAGCATGTAGGTCGGCAGGGTATCCTGACCACCGGATTTCACGAATTCCGTGATGACGACGTCATCCAGGGAGATGACGAAGGACAACATGAAGCCAGCGATGACCGCCGGGCGCAGCAGCGGCAGGGTCACATGCCGGAAGGTCTGCCAGCGCGAGGCATAAAGGTCGGCCGCCGCCCGCTCCAGCGTCAGGTCCATGCTCTCCAGCCGGGCACGGATGGGCAGGTAGGCGAAGGGAATGCAGAAGGCGGTATGTGCGACGATCAGGTAGCCGAGCCCCGAATAGCCGGTCCAGACCTTGATGCGCGAGAAGACGATGAGCAGCGCCACGGCTGTCACGATCTCCGGTACCATCAGCGGCTGGTTGATGAGCGCATACTTGAAGGTGAGGCCGCGATAGGGCGTCGTGCGCGTCGTCGCGAGAGCCGCCATGGTGGCGGCGATCGTGGCAAGGAGAGCGGCCCAGACCGCGATGATCAGCGAGCGGATGGCCGCGTCCTGAACGGCCGCGTTCTGCCAGGCGGCGACGAACCAGCGTGCCGAGAAACCATCCCAGCGCGACAGGGATTCCGCCCCGTTGAAGGAGTAGATGACCAGCGCGGCGATCGGCAGGTAAAGCGCAAAAAAGGTGAAGAGGGTGATGAGCCCGAAACCAGGCTGCGAGCGGATGTCGAAATGCGATTTAAACATGGCTCGAACCTCCCCGCGAGGCATTGCGCACGTAGAAGATCAGCGCAACCATCACCAGCGCCATCAGGGTGATAGACATGGCGGCGCCGAGCGGCCAGTTGCGGCCCGATCCGAACTGCATCTCGATGAGGTTGCCGAGCATCATGTTCTTGCCGCCGCCGAGCACGCGCGGAATGACGTAGGCACCGAGCGAGGGAATGAAGACGAGGATGGAGCCGGCGATGATGCCGGGCTTCACCAGCGGGATCACGATGCCGCGCAGGACCTGCAGGCGGCTCGCATAGAGATCGTAGCCCGCCTCCACCAGCCGGAAATCGAGCTTCTCGATCGAGGCATAGAGCGGCAGCACCATGAGCGGCAGGTAGACATAGGTCATGCCGAGCAGGTTGGCGGTGTCCGTGTACATGATCTGCAGGGGGGAATCGATCACGCCGAGCCAGATCAGGGCGTTGTTGAGCAGACCTTCGTTGCGGATGACCTGCTGCATGGCGAAAGTGCGGATCAGAAGGTTGGTCCAGAACGGGATCGTCACCAGGAAGACCCAGATCTCACGGGTATGCGCCGGGCGCGTCGCGATGAAGTAAGCGGTCGGAAAGCCGAGGATCAGGGTGAGGAGCGTCGTGAAGAACGACAGCTGGAGCGAGCGCCAGATAATCGACAGATGCGCATCCGCAAGCCCGAGCGTATCGTCGAATATGTCGCGCTGGAAGAAGACCGAGACCCAGCCGTCGAGCGAGAACTCCCCGAACTTGACGTCGCCGTAGTCGCCCTTCGCCATGAAGGAGTAGAGCAGCATCACGAGCAGCGGGCCGACGGCCGCAAAGAAGATGATGAGCAGGGCCGGCGTGCTGAGCAGCCAGCGGGAGCGGATGTCCTTTTTCTGCGCCGCGAGAGCGGCCTGCTGTGCGCCGCTCATCGTCAATCCCTCAAGATCTGGGCGACGTCGTCGCTGAGGCTGATGCCGACCACCTCGTCCTTCGAAAAGCCGCAGGACCCGCTGCGGGCATTCTGCTGGCGCACGGTGAAGGTCGTGCCGTCCTCGAGGCGAATGTGGAAATGCGTGTCCGTGCCGAGATAGACGATTTCGTGGATGGTGCCGCGCAACACCGAAGACGGCGAGGGGGCTGCGACCTGGGCATGTTCGGGACGGACGACAACAGTCACCTTGCCGCCGGGCGTCAGGTCGGCCGGGAAGGTCGCCGGGATCTCCGCGCCGGAGGAGAGCCGCACGCGGGCCCGGTCGCCGGAAACCGCAACGACCTCGGCCGAAAGGAAATTCGTCTCGCCGATGAAGTCGGCCACGAAACGTTCGGCCGGACGGTCGTAGATATCCCAGGGCGAGCCCACCTGGCGCACCGTGCCCGTCGACATGACGGCGATGCGATCGGACATGGTGAGCGCTTCCTCCTGGTCGTGCGTGACGAAGACGAAGGTGATGCCGGTTTCGGTCTGGAGGCGCTTCAGCTCCATCTGCATGGACTTGCGCAGTTTCAGGTCGAGCGCGGAAAGCGGTTCATCGAGCAGCAGCACCTTCGGTTGCGGCGCGAGAGCCCGGGCGAGCGCCACGCGCTGCTGCTGGCCGCCGGAAAGCTGGGTGACCGGATTGTCGCCTCGCCCATCCAGATGGACAAGCTTCAGCATGTCCTTGACGACGCTGTCGATTTCCGAGCGAGGCTTGCCCAGCATCTTGAGGCCGAAACCGATGTTCTCGGCCACCGTCAGGTGCGGGAAGAGGGCATAGTTCTGGAAGACCGTGTTGACGGGCCGCTGGTTCGG
Source organism: Shinella sp. HY16 (assembly GCF_028534175.1). Classification (NCBI taxonomy): domain Bacteria; kingdom Pseudomonadati; phylum Pseudomonadota; class Alphaproteobacteria; order Hyphomicrobiales; family Rhizobiaceae; genus Shinella; species Shinella sp. HY16. Next base: position 513,908 of record NZ_JAHYXL010000003.1, on the reverse strand, counting down.
CAGAAGGCTGGAAATATCCACGCCATCGAGCAGGACCTGTCCTTCGGTCGGCAGCTCGAAGCCGGCGATCATACGCAGGAGCGTAGTCTTGCCGCAGCCGGAAGGGCCGAGAAGGGTGAAGAATTCATTCGACCGGATATCCAGCGTCACATTGTCGACGGCCTGGAAATTGCCGAACCATTTCTTGATGCCATGCATGCCGATGGCACCGCCATGGGCCGCGGTCGTTCGGGTCTCAGTCATCGGTTCCCCGTTTATCGTCCGGCCGCCCGAGCGTGCTCCGCCCAAAGCGCCGGCTGTCCTCTGTCCGACCGCTGATCGCGGTTCTTATGTGATAGGCTTATCTTGCTTATGATCACAACAAATCATAATTTGATCAAATCTGTAAAGGGTGATTTTGAGCTTTGCGATTTTATCCGCCTTGCGTGCAAGGGTCGCAGAATTCAGCCCAGAGACGATAAGCCGGCAGAGGCCGGGTCGACAGAGGGGAGGGTTTCCGCATGCTGGTTGCTGCCGGTCGCGAAGCGTCCGAATCCGCCAAGCAATGGGTCTACCGCGTGCTGCGGCGGGCCGTCATGACGGGCCAGTTCGAGCCGGGCGATCCGGTGACGATCAACGGCCTGGCCGAATCCCTCGGCGTCAGCGCCATGCCGGTGCGCGAGGCGCTGCACAGGCTGGTTGCCGACGGCGCGCTGGAACTGCTCGATAATCGCCGCGTCCGCGTGCCGGACATTGATCCGCAGCGCTTCGAAGAGGTGCTGGAGGCCCGCATCGCGCTCGAAACCCGCGCCGCCGAACGCGCCATGCCCTTCATCGATGAGGCCCGACTCGCGCGCCTGCGCGCCTTCGACCAGCAGGCCGACGAGGCACTGGCACGGCGCGATTTCGGCCGCCTCGTGGAGGCGAATTTCGATTTCCACCGCTGCCTCTACGAGGCCCGGCCGGGCACGGTGATGCTGCCGCTGATCGAATCCCTCTGGCTGCGCCTTGCGCCCTTCATGCGCCGGGCGGGCGAAACCCTTTCCGCCACCTACCAGATCGACCGCCACGCCGAAGCGCTCGCTGCCATCGTCGCGCGCAATCCCGACGCGCTCAAGGCGGCCATCGCCGCCGACATCCGCGACGGCACGGGCCATCTCGGGCAGATGCATTTCGAACAGATGGGCGCCGCGCGGAAGGCGAGTTGACGGCACCGGGGTTTCCACGACAACCCGACCGGTATTCTTCTTTGGTGAGCGCTTGCAGAAAGGGGCAGATCGCCGGTAAAGCTCTCGGCGACTGCCAAGCCCGCGCACCGGAGGATGCCATGAACGACAACAATGTTCTGAAATTCGAACGCCGGAAGCCGCAGCAGGAAAACAAGAACACTCCGAAGGCGCCGCAACCGAAAAAGGGCCTCATCTGGATAGCCGTTCTCGCGGTGATCGTCCTTGTCTGGGCCTATTACCAGTTCATCGCGCCACAGACGCTGTAAGCGGGCGGGACCGATCGTCGAAGGAGGCCCCAATGGCGCACGGAGAAAATCCCCTCGACAAGGATATCGACACCATCGGCGGCGCCTGCCACTGCGGCTCCGTCCGCTTCCGGGTTCGCCTTGCAAATGGGCTGCACAGCGCACGCCGTTGCTCCTGTTCCTATTGCCGCATGCGCGGCGCCATCGCGGTTTCCGCCAATCTCTCCGACATCGCCATCGAGGAGGGCGAGGAGCTGCTTACCCTCTACCAGTTCAACACGAAGACAGCGAAACACTATTTCTGCGCACGCTGCGGCATCTATACCCACCACCAGCGCCGCTCCAACCCTGAGCAATACGGTGTCAACGTCGCCTGCCTCGAGGGCATCAGCCCCTTCGATTTTTCTGAAATTCCAGTCAACGACGGCGTCTCGCATCCATCCGACAGGCCAGCCGGAATCGGCCCAAGCCTTGCGGGCGTGTTGCGGTTCATTCCGGCTGATGAGTCCGAGCCCTAAGAGACCGGCAAACGATCACATAAGCTTAATTATGGAACACAAATACCAGGCAGCGCCCCGGCGTATCCGGGGCGCTGTAACCGTCAAGCGGCCTTGCGCTTGCGGAACGGCCCGTGGGGGATTTCCGGCGGGGCGAAGCTTTCGGCGCTGGCACGGTCCCAGCGGTCGTGCCAGTCGGCCAGTTCCGGAATTTCCGAGCCGGAGACGAGAAAGCCCTCGGGCAGATAGGGATAGGCCTCGTTGCCGTCGAGGAACTCGTTGTCCTTCTGCCGGAACATGAAGTGGTAAGGCATGAAATCGCTCGGATCGCCAAGGCCGGCGGCACCGGCGATCTCGCCCAGCGCATGCATGGTATTGCGATGGAACCGCGCGACGCGGTCGCTCTTGTCGCCAAGATCGATCGCGCGCTGACGCACGGGGTCCTGGGTGGCGATGCCGACCGGACAGCGATTGGTGTGACAGGACTGCGCCTGGATGCAGCCGATGGCAAACATGAAGCCGCGCGCGGCGTTGCACCAGTCCGCGCCAAGGGCCAGCGTGCGGGCAATGTCGAAGGCGGAGACGATCTTGCCCGCCGCGCCGATGCGGACCTGGTTGCGGATGCCTGCGCCGCGCAGCGTGTTGTGCACGAAGGTCAACCCCTCGAGCATCGGCATCCCGACGCGGTTTGCGAACTCCACCGGGGCGGCGCCCGTTCCGCCCTCCGCACCGTCGACCACGATGAAATCGGGAACGATGCCCGTTTGAAGCATGGCCTTGACCATGCTCATGAACTCACGGCGATGACCGATGCACAGCTTGAAGCCGACCGGCTTTCCGCCGGAGAGCTCACGCAGCTGCCCGACGAACCGCATCAGGCCGATCGGGGTCGAGAATGTGCTGTGCGCAGCCGGTGAAATGCAGTCGATACCCATCGGAATGCCACGGGCCTCCGCGATTTCCGGCGAGATCTTCGAGGCCGGCAGCATGCCGCCATGGCCGGGCTTTGCCCCCTGGCTCAGCTTGATCTCGATCATCTTGATCTGGGGATCGGCAGAAAGCTGGGCGAATTTTTCAGGCGAAAAGCGGCCATTCTCGCCGCGGCAGCCGAAATAGCCGGATGCGACCTGATAGATCAGATCGCCCCCGCCCTGCCGGTGGTAGCGGCTGATGCTGCCCTCCCCCGTATCATGCGCGAAGCCGCCCTTGCGCGCGCCGGTGTTGAGGGCGAGGATGGCATTGCCCGAGAGCGAACCGAAGCTCATGGCCGAGATGTTGTAGAGGCTGGCTTCATAGGGCTGCCGGCAGGCCGGCCCACCGACGCGCACGCGGAAGTCCGTATCCGCAATGGCGACCGGCGTCGCGGAATGGGTGAGCCAAGCATAGCCGGAACCGTAGACATTCTCGATCGTGCCGAACGGCCGCTTGTCCTCAACCCCCTTGGCGCGCTGATAGACGAGGCCGCGGTCCTGCCGGTTGAACGGGACTGCGTCATTGTCGCTTTCGATGATGTACTGGCGGATTTCCGGCCGGATGCTCTCCAAGAGGAAGCGCAGATGCCCGACCACCGGATAGTTGCGCAGGATCGCGTGCCTGTGCTGGCGCAGATCGTGAATGCCGAGCAGGAACAACGCACCGCAGGCCGCGGCGACGAGGAACAGCCAGCCGCTATAGAGCAGCGCGCCGCCGAGGGAGGCGAATGCAGCCACCCCGACAAGGAAGAACACTGCATAACGCTGGTTGGAAACGAGGGCCTTTACCATATGTCTGGTCCGAAAATCGCTGGTATCGTGGGGAAATCGATGTGATCGGGGCGTTCGAGGAGGAGATGCGGCGAACGACGCCACCATGCCGGTACCACATCTTTGTGTCAGCAGATGTTTACCGGACGGTAAAGGCAATCGTTCGCCGCGCCTCACGTCACTTGAAGCCTGCGCCCGCCAGCTTCTCTGTCAGCACAGCGCGATCCTCGATGGATTGCAGGCGCACCGTCAGGGCCGTGCTCTTCACCGGAACCTGCGGCGGCAGGGAGAAAGCGATGCCCGGCAGGTTTTCCGCCGCCCACTGCCTGAAACGGGGCAGCTTGTTCGGACCGCTGATGGGGAAGGTGTGGCTATATCGAAAGCTCATATCAGGCTCTTTCTGAACAGGGGCAGGGCGGCGGCACGACGACGCGTCCGGCCTTGCTCCGCAGGTTTTGATCTCGGGTCGGAAAGCGAAATCCTGGCGCCGCGCTTGCATTTGCAGTTTGCAGCGCCAGGCTCTCAGCAGTCGGCGCCGATCCTGCGGATAGGGCGTGAGGAACCACGGCGGCGGGCGAGACGGAGCGAAACCATCGGCTCCCTCACCGTTCGCCGGTCTGCGGCTCGCCGGGCGGGTACGTCCACCCGGCAAGTGGACCGAGCGACCGCAGCGCTTCCGAGGAGGCGTCGAGCGACCGCACGAAGGCGGCAAGCTCCGTGTCGTCGAGACGTTCGGCCGCCGCGGTGAGGGAAAACCAGCGCCGCTGCCTTTGCCCCTTCTCGCGCCAATGGCTCAGCGTGCCGCGCACCTTCATGCCGAACACCGTGACGCGGCAGGAAACCTCCGAGCCGTCATCCAGTGCCTTCCAGTAGCGATAGGAGGTCACAGGCGAAGGAGAGATATCGCCGATGATGCCAGCCTCCTCAAAGGCCTCACGGGAGGCCGCGGCCGCCGCCGATCGCCCTTTCATCGGCCATCCCTTGGGCACGATCCACCGCCCGCGCCGGCGCGAAGTGATGAGCAACATCTTCGGCTCGCCATCGCGCCGCAGGCGCCAGGGGAGCACCCCGACCTGCTGCAGTTCATCGCAGTGACCGGCCTCGGGGGCGGGAACGCTGGTGCGTGCCTTGCCTCTCATCATGCCCTCCCCTCGCTGCGCAGGAAGAAGACCGCCACGCCGGGCCCGTGGCGGACGCCGCAGGCAGAGCGGACGAGAATGGGCGCCTTGCACCAGGGGCAACGGCTGGCTGCGCGCGGCAGGCGCCGGTCGCAGGTGAGGCAGGTTTTCAGGGAATGAGACGTGGACATGGAAACGCTCCATCGGAACGCCACAAGGGCGAACGACATGAACCGCACTGTTGGATTGTGGGGTTCCCGGAGCGGCGGGATTTGCGGCGGCGTTACAGGATCAAGACAGCCGGCTCCGGGTCAGGGAGCGCGCTTGATCGCGAAACCTCGAAATTCTGGCGGGCGTTTCCATAGTCATAGCCTGCACTTGGCCGTTCAATGCGGCAAATTCAAGAGGGTGCGTCCTTCTGCAGCATGCCACGGCGCACGACAGCAACGCCGACAACGAAGCATCACGATGCTGGACAGAACAGAAAAAACCCGTCCTGCCCAAGCCTCACAGCGTCGGAAAATGGCAGGCCACCTTACGGCCATTGCCATGCGCCTGCGCCTCGGGTCGCTCCGTCCGGCAGCGGTCCTTCGCGATCGGACAGCGTGGATGGAAACGGCAGCCGGAGGGTGGGTTGAGCGGACTTGGCACGTCGCCGGTAAGGAGGATGCGCCTGCGCGCGCCGCTCGGCGTCGTCTCGACGATCGGAACCGCCGAGATCAGCGCCTGGCTGTAGGGGTGGGCCGGCGCAGAGAAGACCTCCTCGGCAGGTCCCTCCTCGACGACGGACCCCAGATACATGACCGCGATGCGGGTCGAGACCTGGCGCACCACCGAGAGGTCATGGGCAATGAAGATATAGGTGAGGCCAAGCTTTTCCTGGAGATCGGCAAGCAGGTTGACGATCTGCGCCTGTACCGAGACGTCGAGTGCGGAAACAGGTTCATCCAGCACGACGAGATCGGGATTGAGGGCGATGGCGCGTGCGATACCGACACGCTGGCGCTGGCCGCCGGAGAATTCGTGCGGATAGCGCCCGACATGGTCCGGCAGGAGGCCGACGATGTCGAAAAGTTCTGCAACCCGCTTGTCGATCTCGCTAGAGGAGAGTTTCGTGTGGATACGCAGCGGCTCGGCGACGAGATCGCCGACGCGCCGGCGCGGGTTCAGCGAGGCGGACGGATCCTGGAAAACCATCTGCAGGCGGCGACGCAACGGGCGCAGCTCCCGCAGCGACCGGGCGGTGATGTCCTCGCCCTCGAACAGGAGCTTGCCGTCGGAGACCTCGTAAAGCCGCACCAGACAGCGCGCCAATGTGGACTTGCCGCATCCCGACTCCCCGACAAGGCCGAGCGTCTCCCCGCGCCGGACCGTCAGCGAGACGTTGTCGACTGCGTGTACCGTCCGTCGTCCCTCCGCGGAAAACCGCGTGCCGATCGAAAAGCGCTTTCCGAGCGCGCGGGTTTCGAGGATCGGCTGTTCGGTGTCTGTCATTGCAGTGCTCATGCTTGCACCTCCCGGAGGCACGCCGCCGCGTGTAGGCCGGCTGGAAGGACAGGTTTCTCGGTGAGGCAGGGCTCGTAGCGCAGCGGACAGCGCGGGCCGAAGGCGCAGCCCCGCGGCAGGCGCAGCAGCGAGGGCGGTGAGCCGGGAATGGCCGGCAGGCGGTGGGGCTTCTCGCCGTTCAGCGGCGGGATCGAGCCGAGCAGGGCTCGCGTATAGGGGTGGCGCGGATCGGAGAACAACGCAGCACGGTTGCCGCGCTCCACCACCCGGCCGGCATACATCACCATCACCCGGTCGGCGAGCTCGGAGACCACGCCCATGTCATGCGTGATGAAGACGACGGCGGAGTTGTGGGTGGCCCGCAGCTTGCGCACAAGATCGAGAATGCCGGCCTGCACGGTGACGTCGAGCGCCGTGGTCGGCTCGTCGGCGACGAGCAGGGCCGGATTGCAGGAGAGCGCCATGGCGATCACCGCGCGCTGGCGCATCCCGCCGGAAAGCTGGTGCGGATAGCGCGACATCGCTTCGCGCGGATTGGGGAAGTTCACCTCGGCAAGCAGCGCCTCCACCCGCTCCAGCGCCTTTGCCTTGCTGATAGCCTCATGGGCGCGGATCTGCTCGGCAATCTGCCAGCCGATCGTATAGACCGGCGTCAGAGCGGTCATCGGATCCTGGAAGATCATGGCGATCTCCCGGCCGCGCAGGCGCCGGAGTTCTCGCGCCGGCAGGCCGACAAGCTCGCGGCCCTTGTAGCGGATGGAGCCCTCGATCGTGGCGTTGGGATCGGTGATGAGCCCCATCACCGCCAGAAGCGAGACGGTTTTGCCCGAACCCGATTCGCCGACGACGCCGAGAATCTCGCCCTCGTCGAGATCGAAGGAAACGCCGTCGATGGCCCGCACCAGGCCGTCTTCGGTGCGGAACGACACCCTGAGGTCGCGCACGGAAAGCATCATGACGTCCTCACGCGGGGATCGAGAAGGATATAGACGAAATCGACCACCGCATTGGCGATGACCACGAACATCGAGGCATACATCACCGTCGCCATGATCATCGGCAGGTCGAGATTCTGCATCGCGTCATAGGTGAGCTTGCCAATGCCGTTGAGGCCGAAGACCACTTCGGTGAGAAGCGCCGAACCGCCGACCAGCGCGCCGAAATCGAGGCCGAACAGGGTGACGAAGGAGATCAGCGAGGTCCGCAGCCCGTGGCGCAGCAGGATGCGCGTCTCCGACAGGCCCTTGGCCCGGGCGGTGCGGACGAAATCCTCCTGCATGGATTCGATGATCGCCGCGCGCAGCACGCGCCCGTAGATACCGATATAGAGCACGGCGAGCGTGATCCACGGAATGACGAGGGTGAGGAACCAGCCCTTCGGATCGCTCGTCAGCGGCTTGTAGCCGAGCGGCGGCACCCAGGAGAACAGCCAGGTATCGTGATAGCGGCTCTGGGTGATGAGGTTCATCACCTCGCCCAGCCAGTACACCGGCATGGAGATGCCGATGAGGCCGAGCGCCATCAGGAGCTTGTCGAGCCAGCTGTCGCGTGTCGCCGCGGCGATGATGCCGATGGCGACGGAGACGACCACCCAGAGGAAGGCCGCGCCGAAGACCAGCGACAGCGTGACGGGGATGGCGTCGAAGACGGCGGGAACGACCTTCCAGCCGCGGTTGACGAAGGAGGTAAGGTCGCCGGTGATGAAGATCTTCTGCATCATCAGGCCGTACTGCACGTAGAGCGGCCGGTCGAAACCGAAGGAGTGACGCACCGCTTCCAGCACCTCGGGTGAGGCATTGCGCCCGGCAATGCGTGCGGCGGGATCGGAACCGGGCGTGGCGAAGAAGATCAGGAAGACGATGACCGAGATGCCGAACATCACGAACAGCATCTGACCGAAGCGGCGAAGGATGGCGTAGATCATCAGGTGCGCCCCAGCCGGACCTTCGAGCGCGGATCCAGCGCATCGCGCAGGCCGTCGCCGAAAACGTTGAGAACCATGACGGACAGGGCAATCGTAAGGCCCGGCGCAAGCGCCACGAGCGGGCGGGTATAGAGCAGCGCCTGCCCGTCCTGGATGATGGTGCCCCAACTTGCCGCTGGCGGCTGCACGCCGATCGACAGGAACGAGAGCGCCGATTCCGTCAGCATGTTCAGCGCCATCATCAGCGGCACGAAGACGATGAGCGTGGTCGTGATGTTCGGCTGGATATCGCGCAGCAGGATGCGCCAGCCGGGCACGCCGAGATTGATGGCGGCAAGCACGAATTCGCTGTTGCGCAGCGAAAGCACCTGGCCGCGGATGGGACGGGCTACATAGGGCACATAGACGATGCCGATGATGATGACCGGTAGCCATAGCGACCCGGACTCAATGAGGATCGGCCCGATCGAGATTCCGGCGGTGATGGTCACGATGGAAAGAGAGATCGCCAGCAGATAGATCGGGAAGGCCCAGAGGATGTCGAGCAGGCGCGACAGGATCGTGTCGGTGACGCCACCGAAATAGCCGGCGACGAGCCCGGCTGCAGTTCCGACGATCAGCGTGAAGACCGTGGCGGCCGCCGCGATCATCAGCGAGTTGAGCCCGCCGTAGAGCAGGCGCGCCATGACGTCACGGCCCTGGCTGTCCGCGCCAAGGAAGTAGTTGCCGAGCTCCCAGGTGGGGCCGATCGGCGTATAGCCGAGCCCGAGCCCCTCCGTCGAGGCCTCCATGACCGGAACCTCGACGCCGTCGACCATGATGACGGCATCGAGCGTCGAGGTGAACGGATCCACGCCCGCCCAGCGCGCATAGAGCGGCGCGCTGAGACAGGAAAGGACGATGAGCAGAAACACCGCCAGGGACGCGATGGCGGCCCTGTTGCGCCTCAAACGCACGAAAGCGAGGGCCCAAGGCCCTCGCGTCCCGCGCTGCACGGCAACGACTTCATTCGACACGCAGCTTTCCTCCGCCGGGTCTTACTGTACCCACGACTGGGTGATCATCCAGTCGAACTGGCGGTTGAACTTGAAGTTACCGACGCGCTTGCTGACGAAATCGAGCCGCTTCGGCGTGAAGAGACCGATCGCCGGCGCCTGGTCGGTGACCTCCTTGTCGATCTCGCTCCACAGCGCATCGGCGGCCGCCTGGTCGGTGACGCCGAGGTCCATCGCCTTCTGCATCTTGGCATCGATATCCTTGTTGCAGAAGCCCGCGATGTTGATCGAGGCATCCGAGCCTTCGCGGAAGGAGGCGCAGCCGAACAGGATGTTCAGGAAGTTGGATGCCGCCGGGTAGTCCTTATACCACTGGCTCACCGACATCTGCACCTTGTTGTTGGTGTTCTGGATATAGGTGAACTGGATGTTGGCGGAGATCGGTTTGACGTCGGCAACGTAACCGATGCTGGTCAGGACGCTCTGCAGATAGACGCCGATGGAGCGCGAAACGGCCGTGTCCTCGACGATGACGGTGACCTTCTGGCCCTTGGTGCCCGACTCCTCGACAAGCTGCTTGGCCTTCTCGACATCAGGTGCCGACCACTTCGCGCCCGGGTCCTTCGTGTAGGGGCAGTAGTCCACATGGCCGGGGAAGTCCGGCGGCAAGATCTGGCAGACCGGCGAAGCGAGAACCTTGCCGCCGAAGAGTTTTACCAGCGTGTTGCGGTCGATCGCGAAGGAAACGGCCTGGCGGGCCTTCAGATTGTCGAAGGGGGCAAGGCGTGTGTTGAGCGGCGCGTACCACCAGGCCGAAAGCGGCGCGATGTGCAGCTGCTCCATATATTTGGTGCCGACTTCGGCAAGACGGTCGCTCGGCAGGGAATCGAACATCCAGTCGGCCTCGCCGTTCTGGATCGCCGTCACTGCAGCCTCTTCGGAAAGGCCGAAATCGTACTGCACGACATCGGGATAACCGTCGGGCTGGGCGTCCTCGCTCCACTGCTTGAAGTGCGGGTTGCGCGTGACGGTCATGCCCTTGTTGGGGTCGAAGGCGGAGATCGTATAGGGACCGGTGCTCGGGATCGGCACGGAACCCATGTCCTCGGCGGGCGTATCCGCCGGCAACGTCACGGCATGCGGCAGGGCGAGCTTGTAGAGGAATTCGGCGTCCGGCTTCGTCAGGTTGATGGTGATCGTGCCGGCGGCTTCGTCCCCCACCACGCCGCCTTCCAGCGTGCAGCTCTTGGTGTCGGCAAGGCATTTGTCGGCGCCGACGATGCCTGCGTAGAAGGTACCGGAGGTCGGGCCGGAGACCTTGAAGATGCGCTGGAACGAGGCGACCACATCCTTCACGCCGACTTCCTGGCCGGTGGAGAACTTGATGCCCTTGCGCAGCTTGAAGGCGAAGGTCTTGCCGTCGTTGCTCACCTCCGGCAGCGCCTCGGCGAGATCGGCAACGACGGTGAAGCCGTCCATGCCCTCGGCCTTGCGGAAGGTGACGAGGCCGTCATAGATCGGCTGGTACATCTGCCAGCCCTGGGAGGTGTAGTTGATGTGCGGGTCGAGCGTACCGGCCGCCGAGCGGGCGAGCAGCCGCATGGTGCCACCGCGGTGTTCCTGAAGGTATTCGGCCTTGGCCGGGGCCAGCGATGCGCCGGCGATGAGTGCGACGGCCGATGCCGTCAGAAGCAGTTTCTTCATGTTCGATCCCCTTTTCTCTCTGTTTCTACCTGTCATGCTGATTGAGAAAATCTCCCACCACCCGCATGCAGTCGTCCTGTTCCTCGACATGCGGCATGTGGCTGGAATGCTCGAATATCTCCCACCGCGCACCCTTGATACCGTCCTTGAAGGGCTGCACGGTCGCAGGCGTGGCTTCGTCATGGCGCCCGGAGAGGATCAGCGTCGGCGTGTCGATGGCCGGCAGGCGGTCGATGATGCTCCAGGTCTTCAGCGTGCCGATGACGTGGAATTCGTTCGGCCCGTTCATCAGCGTGTAGACGGTCGGGTTGCGCGCGGCCTGCTCGAAGCTCGCCGTCACCTCCGGCGGGAACGGCACGACGCGACAGACATGCCGTTCGTAGAAGGCCATCGTTGCCGCCTGGTAATCAGGATGGTCCGTCGTGCCCGCCGCCTCGTGCCGCGTCAACGTGTCCTGCACGTCCGCAGGCAGGTCGGCGCGCAGCCGGTTCGCCTCCGCGACCCAGAGCGTCATGGAGGCGGGTGAATTGGCGATGGTCAGCGAGGCAAGTCCCTTCGGGCGCAGCACTGCGTATTCGGCGCCCAGCATGCCGCCCCAGCTCTGGCCGAGCACATGGAACCCACCCCGGATGCCGAGGTGGTCGACGAGGTTTTCCAGTTCGTCGATGAAGAGCTGCGGCGTCCAGAAGTCCGCGCCCTTCCCCGGCAGGAGGGTGGAGTTGCCGCATCCGAGTTGGTCGTAGTGGATGACGGCCCGGCCGTCACGGGCAAGCAGCTTGTAGGCGTCGACATAGTTGTGCGCAACGCCCGGCCCGCCGTGCAGGATCACCACTGGCAGCTTGTCGCCAGCGAGGTCACCGCTGATGCGATACCAGGTTTCGTACCCCCTGAACTGCGCCCGCCCCTCGGTGCTGTTGATCGTCGCCGACATTCCCATTCCTTTCCCGGACATTCAAGCGCCTTTCCGACTGGCCTGAACCCACTCTTCCAGCATCTGCACGCCAAAGGCCGTCGCCCCTTGCCGGCCGAGCGGCCGGTCCTCGCCCGCCAGTTCCTTGCCGGCGATGTCGAGATGCACCCAGGGGCGATCCTCGGTGAAATGGCGCAGGAAAGCCGCAGCATAGGGCGCGTCGCCATCTTCCATGTCCTTGGCGTGATGGCGCAGGTCCGCCAATGGCGATTTAAGACCCTCGTCATAGGCCCGGTCGAGCGGCATGCGCCAGAAACGCTCGCCGACCGTTTCGCCGGCAGCGATCATTTCGGCGGCAACCGTGTCGTCGGCGCTGAACAGGCCGGCAAAGATCGAGCCGAGGCCGCGCATCACCGAATAGGTCAGCGTCGCGAGATCGACGATGACGGAGGGCTCGAAACGCGTCGCCGTATAATAGAGACAGTCGGCGAGGATCAGGCGCCCCTCCGCGTCCGTGTCGAAGACTTCGACAGTCTGGCCGGAGAGAGTGGGAATGATCTCGCGCGGCTTTAGCGAATGGCCGGACGGGAGGTTTTCGGCAATGCCGAGCACACCGACGGCATGCACCGGGCTCTTCTGCCGGGCGAGCGACAGGAGCAGGCCGACGACCGCCGCCGCCCCGGCCATGTCGGCCTTCATGTCGAACATCTGCGCGCCGCCCTTGATGCAGAGCCCGCCGGAATCGAAACAGACGCCCTTGCCGACGAAGGCGAGCGGCTGGTCGCCCGAGCCTTCGCCGCGATAGCGCAGCACCGCGAGCCGCGGTGGCCGCACCGACCCCGCGCCGACCGCAAGCAGCGCGTCTGCGCCAAGTTCCTTCAGCGCGGCGGCATCGAGCACTTCGACGTCGATGCCGGCCTCGCGCAGCGGCTCCAGATGCGCGGCAAAACTGTCGGGATGCAGATGGTTCGGCGGCAGATTGACCAGCGTGCGGGCATATTCGACGCCATCAGCCACGGCATTGGCACGGACAAGCGCCGCATCCAGGGCAGCTTTCTGTGCGCCGACCAGCCGCAGCCGCCAGACAGTGTCAACCTCGGCCACCGGCTTCCTGTTGCGAAGGTCGAAACGGTAGCGCCGCAGCCGCAGCCCGAGGGCGATGCGCGCCAGGATCTCCGCCGCTGAAAGCGGCGCGCCGTCGATCCGGTCGAGGAGGATCGTCGCCTCGGCCTCGTCCTTCTCTTCCAGATGCGCGGCAAGCTTCCCGCCGGCTGCCGAAAGGGCAAGCGCCGTCAGGCTCTCCGCCTTGCCGAGGGACAGGACGATGACACGCCGCGTCGATACAGTGGGTGGCGGAACGAGATCGACGACGGCACCGCTTTCGCAAAGCGCCGGTTCAGCAGAACAGGCCCGCGAGAGAATGCCGCCCATGGCCGCATCCAGCACGGCTGCACGCGCGCCGAGTGCCTGCCCGGCTGCGTGCAGGATCACGATGACGGAGCTTTCGACGGATATATCGTCTGCCGCTTCGAAGACCGGTGCGGGCGATTGGGGCATCTGGGCGTACTTCCTGTTGCAGCGCCGGTGATCGCCGCAGCCGACACCGCCTGCCCGGGAACGGCTTGCTGCCGACCCGAACCATGACGGTTACGCCACAAGCCGACCACCGCTGAAGGCGAGATGGTGCCAGAGGCCGAATAACCGTTTCCCCATGGCGACTTAGGACCCTATCTCAAATCGGTACGGGTGAAGGTTCAAGCGTCAATTTCGTCCACATCGATTGACAAAAACTCAGGTGATAATCCATGCTGATTTTATGGCTTTACCCTCCCTCAACGGCATGCGCGCATTCGAGGCCGCCGCCCGCCTCGGCAGCATCAAGGATGCAGCGGAAGAACTGCATCTGACGCCCTCGGCCGTCAGCCGGCACATCCGCACGCTGGAAAAGACCCTTGGCCAGGACCTCTTCGAGCGCGGCTTCCGGCAGGTGACGCCGACCATGCGCGGGTCCTACTATGCGCGCAGCCTCTCGGAGGCCTTCGAGGCGATCTGGCGAGCGACGGAGGATGTCAGCTTCTACGACGAGCCGCGCGGCAGCAAGGCCCGGCGCGTCAAGCTGATGTGCGAGCCGACCTTCCTCAATCTCTGGCTGGCGGATCGCCTGCCGGTCTTCCGGCGCCAGCATCCGACCGTCGATCTCGAAATCTCCACCTCCGGCAAGCGGACCAATGTCGATTTCGCCATCGTCGACGAGTTCGTCTACAAGGCCGGCCCGGCCCTGACGATGATGGTGCCGCTGCTGCTGACGCCGGTCTGTGCACCCTCCGTGCTCGAAGGCCCGATCCCGCTGCGCTCGCCCGCCGATCTGGTGCACCATCACCTGATCCACGAATGCGAGACCACGCGCTGGAAGCAATGGCTGGAGCGGGAGGGTATCGCCGATGCCCGTCCCCCGTCAGGCTCGACGCTGCATGACTGCACGCTGATCATGCGCGAGGCGATGAACGGCGCGGGCATCGCGCTCGCCGACACGATCATGGCGCAGGATCTCTTGCGCCAGGGCAAGCTGGTCGCCCCGTTCGCCGCCCGCCATGCCTATCCGGCCGGCTACTACCTGCAGCAACGGCGCAGCATCGGCAACAAACCCGGCACGCGCCTTTTCCAGGACTGGTTGTTGGCCGAGGTCGCGGAACACAAGCGCGCAATGGGCATCGAATAGAAACAACCGGGCGCCGGCCGGTCCTGTCACCATGACAAGAACGAGCGTTCTCAACGCCGCGGCGGCCCTCTATGAAACAGGCACCGCATCAGCTGAAGGCTTGCTTCAATGACATCCATCGAAATGATCGTCGCCGCCAGATCCCGCCTGCAGGGCCATGCCCGGCGGACGCCCCTGCTATCCTCTCCCTTCCTGGATGAGATGGCCGGACGACGTGTCTTCGTGAAGGCGGAATGCCTGCAGCACACCGGCTCCTTCAAGTTTCGCGGCGGCTGGTCCGCCCTTTCGGGGCTGGAGCCGGACGTGCGCAAGCGCGGGGTGATCGCCTTCTCGTCGGGAAATCATGCCCAGGGCGTCGCTCTCGCCGCCACGCGGCACGGCGTTCCGTCCGTCATCATCATGCCCTCGGATGCCCCGAGGCTGAAGATCGACAACACCCGCGCCTTCGGGGCAGAGGTCGTTCTCTACGACCGCGACAGGGAAGACCGGGACGCCATCGGTGCGCGGCTTTCCGCGGAGCGCGGCCTGACGCTGATCCGGCCCTTCGACGAGCCGCTGGTCATTGCCGGCCAGGGCACGACGGGCCTGGAAATCGCGGAACAGGCGGAAGAGGAAGGTATAACGGCAGCCGATGTGCTGGTGCCCTGCGGCGGCGGCGGGTTGAGTTCAGGCATCGCCCTCGCGCTCGAGGCCACCGCGCCGGGCTTTACCGTGCGTACCTGCGAACCGGAGAATTTCGATGACACCGCACGCTCGCTGGCGGCCGGAGAGGTCGTGCGGAACGCCACGCTGTCGGGCTCGATCTGCGATGCGATCGTCACCCCGGAGCCCGGCAGGATCACCTTCCCCATTCTGAAGCGTCTCGCCGGGGCCGGCATTGCCGTGACGGAAGAGGAGGTCCTTCGCGCGATGGCACTCGCCTTCAAACGGCTGAAGATCATCGTGGAGCCCGGCGGGGCCGTCGCCCTTGCGGCGGCGCTCTTCCACGGTGCTGCGGTCAAGGGCGATACCGTGATTGCCGTTACCTCCGGCGGCAATGTCGATACGGATCTGTTCACCGCAGCGCTCCAGCGCTTCGGCTGAAGACACGGCCTTCCATCAAGGCCGTCATAGGGCGTCTGTGCTATCCATGTCCGTCTCCAAAAGACCGCGGACGCCGCTCACGATGGTTTCCGGCAGGATGCGCGATTCCCGGCGCGCAAGGTCGAAATAGACGGAGACGGCCAGCAATTCGGCGCAAAGGTGGCCGTCCGCCTTGTCCAGCAGCCTATGACGGGTGGTGAGCGAGGTGCGCCCGACCTTGACGACGGCGCTGCGGATTTCGAACAGGCTGCCGACCGGCAGCTCCCGCCGGAAATCGATCTCGTAGCGGCGGTCCGCCCAGCCCTCCTGCCGCTCGGCGATCCAGGTTGCCGAGTAGCCGGCCGCGGCGATCAGATGCCAGAACGCCTGGTCGAAGGCGGCGATATAATATTGCACGTTCATGTGCCCCATCGCATCGCATTGCGCGGGATAGACGACACCCTGATAGGTGAGAAGCGGCACGGCGGATCTCCTTTGTCCGTTGAAACCTTTGACGCCCGATGGGCACATGCAATAGTCGCGCCCCGAAGCATAATTTCAGGGAATGCACATGGCGCGGCAAAGACGGCGTTTCGTCTGGGAAATCGACTGGAACCTGCTCAGGACCTTCATGGTCATCGTGCAGGAACGCGGCCTGACCGCGGCGGGCGAAAAACTCTCCCTCAAGCAGCCGACCGTCAGCAACGCGCTCAAGCGGCTGGAAACCCATATGGGCTGCCGGCTGGTGGAGCGGAACGCTTCGCACTTCGCCGTCACGCCCGCCGGACAGCGGCTGTTCAGCGAATGCATCGCTCTGTTCGAGATCGTCTCCGGCCTGCCGCAGCACATGGAGGAGCAGCCCGGCGACCTGACCGGTCATATCGAGATCGCGCTGGCGAGCCATGTCGTCTGCCCATTCCTCGACGAGGTGCTGGCCGGTTTTCACACCACATTTCCCCAGGTCACGCTGTCGCTCTCCGTCGCCTCCAGCCAGGAAGTGACGACGGCGGTGCTCAACCGGGACGCCGGCTTCGGCATCTGCCTGATGCAGGAGCGGCATCCGAAACTCGAATATGACGTGCTCTACCGGGAGAGTTTCGGTTATTTCTGCGGCGCGCGGCATCCGCTGTTCGGCGTCAAGAACCTGCCGTTGCAGGCGCTGCGCCAGGAGCCCTACGTCTCCTTCAAGACGGACCAGATGTCCGGCGCGCTCTGGCCCGTCGCGCTCCTGCGCCAGCAGGAAGGGTTCGAGGGCCAGACCGTCGGCACCTCCTCGCATCTGGAAGAGGTCAAGCGGCTCATCATCGCCGGATTCGGCTTCGGTCCTCTGCCGATCCATGTGGTGGAGGAAGATGTGCGCGTCGGCCGCCTCTGGCGCCTGCCGCCCTATCAGGACCCGCCAGTCATCGACGTTCACCTCGTCTATGACGGCGCGGCCCGCCGCAGCCGGGCCGAGACGATCCTGCTTGCCGAACTGCGCCAGGCGATCGCCACGATACCCTTCGCGCAACGAACCTATCCCGCCTAACCGTTCTTCGTACCCAAACCGGTGAGAAAGGCCGTCAGGTTGTCGCCAAGGGCGTCGCAGAGATAGCCGCCCTCCTGTACGACGACGGTCGGCAGATGCAGCGCCCCGATTGCCTCCGCG
Source organism: Shinella sp. HY16 (assembly GCF_028534175.1). NCBI lineage: Bacteria > Pseudomonadati > Pseudomonadota > Alphaproteobacteria > Hyphomicrobiales > Rhizobiaceae > Shinella > Shinella sp. HY16. Next base: position 496,630 of record NZ_JAHYXL010000003.1, on the reverse strand, counting down.
ATGCGCGCAAAACCCGGCGTCGAGACCGAGAGGCCACCGAACGGATCCTTTTCGAAGGCATCGAGACCGAGCGCCACGACAAGCGCATCCGGCGCGAAGGCCCCGATGCGGCGGATGGCGGCGGCCAGCGCCTCCAGATAGACGTCGTCGCCGGACTTGCGCGGCAGCGGCAGGTTGAAATTGTAGCCGAGACCTAGCCCTTCGCCCCGCTCGTCGGCATGCCCCCAGAAGAAGGGGTAGAAACGCACCGGATCGGCGTGGATCGAGACCGTCAGCACGTCGGCGCGCTCGTAGAACATGCCCTGCGTGCCGTTGCCGTGGTGCAGGTCCACGTCGAGGATGGCGACGCGTTTAGCTTGCCGCAGCAGGTGCTGCGCGGCGATGCCGGAATTGTTGAAGAAACAGAATCCGCCGGCGACATCCCGGAAGGCGTGGTGGCCCGGCGGGCGGCAGAGGGCGTAGGACCATCTCTCGCCGGCCATCACCGCTTCGGCGGCGGAAACGGCCGTAGACGCACTCCAGCGCGCACTCTCGAAGGTGTGTTCGGAGATCGGGCAGGACGTATCGGCCATGTGATAGCCGGCCTGCCCGACCGCTGAGGCGGGATAGCTGCCCGTGCGGGCGATCGGGTGAATGTTGGGGATGACCTCCGCGGAAGCCCCCTCGATCCGCTGCCAGCGCTCGTAGATGCGGCTCAGGAAGTCGATATATTCCGGCGTGTGCACAGCAGAAACGGGTGCGAGGCCATGATCCCCAGGCCGCACGATCTCCGTGCCTGCCGCCCGCGCGCCGGCGAGCAGGCGCTCGACGCGTTCCGGTTGCTCCGGGTTCGGCTGCGGCGCGCCGCTGGAGAGGAAGAAGCTCGGATCGTGGCGTTTCTGTTCTTCCGCAAAAAAGGTCTTCATGGATCTCCCTCACCGGCGAAATTGTCGAAATCCGCGCCCTTGATCATGTGGATCTGCTCGCTGCGGGAATGGCGGATCCCGAGGCGATCGTAGACGGCCTGCGCACGCACATTGTCCACGTCGACCGACAGGCGCATGTAGCGCGCACCGTGCGCCCGGCCATTCTGCGCGGTGGCGCGCAGAAGCCGTTCGCCGATCCGCCGTCCGCGAAAGGCATCCGCGACGAAGAGGTCCTGCACATAGAGGCCGGGCTCGCCCATCCAGGTGGAAAAGCTCGGGAAGCTCAGGCACAGGCCGGCGAACGTCGTCCCCACCTCGGCGATCAGCACCTCGAAGGCCGGCGCCTCGCCGAAACCGTGGCGGCACACGTCCTCGACCGTCGAGACGAACTTCGTCTCCGCGCCCATGTCGATGGCCATGGTCCTCAGCGCCGCGTGGATGGTCGCAGCGTCATCGGCGACGGCGAACCGGATCGTGATGTCGTCCTGCATGTTTTCTCCTCAGAATGCGACGCGGTCGCCACCCTTGAGACCGAGTATGGCGCGCGCCTCGTCGGGCGTTGCGACCTCCAGCGAAAGACCTTCGAGGATCGCGCGGATGCGTCGTACCTGATCCGCGTTCGAGGTCGCAAGCGCACGGCCATCGAAAAGACTGTCCTCCAGGCCGACGCGCACGCTGCCGCCCATGGTCGCCGCCATCGTTATCATCGGCATCTGCCTGCGCCCGGCGGCGAGCACCGAGAAACGGTAGTCATCGCCGAACAGCTTGTCGGCGATACGCTTCATATGGACGAGGTTTTCCGGATCCGCGCCGATACCGCCGAGCACGCCGAAGACGAACTGCATGAAGGGTGTGCCGGGGATGAGCCCGCGATCGCGGAAATGGGCGAGCGTGTAGAGATGCCCGACATCGTAGCATTCGAACTCGAAGCGCGTGCCGCACCCCTCCCCGAGACGTTTGAGGACCGTCTCGATATCGGCGAAAGTGTTACGGAAGATCGTGCCGCGCGTCGCTTCCAGAAGCGCGGGCTCCCAGGCGTGTTTCCACTCCCGCGGCCGGTCGAGCATCGGGAAGAGGCCGAAATTCATCGAGCCCATGTTGAGCGAGCACATCTCCGGCTCGGCGGCGAGCGCTGCAGCCAACCGGTCCTCCAGCGCCATGACGGAGGAACCGCCGGTGGTGATGTTGATGACCGCATCGCTCGCCTGCTTGATGACCGGCAGGAAGCGCATGAAGACCTTGGGATCGGCCGTCGGACGGCCGTCATCCGGGTCGCGGGCGTGCAGGTGCAGGATCGATGCTCCCGCTTCTGCGGCTGCGATGGCTTCGGCGGCGATGTCCTCCGGCCTGTAGGGCAGATGCGGCGACATGGACGGCGTGTGTACCGACCCCGTCACCGCGCAGGTGATGATGACCTTGTCCGATTTCATGACCGGCTCCTACTTCGTGACTGGCAGCGAAAGCTCGCCGGCAAGTTGCGCCAGCGTCGCATCGAGGATCGTCACAATCTCGCCGACCTGCGCCTCGGTGGTGATCATCGGCGGGCAGACGAGGAAATGATCGCCCTCGACGCCGCCGCGCGTGCGGCGCGAATAGATGATGAGGCCGCGCTCATAGGCAATGTCGACGACGCGCTGATGCGCATCGAGCGCCTTGGGCAGCGGTGTCATGGTCGCACGGTCGGACACGAATTCGGCGGCGAGCAGCAGGCCCTTGCCGCGCACGTCGCCGATGAACGGGTAACGTTCGGCAAGACCCTCCAGCTCGGCCTTGAGAAGAGCGCCGATGCGGGTGGCGTTGCCGAGCAGATCCTGCCGCTCGATCTCGTCGAGCACGGCAAGCCCCGCCGCGCAGGCGAGCGGATTGCCGGCATAGGTGTAGCCATGGGCAAAACCGCCGCGATCAAGCACCGGCTTCACCAGCTTCGAATGGGCGATCATCGCACCGAGCGGGCAATAGCCGGCCCCTAGTCCCTTGGAAAGCGCGACGATGTCCGGCCGGCAGTTCCAGTGGTCACCACCGAGATAGCGGCCGGTACGGCCGGCTCCGCTCATCACTTCGTCGTGGATCAGGAGGATGCCGTACTTGTCGCAGATCTCGCGGATGCGCGGATAATAGCTGTCGGGCGCGACGAGCGCGCCGGTGGAAGCACCGCCGATCGGCTCCATGATGAAGGCGAGAACGCTTTCCGCCCCCTCCTCGAGGATCTTTTCCTCTAGCATGTCCGCATAACGGATGCCGCGCTCCTCCATGGAAAAGTTGTCGCGGTCGAGATAGGCGGTCGGTGCCTTGATGTGCGGCATGTCGCGCAGCATCGGCAGGAAGGGTTTCTTCAGCGCATCATAGCCGGTGACGGCGAGCGCACCGAGGGTCGAGCCGTGATAGGAAGGGAAGCGCGAGATGACTTTCCAGCGCTCCGGCTGGTCGGTGGCGAGCGCCCATTGCCGGGCGAGCTTCAGGCAGGATTCCACCGCCTCCGAGCCGCCGGAGACGAAGAACACCCGATCGAGCCCCTCGGGCATGTAACCGGAAAGGCGCCGCGCCAGATCTTCCGCCGGCTGGTTCTCGAAATGCAGGCGGTAGGCAAAGGTCGCCTTGTCCATCTGCCGCTTCATGGCATCGAGCACGTTGCGGTTGGAATGGCCGATATTGACGACCATTGCGCCGCTCGAGCCGTCGATGACCTTTCGGCCGTGTTCATCCCAGATGTAGATGCCCTCCGCCCGGTCGGCGAGCGGCCGACGCATGCGGGATTGGTAGAAGAGGTGGGAGGCCGGGCGTTCGCCGGATGCATTCTGATGCTGGCTCATGATCGATCCATGAAAGAAGGAAGCGGTTTCAGCGGCCGGAAAACTCTAGCCGCCCAGGAATTTCTTCAGGAAGCTGCGGGTGCGCTCCTGCTTCGGATTGCGGAAGAGCTCGGCCGGGCTGCCCTCCTCCACGACCGCGCCATCGGCCATAAAGATCACCCGGTCGGCGACTTCGGCGGCAAAACGCATCTCGTGGGTGACGATCACCATGGTCATGTGCTCGCTCGCCAGCTGCTTCATGACGAGGTTGACCTCGTCCACCAGTTCCGGATCGAGCGCCGAGGTCGCTTCGTCGAACAGCATGACCTTCGGCTGCATGGCAAGCGCCCGGGCAATCGCCACACGCTGTTTCTGCCCGCCCGAGAGGCGTGCCGGAAAGGCATCGATCTTGTCGGCAAGGCCGACCTTGTCGAGCATCTTCAGAGCAAGCGCCCTCGCCTCCGCTTTCGCCATGCCCTTCAGCTTGGTCGGGGCGATGGTGATGTTCTCCGCAACGCTCAGATGCGGGAACAGATTGAAGTGCTGGAAAACCATGCCCATCTGCTGGCGCACATTGTTGATGTGGCGTTCGAAGGAACGGCGATCAAGCTTTTGATTTACCTGAATACCATCAAGCCAGACCTCGCCGCCATCGAGCGTTTCGAGATGGTTGATCGAGCGCAGCAGCGTGCTCTTGCCCGAACCACTCGGGCCGATGACAGCGACGATCTGGCCGCGCGCCACGCTGAAATCGATGCCCTTCAGCACCTCCAGCGGCCCGAAGAATTTTTGGGCGCCGCGCACCTCGATCATCGGACGGGTATCGTTCATCGCGAAAGCTCCACTTTCCGTTCGATCCCGCGCAGGACCGCTTCGAGGATGAGATTGAGGCCGTAGTAGAGGGCGGCGGCCGTCAGGTAGAATTCGAAGGGCCGATAGGTCTCGCTGATGACGAGCTGGGCGCTGTGCACCAGTTCGGCGATACCGATCATCGAGACGATCGACGACTCCTTCAAGAGCGCGATCATCATGTTGCCGACCGCCGGCACCGTGTTGCGCACCGCCTGCGGCACGACGATGTAGATCCGCGTCCGCCAGGCCCCGAAGCCGAGCGAGCGCGCCGCCTCCGTCTGCCCCTTGTCGAGGGATACGATGCCGGCGCGAAAGATGTCGGCATTGTAGACGGCGAAATGCAGGCTGAGAGCGATGATGCCCGACCAGATGGCGGGAATGTCGATGCCGATCTGGACGAGGCCGAAATAGATGAGGAAGAGCTGCAACAGCAGCGGCGTCCCCATGAAGAGCCACATGAAGAGACGCACGGGATAACGAACGACCGGCGTGGCATAGAGCACGAGAAGGGCGAAGCCGATGCCGGCGAGAACGCTGAGCACGGCGGAGGCGGTGGAGATGACGACGGTCCACCACAGGCCCTTGCCGATCAGCGGCCAATATTCAGGAACGATACTGAAATCGAGACCCTGCATCTTCACGCCTCCCCGGCATAGGCGCGGTCGAGACGGTCGATGACGAGCGTCAGGCCGTAGACCATGATCATGTAGAGCACCGCCGTCACCGCGAAGATCTCAAAGGGTTTGTAGGTGGAGCCGATGAAGCGTTGCGCCGTGTAGGTGAGTTCCACCACCGAGATGGTGGCGACGAGCGCCGTGCCCTTGACCAGCGCCACGGCATTGACGCCAAGCGGGCGGATCATCAGCTTGGCGGCCTGCGGCAACACGATCCAGCGCATGGACTGCCCTTCGCCGAAACCCAGCGAGCGTGCCGCCTCCATCTGTCCCCGATCGACCGACAGCACGCCGCCGCGGATCGATTCCGCCATGTAGGCTGCGATGTTGAGCCCGAGCGCAATCGCGCCTGCCGCGAAAGGTTCAAGCTGGATACCGACCTGGGGCCCGCCGAAATAGAGCAAAAAGATCTGGATGAGCGCCGGCGTGCCCCTGAACACGCTGACATAGGCCGCACCGACGAAACGCAATGCCGCGACATGCGAGAGGCGGAGCATCGCGATCAGCGCCGCCACCGTAAGCCCGATGGCAAGCGACAGCAGGGAAAGCTCGACGGTCGTCCAGGCCGCCTGGACGAAGACTGGGACAATGCGGCCGATGAGAGCGATATCCATTGCCGGATCCTCGGCGATCGGTCAGCCGGCCGGCAGTTTCCCGCCGGGCCGGCCCTGTGACGGGCAGAAAGAGGTCAGCGGATGTCCGAGCCGATCCACTTCATGGCGATGGCCTCATAGGTACCGTCGGCCATCATGTCGTCCAGCGCCTTCTGCATGGCGGCCTTCAGCTCCGGATTGCCCTTGCGGATGGCGATGCCGATCCTATCCTCGGTACCGGCAAACTCGGGCACGTCGAGCTTGACGACCTTGTCGCCCGTCTGCTTGACCGCGATCGATACCGGCACCGCATCGACGATCATCGCCTGAATGCGGCCGGCCTTGAGTTCGAGGAAGAGCTCCGGCAGCCCCTTATAGGTGCGGATTTCCCAGCCGCCGCGCTCGCGTGCCCATTTCTCGTGGGTTTCGCCGAGCGTCACGCCGATCGTCTTGTCCTTGAGATCGTCGATCGACTTGATCTCGGACCCGTCCGAAACGAAGACGCCGCGCCCCGACTTGTAGTAGGGGCCGACGAAATCGACAGCCTTCTCGCGCTCCGGGGTAATGGTCATGCTGCCGATGATGGTGTCGTATTTACCGGCAAGCAGGCCGGCGATGATGCCGTCCCAGGCGGTGCTGACGCCGGCACCCTTCACGCCGAGGCGCTTGGCGATCTCGTTGCCGATATCGACGTCGAAGCCAACGGTCTGGTTGCTGTCGTCAACGAAGCTGAAGGGCGGATAGGCGCCACTGTTGGCGAACTTGAACTCTCCCGCGGCCTTGATGGTCTCGAGGTCGTCGGCACGCGCGGCGAGCGGCGCTCCGAGGACGGAGAAGGCAAGGCCTGCGGCCACGGCATAGGACAGAATGGACTTCAACATGATTGTTCCCCTTGTTGGTGCAGGATCACCGCCGGAGCAATGACGCCCTTGGGGGACGATATGTCGCCAAGCCCATGCATTTCGCAAATAGATATATGAAATGCAGTTCATAGCCTCAGGGAATGAGGTACTTGATGCCTGCCTATCGCCCACTGTGCTTCCTTCAAGCGCCACCGGCGGCAGATCCGAGTTGGTTTGCTCGGGCCGGATCACCATGACAAGCTCCTGGGCCGGATCGGCGGTGAAACTGCCGAACTCCGCGCCTTCGCACGCTCTTCGCCTGATCAACTCGCTTTGCAGGATTCTGGAAAACTGGAACGCATCGGCTGGCGGTCAGGCATTCATAAGCGCCTCGATCAGTCGGTCCCGCGTCAGCGGCAGGTCGCGCATCCTCAGCCCGAGCGCGCGGGACGCCGCGTTTCCGATGGCCGCGGCCACCGGCCCCTGTGCGGCCTCGCCCGCGCCGAGCGGCGGGTGCATCGGATCGATGATGAACCGCGTCTCGATCTCCGGAATTTCCGAGAATTTCAGGATCGGATAGGCATTCCAGTCCAAGGCCGGCACCCGGTCGCCCTCAACCTTGACCTCTTCCTTGAGGGTCCAGCTCGCCGCCTGGATCGCGCCGCCCTCGATCTGGCTGCGCGCGCCCTCCGGGTTGATCACAAACCCCACATCGGCGCAAAGCCACAACCGCTCCAGCCTGATCTCCTCTTCCACCGAGACCTCGGCAACCGCGGCAAGCCAGGCGCCCTTGTTCTTGTAGCGGGCGGCGGCAATCCCAAGCGACCGCCCCTCACTGGCCCCGTGGCTGCCGGGCCAACCGCTCATTTCGGCCGCCCCTTCGAGCACGGCGCGACAGCGCTCGTCGCTGAGATGGCGAAGCCGAAAATCCAGCGGGTCGGCACCGGCGAGATCCGCCAGTTCGTCCATCGCCGATTCGATGGCAAAGACGTTGAGATGGGCGCCGAGCGAACGCAGCGAAGAGGTACGGATACGGCTGCGCGTATCGAGCCGGACCGTCACGGTCTGGCCCGGGAAATCATAGATCGCCACGGCATTGCGCGCGGCACCGCCACCGGCAGCGGCGGGAAGGTCCGCAACCTTGCCCGGCAAATGGGCGCTGTCGAGCGCCTCAGCCGAACTGAGATTGACATGGCCGCCGAAGCCCGGGCGCTGGGCATGCGGTTCGCTCACCACCGAGAGGTTCCAGGACGTCACCCTGCCGGCGGCATCGATCTCCGCGTCGACGGCCGCGGACATGGCAGCCCCCAACGGACCGCGTCCGAGCTCGTCCTCCCGTGACCACTGGATACGCACCGGCCGGCCCGGCCGTTCCAGTGCGATGATGGCCGCATCGAGCGCGGCGTCGTCGGCACCGTTGTGACCGTAGCAGCCGGAGCCGTGCGCATGGACGACCCGAACCGCCCGTAGCGCGAGCCCGAGGCATCTGGCTATCTGCGCGCGAAGCGGAAAAATACCCTGCGAATGGCTCCACACCGTCAGCCGGCCGGCATCGAACAGGGCAAGGGCACAGGACGGGCCGATCGATGCATGCGCCACACGTGCCCGCGAGTATCGTTCGTCAAGCCTCGCCGCCCCGCGAGAAGACGGGGCCGATCCAAGCCGGGTGACAACCTCCCCGGCGGTTTCCGCCGGCCGCCAGCGGCCGGGCACCTCTTCCCATGTGGTGAACCTGCTCGCATCGGCATGTGCGGCATGAACACCATATTCGTCCGGTCCGATGAGGGCGAAAAAGTCGTTCCTTCGCAGAACCGCGATGCCGGGATAGCGGCGCTGCAGCCATGCCTCATCGACATCGGCGAGGCGAGCGAGCCGGAACGGTTGCCGGATGACCCTGGCATGCAGCAGCCCCGGCAGGGAAAGATCATGGATGAAACCGGCACCACCGCGCTTTGCCGCCATATCGATGCGCGCGTGGTCGGCGCCCACAGCGCAGCACGCGGCAATGGGCTGGACAGGCACATTGCCACTGACGGGCTGCTTCCAATCAACCAGGGCGGCGACCGACCAGAAATCGAGGCCCGTCGGTGCACCCTCGAGAAGCACGACACCATCGTGACACGAGAGACGGGCGGCATCCGCACCAAGGCGGGCGGCGGCGGCATCGATCAGCGTTGCACGCGCCTGCGCCATGGCGATGCGGATGGAGGCGCCCGAGACCTCGACGGACTGGCTGCCGGCGGTGATGCCCTCGTCCGGCGAGCAATCGGTATCGCACGGGGCCAACCTCACCAGCCTTGGATGGAGACCCAGTTCATCGGCGGCAATCTGCGCAAGCGCCGTGAGGATGCCCTGGCCGAGTTCGACCTTGCCCGAGCGGATGGCAACAACGCCCGGCTCATCGAAGGAGACCCAGCGACCCAGTTCGGGATTGTCCTGGAGGCTTTTGGGAAGCGCGTTGTCCGCCATCACACCGCCTCGCCGAGACGGGCCACGGCACGCTCCGCCGCGCGCAGGATACTGCCATGCGCTCCGCAGCGGCACAGGTGCTTGTCGAGCGCCGCGAGGATCATGTCCCGGCTCGGCCGGCGCTCCGTTTTGAGCAGCGCATGGAGACGCATCAGGATGCCGGAGATGCAGTATCCGCACTGGCCGGCCTGTTCCACCTCGAAGGATGTGAGCAGGATCGCGCCGACACGGTCGTTCGCCAATCCCTCGGGCGTCGTCACGTCAGCCCCGGCGAGGGCAGAAACAGGCAGCGTGCAGGAATAGCGGGCCTGCCCGTCAATGCTGAGCACGCATGCCCCGCACTGCTCCAGGCCACAGCCGAAATGGGTCGCCTTGAGATCGAGCTGGTTGCGCAGCACGAAGAGAAATGGCGCCTCACCGGTTTCATCAATCTGCGCCGGCGATCCGTTGAGTCGGAAGGAGACGGGCGCGCTCATGGTTTGCGCTCCGCAGTCGCGGCGCGGTCTTCCTTCGCCCGCTTCAGCCGGTAGGCCGTCGGCGTCATCCCCGCCGAACTCTTGAACGCCCGAAGGAAATACTTCTCGTCGTTGTACCCGACGCGGTAGGCGATCTGACCGATCGTATCGTCGGTGAGGACCAGACGCTCCCGGGCGTCCTCGATCCGCATTTCGCGGATCAGCACCTGGAAACTGGTGCCGGTATACTGGCGGATCAGAGCGCACAGCCGGCTCTTGGAGAGACGTGCGGCGGCCGCCGCTTCATCGAGGCTCGGGCCACGTGTATAGTTTTCGCCTATGAACTCGGCGATGCGGCGCATGTGCCCGCTGTCGCGACCGACCACCGGCAGCGTCCTCGACAGTTCGGCGAATTCGGCCTCGTGATCCTGGCACAGCGTGGCAAGCATCAGCGTCAGCTCAGCACGCACAATCTCCGCTGCCCCGATGCGCTCGGACCCGTGCTGGTCGATCATCGACCTGATTGCGCGCTCCGCTCGTTCGCTCTGTGCGGTATCGAGATCGAAGTTCACATGGTTCTGCCACGCAAAGGGAGTCAGCTCCGGCGCCAGCCGCACCAGCTCCGCCACGGGGTAGGAGCGCGTGATGTTGGGGCGCAGGAAATCTAGATCGAAATAGGCAACGACACACCGCGTCGCATAGTCGAAACGGATCTGGTGCGGCACCATCGGTGCGATGAAGTAGATGGAACCGGCTCTGGGCTTGTGCGACGTCAGGCCGATCCGGATCGCCGGCGCATCCGACAGGAAGTAAAGAATCTGAAAATAATCGTGCTTGTGGGCGGGGTAGAGCCGCTGGGTGTTCTCCACGAGCCTGATGTGGAAACGCGGGCTGCCGGATCGATCGAGCGCATAGGAACGGAAGGGGGCGACCTCGCCCCGATCCTGCCGATCGTCGTCCGGGTCCACTTGCGGTGGCTCCGTCCTGCCGCTTCCCTTGGCCATGTGCGCTCCTGTCCTGCGATCCTCTCAAGAAACGTGGTCTCCGGTCGCCTAGGTTTTTGCACCCTCGGCAACCGCGGCATGAAACTCCGGCACGGCTTCGAACAGATCCGCGACCAGACCGTAGTCGGCAACCTGGAAGATCGGCGCGTCCGGGTCCTTGTTGATCGCAACGATCACCCTGGAATCCTTCATGCCGGCGAGGTGCTGGATTGCACCGGAAATGCCGCAGGCAATGTAGAGGTCGGGCGCGATGATTTTGCCCGTCTGCCCGACCTGGAGATCGTTCGAGACATAGCCGGCATCGACGGCCGCGCGGCTCGCGCCGATCGCCGCCCCCAGCGCATCGGCCAGCGGGGCCAGCACCGTTTCGAAGTTTTCAGCGGACGCCAACGCCCGCCCGCCCGACACAACGGTCCGCGCGCCCGCCAGTTCCGGGCGCTCGGATCGCGACAGTTCGCTTCGGACGAACGACGACCGCCCCGGATTTGCCGGAATGGCAACGGCTTCGATCGGTGCCGCCGCAGTTGCAATGGATGCAGCAGGAAAGGACGAGGCGCGAACGGTCAGCACCGTCTTCGCGTCCGTGGAGCGAACGGTCTGGATGACGTTGCCCGCATAGATCGGGCGCTGGAACAGGTCCGGCCCGTCGACCGCAATGACGTCGGATATCTGCATCACGTCGAGCAGCGCAGCGACGCGCGGCAGGATGTTCTTGCCGCTGGTGGTTGAGGGGGCGAGGATGGCGTCATAGCCGGCGGCGAGACCGACGATCAGCGCTGCCACCGGCTCGGCAAGCCGGTTCGACAGGGCAGCGTGGTCCGCGACGAGCACCCTGGCGACGCCAGTCAACCGGGCCGCTGCTTCGGCGGCCGCGCCGCACCCCTCACCTGCGACCAGGACGTGGACATCGCCCCCCATTCTTCCCGCGGCGGAGACCGCCTTGCCGGTCGCTTCGTCAAGCAGCGTGTCGTGATGCTCTGCAAGTACGAGAATGGTCATGCGAGAACTCCTGCTTCCGTGCGCAAGCGCGCAACAAGTTCACCCACCGATCCAACCTTGATGCCGGCCTTGCGGGTTGCCGGCTCGTGGACCCGCACGACCGTCAGGCGCGGCTCCATCGCCACACCATAATCCGCAGGCGTGCGTTCATCGATCGGCTTTTTCTTGGCTTTCATGATGTTGGGCAGCGAGGCGTAGCGCGGCTCGTTCAGCCGGAGATCGGCGGTGACGAGCGCCGGCAGAGGCAGATTGACCGTCTGCAGGCCGCCATCGACCTCGCGGGTGACCTCGATGGTCCCGTCGCCGACGACGATCTTCGAGGCAAATGTCCCCTGCCCCCATCCCAGCAATGCCGACAGCATCTGGCCGGTCTGGTTGGCGTCGTCGTCGATCGCCTGCTTGCCGGTGATGATGATATCCGGCTGTTCGGCCTCCACGACGCCTTTCAGGATCTTGGCGACGGCGAGCGGTTCGACCACCGCCTCCGTGCGGATCAGGAGGCCGCGATCCGCGCCCATCGCGAGGGCCGTGCGCAGCGTTTCGGCTGATTTTTCCGATCCGATCGACACGACGACGACGTCGCTCGCCTGACCCGCCTCCTTCAACCGGACCGCCTCCTCGACGGCAATCTCATCGAACGGGTTCATCGTCATCTTGACATTCGCAAGGTCGACGCCCGAGCCGTCCGCCAGGGCACGCACCTTCACGTTGGGATCGGCGACCCGCTTTACGGCAACCAGTATCTTCATCTCCGTTCCTCCTTTGACAGGCGCTGGGGCAGGCGAACCGTCCTGTCCCCTCGCCCGCTTCGCTTCAGGTTTCCGGGCCGGCATATTTGCCGGCGGTGGCGGGGAACATGTTCTTGATGATCTTCATGCGGCTGACATCCACCGTCGCATCCATGTGCAGGAAGATCGCCGCATCGCGGAACAGCTTTTCAATGCCGAATTCCAGCATGGCACCGTTGCCGCCATGAAGCTCCAGCGCATGGGTCGCGACTTTCATGATCTCCTCCGAAGCATAGACCTTGGCCATGTTGCAGAGAACGTCGGCATCGGGATGCGCCTCGTCCACCGCCTTCGACGCCCGCTCGACCAGTGACCGGACGGCTTCGATGCGCGTTGCCATGTCGGCAAGCCGCAACGCCACGGCCTGGTGTTTGATGAGGATGCGCCCACCCTGGACGTAGTTCTGGACATAGTCCGCCGTGCGCTCGAAACAGGCAACGCCGACCCCAAGGTTCTTGGCGGCCTGGATGATCTTGCCGGCACGGAAATACTGGCCGGCAGAGGCCAGCGCCGTGCTCTTGACGAGCAGATGGTCAGCCGGAATGCGGCAATCCTCGAAAACCAGCTCGCCGTTGTTCATGAACCGGCAGCCCATGGTTTCGTTGCACTTGGTGACGGTCAGGCCCGGCGTTTCGCGGGGAACCAGGAAGCTCGATGTGCCCTGCAGCATGCCGACGGAGGGATCGGTGTTGGCATAGACGACATAGAGACTGGCGTCGAAACCGTTCGAGATGAACTGCTTGCGACCGTTGATGACCCAGTGGTCACCGTCCAGCACCGCCTTGGTGTGCATCGAGGCTTCCGGCACATTGTAGGGCAGCCAGCGGTCGGAGGCGCCCCTCGGTTCGGTGAGGCAGTGCGCCAGAAGGAACTTCGGATCCTCCAGCAGGCGTGGAAACCACTTCTCCTGCAGGTGCTTGGCAGCGAATTGTCGGATGACGATCGAGACCTTCCAGTTCTGCACCAGCTTGTCGGCGAGGCCGGAATCGCCGCGGGCGATTTCCTCGGAGATCAGGGCGAAGGTCCGTACCTCGGTCTCCCGCTCAAGATCGATGCCGCCGAACGCCTCCGGCACGCCAAGGGTACGGATGCCGATCGCCTCGGCGCCTTCGAGGATCGCGCCCGGCAACCGTTCGCCGGGACTCATGTCCCATTCGCGTTGCCAGTTCGACCGGATGAAGGGCGTCACCACATCGTCGACAAACGATCGGCAGCTGTCGCGCATCAGGCGCTGTTCCTGGGACAAGATCCCGTCATCGGCGTGTATCATCGTCGCTCCCCTTGAGTGCTAAGCGGTCGGCTGCTTGGTCTTCCGCTGTGCCTCAATTGGTATCAGCACCTTGGATACCTGATCAGGCGGTGGTGTCCGCTTGTGGTGGACAATCGTCCAGCTTCAAGTGGACATTTTCTACCTCACCCCGTCCGATCGACTTGTCACCCGAAGCCGTCAGCTTCGCGCATGCGCTGCCATAATCGGCAGCGCTAGACTTTCAGCCGCTCCGCGAGCCAATCGGCAACGAGGGGCCGATACATCCAGGGAATGTTGTTGCAGACATGGTTTCCGGTCGGAAAGACGTGCAGTTCCGCACCCGCCCTGCAGATGTCGGCACATTTTTGCGCTTCCGACGGCGGAAAGATCCTGTCGCGAGCGCCATGCAGGATGAGCGCGGGAACTGCCGGTCCCCTGATGCCCAACAGGGTGAAGCAACGTGCGCTTTCGACGACGTCACCGCCCCCCAGCGCAAAGGTCATATTGTCCTGATAGACCTTCGGCAGCGTTGGCCAGAACGCCCCGAGATCGTAAAAACCGTTGACGGAGACGACGGCGGCAAGCCCCTCCAGCGCGGCCGCCGCCCGCAACGCGAGGAAGCCGCCAAAGGCCATGCCGACGAGGCCGACGGCACCCGTCAGGCCGGGCCGCCCCTCGAGCGTCTTGATCGTAGCAGCGACCACCGGCGCGATGTCGGCGCGCAGGTGGCCGTGGGATCGCCCCTCGCCCTGTCCCGGACCGTCAAGCGACAGCGTCGCCACGCCGCGAAGAAGGAAGTGCCGTTCGAAGGCCGGGAACTCCTCCTTGGTCGAATCCGAGCCGGGGATGATCAGCGCCAGCGGATGCGGTCCCGCTCCGGCCGGCCGGCGGAGATAGCTGCGCAGCACACCGCCCTCGAACGGCACCTCGACCAGTTCTCCGGGGTGCTCCAGCAGAGGTGCGGACCTGCGGAAAGTTGCCACCTTCAGCGCCGCGACGCGCTCCTTCGCATCAAGGTCGTCGAAAGCCATGAACTGACCGAAGTGGTAGAACAGGCTGGCGCGGGCGAAGGCTTCGCCTGCAGTGACTTTGCGGCCCTGCGCAAGGGCCGCCTCGCCCATCGCGGCATGGCGGTCGCCTTCGGCGCTCCAGGCGGTGAGCCAGTTCTCCCAGACGCCCGCGCTGTCGATCACCGCCCTCGCCGTTGCCGACGGTATGCCGGCGACCTCCATGCGCGGCAGCCAATGTTCCACCACACTCAGCAACCTGTTTTCCGCCTCGCTCATTCTCTCGTCCTTCCAGCGTTGCCGAACATATCCGTTTTCAGGGGTCGAACATTTTAAGGTCACGGGAATAAGAGTCTGCCTTCGCACGGTATCGTTCCGCGCCGCGCGACAGGTTCTCCGCCGCATCCCTATCGAGCGTCCTGACGATTTTGGCCGGAACACCGATGACGAGCGATCCGTCCGGCACCACCATGCCTTCGCGAACGAGCGAATTCGCCCCGACCAGGCACCGCTCGCCGATGCGGGCGCCGTTGAGGATGGTCGTACCCATGCCGATCAGGCTTCCTCTGCCGATGCTGCAGCCGTGCACGATCGCATTGTGGCCGACGGTGACGTCCTCGCCGATCGCGACCGGAAACCCCGGATCCGTATGGATGACGCAGCCGTCCTGGACATTCGAGCCGGCACCGAGGGTTATCGGTTCGTTGTCGCCGCGCAGGACCGCGTTGAACCAGATGCTGACGCCCGGGGCGATGCGCACGTCGCCGATGACGGCGGCGCCCGGGGCAATGTAGAATTCGCCGTCTGCCGGCAGGCTGGGCGCCCGGTCGCCCAGCCGGAACAGTGTCGGATTGTGCATGATTTCCGGCCCATCCCTTCGGCTTCAGGTCGGCATTGCGAGAAGGATCGATGCCGGCGCATTGGTGCGGTTGACGAGTACGCGCGCTTCGCCCGGCGCCAGCCGGCAGCTGTCGAGCACACCGAGCGTAACGGCGGTATCGGCGGTTTCGACCGTGACCTCGCCGGCAACGACGATGTAGATCTTCTCCACTGCCGCCGCCTTGAGCGAGGTGCGTCCGCCCGGCAGGAGATGCGACAGGCCGATCCAGATCGTGTCCGTCGCCGTCGCCTCCTTGCCCTGCAGGCGCAGGCAGTGCATGTCGTAGTGTTCGGCCGCCTCGTAGGGCTTCGCCTCGCTGTAGCGCGTGACCTGCATGATGCGTCCTACGGCTTGAGCAGGACCCGCTCGGGCGTCCCGCGCAGCACTGAAGCGTAGGCCTTCGCAGCGTCCTTGAGGTCGTAGCAGCAGTCGGGATTGATCGGGAACGGCTTGAGCAGGCCCTCCTCGAACTTCAGCTTCAGCCGGTCGAATATCCGCGCGCCATCGACGGAGGACAGCGCCAGCGTGTCGATGCCTATATATTTGTGGCGGCCGCGGAAGAAGTTGAAGATGTCGAAGGGCACGGCGCGGTCGAAGGTCGAGATGAAGATCTGCCGCGCCTGCTTGGCCATCGCCTTGTTGGCGATCTCGAAATAGGGGCTGCCGACGGTGTTGAAGACGATATCGGCGCCGTGACCGCCCGTCATGTCGCGAACGATGGCCGCGACATCGTCGACGGCGCTGTTCAGCATCGTGACCGGGCCGTTGGTGTGGCCCATCAAGGGCTGTTCGTTGTACTCGACGGCGAAGACCTTCGCCCCGGCCATGGTGGCGAGCTGGATTGCGGCCTGCCCGACCTTGCCATTGCCGCCGCAGACGAGCACGACATCGGTCGGCTGGGCGCCGCCCGCCTCGCGCAGGCCCTCATAGGCGGTGATGAAGGGCACGCCGACCGAGCCCGCCTCCTCCATCGAAAAGGTCTTCGGCTTGGCGCGCACGGCCTTCTGGTCGAGCACCATCCATTTGCCGTGGCTGCCATCCTGGCTGATGCCGAGCTCGCCGCCGCCGCCCCAGACCTCCATGCCGATCATCTGCGACGGCCCCTCACGCACGATGCCGCCGAAGTCGCGCCCGGGTATGCGCGGCCAGATGGCGTGCGGCATGTGGCCGAGCGAAGCCTTGACGTCACTGGGATTGACACCCGCCGCGACGATCTCGACCAGAACCTGGCCGGGGCCCGGGCGCGGTACGGCCACCTCGACGACATCGATCAGAAGATTATCGAGATCCGGCGATTTCTGGGAAACCCTGAGGGCATTGCCGGCTTTGGCGCTTGCTTGAATGTTCATGTCTTCGTCTCCTTTGCTCCAGCTGCGCCGCTCAGGCCGCAAGCCCCAAGATTTCCCTGGCTTCCGACGGACCGGCAATCTGCCCGCCGAGTTTCTCGATCAGATCGCGGGCGCGCTCCACCAGCTCGCCATTGCCTTTCGCCAGCACGCCCTTGTCGATGTAGGAATTGTCCTCGAGGCCGACGCGGACGTGCCCGCCGAGCAGATAGGCCTGCATCGCCATCGGGAACGACATCCGGCCGACGCCGAAGCCCGTCCAGACGGCATCGCGCGGCAGCATGCGCGCGGCGGTGGCCATCACGTCTGTCGTGGAGGGGAAGCCGTATTTGACGCCGGTGACGATGGTGAACATTGCAGGCGACGTGAGCACGCCCGCCTTCATAAGATCCTGCGCGAGCACGATGTGGCCGGTGTCGAAGACTTCGAGCTCCGGCTTGGAGCCGGCCGCGTTGATGATCTCGGCCATGATCTCGACGTTGGCGGGAGTGTTGATCACCACCTCGTTGCCGAAGGTCATGGTGTTGAGGTCGAGCGTGGCAATGTCGGGCTTCAGCGCGGTGATGTGCTCGACACGCTTTTCCGGCCGCATCAGCGTCGTGCGCGGACCGGCCACCGCCGGATTCTCGTCGCTCGGGTGGTAGCGCCCGCCCGGTCCCGTGGTCACGTTGAGGATCAGCGCGTTGTTCTTCGCCCTGATCCGCTCGACCACCTCGCGGTAGTGCTTCAGCTCCATCGACGGTTTTGCCGTTTCGGGATCGCGGACATGGATGTGGGCGATGGCCGCCCCGGCATCCGCCGCCTCGAGACAGGCGTTCGCAATCTCCTCCGGCGTCACCGGCAGGCCGGGATGGTTCTCCCGGGTCGTCAGATTGCCGGTCACGGCACAGGTGATGATGACTTTCGGCTGCATTACAGGTGCCTTCCTCCATCGACGACAATCCGGCTGCCGGTCGAGAACTTCAGATGCGTGGCGCAGGAGACGATCGCCTCGGCAACGTCCGCCGGGCTGGTGATCCGCTTGAGCGGAGTGGTCGCGGCGACCTTGTCGGCAAATTCCTTGCCGCGGCCCGGGACGAACTGCGTGTCGACGGCGCCGGGCGACACCACCATGACGCGGATTTCGGGGGCAAGCGCCCGGCCGAGCGAATTTGCCATGATGTCGACGCCCGCCTTGGCGCCGCAATAGGCGACATTCGAGCCGATGCCGGTGAAGGCGGCGATCGACGAGACGTTGACGATCAGGCCGTCACCGCTCGCCTTCAGCGCCGGCGCGAAGGCGCGGATCGTGGCGAAGACGCCGCGCCAGTTGTTGACGAAGATACGGTCGATCATCGCGTCCGTCAGGGCATCGAGATCGCCATGCGCCACCGGTTCCGTGACACCTGCCGTGTTGACGAGGATGTCCGCTCGGCCAAGCCTCTCCAGCACCGCATTCCGGAACGCCTCGATCGTCGTGGTCTCTTCGATCGAGACCGGCAGCGCGACATGGCCTTCGCCGGCAAGTCCAGCGACGATTTCCTCTGCCTTCTGCCTGCCCGAACGGTAGCCGACGACAACGGCCGCACCGGCGGCGGCGAGCATCCGGCAGGCCTCCCGGCCGATACCGCCGGAGCCCCCGACGACGACGGCCACCTTGCCCTCAAGCGGTTGATGGGAATTGTGCGCTGCCATGGATCAGCTCTTCTTTCCCGAAATCGGCGGCACAGGCATTGTCGATTTACCGGGCACCAGCTTGAAATCGTATTCACAGGTGTAGAAGGGCAGGCTCGCGTCCGGATAATCGGGATGCGGCTCGGTATGCATGACGAAGTTGCCGACGATCTGCTGCTTGGCACCGAACACGACATCGGCTGCCAGTGCCTCGGGCGTGTCGGAAAAGATCTGCGTGATCAGGGTCTTGTGCCCCGGCGCTGAAACGATGAAATGAACGTGCGCCGGCCGCATCGGCTCGCGCTTCTGGGCTCGCAGCAGCACACCGACGGGACCGTCCGTCGGCACCGGATAGCCTGCCGGCTTCACCGAGCGGAAATGATATCGCCCATCGGCCTCGCTCGTGAACTTGCCGCGAAGGTTGCAGTCCTCCTGGGTCTCGTCCTGGTTCTCGTAGAGACCCACGGGGGACGCCTGCCACACATCGAGCACGGCGCCGGCGACCGGCGCGCCGTCGACCCCGATCACCCTACCGGAGAAGAAGAGCGTGGCGCCGGGCGTTTGCGAGCGCGCGATGCAGTCGCCGTTGGTGCAGATTGGCGCGCCACCGCGGTAGAACGGACCGAGCAGCGCCGACATCGTCTCGCCCTGCATGCCGTCATTGTTGATGAGGTCGATCAGCGTCGATGCGCCGACCACGTCCGCGGCAAGCACCACCTCGTTGTGGAACTCGTTCGTCAGCTGACCGATCTCGACGATCCAACGCAGCGCATATTCGAACTCCTCCTCGGTCGGGCGGGTCTTGAGAATGAACTGGTGAAGGTGTTCCACCAGCACGGTCATGACTTCCTTCAGCCGCGGATTGTCGGTGTTCGCCATCGCCGCAAGCACCGTGGGTGTGACATCCGCTTCCTTCGTGATGAGCTTGGGGGGGCTGCTGATATAGTCCATGATGATCCTCCACTGCGTTCAGGCATTCACGGGCTCGGGCTGCTTCGCGCCGGCCTTGAGGTGTGGGTATTTTTCGGTCAACAACGACCCGTGGTAATAGGCCGCAGAAAAGGCGGGCGTTTCCCGGATCCTCTCGAGCCAGCGGCCAATCGCCGGGGCGCCATGCCATGTGCCGGAAAGCCGGATATCGTCCATCCGCACGATGACGGGCATGATCGCGATATCGGCAAGGCTGAGGTCCGCGCCCATCAGCCAGGGCCCGCCGCTGGCGGCAAGCCAGGCCGCCATGCGGTCGATGCCACGCTGCAGACGTGCCAGGGCCTCGTCCATCTCGGCTTTCGGGAACCCCGTGCGCCCCATCTTCATGAGGAACTCGCGGCGCAGGGGTTTGCTGTCACACAACGCCTGGAACTCTTCATCGCCCATCGCCTGGAAGTGCGGCAGGAAAGCCAGATTGTACGACGGCACGCGGATCGCCGGTGTCGGCACCTCGTCGATGAAACGCATCATCGCGCGCATCTCCGCCACCTTGAGCGGATCGCCGGGCCTCAGCGGTGCCAAGCCGCCGAGGATATCCTCCAGATACTCCATGATGACGGCGGAATCGGTGACCGGGGCACCGTCATGCAGCAGGGTCGGGACCACGCCATTGGGGTTGATCGCGAGATATTCCGGCTTCAGCTGATCCCCCTTGAAGAGATCGAGCTTGTGTTCCTCGAAGGCCTTGCCCTTGGCGTGAAGGACATAGCGAACCCGCTGGCTGCATGTGGACTGCGGCGCGTTGTAAAGCACGAATTCGGGCATGTCGGTTTCCTCTCGTTGATGATACGAGCCGTCTTCTCTGATGTCGGGCCGTGCGGTGCCTGGCTAGTCCCAGTTGAGGACGCGCGGCAGCCTTCCGCTTCTGGCGAGGGTCCCGACCAGTCCAAGCGGGAAGAAGATCAGGCCGAGCGCCATCACCAGGCCGGTGCCGAGGATGTTGATTTCGGATGCCCCCATGGTGGCGACGAAGAGCTCGTTGAGCGCGACGATGAGGACCGCGCCGATCACCGGTCCGGCGATCGTGCCCTTGCCGCCGAGGATGCACATCAGCACCATGTTGGCCGAGATCAGGATGAGCAGGAAAATGTTCGGCCGGAGATAGGTGAGGTACTCGCCCCATACCGCACCCGCCATGCCGACGAAGAAGGCCGAGAGTGCGAAAGCCGAAACCTTGTAGAAGCGCGTGTCGATGCCGGCGCTTTCCGCCTTGATCTCGTCCTTGGAGAGAGCCCGCAGACCAAGGCCGAACTTGGAGTGCTTGATCTTGTAGGCCGACCATACGGTGAAGGCCGCGATCGCCAGCATGGCATAGTAGTACGGCACCTTCGCCCACTGCACCGACAGGTCATTCGGCGGCAGGGTGAGACCGTTGGCACCACCGATGAAGTGCCAGTTGTCGAACAGGATACGGGCGATCATCAAAAGGGCGATCGACGAGATGATGAAGCTCGGGCCGCGTACCTTGAGCGTGACCATGCCGACGGCATAGCCGAGGGCTGCGGCAACGAGGCCGGCAATCGGCGCGGTGATCAGCGTGGAAATGCCGTAGCGCGCCAGAAGCATGCCGGAGAAATACCCCCCGACGCCGAAGAACACCGCGTGGCCGAGCGAGACGTAACCGGCAAAGCCGCCGAGGATGTTCCAGCCCGAGGCCATGGCGACGTAGGAGGCGGTGAACAGCACCAGGTGCAAGACGTAATTGTAGTTCCCGGTAAATTGCAGCAGCGGCAGTGCGGCGAGCAGCGCAAGCAAGGTGAGCGGGAACCAGGTCGCGCGGGTCTGGTCCGCCTTGCGCGACAGTTTCTCGTTGTGGGCGCGGCGCGCCTCGATGACAGCGCTGGCGCTGGAATCCTGAAGGGTAACGGCCATCATGCCATCTCCGGTTTTTCGCCGAACAGGCCCTGTGGCCGAACCAGCAGAATGATGAAAAGGGCGAGGAAGAAGGTCAGCGTCGACCAGGTCGCCCCGATCCAGGTGCCGACAAAGGCGGCGATGACGGACAAGACCAGCGCGCCGACCACCGTGCCGAGAATGCTGCCCATGCCGCCGAGAACGACCACCGACATCAGCATGGCGATCCACTCCCAGTGCTTGGCCGGAAAGAAGCTGAACACGAAGCTGACCAGCGATCCGGCAGCACCCGCAAGACCGATGCCGATGGCAAAGGCAAGCACGCTGATGAACTGTACGTTGACGCCGAGGAGTTCGGCCGCCTCGCGGTTCTGCGTCGTGGCACGGATGGCATAGCCGAGCCGCGAATATTTGAGGAACAGGGACAGCGCCGCGATGATCGCCAGCGAGACGAGACCGGCATAGAGCTGCCCCTTGGGGATGAAGACGTCGCCGATGAAGAACGCCGCGGTGGCGTAGTCGGGCGACGTCACCCGCTGCGTGTTTGTGAACAGGCCACCAAGCAGCCCCTCCACCATCATCGCCAACGCGAAGGTGAGCAGCACGGTCATCTCGGAGTATTTGGCGCTCTTGGTCTCTCGCTGGAACAGCAGCCGGTAGAGCACCACGCCGACGGCCGCCATCGCAACGGCCGCGACGGGCAGCATGGCGATCGGGTCGATACCGAACGTCTTGAACGCCAGGTAGGTGATGTAGGCGCCGCCGATGATCAGCGCGGGATGGGCGAGATTGACGATGCGCATCACGCCGAAGACAAGCGACAGGCCGGAGCCCATGAGAGCGATGACGCCGCCAAGCGCCAGGCCCAGGATCAGTATCTGCAATATCTCTGCCATGTCTGTTCCTCGTCAGGCGGCCTTCTTGCCGCCGAGGTAGAGTTCCTGGATGCGCGGATCGGCCAGCACCGTGGCGGCCGGGCCTTCGAACAGTGTCCGGCCGAGATCGAGCACCACGCCCCAGTCGGCGTTCCTGAGCCCCATCAGCGCGTTCTGTTCGACGAGGAGGACGGTGACGCCTTCCGCCGACATCATCTTCATGATGTCGAACATCTCCTGGACGACCTTCGGCGCAAGACCGAGGGACGGCTCGTCCAGCATGACGATGTCCGGCTTGATGATGAGCGTGCGGGCCATGGCGAGCGTCTGCTGCTGGCCGCCGGACATCGTGCCGGCATGCTGGTCGGCACGCTCGCGAAGGATCGGGAAACGTTCGAGAATGCCTTCGATGCGGCGCTCCAGCTCCTTCTTGTCGTCAAGGATGAAACCGCCCATGCGCAGGTTCTCCCGCACGGTCATCTTCGCAAACAGCGCCCGTTCCTGCGGCACGAAACAGATGCCCTTGCGCAGGATTTGGTCTGGGCGCAGCCCGTTCAGCCGCTCGCCCTTGAACAGAACGTCGCCCTTGCGGATCGACAGCATGCCGCAGATCGCCTTGAGCAGCGTCGACTTGCCGGCACCGTTGGGGCCGATGATGCAATGGACCTTGCCGGGCTCGACGGTCAGATGCGCCCCATCGATGATGGCGGGGCCGTCGCCGTAGCCGGCGGTGATGTTGGTGACCTCAAGAAGTTTCGTCATCAGGCGGCCTCATCTTCCAGGACGCCGCCGAGATAGGCATCCAGCACGTGGGGATCCCTGCGCACGACGTCGGGCGTGCCGGCGCAGATGACCTTGCCGTGCGCCATGACCACGACCTTGTGCGAGAGGCGCATGATCAGGTCCATGTTGTGCTCCACGATCAGCACCGTCAGGCCCTTGTCGTTGAGCGCGCGGATATGGCCGACGATCTCTTCCATCAGCGACGGGTTGACCCCGCCGGCCGGCTCGTCGAGCAGGATGATCTTCGGGTCGGACATCAAAAGCGCGGCGAGGTCCATGAGCTTCTTCTGCCCGTAGGAGAGATTGTGACCATCCTCGTGGGCGATGCGGGTGATGCCGAGGAAATCGAGGATCGACATCGCCTTGTCCTTCTCCTCCCGCGACATGGCGGGGCGGAACAGGCCGCGCAGGCCCTCGACCCGGGATTGAACGATGACATTCTCGATCACCGTCATGTCGCCGAGGTTGCGCGAGATCTGGAACGTCCGGCTGAGGCCCTTGGCCGTGATCTTGTGCGGCCGGAGGTGGTCGATCCGCTCGCCATCGAGCCAGACCTCGCCGGATGTCGGCGCCGCCGTTCGGCTGATGCAGTTGAACGCCGTCGTCTTTCCGGCGCCGTTCGGTCCGATCAGGGCGGTGATCGCGCCTTTCTCAACCGTGAACGTCGCACCGTCGACAGCCTTGATGCCGCCGAAATGCTTACAGAGGTTCTTCACTTCCAGCATGCGCCATCTACCTTTCGCAGTTGCGCTGACAATGGCCGGCGACGGGAAGGATGCCCGGGCGGGCACCCCTCCACTGCCTGTCTTCTCAGAACCCGTTCTTGGGATAGCTGAACGGCGATACGCCCTCGAATTCGCCAGTCGGGTAGACGAACTTCAGGCTGCCATCCTGCCACTGCGTCATGATGTGGGACTTCTCCACCGGCAGGCCGACGTCATCCCAGGAGAAGCGGCCAAGCACCGTGCGGACCGGGTCCTCCTTGGTGCGCGCATGCAGCCATTCGCCCATCTTGGCATTGTCGGTGGTCCCCGCTCCGAGGATCGCCTGCTCGATACCCTGGCAGACGGCGAACGGAATGGCGCTGTCCTCGTCCGGTTCGACACTGTATTCGGCGGTGAAGGCCTTGACGAAGTCAGCGTTGTTGAACGGCTTGCCGGCCAGCGTGCTCTCGAACGGCACGTCTTTGTGCCAGGTGGTGTGGATCAGCACGCCATCGGCCGCTTCCTTGCCAACGCCCTCGATGAACTCCGTCTGCGCTCCCTGGCTGAGATAGACCAGCTTGGGAGTGGCGCCGACGGTCTTGAGGCTGCGGGTCAACTGCACCGCTTCTTCCGCCGATGCCGTGAGGCCGATGACCATCTCGGCACCGGAGCGCTTGACCGAATTGGCAAGGTTCAGCCAGTCGTTGAAACCTTCCTCCGGCCACTTCTCCTTCATCAGGACCTCGATACCCGCATCCGCGAGGTAACCGGGTGCCAGATCGGCGATCTCCTTGTCGGTCGCGGGGTCCTTCACCTTCTGCCCGAGCAGACCCGCCTCGATGGCATTGGCGAAGAAGTCGTCCGCTGAAACCACGGCCACACTCTTCGGCGCTTCGCCGGCCGGAATGAGCTGCTTGATCACCGCGGCCACGTCCTTGCCGGTATATTCAGCGGCGTTGACCTGGAAGTAGAACAGGTTCTTGTAGCCCTGCTCGTAGATGCGCAGCGCCCCGCCCGAGGGAATGGCGTGCACCATGTTGTATTTCGAAAGGATGCTGGCGACCGGGAAGGTCAGGCGGCTCGAAAACGTGCCATATACCGCCTCGACCTTGTCGACATTGATGAAACGTTCGTACTGGTTGATCGCGGTCGCCGTGTCGGACCGGTTGTCGCTGACGATCAGCTCGACCTGCCGGCCGAGAATGCCGCCGGCTTCGTTGATCAGTTTCGTGCAGAGCTCGTAGCCCCGCTTGTGTTTTTCGCCACTGACCGAGAGTCCCCCGGTAATCGGCAGCGAAGCGCCTATCCTCAGATTTTCCGCATGGGCCGCACTGGCCGTAATCGCCACAGCGGCCGTTGCCGCGAGCAATGTATTCAATCTCATACGCCTTCCTCCCGTTAGCGATCGATTGTATCCGCGACCGGGCGCCCACCGCGGGGAGCCCGGCTGAATTTCGTGCCCGGTAAAGGAAGCCCTGCGGACGCTGCCGCATTCCCCGTCCGGGATCATTAGGGGTATTTTCCCGGTCGCCCTCCACGACGAACCGGTATCTGCCCGATGCAGGAGCTCTCCTCCAAGTGCTCATGCAATCGATTGCGAAGATGAGGTATCATGGCACTTGCGTTTGGTCAAGGATTTTCGCAAACGATTGCGTGCGCCATCCGTCATCTGCTAATATGGAAAAATCAGAGGGGATCAGATGCGGCAGAAACGGGTTACGCTGAAGGATATCGCCCGGGAGACAGGCGTACACGTATCCACCGTCTCCCGGGCGCTTGATCCTGTGGAGCGCAAATCGATCACGGAAGAGGTTGCCAGCCGCATCCAGGCTGCGGCGGATGCCTTGGGATATCGGCCGAACCGCATTGCCGCCGGGCTTCGGACCAATCGCACGATGACCGTCGGCGTGATGATTCCCGACATCACCAACGTGATCTTTCCGCCTATCCTGCGCGGTATCGAGAGCGTTCTCGAGCCGCTGGGCTACGCATCGATCATCGTCAACACCGATAGCGAACGGGATCGGGAAAGCCGTCTTGTCGACGTGCTGCGGGACCGCGGCGTCGATGGCATCATTCACGCGGCCGTGTTGAGAAGCGATCCGTCCATCGCGCGGGCCGCAGCCGAAGGCCTGCCGGTGGTGACGCTGAACCGCATGGTCGAGAACTCGCAGATTCCCTATATCATCAACGACGAGGACGCCGGCATCTGCGAGATGCTGCGCCACCTGCGCGATCTCGGCCATCGCGACATTGCCCATCTCGCCGGTCCGCAGGACCTGTCGACCGGCCAGCTTCGCCTTGCCGCCTTCCGCAACGCCGCTGCTGCCCTTTCACTGGAGTTCCGCCCCGACCTCGTGGCAACCGCCCGGCGCTTCGACGAGCAGGAAGGCGCACGCTGCATCCGGGATCTCCTGGTACCGGGCCGGAAATTCACGGCCGTCCTGTGCGCCAACGACCGTCTTGCACTGGGCGCGATCGACGAGTTGCGCGAGCGCGGCATCGACTGCCCGCGCGAGGTTTCCGTCACCGGCTTCAACGACATGCCGTTTCTCGACCTCATCCGCCCCCGGTTGACGACCGTCCGCATCCTCCAGCACAGTGCCGGCCAGACCGCGGCCACCGTGCTGCTGCAACTCATGAATGGCGAGAAGGCGGAGGACATCCCCGCGGAGACGATCCTGCCGGTCGAAATCATCGTCCGCGAGAGCACCGCTCCCGTCAGCAGCCCCGTGTGATCCCGAAAACCGGAATGCGCCGCCACGACCATCCCGGCGGACAGAAGGCGGCCTATCCCGTGGGAGGAAGGCCGCCCCTCGCCCCTACTTCGTCGTGTAGCCGCCGTTGACGAGGATGGTCTGGCCGGTCATCCACCAGCCATCGGAAACCATGAAGCGGATATAGGGGACAATATCCTCGATATCGGTGAGGCCGGTTTTCGAAAACCCCGACAGGGCTGCGGCGGTCTTGTGATAGGCAACCGCGTCGGCTCCCTCGGCCGGATAGAAGAAGGGTGTATCCATCGGGCCCGGCCCGATCGCCGTTACCGAGATGCCGCGCTCACCGAACTCCTTGGACGCGGCCCGCGTGAAATGCTCGACCGGCGCCTTGGTGCCGGCATAGCTCGCATAAAAGGGCGTGAAGGCGCCGAGCAGGGACGTGACGAGCGTCACCAGCTTGCCATTGTCGTTGAGATGCCGGCCTGCTTCCTTGATGAAGAAGAAGGCCGTTTTGGCGTTGA
Organism: Shinella sp. HY16; assembly: GCF_028534175.1. NCBI lineage: Bacteria > Pseudomonadati > Pseudomonadota > Alphaproteobacteria > Hyphomicrobiales > Rhizobiaceae > Shinella > Shinella sp. HY16. The sequence continues at coordinate 469,678 of NZ_JAHYXL010000003.1, read as the reverse complement.
CGGCGCTCATCTCGTCATATTCGGCTTCGCTGATCTCGAGCATGGGCTTCTTCAGCACCTTTCCGACGGTGTTGATGGCGATATCCGGCCGGCCGATGGCAGCGACCGCATCGACGAACAGTTTTTCGACGGCACCGGCCGTCGTCAGGTCGGCCTGGAAGGCGACGGCCTCCGCGCCCGCGGCCTTGACGGCGGCCACGGTGGCGTCGGCCTCCGCCCTGCTGGCGGCGCTGTTGTAGTGGATTGCGATCGCCTTCGCGCCATGTGCCGCGAGGTCACGGGCGACCAGCCCGCCAAGGTTCTTCGCGCCTCCGGCGATGATGACGGTTTTGCCTTTAATGCTGTGGTCGGTCATGGGCGGCCTCCTTTGCCGGTTCCGCGATCACATGAGCGATCGCTTTCTTGGGAAGAACATATCGTCTAGGATCAGCCGATAAAGACGGCCATTCTGACATCACTTGTCAGAAATTCCGTGCAATCGAGTGGATAGAACACGTGGACCGTATCGATCTGTTCCGCATTTTCGCGCGTGTCGTCGAGCAGGCAAGCTTCACCCGCGCCGCCGATACGCTGGGGATTGCCCGTTCTTCCGTATCGGCAGCCGTTCAGGAACTGGAGGGCCGCGTCGGCGCGCGGCTGCTCTATCGCACCACGCGCAAGGTCTCCCCGACCCAGGACGGCGTGGCCTTCTACGAACGCTGCCAGCGCGTCATCGCCGATGTCGAGGACACGGAAAACCTGTTCCGCCAGACATCCGCACGGCCATCGGGAAAGCTGCGAATCGACGTGCCCGGCCGGATCGGACGCCTGATCGTCGCGCCGGCCCTGCCCGGCTTCCTTGACGACTATCCCGAGATCGACATCGATCTCGGCGTCACCGACCGCGCGGTAAATCTCGTCGAAGACGGCGTCGATTGCGTTCTGCGCGTCGGTTCGCTCGGTGATTCCGGCCTGATCGCACGCCCGATCGGCAGACTGCCGCTCATCAACGTCGCCAGCCCGGCCTATCTGGCGCTTCACGGAACGCCGCACACGCCAGACGATCTCCGGGATCACCGGGCGATCAACTACGCCTCGCCTTCCAGCGGTCGGGTCGAGGACTGGGAATGGCTTGAAAACGGGACGCTGCACAGGATGCAGATGCAGGGACGCGTCACCGTCAACAGTGCGGAGGCCTATATCGCCTGCTGTCTCGCCGGCCTCGGACTGATCCAGATACCGGCCTATGACGTCAGAGGGCACCTGGAAGCCGGAGAACTGGTCGAGATCATGCCCCATCACCGCGCCGAGCCGATGCCGATGGCCCTGCTATACCCGCACCGCCAGCACCTCTCCCGTCGGTTGCAGGTCTTCGCCGACTGGCTCGAGGCGCTGCTCAGGCGACAACTTTTGTAGTCCTCCGAAACGGCTTTTCTTCACTGTACGAGGCAGAGGTCGCCCATATCCCGCCTCCCAATCCCGAAAGAGCACCTCCGGCAAGAGTTCAACCGGAGCGCCACGACCGGCTGCTCAAGGCTGCCGTCGGCTTCAGGCGCAGGCGCTGAAAGGCGATGTCGATCCAGATACCGAAGGGTCGCATCGTCGTTGGCAACCGCAAACCGCTCTTCCCGAACCGCCGGAAACGGCCACTTCAACCCTCTTTGTCATTCAATCCTACACGTCCTGCGTTTATGGCTAACGGAGTTTTTACGCCGGCGGGACGCACCATTTCAGGACATAACACACTTCCTCCAACGCCCTGAAAAACCGGGACTGTTACCACCTTCTTCACAAAGCACCGCAATGGTACGCCTCGGTTCAATCCAGCAATCCCACCCGCTTCACGAAATCTTATCCATGTCCTTTCAGCCGATCTTATCAACCGTCGGTTATGCCTTTGAGGAACGATAAGCCAAGAGCCCGCTGTCCGGCCGGCAATGAAAACGACGGAGAAGACCATGAAGCAGAAGATTCGTGATATCCTGGCGAAACACGGTGGCCTGCCGACGCCGGTCGATCAGCTCGCGGACGATGCCGATCTCTATGCAGCCGGCCTCTCCTCCTTTGCTTCCGTGCAGGTGATGCTCGGCATCGAAGACGCCTTCGACGTCGAATTCCCCGACAACCTGCTCAACCGCAAGTCCTTCCAAAGCATCGACGCGATCACGAAGGCGGTGTCGGGCCTTGTCGGGAGCACGGAGGCCGCCGAATGACACTCACCGTCGGAAAGGGGCTGACGGAACGCGCCGAGCGCGTCTCCGCCGTGGCCGCAGCACATGCCGACGACGTGGACGCCAAGGGCCGCTTCCCGCGGGAAGCCGTCGATGCGATGATCGCCGAACGGCTGCTGTCCATCCAGATTCCCGCCACGCTCGGCGGCGAGGACGCCTCCGTCTCTGAAATCGCCGAAATCTGCTCGGTGCTCGGCCAGACCTGCTCGGCCGCCGCCATGGTCTTCGCCATGCACCATATCAAGCTGTCGAGCCTCGTCTCACACGGCGCGGGTGATGCCTGGCACTCGGGCTTCATGCGCCGCGTTTCCGACGAACAGCTTCTCCTCGCCTCGGCAACGACCGAGGGCGGCATCGGCGGCAACCTGCGCAACAGCATCTGCGCCATCGAGATTACCGGCGACACCTGCCGCCTTACCAAGGACGCCACCGTCATCTCCTACGGTGCCCATGCCGACGCGATCCTCATCACCTCGCGCGCCCATGCGGACGCCGCCTCGACCGACCAGGTGATGACCGTCTTCACCAGGGACCAGTATACGCTCGCGCAAACCCATGTCTGGGATACGCTCGGCATGCGCGGGACCTGCTCGGACGGCTGGCTGTTCAAGGGCGAGGCGCCGAAGGCGCAGATCCTGCCCAAACCCTTCGCCGAGATCGCGGCACAGTCGATGCTCGCCACCTCGCACCTGCTTTGGAGCGCAGTGTGGTACGGCATCGCCGTCAACGCCGTCGCCCGTGCACAGGCCTTCGTGCGCGCCGCCGCGCGCAAAAGCCCCGGCGTGACACCACCCGGCGCGTTGCGGCTTGCGGAAGCCTCGAATCTTCTCCAGCTCGTCAAATCGAATACAATTGCGGGCCTCAAGGAATATGAAGCGGCCAAGGCCGATCCGGACCGCCTCTCCTCCATGGGCTTTGCCGTGGCGATGAACAATGTGAAGATCGCCTCCTCCGAAACGATCCTCACCATCATCAACCAGGCCATGCTGATCTGCGGCATCATGGGCTACAAGAACGGCACGCCCTTCAGCCTCGGCCGGCATCTGCGCGACGCGCATTCCGCCCAGCTCATGATCTCCAACGACCGCATCCTCGGCAACACGTCGAACCTCCTGCTTGTGCACAAGCAGGACACCAGCCTGATCGGGTGACACCATGGACATGCAGACCTCCCTTCTCGACCGGCTCTTCGATTCGGGCCTCCTCATCGACACCGGCGTCGAAGGCCTTTACGGCCGCAGCGGCGCCTTCGAGGATGTCATCGCCCGCTTCGAGCGGCTGATCGACGCCTATGGCGGCGCCGACGGCGCGGAGGCGATGCGCTTTCCGCCGGGCATGAACCGCGCGCATTTCGAAACCTCGGGCTACATGAAGAGCTTTCCGCAGCTCGCCGGCACCGTGCACAGCTTCTGCGGCGGCGAACTCGACCATATGAGCCTCCTGCAATGCATGGAGGTCGGCGGCGACTGGACCAAGGACCAGAAGGCGACCGACATCGTGCTGACGCCGGCGGCCTGCTATCCGCTCTATCCGACGATTGCCAAGCGCGGCCGCCTGCCGGCTAAGGGTGGTCTCTACGATCTGCAGTCCTACTGCTTCCGCCACGAGCCCTCGAACGATCCGGCCCGCCAGCAGCTTTTCCGCATGCGCGAATATGTCTGCATGGGCACGCAGGAGCATGTGACGACCTTCCGCCAGACCTGGATGGACCGCGGCCTCGACATGATGGCCAAGGTCGGCCTCGACGTGACGATGGATGTGGCGAACGACCCGTTCTTCGGCCGCGCCGGCCGCATGCTGGCCAACAATCAGCGCGACCAGAACCTGAAGTTCGAGCTGCTCATCCCCGTGACCTCGGCCGCCAAGCCGACCGCCTGCATGAGCTTCAACTATCACCAGGACGCCTTTGGCGCGAAGTGGGGGCTCAATCTTGAAAACGGCGACGTCGCGCACACCGCCTGCGTCGGTTTTGGCCTGGAGCGCATCGCACTTGCCCTCTTCGCCCGCCACGGCATGGATATCGCCGCCTGGCCGGACGACGTTCGCAAGACGCTCGGATATCAGGACTGAGCATGGCCGCCGTCTTCCCCGGGGCAGCCCCCGAGACCTTTCGGCCGCACGCGCTGCACGATGCGGAGCGCATGTGGCCGGAGACGAACTGCTATGTCGATCTCTGGATCGAGGTGCTGAACGCCTTCGGGAGCGCCCCGGAGGCGATGCTCGGCTTCTCCCTGACCCAGGATTTCGAGGGCGACCAGTTCACCTTCTTCAAGGTGCCGCTGGAAGACCTGGAAAGCCTCTACGGCATCCGCTGCACGGAACTTGCCATTTTCGACAAAGTGGAGAGCCATGTCGCGACCCAGATCGCGCGCGGCCGCCTCTGCCTCGTTGAGATGGACAGCTTCTACATGCCGGATACCCGCGGCGTCGCCTACGGCCAGGAGCACGGCAAGACGACGGTCGCGATCAACCGGCTGGACCTTCAGGCAAAGCGGCTCGATTACTTCCACAATGCCGGCTTCTTCCGGCTGGAAGGCGCGGATTTCGACGGTCTGTTTCATCTGAACGACGGCCCCGACGACCTGCCCTTCCTGCCCTACACGGAATTCGCCAAATTCCCGGAAAAGCGGCCGGACGAGACCCATCTGCGCCGCGAGGCAAAACGCCTCGCCGCCGTGCATTTCGCCCGCCGCCCCGCCGAAAATCCGGTTGCGGCCTTCGCAAAGGTCTTTCCGGGCCAGGTGGAAGCGGTGGCCGATCGCCCCTTCGGCTTCTTCCACAAATACGCCTTCAACACGCTGCGCCAGCTCGGTGCGAATTTCGAACTCGCCGGCAGCCATCTCGACTGGCTCGCGCCGGATGGCAGCCTGAACGAGGCGGCCGAGGCCGCGCGCAAAATCTCGGAAACGGCGAAGTCCGTGCAGTTTCAGCTTGCCCGTGCCGTGACGCGCAGGAAGTTCGATCCGCTGGCAACGGCACTCGATCCGGCGATCGAAGCGTGGGATAGTCTGATGGCTCAACTGGCCACCCGCGTCGACTGAAGGAAGACGGAATGCCCGAAACCGGAAAGGCGCTTTCCACCGGTTGGCGCATGGCGCTGACAGTGGCCAACGCTGCGGCTGATCCCGCGGCGCTGGACAGCCTTCCCGATTTCCTCGACGCTCCCGTGCCCGGGACCGTTGCTGGTGCACTCGAACGGGCCGGCCGTTTCGACCGTACCGCCCCGCAGCCGCTCGACCATCTCGACGCCTGGTACACGCTCGATCTCTCCGGCGAAGCACCCGGCGAGGCTCTGCTGCAGTTCGACGGGCTCGCGACGATCGCCGAGGTCTGGTGGAACGGCACGCTGGTTCTCTCCTCCGACAGCATGTTCGTACGCCACAGCCTGCCCGTCACCCTCACCGGCAACGACCGCCTGGCTCTCTGCTTCCGCGCGCTGAAACCGCATCTGGAAAGACGCGGCCCCCGCGCCCGCTGGCGGCCGCAGATGATCACGCCGCAGGGCTTGCGCCTCGTGCGCACCACCCTGCTCGGCCGCATGCCGGGCTGGTGCCCGGAAGTCCACGCCGCCGGCCCCTGGCGGCCCGTGCGCCTCACACGGCCGAGCCCAGCCGTTGCCTCAGAAATCCGCCTCTCCGCGCGCCTGCACGAGAACGGCAAGGGCCAGCTCGAGATCGGCTTCACGCTCTCGGGTGCAGTCGCGCCAGTGGTGGAATGTGCGGGCGTTGCCGTCGAAGCGATCCCGAACGGCGCGCATAGTTTTAGCGCCAGCCTCAGCATTCCCGATGTCGAAGCCTGGTGGCCGCGCAGCCATGGCAAGCCGGTTCTGCACGACATCACCCTCGTCGTCGACGGTGTACGCCAAAAACTCGGCCGCACCGGCTTCCGCCGCATCGAGATCGATCGCGGCGCCGATGGCCGCGACTTTGCTCTCCATGTCAACGGCGTCAAAATCTTCTGCCGCGGGGCGGTCTGGACCAATGCCGATATCGTCGATCTGCCGGGCACGCGCGCGCGCTACGAACCACTGCTGACGCTTGCGGCCGAGGCCAACATGAACATGCTGCGCATCGGCGGCACCATGGCCTACGAGACGCCGGATTTCTTCGCGCTGTGCGACGAGCTCGGCCTTCTCGTCTGGCAGGATTTCCAATTCGCCAATTTCGATTACCCGGCAAACGATCCGGCCTTCCTCGAGAATGTCAGGGCCGAAGTCGCGCAGTTCCTCGATGCCACCGCCGCCTCGCCGTCGCTCGCCGTGCTCTGCGGCGGCAGCGAGATCGACCAGCAGGCGGCCATGCTCGGTCTGCCGGAGACGGCCTGGGCGGGGCCGCTGACGCTCGATATCCTGCCCGCGCTCGTTGCCGCCCATCGTCCCGACGTGCCCTATGTCGAGAATTCGCCGAGCGGCGGGGCGATGCCCTTTTCGCCCGATGCCGGCGTCACGCATTATTACGGTGTCGGCGCCTATTGCCGGCCGCTGGAGGATGCGCGCCGCGCAAACGTGCGTTTTTCCGCCGAAAGCCTCGCCTTCGCCAATGTGCCGGAACAAGCAACGCTCGACGCGCATCTGCCCGTGCCCCCCGTGCACGATCCGCGCTGGAAGGCCCGCGTGCCGCGTGACCGCGGCGCCTCCTGGGATTTCGAGGATGTGCGCGACCATTACCTCACCCTCCTTTACGGACACGAGCCGGCGCGTCTGCGGCGCGAAGACCCGGCCCGCTATCTCGATCTCTCCCGCGCCGTCGTCGGCGAAGTGATGGAGGCGATCTTCGCCGAATGGCGGCGGGAGCAATCCACCTGCAATGGCGCGCTCGTCTGGACCTTCCAGGATCTACTGCCCGGCGCCGGCTGGGGTATCGTCGATGCGACCGGCCTACCGAAATCCGTCTGGCATGCGCTGCGCCGCGCCTTCCGGCCCATGCAGATCACGCTTTGTGACGAAGGCACCAACGGCCTCGACATCCATGTAAGGAACGACGGCCCGGAGGAGCGGCGGCTGATGCTGGAGCTTTCCTGCCTGCGCCATGGACGGCAGCCGGTGGTCTCCGGTCGTAGAGAGATCACGCTCGCCCCGCATTCCGCCGAAACGCTGCCGGCAACCGCGCTCTTCGGCGCCTTCTTCGACACGACCTACGCCTTCCGCTTCGGCCCGCCCTCCCATGACGTCACGGTCGGCCGGCTCATCGATACGGACGGGACGGTGGCCGCGGAAGCCTTCCATTTTCCGCTCGGCCGGGCAGAGGCGTTCTTTTCCGCCAGCCTGACGGCGACGCTCCGGCAGGACACGGATGGCTGGCTGCTCGACCTCTCGGCCGATCGTTTCGCCCAGTCGGTCGCCATCGAGATCGACGGCTTCCGGCCTTCCGACAACTGGTTCCATCTGGCCCCCGGCAACGTGAAAAGCATCCGCCTTCTTCCGTCTGCCGGCACGTCCCCCGAGACAACACCGCACGGCACGATCCGCGGCATCGGTGCCGAAGCCGTCATCTCCATCTGAGCATCGGGGATTTACAGGCGATATGGGTGGCGGCCTCGTGTCGAGGTCACCCATGCCCCGAGAAGGTGCGCAAGACTCCCGACCCCAAAACATCAGCCCGGATGCTGCCCGTACTGCTCTTGAAGCCAGAGAAGCATTCCGAAGCGTTTGGCGGTGCGCTATACCCCTCTCGAGCATCGTTCAGGAGGAGCCGGATGGCCGTCACCGATTTCGCGACCCGCACCTACGACCATAATTTCCGGCTCGACCCGATCGTGCGCAGCCTGCTCGACACGGATTTCTACAAGCTGCTGATGCTCCAGATGATCCGCCAGCTGCATCCGGATGTCCAAGCGACCTTTTCACTGATCAACCGGACGAAAACCGTGCGGCTTGCCGAAGTCATCGACGAAGGGGAGCTGCGGGCACAGCTTGACCATGCCCGGGAGCTTCGTTTCACCAAGAAGGAACTGATCTGGCTGGCGGGCAACAGTTTTTACGGCAAGGCCCGCATGTTCGGCCCGGACTTCATCGCCTGGCTCGCCGCCTTCCGCCTGCCCGACTACGAGCTGCGCAAGGTGGACGGGCAGTACGAGTTGCATTTCGAAGGGCCGTGGACCCATACCAGCATGTGGGAGATCCCGGCACTCGTCATCATCAACGAGCTGAAATCCCGGGCGGCGATGCGCGACAAGGGGCTTTTTGCGCTCGACGTGCTCTATGCCCGCGCCAAGGCCCGGCTCTGGGAGAAGGTCGAGCGGTTGCGGCATCTGCCGGATCTCGTCATCTCCGACTTCGGCACGCGCCGCCGGCACGGTTTTCTGTGGCAGCGCTGGTGCGTGGAGGCCCTGAAGGAAGGGCTTGGCGAGCGCTTCATCGGCACATCCAACGTGTTGCTCGCGATGGATGCGGACCTCGAGGCCATCGGCACCAATGCGCATGAACTGCCGATGGTCGCAGCCGCACTGGCCGAGAATGATAAGGCGCTTGCCGCCGCGCCCTACCAGGTGCTGGAGGAGTGGCGGCAGCACTACAACGGCAATCTCCTCATCGCCCTGCCGGACGCCTTCGGCACCACTGCCTTCCTTGCCGAGGCGCCGGACTGGGTGGCGGACTGGACCGGTTTCCGGCCGGACAGCGCCCCGCCGATCGCCGGCGGCGAGCAGATCATCCGCTGGTGGCAGGAGAAGGGGCGCGATCCGCGGGAAAAGCTGCTGATCTTCTCCGATGGCATGGATGTCGATACGATCGAGGAAACCTATCGGCATTTCCATGGGCGGGTGCGCATGAGCTTTGGCTGGGGCACCAATCTCACCAACGATTTCCGCGGCTGCGATCCGGATGGCGGCAGCGGGCTCGATCCGATCTCGCTCGTCTGCAAGGTGACGAGTGCCAACGGCCGGCCGGCGGTCAAGCTTTCGGACAATCCGCTGAAAGCAACCGGCGATCCCGCCGAAATCGAACGGTATCGCCGGGTGTTCGGCACGAAGGCCGAGCATGCCCGGCCAGTCGAAGTTTAGCTCTCTGCCGCCTGCGGCGCATCGCTGGCCACGTTGACGAGGCCGATGATGCGCTCGACCGCACAGGGGATCGGGCCGAGCACGGGCTGATCGAAGCGCGGACGCAGCTTTTCTGCCGCCTGGCCGAGCGGGCCGCCGCCGATGATGACGGCTTCGGCTCCGTCCTCGAAGATGCACGCGTGCACCGCACCGGAGAGCGCCTCGGTGAGCAAGCCCGGATCGGATGCAAGCGCGACGGGGTCGCCCTCGGTACAGCGGATACCCCTGTAGAGATGGGCAAGACCGAGATCGTGCGCCCGCTGGCCGATGGCCTCGATCAGGTCAGGCGTCGAAGTGGCTACGGAGAAGGCCCGGCCGCCCCGCGACGCCTCGATCATCGAGGCCTCGCAGATGCCCACCACCGGGACCGCGACCTTGCGGCGAAGCTCCGCAAGGCCGGGATCGCCGAAGGCGCTGACGATGATCCCCGCACAATCCCGCCCTTGCGCGGTGCCGAGTTCCACCACTTCAGCGGCGGAGGCGGCCAGTTGCTCGGGGGTGACGATCATGCCCGGCGCGCGGCGCGCGGTGACGGTCTTCACCACCAGCCGGCCCGCCGAAGAGGCCAGCGCGATGGCGTGCATCATCTCGCTGGTGGGCTCGGAGCTGTTGGGATTGATCAACAGGATGTGCGGGGTCATGCTCTTGTCAGGCTCCTGCTTTTGCGGGCTCTGCGACGAGGTTGTCACTTGCCGTGGTGGCGTCCGCCCGCTGCGTGATATCTTCCATCGACATGCCATAGGTTTCCGGTCCGAGGCGGATGCAGATGGCGAAGATGGCGTACATGGCGGCGGCGAGGCCGAAGACCCCACCCATGCCGTAGCTGTCGAACAGCGCACCCGAGATGGTCGGCACGAAGGATCCGGCAGCTGAGCCTGCCGCCAGGATGAAGGCGACGCCGAAGGCGCGGATGCGGGTCGGGAAGAGTTCCGGCGCATAGATCCAGATGGACGTGTTCAGGAGAAGCACGAAGAACTGGAACAGCGCGCCGAAGAACAGCACCAGATAGATGGTGGTGCCGAACTGCATGATGGAAAGCGCGGCAAGGCAGGCGCAGATCGCACCGACGGTCAGGACGCGCTTGCGCGGGAAGTAGTAGCCGAACATCGAGGCCGCGATGGCACCAAGGACGCTGCCGCTCTGGATGATCATGCTGTAGAGCAGGCTGCCCTGCAGCGTATAGCCCATCGAGACGAAGATGACGGGCATCAGGGTCAGAACGGAAAGCTGGGCGCCGTAGCTCATCAGGATGGCGATGGACACCGGCACGATGCGGCCGAGGAAGGGTGCACGGAACAGTTCCTTCCAGGCGCCCTTGGCGCGCGGCGCATCCTGCTCGTTGTCCTTCGAGAGATATTCGCGGACCACGAGGTTCTTCGGCCGGAGCGAACCGGATTCCAGCACCGAGAGCACCTTGTTCGCCTCGTCTATCCGCCCTTGCGAGGCGAGGAAGCGCGGCGTTTCCGGCACATAGCGGCGGTAGAAAACGACCAGCAGGGCCGGCAGCGCAAGCGAGGCGAAGAGCCAGCGCCAGCTATCCTCACCCGGGAAGATGCTGAAGATCATCAGACCATAAACGGGGGCAAGGAAATTGCCGAAGCCGCCCGCGCCCACATTGACGAGCCCGGCCGCCGTTCCGCGGAATTTCGGCGAGCAGAATTCCGACAGCATGGTGACGGCGGTGGAAATCTCGCCGCCGACGCCGAAGCCGACGATGGCCCGGGCGATGCACAGGAACATGAAATCCGGCGCCAGCGCGCAGGCTAGGGAGCCGAGCGAAAACAGCAAGAGATTGACAGTGAGCATGACACGGCGGCCGTAGCGATCGCCGAGGATACCGGAAAGCAAGCGGCCGATGGCGGCGCTGCCAAAAGTAATCGTGTTCAGGAAGCCGATATCCGTACCCGTCAGCCCCCAATGCTCCTTCAGGAGCGGGCCGGACACGCCGATCGTGTTCTGTTCGAAACTGTCGAACAGGCAGCCGATCAGCACCAGCGCGATGATCTGCTTGTGCGCACGTGTCACTCCGATACGGGTGAGCGCGCCCTCCAGTTGCCGAATGGCCGGCGATGATTTGCCGGACTGCACCATACCTTCTGCTGCCATAGTCTCCTCCTCTTGGCATCAGCATGAAAATCAATTTTCTTAGAATACACGTGAGAAATCATTTTTTCAAGAAACTTTGTGTCCCGGCCCGAGCGGCATTCTTGCGTAGTCCTGCAAGTCCGTTACAAGCTTGATTTCGAAGTGAAAGGCGGTGGCTCCGATGGGCTCTACGGATCGTTCGTTCCTGTTTCGCGTGCGTGATGCGCTTGACGACCTGCATCCGGCAGAGCGGCGACTCGGCGACTTCGTCTGTGACTTTCCAGGAGAGCTTGCCAGCTATTCGGCATCGGAGCTCGCAAAGCTGGCCCAGGTCTCGAATGCAACCGTGACACGGTTCGTCCGCCGGCTCGGCTACGAGAACTACGAGGAAGCCCGCCGCCATGCGCGCGACGAGCGCGAGACCGGATCGCGCCTGTTCCTCGCCACCTCGACGGATGCTGCAGGCGCGCAGTCGCTTGGCGCGCATGTCGCCCAGGGCATCGCCAATCTCGAAGGCACCTTCTCGAGTATTACCGATGCGCAGGTGGACGCCGTCGCCGACGCGATCCTGGCCGCGCGCAAGACCTGGGTGGTCGGCTTTCGCAGCAGCCATGCCTTTGCCGATTACCTGCAATGGCAGATGACGCAGGTGGTGGAAAACATCGTCGCCATCCCCGGCGCCGGCCAGACGCTCGGCGAACACCTCGTCAGCGTGACGGAGAAGGATGTCGCCATCGTCTTCGGCCTGCGTCGCCGTGTGGCGCAGATGGACAGCATCCTGACCGCGATCGAAAAGAGCGGCGCCAAGCTGCTCTACCTCACCGATGAAGGCGTCACCCATCGGGCGAGTGCCACCTGGCATTTCCGCTGTCACACGCTCGCGCCGGGACCGCTGTTCAACCACGTCTCGGTCATGGCCGTCTGTCACCTCATCACGACGCGCGCGATCGAGCGCGCCGGCCCCGCCGGCCGCACGCGCCTGCGCGGAATCGAGCGCTTCGGCGACACGCTGGAAGAGCTGTAGCGCCCCTAGAGTTTGTCAGGAAAAAGTGGAACCCGGTTTTCCCGAAAAGACAAACGAAAACAAAGAACGCTAGAGCCGTCAGTATGAAGCTGACGGGCTCTAGCGGGCGATGCGTTCGATCCTGCCGTTTTCCACCAGCGCTTCCGCCGGCGCCGGATGGGAGAGGAAATGCCCCGGGCTTGCCGTCAGGCCGTAGGCGCCGGACTGCAGAACGGCGACGAGGTCCCCGGCGGCAAGCGCCGGCAGCCCCGTGTCACGCGCGAGCGTATCGAGTGGCGTGCAAAGGGGGCCGACCACCGTTGCGGGCAGATCCGGTCCAGCCGCCATATGGGCAGGCGCGACGACCGGATAGTTTCGCTTGATGACTTGGCCGAGATTACCGGAAGCCGCCAGATGGTGGTTCATACCACCTTCCAGGACAAGGAACCGCACGCCGCGGGACGTCTTTACGGCGTTGATTTCACTGACATAGAGGCCCGCCGTACCGACAAGGAAGCGCCCCGGCTCGACGATGGCCCGCGCACCGGCGAGCAGCGGTTCGGAGCGTATCAGCGCCATCAGATCGGGAATGGCCGCGGCAACGGCATCAAGATCGAGCGGCCTGTCCCCGTCATAATAGGGAATGCCGAGGCCGCCGCCGAGATCGATCGTGGCAAGCGGTCTCCCGCTCGTGCGGGCAACACGCGCGGCCAGCGTGATGGCATGCCGCCAGCTTTCGATCAGCGCCGCCGCATCGAGGATCTGCGTGCCGCCATAAACATGGATGCCGACAAGTTCGATGTTCGGTACGGCAAGCACGGCCGCGATCGCCGCATCGAGGTCTTCCTCATCGAAGCCGAAGGCGGTCGCCTTGCCGCCCATGCGCATGGCGCCCACCTGAACGGCTGGAACCGGATTGATGCGCAGCGAGGCGCGGACCGGCCGGCCGATCGCGCGGAGCCGCGCGATCTCGTCATGCCCTTCGATGTGGATTTCACCAATCCCGCCGTCGATAACCGCCGCAAGTTCCGCATGGCGCTTGCCGGGCCCGGCGAAGAGGATCCGCTCCGGCTTTGCACCGGCGGCAATGGCCGCGTGGTACTCACCGATTGAGGCAATCTCGACGCCCGCCCCCTCCTCGATGAAGAGACGGATGACACTGCGGGCCGGATTGGCCTTGGCCGAGTAGTAGATGGCGGCAAAACCGTCGAGCACAGCGGCCAGCCGGCGATAGGCCCGGCGCATGACCGCACCGTCATAGATATAGGCGGGCGACCCCATCTGCGAGACGATCTCGCGCACGGAAAGCTCACCGACATGGAGGTCGTCGCCTCGCACCTCGAAAAGCTCTGTCGCAAGCGGGTAGCCGTGACGCGTCATCTTCACCGCGGGATCAGCCATTTTCCGTGCGCTCCCTGACGAGTTGCCGGTAGTCCACCTTGCCGTTCGGCGTCACCGGCAAAGCCTCGACGAATTCGAGGCCTCGCGGCACCATATAGGCCGCGAGCATGCCCGCGACCGCCTGCAACACCGACGCCGCGTTGACATCCGGCTCCAGCGCCACGCCCACGGCATGGAGCTTCTGCCCGGCAAAATCATCCGGCAGGCCGATGACGGCAACCTGGCGGAAGCGCCCGGTGCTCATGATCGCCTCCTCGACCTCCGATGGGCTGATGCGGTAGCCCGAGGATTTGATCATCGCATCGTTGCGGCCGATGAAGGAGAAGAAGCCGTCCTCGTCCTCAACGGCCAGATCGCCGGAGTAACAGACGATGTCACCGCCCTCGTCCCGCGGGCGGAACGGGTTCTGCCGCAGCACCCGGGCCGTCTCCTCAGGCCGGTTCCAGTAACCAAGCGAAACGGTCGGTCCACGATGCACGAGGATGCCGGGCTCGCCCGGCCTCGCGCGGCGGCCATCCTCGGTCACGATGAAGATCTCGCATTCCGGTATCGCCTTGCCGATCGAGGTCGGGCGGCGGTCCAGCTCTTCCGGTGGCAGATAGGTCGAGCGGAAAGCCTCAGTGAGGCCATACATCAGGAAGACGTTCGTCTGCGGCAGCATCCTGCGCAGATCCGCGACCGTCTGCGAAGGCACTGCCCCGCCAGAGTTGGTGATGTAGCGCAAATCCGGCAAGGCGGTCTTGTGCAGGAGGGGCGCAGCCTTCGTCAGGATCGCCCAGATGGTCGGCACGCCGGCAAGGGCGGTGATCTTGTGGTCACGCAACGCGCGAACGATCTCGTCGCCGAAGCGGAACGTCAGAATGACGGTCGTCGCCCCCTGCTCCACCGCGGTCAGGAGCTGGTTGAGGCCATAATCGAAACTGAACGGCAGGATGGAAAGAATGCGCTCCTCCGGCGTGATGCCGAGATAGGTGCGCACGATACGCGCGCCGGCCAGAAGGTTGCGGTGCGACACCATCACGCCCTTTGGCCGCCCGGTCGAGCCCGATGTATAGAGGATCGCTGCAAGATCCTCGCCGATGGCATTTTCACGGACAGCCACAGGCGCGGCTTCCGCCATTTCCTCGACGGTCAGGATATGCGCTTCGGCAACGCCATGCAGGCTTTCGGCGACCATCGGCGCAAGCTCGCGGCTGGTAACGACGACACGCGCCGCGCAATCGGCGACGATATGGCTGATCTGCGGACCGCGCAGCAGCGCATTGATCGGCACGAAAACGGCGGCAGCCCGGCTGGCCGCAAAGATGGAGACACATTCTTCGATACCGCGCGGCAGGAAGATCGCGACGCGGTCCCCGCGCTCGACGCCCACCTGCAACAGCGCCGCGGCAAAGCGCTCGACAGCCTCGTGGAAGGCGCGATAGTCGAGTTCCCTCTCGCCATGAACCAGCGCACGCCTGCCGCTCTCGGCATGCGGGACAAGAAGGTGATGAAGAAGAACCGGTGATCCCGTCACGCCCGAACCTGCGAGACGAAGCGCACAAGGCTTGCGGGTGTCGCCAGCTCCTGGAAATCGAACCCGTCATCCTCCATGGAGACCCCGAAGCGCTCGCCGAGGAACATGATCAGCTCGAGAAAGCCAAGGGAGTCGATCGCGCCGTCAAGCAGTGCCGTGTCTGGCGCAACGGGCGCGAGTGCCGGAAAACGCCGATCGATATAGGCGTGGATCTCGGCGCTGATGTCGTCTGTGGGGACTGCTGCACTCTGCATCGTCCGTCTCCTCTTCCTTTGCCTCTCACCGGCTACATCTTCAGAAGTACGCGCTCGGAATAGAGCTCATCGATCAATCTGTCGTCCCAATCGCCCTTCACCTGGTAGCAAAGGCCGCGTTTCCAGACCCAGGCATGCGGGACGTTGCGACCTTCCTCGACCTGGAGCGCGAGAACCGGCACCCCACGCAGGACAAGCAGGCGTGCAAGCGCCCCGAGATTGTCAGCGACGATGTCCTGGCTTTCGGCAAAAACAACCCGCGCGACCGGAATGCGCTTGCGCGAGGTGACGCTGAGCACGACCGGATGGTAACGCCCGTTGACTTCGACCGCGACAACGATGCATCCGAGGGCCAGATGGTTTCTGAGATCCCGCAGCAGGGTTTCGGCAAGCGCGCCTGTCGGAACAGCTTCGAGCGGTCGAAGCCGCCCCTGCCTTGGACCAGCGAGCGCCAGCCAGGGAAGGACGACGAGGGAAAGATCGAACCCTATCGATCGGAATCCGAAACGGTTGTTTATTTCAACGGCGGCGGGGGTCGGCGTCAGGTCCGTGTAGATCGCTTCCTTGTCGGCCAAACCCGCCATGATCAGACGTGTGGCGGACCAGCGATGATTCTCTTCCACGTACCAGCTCGAAAGATTCACGATCCTTCGACCTGTCTGCGCATCCCATCGGGAGATCGTCAGAAGGATGCCGACAGGGGTCTCCCCCGCCAGAAGAAAGAAGCCAACCGACGGTTGGCCGGCCGCCCTGTTCTGATCGGCAAGCCTGCGCAGTCCCTTGCGCCAGAAAGCACGAGAGCGGGAGGGGAACCCCTTCGAGAGCAGGGTCTCGGCCGCTTCCAGGCGAGCCTCGTCAATGGCGCAAAGCTTCAGCATTTCCTCAATCGAAAATCCGTTCCTGTCGAACCGTTCTAGGGATGACACCTTCTGAAAGCGTAAACGCACCTTCTTGCAATTAAGGCTTGAGCGGCAAATGACGAGAACGTGAACGGACGCGGCGACATTTGCCATTCACCGCGCCCTGTCTTTGCCAATTCTTCAACTTTGGCCCGTCCGCGACAGCGCTTTCGCCATTGAAGTGAAAACAATTACAACTTTACCTTTCGCATAAACGGCATGCTGACCCGGCCTCGTTATGCTCCGCCGAAGTAAGACGAAGGGGACCCCATGAGCTGGCATATTTTCACCGCCACCGCAGCGCTTGCAGCAGGAATGTACAGAGGCCAGTTTTTGGACCGCGCCGAGCCGGACGTGTTCGTTGCAGCCAGCTCCAATGCATTGCCGATGGAGCCGCGCCCGATCAACCCCGACTGGGTCATGGCAGGCAATCCCGTTGCCCGCGCCGCGCTTCACTCCCGGCCGGCGGACACCTATGCCACGATGGCGGTCTGGGATTGCACGGCCGGCCAGTTCCGCTGGTTCTTCGGATGGGACGAGATGGTGGTCATCCTCGAGGGCGAGGTTCACGTGACAGCCGAGGACGGCAGTGCGCGCCTCCTGACCAGCGGCGACATGGCCTATTTCAAGGCCGGCACCTGGGCGACCTGGCGTATCGATCGCTATGTCAAGAAGGCCGCCGTGATGAGAAAGCCCTTCCCGCTGCCCGTTTCGCTGCTCTATCGCACGCTTGGCTGGCTCCGGTCGGCCATCAAGGGCACGCAGTCGGGTGGCGGCCTGTAACGTCAAAAATCTGGCGCAGAAGATTACAGGCGCAGAGAAAGCCCCTCGCCCCGGAAGCGGGGCACCCTGGCATGAGCAGCGCAAGTCCTTTAGCGGATGCCATGCATCTCCGGGTTGACAAAACGCCTTGCTTCACTGGGAAGCAAGGCGCCTCGGGCTCTTGAGGCTCCAGCGAAACCGTGGAACCTTGCAGTCGATCACCTCGAGATGCTCGCTGCTGTTGAGCGTGTGTATTCTTGAAATCGCTTTGTCACGGGACGGAATGGGAACGGGGGCCGCAAGGCGCACCCTCTCCTCGTTCAGCTCGAGAAGATCGGCAAGCCCGAGGCCGGCGCCGTATTCCTGCGTTCCATCCTGCAAGGGCAATACGAGGCGGTTGCCGACACCGATAAAACTCCCGCCGGGCCGGGCGGCGGCCCGGTCTATCTGCAGCGGATTGCTGCGGTGCGGCGTCCATTCGCCATCCAGACGGTCCGCATAATACACCACGAGTGTGTCCGCAGCGCTCCCATAGGTGTCGCGTTCACTGGCGAACAGCCACAGGCGCCCCTCGTGCTCCAGGAGCGTCGCATCAAAAAGCGCACGATCCGGTATCAGGACGGCGTGTCGTACCCAGCCGTCCGGAAACGATGCCGCACGATACAGAACGAGACCGCCGCCCGCCGCACTCTCCGGCAGCATCCAGATTTCACCGTCGCGGCTGAAAACCTGCGGGTAAGACAGATGATGCGGCTCCTCGACGACCGTACGCGGAACGCTCGCCCTGCCATCGGGAAACACTTCCGCCACGGAAATGACGGCCTTCGTATCCCCGTCGGCAAAATCCTCCACGAAAATGAAGTGCCGCCCGTTCCAGTCGAACGGGAACGGATCGGCATAGAAGCGATTGCCGCCATCCGGCAGGATCGCCCAGGGCTCGCCCGTCAACGACCCCGTGCTGCCCACCTGCACACCCTTGTGGAACCGATAGTACGTATCCCAGCGGTGTATGTTGAACAGTGCCCGCTGAGCCGCGCCCGCCAGCTGGCGCGGCATCATCGAGAACATATAGGCATTGAGCAACTGCCCGGCCGTCGGCTGAGGCGATCGCGTGACGCGCTTGTAGGGTGTTTCTGCCGGCGCCCCGCTCCTGAGGTAGCGATCCGCCGCATCCACCAAAAGGGTAAGCATGCGCGCCAGAACATCGTCCAGCCCCCGGACGAGCGACAGGCGACTGTCGACCATGGGCGCAGCATGACCAATGGCCTCATCGTCGTTGAGAACGATATCGATCCTGGGCAAACATCCCTGCATCAACGCTTTCGCGGCGGACGCGACGGAAGCACAACCGTTGAAGCGCGGTTCAAGTGTCGGCGATGCGAAACTCTGCCCGCTCGCCGTCAGATCTATCCGCAGCGCTGCCTCGGCACGGGAGGAGGACAGTCCGACAGTGGACACGACATCGAAAAGATCGTTGCCGCGAATCCGCAATGTTCTTCTTTCTGCCCTAAGAATATTGCTGAGCATGCGGGGTTCATCGGGTGTTTCCACCCCTGCGAGCACAATATCGTGGCCCTTCTCGGCAAGGCGATCGGCAACAAGAAGATGGATGCGCCGAACGTCATTTGCAGGCACTAATATATCGATTGTGCTCACACGATTCCTTTATCTCAGGCTGATGAAAAAAATGATATAACACTTGATAGTTGCAAACTTTGGCAGGTCAAGTGAAATCTCCGATCCAGCCGCATACACCGTGCAATCAGACCGGCGCACTCTTTTAAATCGGGACAAACGCATGACAAGCCGTGTCTAAAATACTCCGGCATCCGTTAGCCAAACAGAAAAGGAGAGCAGCCAGTTTTCAGGTTGCTGTGCCCAAGCTCCCGGAATTTACATTCCCTGCGATATTTGTATTATTTTTGTCGTTTTTGATTTCGCGCCAGATGCCCTTTGCGATTGCGATTGTCAGGCCGATGGCGGAGCCGGTTATTGTGCCGATGACGAGGAGGACGGCGAGGCTTGGGGGCCAGGATCGGTTCTGGGGCGGCAGGGCGGTCGAGATGACGCGGATGTTCGTGGTGTCGAGCTGGCCGCGCTCGTTCAGCTGCTGGGCGCGGGCGAGGAAGGCCTCGTAGACGGCGGCCTTGGACTGGGCGTCGCGCTCGAGCTCGCGCAGCTGGACGAGGGCCTCGTTGTCGGTGAAGACGGTGGCGCTCTGGCTGGAGGAGCGGGATGTCAGGGCGGCAAGGGCGGCCTGGGCGCGGTCGAGCCGTGCCTTTGCGGCGACACGCAGGCGGCCGCTTTCCGCCGCGATCTGGGTTTCGAGGGCCTTTGCCGCCGACTGCAGCCGGGCGATGACGGGATGGCGGGCGCCATAGATGATCGACTGCACGCCGAGCTGCTGCTGGGTCTGGGCATATTGCGTGCGCAGGGCGGCAAGCGTTGCGGTCTCCGGATTGTCGGCGCTGGCGAGGGTGGCGCGGCCGGAGACGAGCTCCTTGTAGGCGGCCTCCTCGGCGATCACCAGGCGCTGGGCCTCCAGGACCTGGGTGTTGAGCTGGTTCAGCGAGGTCTGGCTGGTCAGTTCGCCGGCCACGCTGGGCTGCAGCCCCTTCTCGCGCTTGTAGGTCTCGACCTGTTCCTCGGCCTTGTTGACGGCATCCTTGAGTTCGGAGAGGCGGTCCTCCAGGCCCGTGACCGAGCGGCTGGCGCCGTCCGATTCGGCCTTTGCCAGTTCCTTTCGGAAGGAGGCGATCATCGTCGCGGAGATGTCGATCGACTTGGCCGCGTCCTCGGTGGTCACGGCAAGGGAGGCGACGAAGGAACGCTGGTCGCTCTCCACCTTCACGCGCTTGCGCAGGTTGGCGACGGCGATCACGGTGGGGTCGCCGGTCGCGTCGGCCGGCACGAACTCGCGGTCCCGAACGAGGTCGAGATCCTTGACGACCTGGGAGAGCACGTTGCCCGAGCTCAGCACGCGCAGCTTGCTGGCGGCCGCGAGCATCTGCCCGTCGAGCTGGCCGGCACTGGCATAGAGATCCTCGCTGACCACCTTGAGGCCGGCGGGATCGACCAGCACCTCGGAGGTGGCGGTGAAGCGCGGCTTGACGAGGAACACGACGGAGGCGCCGGCAAGCGCGCCGATCAGGGCAAGGCCGGCGATGACGAGCCAGCCCTGCCGGATCCAGTCGTAGAGGTGCTGGACATCCAGCGCGAGGAAGGCGCCGCGCCGCTCGACGGCCGACGGATGGCGGCCGGGCATGGCGAGGGGAACCGATGACGATGTCGAGGCGGCCGTGGACGCTGCCTTTGCCGTCGCGGCGGACGACGTGGACGTGGACGTGGACGTCGATGCGGACGCCGGGGAGGATGCGGACGCGCGGTCGGACGGGACGAGCTGGTTCAGCAGGGAGCTGCCGCGCGAGGATGACCGTCCCATGCGGCCCCTCACGGCGCCGGAAGGGTACCTGTCGGATATGTTGCTCATTCCGTAAAGTCCTGTCTTGCTTCGCGCGCCGGTCGGCGTGCGCCATGCGGGGGGATCGATTCGCGCGCGTCCATCCTGCCGGCTGTTGGTAAATTTGCGGTTTACCATAATGGAGGCTGCGCCTGCCGCGGTCTCAGCCCGGCTCTTGCCGGACGCGGGCTCCCCTATCGGCCGAACCAGGTGCGCAGCATGCCGGGCAGGCGCACCAGGGCCAGGCTGGCATAGTGCGGGTCGAGCATGACGGGCCTGCCCATCTCCCTTGCAAGGCGCAGGGCCAGGCCGCCGTCGCACACGACGATGCTGGCGCAGATGGCGGCGGCCATACCGATCGTGCCGAAGGCGTAACCGAGCACGATGCAGCCGGTCACCATGACGACGAAGCTGTAGGTGAAGTAGCGCCGGACCAGCGTCTGGCGCTGCGTGACGAGGAAGTTGTTGCCGGCCAGGCTGAAGGCGGCGTTGACGGTCACGCCGGCACAGATCAGGAGCATCGGCCAATAGGCATCCTGGTAGGAGGGCGGGAAGAACAGGTCCAGCACCATGCGCCCGAACAGGAACAGGAAGATGAAGGCGGCGAGCGCCGGCGTGAAGGCAAGCCAGGAGCTCTGGGCGAGGAGCTGGCGGTAGGCCTCGCGGTCGGATCCGGCATGCAGTTTTGCGAACATGGGCGTGAAGGTGGTGGAGACGCCCTCGGTGAACAGCGAGGGCAGGATGCCGAAGCGGCGGGCCACGTCGAGGATGGCGGTTGCGGCAGGGCCGAGGAGGAAGAGGCTGAGATAGGCCGGCACGCGCTCGGCCGTTCCGCGGACCACGAGGGCCTGCCAGATCTGGAAGGCATCGCGCACGGTCTCGCGCCGCGCGGTCCCCGACAGGCGCGCGGCAAGGTCGATGCCGCAGCGAAAGCGCAGGACCGCCTGGAGGCCGGTGACGAGCCAGGCGGAGATGGCGTGCACGACGACGGTGATTTCCAGGCTGAGCTTGCCGTGCCAGGCCAGCAGGGAGAGGATGGACAGGGACAGGGCGTGGAGGCCGACCGCTTCGGGGAACTGCGACTGGAGGGGGCGTCCGAAGCCGCGCAGCTGCGCGCTGAGCAGGCCGTTCATCATGTAGGCGGGCGCGGCGAGCGACGTCGCGGCGACGACCAGCGGCGAGATCGGCCCCGTCCCTGTATCGACCGCCAGCCGGAAGAACAGGGCGGTGCAGGCCGCCACGAGCGCCCCGACGGCCATCACGGCCAGCATGGCGAAGTTCGAGATGGACTGCACCCGGGTGTTGTCGGCATCGGAGGAGAAGGTGGCGATGTCGCGCATCGACACCTGGTCGAAGCCCATGGGCCCGAGGCCGCGCGCCAGCCCCCAGAACACGTAGATGGCCGAGAAGATGCCGACCTCGGCCATGGGGATCGTGTTGGCCAGCAGCACGATGATCAGAGCCTGGAAGACGATGCCGACCACACGCAGCGCGATCACATAGAGCGAGATCAGTGAAAAGTGCATGGACACATCCAGGTTTGGCTCCGCGCCGTTCGATGCGAACCTGCACGACAACGGTTGGCGAACCCTTAAACCACACTCGGCCAAACACCAGCGTCAGGAAAATACCGCCCGAGCCCGGCCAACGGTTCAAGATTCCCTTAATGTATTCCTGCTAGTCCGAAGAAACTCTTACCGGAATCGACAATGGTCACAGACATCGGCACATTCGGTGCGAATTCCGACGCAACGGCAACCAGGCAGAGCTGGGTCGTCGACACCCTCGTCTTCGTCGCTGCCGGTCTGTACTCGATTTTCGCCGAATCCATGCCCGAGCCGATCCAGGTGGCCATTGCCGGGGTCGTCAGCCTTTGGCTGATCCTCGCCGCCTGCCTCCCCATCGTTCGCCAAGGCATGGTCTATCTGGACATCAGAAGCTTCGCGCTCATTCTCTCGATCTGCTCGATGCTGGTGACCTACACCTTCCTGGTTTCGATAAACACGCCGCTCAACGATTATGCCCTCACCATCCTGCGCGTGATGACGGGGATATCTGCGCTCGTCTATTTCATGCGGTATGAGGGAACCATCCTGGCGGGGGCGAAAATCGCGATCTACGTTACCGTCTCGATCGTGGCCGTCGCGACGACAACCTTGTACGGCTTGTATGATTATGCCGGTGTTCTGCGACCCTATCCGTTTGCCGGCGTGGATGCCATCCACTCCAGCGCATACATTGTGTCGGGGGCGCTTGTCGGCGTCGTGCTGATGCGGTTGCGACGGGAAATCGGCGCGTTGACCGCCTGGCTGGTGGGTCTCCCCCTGTTCGGCCTTTTCATTGCCTATCAGGTCCGCACCACCTGGGTGATGCTGTTGGTCTTCTCCGCGGTCCTTCTCGTTCAGGGCATACGTCGCCGCACGACCCATCGGCTGTTTGCTTCCGCGGTGGGTCTGGGGTTTGCAACCTCCGTCCTGGTGCTTCTTGCCCTGGTATTCCTCTTCATTCCCAATTTCGACCTTGTCGAGTTTTCAAGTGGCCGGACGTCGACCTATGCAGAGCGTTTCAGCATGCTCGCGGAGCGTTCGAGCAGCCAGTGGCTGTTCGGTACCGGCCTCGGATCCGACATGTTCTTCAGCACCAGCTGGTGGTGGGAGGCCAAGGATTCGCACAACGACTTCCTCAATGTCGTCATCGAGCAGGGGCTTGTCGGGCTCTTCGTGATTCTGCTGACCTTCGGCTGGTCGCTGCGGCATGCAAACAACCTCCAGGCCGCGGTCCTCGTCGCGTTCATCAGTGGGTCGGCAATCAGCAATGCACTGCTTGTCCGGCCGATGCTTGCCGTACTCTTCCTCGCCGCGATCGTGCCATCCCCGTGCTCGAAGGTGGCGCAGCAGGGTAGTTCGTTCGACCGCCCGGCGTCACGACGACTGTAGCAGGCCTGGCGACAGGTCCAGGCCTCCGAGCTGTGTTGCCCGGGGCTTGGAAAGCTGTTTCCGCATATCGCCCTTCTTTTCCTGACGCTGGTGTTTGGCCGAGTGCGGTTTAAGGGTTCGCCAACCGTTGTCGTGCAGGTTCGCATCGAACGGCGCGGAGCCAAACCTGGATGTGTCCATGCACTTTTCACTGATCTCGCTCTATGTGATCGCGCTGCGTGTGGTCGGCATCGTCTTCCAGGCTCTGATCATCGTGCTGCTGGCCAACACGATCCCCATGGCCGAGGTCGGCATCTTCTCGGCCATCTACGTGTTCTGGGGGCTGGCGCGCGGCCTCGGGCCCATGGGCTTCGACCAGGTGTCGATGCGCGACATCGCCACCTTCTCCTCCGATGCCGACAACACCCGGGTGCAGTCCATCTCGAACTTCGCCATGCTGGCCGTGATGGCCGTCGGGGCGCTCGTGGCGGCCTGCACCGCCCTGTTCTTCCGGCTGGCGGTCGATACAGGGACGGGGCCGATCTCGCCGCTGGTCGTCGCCGCGACGTCGCTCGCCGCGCCCGCCTACATGATGAACGGCCTGCTCAGCGCGCAGCTGCGCGGCTTCGGACGCCCCCTCCAGTCGCAGTTCCCCGAAGCGGTCGGCCTCCACGCCCTGTCCCTGTCCATCCTCTCCCTGCTGGCCTGGCACGGCAAGCTCAGCCTGGAAATCACCGTCGTCGTGCACGCCATCTCCGCCTGGCTCGTCACCGGCCTCCAGGCGGTCCTGCGCTTTCGCTGCGGCATCGACCTTGCCGCGCGCCTGTCGGGGACCGCGCGGCGCGAGACCGTGCGCGATGCCTTCCAGATCTGGCAGGCCCTCGTGGTCCGCGGAACGGCCGAGCGCGTGCCGGCCTATCTCAGCCTCTTCCTCCTCGGCCCTGCCGCAACCGCCATCCTCGACGTGGCCCGCCGCTTCGGCATCCTGCCCTCGCTGTTCACCGAGGGCGTCTCCACCACCTTCACGCCCATGTTCGCAAAACTGCATGCCGGATCCGACCGCGAGGCCTACCGCCAGCTCCTCGCCCAGAGCTCCTGGCTTGCCTTCACGCCGGCGCTCGCCGCCTTCATCTTCCTGTTCCTGTTCGGGCGCATGGTGCTGGACCTGTTCTTCCCGCCCTCCTACCAGGATGCCTATTGGCCGATGCTCCTGATCTGTGCCGGCGTGACCGTCAACGCCGCCTTCAGCCTGGCCGGCAACAACTTCCTCGTCACGCAGCGCCAGACGCTGGTCCGGCGCTACTTCACCTACAGCTTCGTCGTCATGGTGACCGGCTGCATCGTGCTCGGTTACGCCTTCGGCACGATCGGTATGGCCGCCGCCATCTGCGCCAGCATCGTCGTGTGCGACGGCGGCCTGGCCCTGCGCCTTGCAAGGGAGATGGGCAGGCCCGTCATGCTCGACCCGCACTATGCCAGCCTGGCCCTGGTGCGCCTGCCCGGCATGCTGCGCACCTGGTTCGGCCGATAGGGGAGCCCGCGTCCGGCAAGAGCCGGGCTGAGACCGCGGCAGGCGCAGCCTCCATTATGGTAAACCGCAAATTTACCAACAGCCGGCAGGATGGACGCGCGCGAATCGATCCCCCCGCATGGCGCACGCCGACCGGCGCGCGAAGCAAGACAGGACTTTACGGAATGAGCAACATATCCGACAGGTACCCTTCCGGCGCCGTGAGGGGCCGCATGGGACGGTCATCCTCGCGCGGCAGCTCCCTGCTGAACCAGCTCGTCCCGTCCGACCGCGCGTCCGCATCCTCCCCGGCGTCCGCATCGACGTCCACGTCCACGTCCACGTCGTCCGCCGCGACGGCAAAGGCAGCGTCCACGGCCGCCTCGACATCGTCATCGGTTCCCCTCGCCATGCCCGGCCGCCATCCGTCGGCCGTCGAGCGGCGCGGCGCCTTCCTCGCGCTGGATGTCCAGCACCTCTACGACTGGATCCGGCAGGGCTGGCTCGTCATCGCCGGCCTTGCCCTGATCGGCGCGCTTGCCGGCGCCTCCGTCGTGTTCCTCGTCAAGCCGCGCTTCACCGCCACCTCCGAGGTGCTGGTCGATCCCGCCGGCCTCAAGGTGGTCAGCGAGGATCTCTATGCCAGTGCCGGCCAGCTCGACGGGCAGATGCTCGCGGCCGCCAGCAAGCTGCGCGTGCTGAGCTCGGGCAACGTGCTCTCCCAGGTCGTCAAGGATCTCGACCTCGTTCGGGACCGCGAGTTCGTGCCGGCCGACGCGACCGGCGACCCCACCGTGATCGCCGTCGCCAACCTGCGCAAGCGCGTGAAGGTGGAGAGCGACCAGCGTTCCTTCGTCGCCTCCCTTGCCGTGACCACCGAGGACGCGGCCAAGTCGATCGACATCTCCGCGACGATGATCGCCTCCTTCCGAAAGGAACTGGCAAAGGCCGAATCGGACGGCGCCAGCCGCTCGGTCACGGGCCTGGAGGACCGCCTCTCCGAACTCAAGGATGCCGTCAACAAGGCCGAGGAACAGGTCGAGACCTACAAGCGCGAGAAGGGGCTGCAGCCCAGCGTGGCCGGCGAACTGACCAGCCAGACCTCGCTGAACCAGCTCAACACCCAGGTCCTGGAGGCCCAGCGCCTGGTGATCGCCGAGGAGGCCGCCTACAAGGAGCTCGTCTCCGGCCGCGCCACCCTCGCCAGCGCCGACAATCCGGAGACCGCAACGCTTGCCGCCCTGCGCACGCAATATGCCCAGACCCAGCAGCAGCTCGGCGTGCAGTCGATCATCTATGGCGCCCGCCATCCCGTCATCGCCCGGCTGCAGTCGGCGGCAAAGGCCCTCGAAACCCAGATCGCGGCGGAAAGCGGCCGCCTGCGTGTCGCCGCAAAGGCACGGCTCGACCGCGCCCAGGCCGCCCTTGCCGCCCTGACATCCCGCTCCTCCAGCCAGAGCGCCACCGTCTTCACCGACAACGAGGCCCTCGTCCAGCTGCGCGAGCTCGAGCGCGACGCCCAGTCCAAGGCCGCCGTCTACGAGGCCTTCCTCGCCCGCGCCCAGCAGCTGAACGAGCGCGGCCAGCTCGACACCACGAACATCCGCGTCATCTCGACCGCCCTGCCGCCCCAGAACCGATCCTGGCCCCCAAGCCTCGCCGTCCTCCTCGTCATCGGCACAATAACCGGCTCCGCCATCGGCCTGACAATCGCAATCGCAAAGGGCATCTGGCGCGAAATCAAAAACGACAAAAATAATACAAATATCGCAGGGAATGCAGGTTTGGAGGGCACCCACGCCGCTACAGGAACTGCCTGACAAGCTCGGTAAGCTGCTGGCGGGCAGGAAGCGGCGTAAGCGTATGGTTCGCCGCAGGGATGAGCGCGATTGCCGTGCCGTTCATCTGCTTCAACCGCCGGCCGTCCGGCCCGAAATGCCGCGCAATCTCGTGAAGGCTGAGGTCGCCCTCGCAACTGACGACGAGCACGCGCGTTCCGCGCCGTGTCAGATCCCGCATCCAGCCTTCGACCGACCTGCCGGTCAGGGTCCTGGATATCAGGAGGGCGGACTTGAACAGCTCCATGGCGGAGCGCAGCGCACGCTTTGCGACTTTGAGCGCCATGGTCTTCGCGTCGCCCTTCCCCTCTGCCCGCTCGTCCCGATCGCCATCCACCGATTGCAGGCCGCGGGCATTGTCGCGAATGTTCGACAGCTCCATGTCCAGGGCGTAAGAACTGTTCCACGAAAAGCAGAGCGGATTGACCATCACGAGATTGGCGATACGCGGATCGTGCCGCGCGGCATGGAACGCCTGAAAGGCGCCTGCGCAGATGCCGATGGCACAAATGCGCCGGAAACCGTACCGATCGAGCCAATCGACGATGCGCATCACGTCGATGCGGGTGCGTTCATCGTAGAGCGGGATTCTCTTTTCCGTGGGAGCGCCGCTCTGGCCGAGCCCCGGCAGGTCGACACGCATCGAAGCGATCCCCTGGCGCGCCAGAGACCGGGCCATGTCGACCGCACCGCGCGCCGCGCCGATATGGGGTATTGCGCCGGCATTGAGAATGAGGACGACCTTCGCATCATTCGGAAGCGTCTCCGGCACGCAGAGGACGCCACAGATATCCGGCGCCGGGCCGAGAAATTGCGGAAGCTCCCGGTATCCATCCCCTTCCAGGACCGCTGGCTCCGAAACAAGCCGAACCTCTTCTCCGTCCGAGAGATTTCCGCGGCTGCCTGCCCATTCCACCACGACGGAAAGCGGCAATTCGGGCACGTCGTGAATGGGCCGGCTCATCATGCGCTCGAAACCATCGAACGGCTTGATCAGCGTCTTGCCTCCGCTTGCGACCACGCGCCCTGCCAGGTCCTCGTGCGCCGGGGCCGTCTGGGGCGACATCAGCAGCAGGTCCAGGCCCGGTCGAACGGCCAGATCCTCGCCCCAGGCAACACCACGCAGATCCGCGATCGTCTCTGCACTCGTCCGGAACCCGGACGCCTCGACACCGTCGAAGTCAGAGGCCGACGCATCCGCGCGCAAAGCCGCATCCACGATCCGCGAAAGGCCGACCAGTTCACGAACATAGCTCTTCCCCGATGCGGGAGGCGCAAGCAGTGCCATGCCGGCGACATCGCTTCTGCCGGCGACCGCGATGGGGGCGAGGAGTGCGCCAAGCCGAAAGCCGACGACCAGAACATCCGTCACCGATGTCTCGGATTTCAACCGGTCTATCGCGGTGTTGATGCTTCCGATCCAGGAGGCCAGACGCCCGGGCTGTGTGTGATCACCGGCCGCATCGCCGCAACCGGGATAGTCGAACTG
Organism: Shinella sp. HY16; assembly: GCF_028534175.1. NCBI lineage: Bacteria > Pseudomonadati > Pseudomonadota > Alphaproteobacteria > Hyphomicrobiales > Rhizobiaceae > Shinella > Shinella sp. HY16. The sequence goes on along the minus strand of NZ_JAHYXL010000003.1, from coordinate 441,298 downwards.
CAGGACCGGGAATCCAGCAGCCGCCAGCTGTCCGGCGAGCAGCGTCAGAAAGCGCCGGCTGCAAAGGTCCTCAAAACCGAGCGCACCGGCGATCACGACGCCGCGTTTGCCTGCGGCAGGATGAAGCCAACCGATCGTCTGGTCGAAAACAATCGGTCTCACGCCGCAGCTCCAACCACGCGGGCATCCGGAGCAAAAACAGGGCTTGACGGCTCGCAGCCCATTTTTTGCCTGCTCGACAGGGAATGACGGGGGCTCGCATGCCTTATCGACGCGTGTCTATGCTGGTCTTCACCAAGCTTCAATTCTCATTCCCTTCGCCTTAAGCGTTGGTGCCGGGGCATCCGTCACCGTCGGAAAATGTATCCCCACGATGCCCGCTGCCGACTCGTCCCCTTCAATATTGCGTTATATCCAGCCGCTGGTCGATGAACGCCCGTTTGCCTCCTCTTCCCGCCACGATCTGAGAAACGGCCTCCTGCCGGAAAGCCAGGCTTCCCCTGCATTTTTCGGCCAGAAAAGCGGACAACCGCTCGACATCCGAGGCCGATCCATTCTGATCGAGGATATAGCGGATGACGACGTCGCCGGGCGTATCCTGATAGAACTGGTATTCGGCAATCCCCTTGAAGAAGGCGGGATCTTCCGGCGTCAGGTCCAGCGCCACCACCCTGTGACCGTCGAACGAAATCAGGAAGCCCGGCTTGCGGCGGGGCGCAAGGCCGCGGATCCGCAACCGCTCTCCATTGCCCGGCGTTGGCGCTTCGACAAGCGTGCCGAAATCTCCGGTGTCATAGCGGATGAACGGCATGCCGGTGGACAGGAAGCCGGTCCCGACGACACGCCCTTCGCGCCCCGGCTCCGTGACGGGAGTGCCGTTTTCGTCGACAAGTTCCGCAACGCCGTAGAGTGGATTGAACTCGTAAAGCCCATCGCTGCCCGGCACTTCGGCGGCAAACGCGACCTTTTCACTGAGGCCGTAGAAAACGCCAAACGCCACATCGCCAAGGACGCGACGGATCAGGCTGCGCTGGTGATCATAGAGCGGCTCGGAGATCGGCAATATGCCCTTGATCGCAAGCCGGGGCCACCGCTCGATCTGCTGCATGCGGCGGCACAGGAGTTCGATGGCGGACGGATATCCATAGAGGAAACGGATCTGCCGCCGGTCGATCTCGTCGAGATAGGCTGCTACGTCCTGCGCTGTCATCGGGAAGACTGCCAGCTTCAATTCCCGCAGGGCGGGATCCCACTCATGAATGCCGGAACCACCGTCCCCCAGGTGAAAGCCGCGCAAGCTCGCCCGCGCATCCCGCTCGGTAAACCCGACGCGCGACCAGGCGTCATAAACGAACGCCATCTCCCTCGGGCTTCTGTCCTTGTCGAGGAAGAAGGAAAGAGGAGCAGCGCGATTGGAGCCGCTGGTTTCGACGCTGTCGAGCTGCCACCGCGGTACGGCGAGCGCAGCTTCCCCGGCTGCCCGAAGCTGGTCCTTGTCGAGGATCGGCAACCGCCGCAGGTCCGCCAGCGTAAACGTCGACATATCGAACGCCGGCCCCAGGGCCTCGTCGAGACGGTCGCGATAGAACGCGCTGCCTTGGTGCGCCTTGGCAAGCAATGCGCGCAGCGCGGACAAATGCTGCTCATGTGCAAAATGCGGGTCGCTTGCGGCCCTTGCGATCCGCGCGCGTTCCCTAGCATAGGTTTTGCCGAATTTCATGCTGGTCGGCACGAGGGCGACGAGGGGCTTTGCGGCGTTGCGCACGAAGCGTGGGCTTCGGACGTACAGGCCGCGCAGAACATCCAGGGGTTTCATCGTTTCTCCATCCGACTTGTGGCCGCGGCCCGCCAGATGGCACATAGCGCATCGGCAAAGGGCGCCATGTCCAGCCGCGCCCGGTGCTGCTCTCTGCCTGCCTCCCCCATCCGCCGACGCAGGTCCGGTTCTGCGACCAGCCGCGCAAGCGCGTCCTTGAGCGCCGCGACGTCGCCGGGGGGAACGAGAAATCCGGTCTCGCCGTCGCTGACGATATCCTCGACGGCACCCACCGGCGTTGCGACGACCGCAAGGCCCGCCGCCATGCCCTCGATGATCGAGATCGGTTGATTTTCGACGAAGGAGGGAAGCGTCAGGATATCCGCCTCGGCAAGCAGCCGTGCAACATCGTCCGGCCCCTGCCAACCTGGAACGGCCACGCGTGCGGAAAGGCCGAGCTGGCCCAGCCGGTGGCGCAACGTCTCCACATCGCCGGAACCGGCAATGGTCGCGCGCCAGCCCGGCATGTCCGCCATCAGGCCGAGGGCTTCGCACAGTTCCGGCGTTCCCTTGTCCTTCTCGATCCTGCCGAGAAACAGAATGTGGACCGTATCACCGCCCCCGATATGCGGGAGGCTGGGAATTTCGGTGGCGTTCGGCACCACGATCACGCGCTCTTCCGCCTCGCGGACCTTGCCGAGGACGAAGTCCCGCCAGATTTTCCCGAGCACCACGACGCCGCTGGCCTGCCGGAACATCGTGCCGATCCTTCGGCTGAGCGACGCACTCGCCCCAGACCAGAAACTCGCATATCCGCCGCCGTGAAGATGGAGCACGTAGGGGATGCCGAGCATCTCCGCCCAGCGGGAAATGACAAGCTTGCGATAGGTACTGCCGTGGCTGGCGAGGTTGATGTGCACGACATCGACTTTGCCACGAAAGCGGGCAGCGAGCATTCTCGCGCAGAAATTCAGGGCATGCAAAGCAGAGAAGGCGACATGGCCGCTGCCCCGGCTGGCAAGAAAGCGCACCCGCACATCGCTCCGGGTGTGCTGCTCGAGTTCACGCTTCAGCGAAGCCATAACCCTGTCGATGCCGCCCTGCCCCGTAGTCCCAGCCGGTGTCGCCACCAGGACATGGATGACGCGGCCATCATGGGCGCGCTGAAGCATGTCTTTCTCCCCATTTCATACGTCCGGACGAAGTCATGGTTGCTGTTAACATTTCGCCACTAGGATTTCGTTAAAGCGCACGTAGAGCGCGACTCCACAATCGGCCTGCTCAATGAAGCTCGGCCGTCATTGGTCCTCTATCGGATACGCCAACGGGCTTCAGGCGGTGAGAACTGTCAGGATGGAAGAAGGTGCGGGGGATCGACCATGCGCGTCAAAACCAGCTTCGATCGGTGCGTGCAGCGAAGATCCGGCGTCGGCCATATCGCATCCAAAATGCCGGGAGGGGCTGCCGCCCTCACAGGCCGAATGGTTCGACGGCCTCATCCCATGCGAAGAGGACCGGATACGTAGAAAACAGGGAGCGGGGCCACCCCCAAGTTCTCCCCTGCTTTGCGACAGGAAAATCGGAAATCAGCCGACGAGGCCGAAAACCACTGCGCCGACGAACAGGAAAGCACCGGCCACGGCGATGTTGTTGACAAGAAACTGCCGCTCGGCGCGGCGCGTCCTGCGGTCGCTCACGGCGGTGAGGGCTCCATAGGTGGAACGGCCGCCGAGTTTCGCATTTCTCATTCGCCAACATCCCTTGCTTGCGGAGGCCGGATTCCCGGTCTTCTCCAAGGCGAGCACGAATGCCCGCCCGCTCTCTGGGAGTAATTTATATATTATCCCTATAAGATTGGTAGGGTATTTTTTCTCAATTTCGCCACACTGATAAATTCGCCGTTCATAATTCCCCACGGGGCCGGCCAATCGGCGGTCCTTTCGCGCATTTCGGCTCATGTCGCCGCCGACGGATCACATCGAGCGGCACGTTGCCGGGCGAGTGAAGCACGGGCAGAGCGGGTTGCGACCCGGTCCGTTCTGGGCCATAACTCCCCTCCCACCTGTCCGGAGGCCAACCGTCATTGCGAGCGTTGCGGGCCGTGCGTGAACGCCACGCCACGGTCGTTTTCCCCCGCGCTCCCGACGGCACCGACACGGTAAACAACAATGCGGACCGATAAAAAAGGAGAACGCATCATGGGTGCAACGGGACATCTCGGCACGGCTTGGAGCAAGCGCGAGTATCATCGCCAATGGCTTTGGCGCGAAGCGAACCGTCTCTTCGATTTCTTCCAGAACAGGGCTTTCAACCCGCTCGGCGGGTTTCATGAACTTGATGCCGAGGGCCGCCCGCTCAACCCCGGCAATCCCGTGCGCGGCATTCACTCCACGGCCCGCATGGTACATTGCTTTTCCATCGGCAGCCTGCTCGGCCGCCCCGGCTCCGATGCCATTGTCGACCACGGCATGAAATACCTTTGGGAAAAGCACCGCGACCACGAGCGCGGCGGTTACCACTGGTCGCTCGACAATGCCGGCCTGCTCGATGCCAGCAAGCAGGGGTATGGCCACGCCTTCGTGCTGCTTGCCGCTTCCAGCGCCAAGGTTGCCGGACACCCGGACGCCGACCGCATGATCGCCGACGTGACCGACGTTCTGGAAAAGCGCTTCTGGGAAGACAAGCACGGCGCGATCACCGAAGAGTACGAGGCGGACTGGACCACGATCCCCGGCTATCGTGGCCAGAATTCCAACATGCACCTGACGGAAGCCCTGATGGCCGCCTTCGAGGCGACCGGCGAGACGGGCTATCTGGACAAGGCAGAGCGCATCGCCGATTTGATCATCCGCCGCCTTGCGGGCGAAAACGGCTTCCGCGTGGCCGAGCACTTCGACGAGAACTGGGTGCTGGACAAGGACTATCGTGGCAACGAGATGTTCCGCCCCTCCGGCACCACGCCCGGTCACTGGCTGGAATGGGCGCGCCTCATCCTGCAACTCTACGTGCTCGGCGGCAAGAAACACGCCTGGATGCCCGAAGCGGCCCAAGCGCTCTTCGCCCAGTCGATCGCACTCGGCTGGGACAAGGAAAAGGGCGGCTTTTTCTACACGCTCGACTGGAACGACGAACCGGCCAAGCGCAACAAGCTCTGGTGGCCGATGGCCGAAGGCGCCGGCGCGGCGGCGTTCCTTGCAGAGCATATGCCGAGCGATTTCCACGAGACCTGGTATCGCACGATCTGGGACACCATCGCGCGACACTTCCTTGATCAGGAGCGCGGCGGCTGGCATGAAGAACTGACGGAAGATCTCGTGCCGAGCTACACCCTGTTCGCCGGCAAGGGAGACATCTATCATGCGCTCCAGGCCTGCCTGATCCCGCTCTACCCGGCGACAGGCAGCCTGACGAAGGGTATCATCGAGGCAGGTGGCCGCTAGGTCATCCCGGCGACGGCTTGCAGCGGCCTGCACCGGCAGATGCGGGGCAGGCCGCGACAGTCTTTCGCCCTTCGAAGAGCCGCGAAAACAAATCTAGGGCCTGCCGGCTGCAAGGGCCGGCAGACAGGAGCGGAATGATCGACATACCGGACCAGATCTCCACCGCATGGATCGCCATTGCCCTGGTGGCGTTTCTCGCAAAGCACCTGCTGGGCGATTTCATCTTCCAGACGAAATGGATGGTGATGGGCAAGGAGCGTTGCAAGGACTGGGTGCTTCCGCTCGCCATCCATGCCGGCGTACATGGCACCATCACCGCCCTGCTCTTTCTCGTCGTTTCACCGGCGCTCGCCTGGCTCGGCCTTGTCGATGCCCTCGTCCATGGCACGATCGACCGCCTGAAGAGCCACGCCGCCCGGCGCGCGAAGCTCACGCCGCAGCAGACCGGTTTCTGGTGGCTTTTCGGCATGGACCAGACACTGCACCACCTGACGCATATCGTCCTGGCGATCCTTCTCGCCGCCGCAGCGTCCACCAGCTAGGCTTTCAGAAACCGCACGATCAGCTCGCCCTGCCGTATCCAACGCGAGCGGGCGAAACGATGCATTGTGCCGATTTGGGCAGGCGCAGAAAAAAGCGCCAGTAAAAGCAATTTGTGAGAGCAACTCAAACCAATACGAAACGAATGGCTGCTACAGGTGGCTGCGATAACGGCGGCGTGCGTACGCAGGAAATAGTTAGGATGTTGCCGTAGGGTAAGTTGCAACGCCGGAAACGGCGCCGGTTTTTCTAGACTACGAATTGGGGACTGTTGAATGAAAGTCGCGATTTTCGGCCTCGGCTATGTGGGTTTCACTGCCATGTGCTGCATTGCAAAAGAGGGCCATGAGGTCATCGGCTTCGATATCAGCGAAAAGAAGGTCAACCAGATCAACCGCGGCGTCTCGCCGATCACGGAACCGGGCGTCGACGAACTTTTGACGGAGGGCTTGAAGGCCGGCCGTATCTCCGCGCACACGGAGATCAAGCACCATCTCGAGGACTGCGACATCGCCATCGTCTGCGTCGGCACGCCGAGCGCACCCGACGGCGCGCACAACATGACCTATATCGCCGAGGTGACCCGCCAGATCGCGGCCGCAATCGGAAAGAACCGGACCTCGCCGCTGACCGTCGTCTATCGCTCGACCATACGTCCGGGCACCGTCGAAGGCCTGATCGCGCCGATCCTTGCCTCGGAACTCGGCAGCGCCTTCGAGCGCAGTGTCGAACTCGTCTACAATCCGGAATTCCTGCGTGAATCCTCCGCCGTACAGGACTATTTCGACCCGCCGAAGATCGTCATCGGCACCGTCGACGGCAAGCCGAGCGCCCGCATGGATCTCCTGAACAAGAACCTGAAGGCGCCGACCTTCTATGTTCACCTGGGCGAATCCGAAATCACCAAATTCGTCGACAATACGTGGCATGCCCTGAAAGTGGCCTATGCCAACGAGGTCGGCCGCATCTGCATGCAGCTGGGGCTCAGCGCCAAGAAGGTACACGAGATTTTCGTCTCCGACACCAAGCTCAACATCTCCCCCTACTACATGCGCCCGGGCGGCGCCTTCGGCGGCTCGTGCCTGCCCAAGGACGTGCGTGCCATGCAGTTCATCGCTGCCGATTGCGGCGCGCATACACACCTGGTCGATTCCCTGCTGCGCTCGAACGAAGCGCACAAATACCGCCTTTTCGAGCATTCGACCCGTGGCCTCAAGCCGGGTGCCGCCATCCTCCTTGTCGGCCTCGCCTTCAAGGCGCACACCGACGACCTGCGTGAGAGCCCGAACATCGATCTCGCCCGCGGTCTTCTGCGCGAAGGCTACAAACTCTCCGTCTTCGATCCGGCGATCGATGCGAACAAGCTCGTCGGCGCCAACCTCGGCTACGCCTATACCCAGATCCCGACACTCGCACAGCTGCTTGTGTCGAAGGAGGTCGCGGAAGGCACGGCCTATGACCGCGTCATCATTGCCAACGACACCTATCGCAAGCTCGACATCGGCAAATATGACGACATCATCAATCTGAACGCGCTTTCGTGAGGCCCGCCGCGATGGACACAACTCTCTCAGCGAGCGAAACGGCCAGCATCTCGGGCAATACCGAGATCGCCGGCGCCCTGAAGGGTCGCAAGATCCTCATCATCGTCGAGAACCTGCCCGTCCCCTTCGACCGGCGTGTCTGGCAGGAGGCGCGCACCCTCCATGCCGCGGGTGCGCAGGTGGCGATCATCTGCCCGACGGGCAAGGGCTATACAGCGCGCTACGAGCAGCTCGACGGCATCCACATCTACCGTCATCCCCTGCCGCTCGATGCCGGCGGAGCGCTCGGTTATCTGCTGGAATATGGCGCAGCGCTTACCTGGGAGACGTTGCTGTCGTGGAAGATCCTGTTCCGTCACGGCTTCGACACGCTGCACGGCTGCAACCCGCCGGACCTCATCTTTCTCATCGCCTGGCAGTTCAAGCTGCTGGGCAAGCGCTACATCTTCGATCATCACGACATCAACCCGGAACTCTATGAAGCCAAGTTCAACAAGCGTGGTTTCTTCTGGCGTCTGATGTGCGCTTTCGAATGGCTGACCTTCAAGACGGCCGATACCGTGATCTCCACGAACGAAAGCTACAAGAAGATCGCGCTGGAGCGCGGCGGAAAGAAGCCCGAGGACATCTTCGTCGTCCGCAGCGGGCCGGATCTCAGCCGCGTGAAGGCCGTCGCCCCCAACCTGGACCTGAAGAATGGCCGCGATTTCCTCATCGGTTATGTGGGCGTCATGGGTGATCAGGAGGGCATCGACCTCCTGCTCGAGGCTGCCCGCCACCTGGTTTTCGAACGCGGCCGACAGGACATCCAGTTCACGCTCGTCGGCGGCGGCCCCAGCCTCGCGGCCCTGCAGGCGCTCTCGGAAAAAATGGGGCTGAAGGACTACGTCACCTTTACTGGGCGGGCGCCCGACCAGACCCTCTTCGAAGTGCTGTCGACCGCGGATGTCTGCGTCAATCCTGATCGGGTAAACCCGATGAACGACAAGTCGACGATGAACAAGATCCTCGAATACATGGCCGTCGGCAAGCCGATCGTCCAGTTCGACGTCACGGAAGGCCGCTTCAGCGCCCGTGAAGCCTCGCTCTATGCCAAGCCCAACGACCCGATCGATTTCGCCGACAAGCTCGCCGAACTTCTGGCCGATCCTGCGCTTCGCGCGGAGATGGGTGCCTTCGGCCGCCACCGTGTCGAAACGCAGATGGCCTGGAGCTACGAGATCCCGAAGCTGATCGCAGCCTACAAGAATGTGCGGCCATAGCGGCCGTACCGCACCGACGACGGGGCTCCCGATAGCCTCGTCGGAGACGGGCCTGCCTCCTGCACTCTCATTCCTCTTTGAACCGGCTTCGGCCACCGGCACCTGCGGGAGCTAGCGATGTCCCTCACCTGGTACATGAATCGGCTGCGCGCCATGGGGCCCGCCGAAATCGCCCATCGCTTTGTCGAGAAGGGCAAGAAGTTGGCCGCGCGCGGCCGTATCGAGGGCTGGGAGCGTTATCGCACCCCCGGTCCTTCACCGGTGTTGCCGGGACTGGCGGCCAATGTCGCTGCCGCATCCGACGACATGAAGGCGGAGATACTGGCTGCAAGCAGCACCGTGCTTTCCGGGCACTACAGCGCACTCGGAGCCGACTGGCCGCTGCGCGACCCGCAAAACCCGTTTCCGGCGGAGGCCTGGCGGCTCGACCCCGTCACCGGTGGCCTCTGGCCAGGGAGCGAGGCCTATTGCTTCGACATTCCCTATCGCCACGAGCGCACGCTGGGCGACATCAAATATGTCTGGGAATACAACAGGCTGCAGTTTCTGCAGCCGTTGGCTGCCGACGCGGCACTGACCGGCAATCCTGCAGCGATCGCGACCATCGAGGCGGCGCTTGAAAGCTGGTATGCGGCCAATCCGCCATTTCGCGGTCTGTGCTGGAACAGCGGCATCGAGCTCGGGCTTCGCGCCATCAGCCTGCTCGTCGTCACCAGCCTCTGCGGCGACCGGCTCTCGACCGGAACGGTCGAAAAGATCCGGACCATCCTCCACGCGCATCAGGTCTGGATGGCTCGCTATCCGTCACGTTTCTCCTCGGCCAACAATCACCTCATCGCCGAGGTGGCCGGCGAGTTCCTGATCTCGCTCGCCATGCCGGACCTTCCCCTGTCAGCCGGGCTCGAAGCCAAGGGGCGGAAGATCCTTGCGCAAGAGGCGAACAAGCAGATCCTCGCCGACGGCGTGGGGGCCGAACAGTCGCCGACCTACGGCGCCTTCACCGCCGAGTTCCTGCTTCTCTGCTGCTCTGCCGCGCGCACGGCGGGCCGTCCCCTCCCGGCCGGGGTCGACGCACGGCTTCACGTCTTTTCGACCTTCATCGCCTGGCTTTCCGATGCCGAGGGCAAGGTTCCCGGCATCTGCGACGATGACGAGGGACGCGTCCTCACTTTGTCCCGGCATGAAGCGGCCTATGCGGCCTCGGTCTCCGCCGCCATTTCCGGTTATCTCGGCACGCCGTCCGCGGGGCCGCGGCCGAAGGAAAACGAACTGCGCGACGCCCTGCTGCGGTCGCCCGCCACCGGTACGCCGCCACCCTCCGGCCTGATGACCTTTGCGGACGGCGGCTACACGATCGTCAGAAAGCGGCAAAACGACCGCGACGTGCATATCGTCATGGATCATGCGCCCCTCGGCTATCTCTCCATCGCGGCCCATGGCCATGCGGATGCACTTTCCGTGATCGCCACCATTGACGGCATCCCCCTGTTCGTCGATGCCGGCACCTATCTCTATCACTCCGGCGGCCCCTGGCGCGAGTGGTTCCGCAGCACGCGCGCCCACAACACGCTGACGCTTGGCGATACCGACCAGAGCATCATGTCGGGCGCGTTCAACTGGTCGCACAAGGCCTCAAGCCGGCTCGACAGCGTAGCGGACGGGAAAGACTGGCGCATCGTCGCCTCCCATGACGGATACGAGAAGCGCTTCGGGTGCATCCACCGCAGAACGGTGTCTTCCGATCCTTCCGGCTTTTCGATCCACGACACGCTGGTCGGCAACCCCGATCAGTCGGCGGAGGTCGTTTTCCAGCTGGCACCCGACTGCCGCGCAGAGATCGAGGCCGGCGCGATCCGCATCTTTCATAAGGCGCAGCGACTCGCGACACTGTCCTTTTCGCAGGCCGGGCAGGTGGAATGCGCCAGCGGGGGTGCTCCCGGCGATGGCGGCTGGTACTCGCCCCATTTCGGAATCAAGGTGCCTGCCCCAAGAATCGCCTGGAAAGGAAAGCTCCCGCCGGAAGGCCTTGTGACGAAGGTCGATCTCGTTGTGGACGGCCGCGGGTGATGCACACGGAGAGGGAGCCGCAAGCGGCTGCCAACCGGCATAGGTGAGCGAAGCGGAAAACCGCGGACGCGTACGGATGGCCGTTCCGATTGTCTGCGTTACGGCGAGGTGGTGTCCTGGCTGTCGCTTTTCCCGGTCCGCCCCTGCACCGCCTCGCGCAGCAGAAGATCCGTAAGGGCGAACTTGTCCGCGAACCAGCGATCTGCCGCATGCCACATGGCCGGCGTCAGGCGGATGTCGTGGCCGCCGCGCGCGGTGGTGGTCAGGAGGCCGGCGTCACACGCCGCCTCGACGATCCGGCGGACATGGGTGCGCGATACGCCCGTCTGCGTGGCGAGCCTCTGGTAGCCGGAGGTAACGAGGCCGTCGCCGCCGTCGCGCCCGTCCCGCAGCAGAAGCAGCAGGATCATGTAGCCGCAATCATGGGCAAAGAAGGGGGCAAGCGGCAGGTGGCGGCGGATGATCCGGCTGAGGCCCGGCAGATGCGGCAGGGTCGCCCGGCGCATGGCGCGGTGCAGTTCCGGCGAAAGCGGCCCGTTGCGCCCCACCGTCGGCGAGAGCCCGAGATCCGACAGGCCGGAGACAAGCAGCCCGAGAATGCCGGCATCGCGGGCGAGCAGCGCCGCGCTCGGCACAAGCAGGCGCACGCGTCGGTCCGATGCGTGGGGCTGCTGCGCGAGAAAACCGTATTTGCGCAGACAGGAAACCTGGGCCTCGACCCGGTTGCGGCTCGCCACACCAAGCTCCGTGACCTCACGCTGGAGCCGCCCGAGCGTCAGCCAGGTGGACGATTGCGTCATGTCCTGTCCTGCATGCAGAGAGAGCGCGGCGAGGTAACAAAGAAAGCGCCCCTCTTCCAGGATGAGCCGGTTGAAGAGATGATTGCCCTCATAGAGCGCGAGCTTGCCGGCAACGAGCCGGTCCCGTGCGGCCGCAAAACCGGGCGCATTCAAGAATTCGAACGGCGGCACCTGGAAAACCAGCGCACTGTCGGCAAAGGAAACCTGATCCATACCTATACCCCAATCCGGAGCGATGCGCCCTTTTGTTCTGATTGTCGCGACATCGCGGGCCCGAAATGGACCCTTTATTTTCCATGGGGTTGCAGCCCGGTGAAACTGTCAATTGTATTACTAAGCCCAATCGGCATTATGAGACGGGGGGCCAAAAGAATGAGACACCGTGCCAAGCCGGCGAAACCGGTACGACGGCGAATTTCCGGGAACCTTCGCCCGTCCCTGCCTCTTGATAGGCAAGACCACCCATCATCGAACCGTCGTGAGAGACAATGAGTCCCGCCGCAAAGCTGCCTTCCAACTCCGTCCTTGCCGAAGCCGGCGCGGATTGCCGCCGGGAAAGCCAGCTCTTTGCCGAAACGCTCGATCCCATCTTCCGCACGACCATGGCGACGCCGGAGCAGCTTGGTGATTTCCGCGCCAGCCTTGCCACCTATTTCATGGGGCCTGCCCTGTTCTTCGCGGCCGAAATGCTCGGCACGACCTATCGTTTCTCGCGCGATCCCAGCCGCATCGCCCGCAGCGGCCTCGACCTCATCTTCGTACAGGTGACGCTCGACGGCAGCGACCTGCGCACGGTCAATGGCGAAACGATGCTGGTGGAGGCGGGCGACATATCGCTTTTCGACCTGTCGCGCCCCATGCAGTCCGAGACCCAGCACTGCCGCAACCTCACCCTCGTGCTGCCGCGTCATCTACTTTTCGGCAAGGAGGGACAGAACGAGGCCCTGCACGGCCTCCTCCTGAAGCGTTCGACCAGCACCGCACGGTTGATCGGCAGCCACCTGCGCGCCCTGTTCGCCGACCTCACGGATATCACGCCGACCGAGGCGCCAGCCATCGTCACCGCCACGGCCAATCTCGTCACCACTCTCGTCGGGCCACAGGTTGCTGAGCGAAGCCTGCCCTCCCCAACGGTGCGTGGCGCCGTCATCATGGAAATCCGGCGGTATATCGAGCACCACCTCGCCCTGCCGGATCTCGGGCCGGAACATCTGTGCAAGATGTTCGGCCTGTCGCGCGCATCGCTCTACCGGTTGTTCGAGCCGATCGGCGGCGTTACCGATCATATCCGCACCCGCCGCCTGCGCGCGGCCTTCGACATGCTGGCGGACGAACGCAAGCGCACGGTCGGCGAGATCGCCTATGCCTGCGGCTTTTCTGACATGTCCGCCTTTTCGCGCGCCTTCCGCCACCAGTTCGGCATGAGCCCCAGCGAGGTGCGCGAGATGGGCGATCGCGGGCCGCTCGCCCTCGGTTCCGCCGAAAAGCAGGCTACCGCCTCGGTACATGACTGGCTGCGCATCGTCAGCGCCCTCTGACCGGTTCGTTGAAGATGCGCAGCGGTCCGGCACCCCAAATACGTGGAACCTTCCGATCTCCGTCATCTTGCCGTTTGACACTTGAAATCACATCAACCAATATGTGATCACATTTTTTGAGGACTTGCTGGAGAACGGGATGGAGAGGGCGAACCTGGAGGCGCGCGCCCGCGCGCTTATCGAGGCAGAAGCAGAGGTTTTTCGCGCGCGGCGGCCCCGGTCGGCGGCGGCGCATGACGAGGCGACCTCGGGCTTCTTCGACGGTGTGCCGCAGCACTGGATGCTCGACTGGCCGACGCCCTTTCCCCTCGTCGTCGATGAGGCCAGCGGCGCCGAACTCGTCGATCTCGATGGCAACCGCATCGTCGACGTCTGCCTCGGCGATACCGGCGCCATGTTCGGCCATGGCCCCGCCCCCGTTCTCGAAGCCCTGAAGAACGCCGGCACGCGCGGTCTCACCACCATGCTGCCCTCGTCCGATGCCGCTGCGGTCGGCCGCCTGCTGGTGGAGCGTTTCGGCCTGCCGCGCTGGCAGCTCGGCGCCACAGCCAGCGATGCCAACCGCTTCGCCATCCGCGTCGCCCGCGCCGTCACCGGCCGGGCAAAGCTCCTCGTCTTCGACGGCTGCTACCATGGCGCGGTGGACGACACGCTGGTGGACCTCGTCGACGGCAAGACCATTTCCCGCCGCAACCTGCTCGGGCAGGTGCGCGATCTCGGCGAACTCACTGTTTCCATCCCCTTCAACGACGAGGCGGCGCTGGAACGGGCGCTCGCAGGAAACGACATCGCCTGCGTGCTCGCAGAACCCGTGATGACGAACTGCGGCATGATCCCGCCAGCTCCCGGCTTCCATGCCGCACTGCGGCGCCTGACACGCGACGCCGGCACGCTGCTGCTCATCGACGAGACGCACACCATCTCCACCGGTCTCGGCGGCTACAGCAAGGTACACGGCCTCGAGCCCGACCTCATGGTGATGGGCAAGCCGATCGGCGGCGGAGTGCCGGTCAGCGTCTGGGGCATGACCCAGGCGATTTCCGACAAGCTGCACGTCATCCGCCGCGAGCAGAGCGGCCACGGCCATTCCGGCATCGGCACGACCCTTTCGGGCAGCGCCCTGCAGCTTGCCTGCCTGCGCGCCTGCCTCGAACATGTCATGACCGAAGAGGCCTATCGCATCATGCAGGCGCGCGCCGACCGGATCGAAGCCGGCTTCAAGGCGGCCATCGCCGCCGCCGGTCTCGACTGGACGGTCTCGCGCGTCGGCGCACGACTTGAAGTCGTCTTCTCGCCCGTCGCCGTGCGCAACGCCGCGGAGGCGCGGGCGGCCGCATCCGACACCATCGAGGCAGCCTTGCACCTTTCCATGCTCAACCTCGGTTATCTCCTGACGCCCTTCCACAATATGGTGCTCGTCAGCCCCGCCCTTTCCGAACAGCAGGCCGGCGGCCTCGTGGAAGCATTCGCGACCGTCACCGGCCGCCTTGCCGAACGGAGGGCCGCCGCGTGAGCCGCGACCTTTCCAGCCGCCCGCCGGAAGCCGCAGATATCGCGGAGGCCGAGGCCTTTCTCGCCGCCCATCCCGAGATCACCGCCTTCGACCTCGTTCTGATCGACCTCAACGGTATCGCCCGCGGAAAGATCATCCGGCGGCACGAGCTGTTGCCGATCTTCCGCTCCGGCCGGCACCTGCCCGGCTCGATCCTCGGCCTCGACGTGACAGGCGAGGATGTGGAGGAAACCGGGCTTGTCTGGTCGGATGGCGATGCCGACCGCCGCGCCTGGCCCATCGCCGGCTCGCTGGTTCCCCTGCCCTGGACCTCGCCGCCGCGCGGTGAGCTGCGTCTTGCGCTTTTCGAGCTCGACGGCACACCGATGGCGGCCGACCCGCGCCATGCGCTGGCGCGGCAAGTGAAGCTTCTTGAGGCCGACGGCTTCCACCCGGTGCTTGCCTATGAGCTGGAATTCTATCTGCTCGATCGCGAACGCACGGCCGATGGGAACTTCCAACCACTCCGCCTGCCGCTTTCCGGCGAACGGCCCGATGGTATCCAGGTCTATGGCGTCACCGAACTGGACCGGCTGGAGCCCTTCATCCATGCCGTCTATCGCGGCGCGGAGGCGCAAGGCCTGCCCGTCGAGACGATGATCTCGGAATACGCCCAGGGCCAGTTCGAGCTGACGCTGCGCCATGGTGCCGCTCTGCGGGCCGCCGACGATCTAACCATGCTGAAGCGTCTGCTACGCGGCCTTGCGGTAAGGCACGGCATGATGGCCTGCTTCATGGCAAAACCCTTCGCCGGGCGTGCCGGCTCCGGCATGCATGTGCATGCGAGCCTCGCCGACGCTGAGGGGAGAAACCGCTTCGCCGATGCGGGCGACGCCCTTTCGCCCCTCCTGAAACACGCAGTCGCCGGCCTGCTCGAAACGATGCATGAATCCATGCTCGTCTTCGCACCGCACTTCAATTCCTGGCGGCGCTTCTCCGCCCAGAGCTACGCGCCGACGACACCGACCTGGGGTACGAACAACCGCAGCGTGGCGGTCCGTATCCCGGCCGGTTCACCCACCGGCCGCCATCTGGAGCAACGCGCCGCCGGCATCGACTCCAACCCCTATCTCGTCGGCGCGACCGTGCTTGCCGGCATGCGCAAGGGCATGCTCGATCAGGCCGATCCCGGCCCCGAGACCACCGCCTATGCCGACAATGCCGGCGACGAATTGCCGCCGGACTGGCGCAGCGCCATCGAGACGGCCGCCCGCTCCACCTTCCTGAAAGAAGCCCTCGGCGAGCGGTTGCACCACGTCCTTCTCGCCCTCAAGCACGCGGAATACCGCCGCTTTGCTGCGGAAGTCACCGCGCTCGAACGCACGCTTTATGGTGAAGTCGTCTGATCATGAAAACCTTCTACACCGCCGACCATCACCTGCATCACAGCGGCATGGAGCTTTCCTTCGGGCGCATCGTCGAGACCTTCGAGATGCCGGAGCGGGCCGAAATCGTCCTTAGACGCGTCAAGGACGTCGGCCTCGGGCCGGTGATCGAACCTGCCGTCTATGATCGAGCGGCCATCGAGCGTATCCATACGCCCGCCTATCTCGACTTCCTGCAAAGCGTCTTTGCCGAATGGCGCGCCGCCGGCCGCGACGGCGAGGTCTGGCCCTATAGCTGGCGCCATCGCTCCATGCCGATGCTCGACGCCCCGCCCGCCGGCCTCGATGCCCGCCTCTCCTACTATTCCTTCGATATGGCCGGCTCGATCACCGAGACGACCTGGCAGGCCGCCAAACGCGCCGCCGACACGGCGCTCGCCGGCGCCGATGCAGTGCTGTCCGGCGAGCGCGCCGCCTTCGCGCTCTGCCGCCCGCCGGGCCATCATGCCGGCCGCGACTTCTTCGGCGGCTACTGCTATCTCAACAATGCCGCCATCGCCGCCCAGCGTTTCCTCGACAACGGTCACGCCCGCGTCGCGATCTTCGACATCGACTACCACCACGGCAATGGCACGCAGGAGATCTTCTACGACCGTGACGACGTGCTGCTCGCAAGCCTGCACGGCGACCCGGATTTCGAGTTCCCCTTCCATCTCGGTTATGCCCGCGAACGTGGTGCAGGCAGCGGCGAGGGCCACAACCTCAACTATCCGCTACCCGCGGGCACAGATTGGCCGGAATGGCAGGCCGCCTTCGAGGATGCACATGCAAAGATCGCCGCCTACGCCCCGACCGCTCTCGTCATCTCGCTCGGCGTCGATACGTTCAAGGAAGACCCGATCTCGCAGTTCAAGCTGGAAAGCGAGCATTTCCTCACCATCGGCCGCCGCATCGCCGACTTCGCTCTCCCCACCCTCTTCGTCATGGAAGGCGGCTACGCAGTGGACGCCCTCGGCGTCAACGCCGTGAACGTCCTGCAGGGATTCCAGGGCGCCTGACGCTCGCTTAAAGATCCTGGTGCAGGTTCTTGCGTGACAGGTTCTTAACGTCCCGCTCACCGCAGAGCGCCATGGTGATGTCGAGCTCCTTGCGGATGATCTCGAGGGCGCGGCGAACGCCCGGCTTGCCGCCAGCGCCGAGGCCGTAGAGGAAGGGGCGGCCGATATAGGTGCCCTTGGCACCGTAGCAGAGGGATTTCAGCACGTCCTGGCCGGAGCGGATACCGCCGTCGATATGGACCTCCATCTTGTCGCCGACGGCATCGACGATGCGCGGCAGCATGCTGATAGAGGACGCGGCGCCGTCAAGCTGGCGGCCACCGTGGTTGGAGACGATGATGGCATCGGCGCCGCTATCAAGCGACATGCGCGCATCTTCCTCGTCGAGAATGCCCTTGAGGATGAGCTTGCCGCCCCAGCGATCGCGGATCCACTCGATATCCTTCCAGGAGAGCTGCGGATCGAACTGTTCCGAGGTCCAGGAGGAGAGCGAGGAAAGATCCTCCACCCCCTTGGCATGGCCGACGATATTGCCGAAGGTGCGGCGTTTGGTGCCGAGCATATCGAGGCACCAGAAGGGCCGCGTCGCCATCTGCCAGAGATGTTTCGGCGTGAAGCGCGGCGGGGCGGAAAGACCGTTGCGCAGGTCCTTGTGGCGCTGGCCCAGGATCTGCAGGTCGAGCGTCAGCACAAGCGCCGAGCAGCCGGCGGCCTTGGCGCGGTCGATGAGGTTGTGGACGAACTCCTTGTCCTGCATCACGTAGAGCTGGAACCAGAAGGGCTTCGACGTCACGGAGCGCACGTCTTCGATCGAGCAGATGCTCATCGTCGACAGCGTGAACGGCACACCGAACTCCTCAGCCGCCTGTGCGGCGAGCATTTCGCCATCGGCATGCTGCATGCCGGTAAAGCCGGTCGGCGCGAGCGCAACAGGCATCGACACCTTCTCGCCGATCATCTCGCTTTCCAGCGAGCGGTTCGTCATGTCGACGAGCACGCGCTGGCGCAGCTTGATCTTGTGGAAGTCGTCCTCGTTGGCCCGGTAGGTCCCCTCGGTCCAGGCACCGGAATCCGCATATTCGAAGAACATCTTCGGCACGCGGCGGCGCGCCCGGTCCTTGAGGTCCGCGATCGTCAGGGCCTGGTCTATGCTCATGCTGTCTGTCCTCGCATCATCCGGCTTTTCGGGATCGCACTCTTTTACGAAGGCGCGCGCAGGCCTGCAACGCCTTCCTGCCGGTTTCGGCGGGAAACATGCACCCTCATATGAATGAGGTGTTCACGAGTAAAGAATGATGACGCGACGCTGTCAATGTACATTTGACGGCCGACCGCCGCTGCCGCGAGAAAACCGCCCTCCCGGCGAACCGGGAGGGCGAAAGCCTTACTTGGTGGCGTAGAACTTCGCCATGTCGGGCAAGCGCTTCACGCGAATGCTGGACGCCTTGCCCGCGGTGCGAAAGGCCTCGAAACGCTCCTTGCAGACTTCCGTCATCAGCGCGGTCGCCGGCTTCAGGTAGGTGCGCGGGTCGAAATTGTCCGGCTTTTCCTTGAAGTTCTTGCGGATCGTGCCGGTCATGGCGAGGCGAAGGTCCGTGTCGATGTTGACCTTGCGCACGCCGAGCGGAATCGCCTTCTGGATTTCGGCAACCGGCACACCCCAGGTCTGCTTCATCTCGCCGCCATAGGTGGTGAAGAGATCCTGCAGCTCCTGCGGGACCGAGGAGGAGCCGTGCATGACGAGATGCGTGTTCGGCAGCTTCTTGTTGATACTGGCGATCGTGTCGATCGACAGGATGTCGCCGTCTGGCGCACGGGTGAACTTGTAGGCGCCGTGGCTGGTGCCGATGGCGACGGCAAGCGCGTCGACGCCGGTTTTGGAGACGAAATCGAGCGCCTGGTCCGGGTCGGTCAGCAGCTCCTCGCGGGAAAGCTTGCCCTCGAAGCCATGGCCATCTTCCTTGTCGCCGGCGCCCGTTTCCAGGTTACCGAGACAGCCAAGCTCACCTTCGACCGACACACCGGCCGCATGCGCGATCTTCACCACTTCCGCGGTGACATCGACATTGTATTCGTAGCTGGCGACGGTCTTGCCGTCGGCGAGCAGCGAGCCATCCATCATGACGGAGGTGAAACCGTTGGTGATGGCCGAGATGCAGGTGGAAGGCTGGTCGCCATGGTCAAGGTGGAGGCAGACCGGAATATGCGGATATTCTTCCGCCGCACCGAGGATGAGATGGCGCAGGAAAGCATCGCCGGCATAGGCGCGCGCACCGCGGCTTGCCTGCAGGATCACCGGAGAATCCGTCGCATCTGCCGCGCGCATGACCGCCTGGATATATTCCAGGTTGTTGACGTTGAATGCGGGCAGTGCGTAATTATTCTCCGCTGCGTGATCGAGCAATTGCCGCATGGTGATCAATGCCATTCCTGTCCTCCTTCGGATGCAGTTTCATCGGGTTGGCGGCACTATTCACAGATCGCTCCGCCATATGCAACAGCCCTCAAAGACCCCGGTCAAAGCCAAATCGATTAAATGCTGCGGCGGAAATAAATTTCCGGTGGACACGGTAAAAATCCGGCCCGCGCGAGCGGACCGGATGCCAAAAATCCATTCCAGTTCAAATAAATAGGACAAATGCCCGGCCGTCTCTCAACGGCCGGGCGAAAGACCTATTCCGCCTCGTCGGCTTCCGGAGCCTGGAAGCTGCCGCGCTCGCCGGAGATGATCTCGCGCTTGCCGACATGGTTGGCAGGGCCGACGAGGCCTTCCTTCTCCATGCGCTCGACGAGGGACGCGGCGCGGTTGTAGCCGACGGCAAGGCGACGCTGGATATAAGAGGTCGAGCACTTGCGGTCGCGCATGACGACCTTGACGGCCTTCTCGTAGAGGTCGTCGCCGTCTTCGGCCGCAATATCGCCCTTGTCGAACACTGCGCCGCCGGCCGCCGGCTTCTCGTCCTCTTCTTCCTCTTCCTCGGCGGTCACGGTCTCCAGATATTCCGGGCGACCCTGAGCCTTCAGGTGCAGCACGACCTTTTCGACTTCCTCGTCGGAGACGAAAGGACCATGCACACGGGAAATGCGCCCGCCGCCGGCCATATGCAGCATGTCGCCCTGGCCGAGCAGCTGTTCGGCGCCTTGCTCGCCGAGGATGGTACGGCTGTCGATCTTCGACGTCACTTGGAAGGAGATGCGCGTCGGGAAGTTCGCCTTGATCGTGCCGGTAATGACATCGACCGAGGGGCGCTGCGTCGCCATGATCAGGTGGATGCCGGCCGCGCGGGCCATCTGGGCGAGCCGCTGGATCGCGCCTTCGATCTCCTTGCCGGCGACCATCATCAGATCAGCCATCTCGTCGACGATGACGACGATGTAGGGCATCGGATCGAGGGCGAGTTCCTGCTCCTCGTGGATCGCCTCGCCGGTGCCCTTGTCGAAGCCGGTCTGGACGCTGATCGAGATGGTCTCGCCCTTGTCGCGCGCGGCGGCCACACGGTTGTTGTAGCCGTCGATGTTGCGCACGCCGAGACGCGACATCTTCTTGTAGCGGTCCTCCATCTCGCGCACCGCCCATTTCAGCGCCATGACGGCCTTCTTGGGATCGGTGACGACGGGGGTCAGGAGGTGCGGGATACCGTCATAGATCGACAGTTCCAGCATCTTCGGATCGACCATGATCAGGCGGCACTCTTCCGGACGGAAGCGATAGAGCAGCGAGAGGATCATCGTGTTGATGGCGACGGACTTGCCCGAGCCGGTGGTGCCGGCGACGAGCAGGTGCGGCATCTTGGCGAGTTCCGCGATGACGGGCTCGCCGCCGATCGTCTTGCCGAGGCAGATCGGCAGCTTGAAGCCGGTCTTTGCGAAGTCCTGGCTCTCGATCATCTCGCGGAAATAGACCGTCTCGCGCGTGGCGTTCGGCAGTTCGATGCCGATGACGTTGCGGCCGGGCACGACCGCGACACGGGCCGACAGCGCCGACATGGAGCGGGCGATATCGTCGGCAAGGCCGATGACGCGGGAGGATTTGACGCCGGGCGCCGGCTCGAACTCATAGAGCGTGACGACCGGGCCGGGACGAACGTGGATGATCTCCCCGCGCACGCCAAAATCTTCCAGCACGCTTTCGAGAAGGCCGGCATTCTGCTCCAGCTGTTCCTGGGTGAGCACGTAGCCGACGGTGCCCGGAGGCTCCTGCAGGAGTTCGCGCGGCGGGTATTCGTAGGCATCGCCTGCCGGTGTCGCCATCATGACCTGGAACGGCCGGGAGCGCGAGAGCACCGAGGACGGGGTTTCGCGCACAGGCTCGACAACAGCAACCGGCGTGGCGGCAACCGGAACAGGCTGGACCTCGACGACAGCCGGCACGATCTCGGCCACCGCTTCGATGACCGGAGGGGCAACGACCGCGACGGGCTCGGCCTTCACTTCGGCAACGGGCGCAGCGTCGGCAACCGTTGTCCGGGCAACGGGCGGGCGGCATTCGACGACGCGGAAGAGCGAGGTAATGGAAGGCACTTCCTGACGCATCTCGGGAACCGCAACGGGCTGCGGTACGACCACGGTGGCCGGTGCAGGAACGGGCAACGGCATGCGCACGACGGTGACGGCAGGCCTTGCCGGCCGCTCGACCGCATCTTCGTCCGGTACAAGCGTTTCCCAGAAGGCATGGTCGGACAGGTTGGCAAAGCGGCTGATTGCAGTACGCACGTCGGTCTTCTCGGCAGTTTTTGGAATGGAGGTGGCAGGTCTGGCGATGGAAGCGACCGGCATGGCGGGCGCGACCGCCCTTGCGGCAAGAGGTGCGGGCAGCGGAACGGCCGGCTTGAACACGACAGCGGCATCAGCGGGCGTTCCCGTCGTGCCGGCAGCGACCACGGCCTGAACCAGCGGCGGCACCGGTTCGGCAACGATAGTCGCCGCGGCCGCTTCGGCCTGCTGCGCCTCGGACCGGCGGCGACGGTCTTCCAGCGCCTCGCGAAGGCGCTGCAGCAGCTCCGCCTGGGAAAGCTGCAGCATCTCGGCAGGCTGCGCCGCCGGCTGGGCAACCTGCTCGACCACCGGCTCGACCTGGCGCACCTCTTCCGCAACCGCCTCCTCGATCTTGGAAGCGACCTTGTCGGGGGTGCGGGTGAAGCGGACGTTCGGCGCCATGTAGAAATGGCTTTCCCAGCTTCCGTCGGCATATTGGCCCGGATCGTAGCTCCTCAGCGCCGGCGAGCGGAAGCGCGGGCGATAGTCCTCGTCATTGGCAACCGGCTCATCGGCCGCGTGCCAATCCTCGACTTCCGGAACGACTTCCGGCAAGGCGTTGTTTTCGTGGGAATAATACGGCGCTTGTTCGCCGACTCCCTCTTCGGTTTCAAGGACAGGGTAGAAGTTTGTTCTGGAAATACGCATGAACCTGCAAACTCGACGATCATTGCCGATAGGGATGCGTAGATGGTTAGGAAATGAAGGTTAACATTGTCTTTGGATGGGGCCGAAATCGTGTTCACGATCCCGTTTCAATCCATCCGCCGGCCCTCCGTTCCGAAGAGGTGAAGCCGCTCCTGTGGCAGGTCGACGCGGACCGTCGCGCCTGGATCCAGCATGGTCCGGTCGAGCGTGAAAATTTTCATCGGAACGTCGTGAATGGTCACATGCATGATGATACCGAAACCCGTCGGCTCGATGAGATCGACTTTCGCCTCCAGCGCGCCGCGCGCGTTCAGCACCACATGCTCGGGACGGATACCGAGCGTCGCTGCCGCGCCTGATTCGATGCCGCTTCTTCGAGGAGCAGACAACGTCGCGCCGTTTGCCAGCCGCAGGTCCGCCTGGTCGCCGGACACGAGATAGCGCCCCTCGAAGAAGTTCATGCCCGGCGAACCGATGAAGCCCGCAACGAAGAGATTGGCCGGCCGGTCATAAAGATCGAGCGGCGTGCCGACCTGCTGGACCACCCCGGCATGCATGGCGACGATCCGGTCCGCCAGCGTCATGGCCTCGATCTGATCGTGGGTGACGTATATGGATGTTGCATGAAGATCGCCGTGCAACTTCTTGATTTCGGCGCGCATCTGCTCGCGCAGCCGCGCGTCGAGATTGGACAGCGGCTCGTCGAAGAGAAAGGCTTTCGGCTGGCGCACGATGGCGCGGCCCATGGCGACACGCTGGCGCTGGCCGCCCGAGAGCGCGCGTGGCCGGCGCTCCAGCAGCGGATCGAGGCCAAGCTTCGAGGCGGCATTGCCGACGGCGCTGGCAATCTTTTCCTTCGCGGTGCGGCGGAGTTTCAGGCTGTAACTCATGTTGTCGGCAACGCTCATATGCGGATAGAGCGCATAGGACTGAAACACCATGGCGATGTCACGGTCCTTCGGGGCAAGGTCGTTGACCCGTTTGCCGTCGATGCGGATGTCACCGGACGTCACGTCCTCCAGCCCGGCGATCATGCGCAGCAGCGTGGATTTCCCGCAGCCGGAGGGCCCGACCAGCACGATGAACTCGCCGTCGCGGATGGTGAGATCGACACCGTGCAGCACGGAGAAGGCGCCGAAGCTCTTGCGGATGTCCTGGATATCGATGGAGGCCATGAAAAACCCTTTCAGCCTTTGACCGCACCGGCCGTCAGGCCCTGCACGAGATAGCGCTGGATGAGGAGGAAGAAGAGGCATGCCGGGATAAGCGCGAGAATGCCCGCCGCCATCATCTGCCCGAAATCGACCGAGAACTTCGAAACGAAGGTGAGCAGGCCGACCGGGAAGGTTGCAGCGTCATTGCCCGAGATCAGCATCAGCGCGAAGAGCAGTTCGCTCCAGGCCGCGGTGAAGACGAAGCCGAGCGTCGCGGCGATGCCGGGCAGCGTCAGCGGCAGGATGATCTGGCGGAAGGCGACGAACTGTGTCGCCCCGTCGATCATCGCCGCCTCCTCCAGGTCCTTCGGAATGCCGTCGAAGAAGGACTGCATGAGGAAGGTGGCGAAGGGCACGTTGAACGCGGTATAGACGATGACGAGGCCGGTGAGGCTGTTGGTCAGCCCCAGCGGCGAAAGCATCTTGAAGATCGGCGCGACCAGCATGACCAGCGGGAACATCTGCGTGATCAGCATCAGTGCGACGATCCAGTATTTTGCGCGGAATTTGAAGCGTGAGAGCGCGTAGCCGGCGAGCGAGGCGAGGATCGTCACCGCGACGGCGGTCGAGCCGGCGACGATCAGGCTGTTCTTGAAGAAGGTCGGGAAGGCGCTGTGGGCGATGACGAAGGTGTAGTGCTCCAGGGTGGCACGCGAGGGCCACAGGCGCACCCCCTCGCTGTAGAGCAGGTCGTTCGGCGTGACCGAGACCTTCAGCAGCCAGAACAGCGGGAAGAGCGCGACGACGATATAGGCGAGGATCGCGAGCCGGTGAAGAACGGTGAGGATTGGCTTGCTTCGCATGGTCTCAGCCCTTGTTCAGCAGCGTCTGGCGAAGCAGCACGATCAGCATGGAGTAGACGAGCAGCAGGATCAGCAGCACGAGAGCGATGGCCGAGGCGTAGCCGAAGTCGAGCCGCTTGAACGCCTGGGTGAAGATGTAGCTGGCGACGATCTGCGTGCGGTCGGCCGGCCCGCCATTGGTCATGACGACGATAAGGTCGGCGAAATTGGAGATCCAGACGGTGCGCAGGAGAATGGTGATGGCGATGGTCGGCGCCAGGAACGGCAGCGTGATAGAGAGGAAACGCTGCACCGGCCCTGCCCCGTCGATGCTGGCGGCCTCGTAGAGATCGCGTGGGATCGCCTGAAGCGCAGCGAGCAGAGTGATCGCGAAAAAGGGAATGCCCCACCAGACATTGGCGGCGATCGGCCCCCACATGGCGAGCTGCGGGTCGGAGAGGATGTTGTTCGGCGCGTCCAGCATGCCGAGCGCGTGCATCCAGTGCGGCAGCGGGCCGATCACCGGATTGAACAGCCAGGCCCAGTTGAGGCCGGCGAGAAAACTCGGCACGGCCCAGGGCAGGAAGACCAGCGCCTGTGCGAGGCCGCGACCGGCGAAGGGTTTGTCGAGCAGCAGCGCGAGGATGAGACCGAAGACGAATTGCAGGAAGACAGAGGCGCCCGTCCACCACAGCGTGTTGCGCAGCGCCCGAAAGAAGGCCTGATCCTCCGATAGCGCGCGAAAATGATCGAGCCCTATGAAACCGCCGGAAAGCGGGTTCAGAAGCTGGATATCGCGGAACGCATAGGAAATGCCGAGCACCAGCGGCACCAGCATGACCGATATGATGAGGATCAGCGCTGGTGCGCTGTAGAGATAGGGTTCCGATGCGTCGGCGATCCGCTTCCTGAGCGGCCGCACGGCTTGCGGATGGACGGCAAGGGTCATCGTCTCGCTTCCGTTCAAGGTGGCGGGGCGTTCTGGGAGAATGTCTGCGGGCGGAGCCTCGTGTCTCCGCCCGCAGGGTCCTCAGCCTACTTCTTGGCGAGGAACTTCTGCTGTGCCTTGGTCAGGTAGTCCGCCCACTGGTTGGCGAGATCTTCCGGCGTGATGTCGCCAAGAAGGGCTTCCTGCGAGGTCTTGATGACGAGCGAATCCTTGAAGAAGGCGAACTCCTCAAGATGCGTCGGCATGACGGTCGGCACGGCATCCTTGTCCTCGAGCTCGGCAAACCAGCCCTTGAACTGCTCGCTGGCGTAGAACGGGTCCTTTTCCGCCGAAGTGTGCACCGGCAGCGCACCGGTGCGCTTGTTCCACTCGATATTGCCTTCCGGCCCTTCGAGCGTCTCGATCAGCTTCCAGGACAGGTCCTTGTTGGCGCTGGAGGCGAACATCGACCAGCCTGCAAAACCGATCGTCGGGAAGGTCTTTCCGGCGGGCCCCTTCGGCATGGTCATGATGCCGTAGTCTTCCGCCTTCATGCGTTCGGCGATGGCGATCAGCGCGTCCGGGTCCTGGTCGAGGAAGGCGCAGGTGCCCGAATAGAAGCCCGCGACGATCTCGTTAAAACCCCAGTTGACGCTGTCCTTCGGGGCATAGCCGTTCTTGTAGAGATCGATGACGAAGGTCAGACCCTTGACCCAGCCTTCGCTGTTGAAGGTGGAGGTGCCGTCCTCGTTGAAGAATTTGTTGTCGCCCGCCATGGACGCGCCGAACATCACCCAGCCGTTGAGGCCGCCCGGGCCGCCGCGCAGGCAATAGCCGTATTTGCCGGGCAATGCCGAGACCTTCTTGGAGGCTTCGGCGAATTCGTCCAGCGTCTTCGGCGGCTCGGATACGCCGGCCTCCGCGAGCAGCTTCTTGTTGTAGAACATGGCGCGCAGATAGAAGCCGTAGGGCAGCATGTAGGCCGTGTCGTTGATGTCGCGGCCAAGCTCAAGGGCACGAGCCGTAAGGCCGGGCGTGTGCTCCCACTTCGCAAGATACGGTTCCAGGCTCTCCAGCATGCCGTTGTTGGCATAGAGCGACAGCCAGGTATCGGGCATTTCCATGACGTCAGGCACTTCACCGGCCGAGACCATGGTGGCAAATTTCTGGAAGGCCTCGCCCCAGGGAAGCGAGATGATCTCCACCTTGGTGCCGGGGTTCGCCGCCTCGAACTTCCCGACGATGGATTTCAGCGTCTCCGTGCGCTCAGGGCTGGTGATGACCTCGACAAGCTTCAGCGTCGTATCCGCCAAGGCGCTCGATGCCATCAGGGTGGTGATGAATGCTGCAGTCAAAAGTCTCTTCATGGTCGTTCCCTCTTTTGTGGTTTTGCTTAGAAGTTTGACGTCAGGTTTGGGTTGCGGCCGCTATCGCCGCATCCAGGTCACTCCACAGGACCTCGGTTCCCTCCAGGCCGATATGGAGACGCACGGACCGCGCATCGATGCCGAAGGCATGCGCGGAATTCGGCTGAGCCTTCTGTTGAAGGACAACTTCCCCAGGCACGATCAGGCTCTCGTGCCCGCCCCAGGAGACGCCGAGCTTGAAGAGCTTCAGCTGGTCGGCGAAGGCGCGGATGTCGATGCCGTCACGGAAGGTGAAGGAGAAGAGACCCGACGTTCCGGTCAGTCCCGGCGGCAGGCGGTTGGCGAGCGCGGGATGAAAGACCTTGTCGACGATGTCGAGCGCTTGCAGGCGCTTTGCGATTTCGAGCGCCGAGGCCTCATGCGCCTTCATGCGGATGGGCAGGGTGCGCAGCCCGCGCACCAGCAGCCAGGCATCGAAGGGCGAAAGTTTTCCGCCGAGATAGGGATAGGCTTCCGACCGGATACGGCCGATCAGCTCCTTCGAGCCGGCGACGACACCAGCGACGACATCGCTATGCCCACCGAGATATTTCGAGGCCGAGTGCAGCACGAGATCGACACCCAGCATCAGCGGGCGCTGGAAGACCGGGCTTGCCCAGCTGTTGTCGATGACGCTGACAATGCCGTGCTTCTTTGCGAGCGCGGCGAGTGCGCCGACATCGTGCGCTTCCATCACCCAGCTCGTCGGGCTTTCGAGATAGAGCAGCTTCGCGCCGGGCAGAGCTTTCGCCACCGCCTCCTCGTCGCGCCCGTCGACATAGGTCACTTCGATCTTCATGCGCTTCAGATGCGTGCCGAACAGGCGGAAGGCATCCGGATAGCAGTGACGCACAGCGACGATACGGTCGCCGGGCTCGACGAAGGAGAGCACGGTGGAAGAGATCGCCGCCATGCCGCTGGCAAAGCCGAGGGCATCCTCGCCGCCTTCGAGCTTGGCCAGCACCTCCTCGAAAGCGCGCACCGTCGGGTTGAGGCCGCGCGTATAGATCGGCCGCACGATCTCACCACGATAGGCGGCCACCATCTCGTCATAGCTGCCGAAGGTGAAGAGCGAGGTCTGCACGATGGGCGGCACGACCGCATCGAAGGCGTTCGCTTCGTCATGGGCGACGGTGAGAGCGGCAAAGTCGAACGGATCGGCTCCGTTGATCATCGGGACATGTCCTTGATGTCTTCCTCGACGACGGCGAGGATCTTTAACGTTTCCGCCCGCGCCGCCTCGGGATCCCGTGCAGCGATGGCGTTGAAGAGCGTGCGGTGGAACGGAAAGGAGCGGCGGGCGAAGTCCGGCCGGTTGAACGGTTTTTCCCAGAAGCGCTCGAAGGCGCCGCGCATCTGCTCCAGAAGCTGCTTGAACAGCGGATTGTGCGTGGCATCGTAGATCGCGAGGTGGAAAGCGAGGTCTTCCGGTCCGGACGTGCCCTTGGAGAGGTGCACCCGCTCCATCTCGTCGAGCCTCGCTTCGATGGTCGCGACATCCTCTTCCGTGCGCCGCCGGGCTGCCACCATGCCGGCCTCGCATTCGATGCCGCGGCGCACTTCCAGCGTCTGAAGCAGCACGTCGCGCAAGTGCACCGCATCGAAGGAGAGCGGCATATGCACCGTCGCCGTCGTTATCGGCTTCAGGAGATAGGTGCCGCTGCCCTTGCGGCTTTCGATGACGCCGAGCGCCTGGAAATGACGGATCGCCTCGCGGATCGTCGAGCGCCCCACCACGAGCGCCGCCATCAGCTCGCGCTCGGCCGGCAGCCGGTCACCCGCTGCAAGATTGGCGCGGTCGATATAGGAGGCCAGCGCCTCCGTCACCTGCCGCGCCCGGTCAATGGGCGGCAACGGCGCGATCTGCGGCCTGTCGCTCAATTCGCCTGGCATGACGCCATGTCCCCTGTTTCGTGTCAGCTTCTCAAATTGGTCTGACATCTTAGCATTATGCGCCGGGCTTCGACTGTCAAGCGCCAATCATCCGTGAGCAGATCCATCGCCAATAAAAAACGGGCCGATCAAGAGATCGGCCCGCATGGGACTGTCGATAACGTAGCGTGCGACGGGCGGCTATTCGCCCGCAGCGGGTTGACCCTCGGGCTCCCGCTCGACCGGGGCTTCGGCTGGCACATCCGGATTGCCCTCCGCCCGGTCGCGATGCAACGTGGCGCGGGCAAGCAGCATGAGCGTGACGGGGGTCGTCACGGTGATGAAGATACCGATCAGGATCTCATGCACGACAGGACGGGTGGCGAGCACCGTGAAAAAGATCATCGAGGCCATGACGATGCCGCCAGTACCCCAGCTCGAACCGAGCGTCGGCGCATGGATGCGCTCGTAGAAGGTCGGCAGGCGGACGAAGCCGATCGTGCCGACCAGCGTCAGGCCGGCGCCAACCACCAGGAAGAAAGAAACGGCAAGCGCCGCCCAGGCCGGCAGGTCGCCTGCGAACTCGATGTCCGTCATTCGATCACCTCCCCGCGCATGAGGAACTTGGCGAGCGCAACCGTCGCGACGAAACCGAGCATGCCGATGACGAGCGAAGCCTCGAAATAGATATCCTTGCCGGTACGGATGCCGAAGACCATCAGGAGCAGCATGGAGTTGAGGTAGAGCGTGTCGAGCGCCAGGACACGGTCCTGCGCACGGGGTCCGCGGAACATGCGGAAGGCCGCAAGCGCCATGGCGATGGCGAGGAACACCTGCGCGATGGTGATGGACCAGATGAGAATCGTGTGGCTCATTCGAAGATCTCCATCAGCAGCGCCTCGTAACGGTTCTTGATCAGCGCCTGCCACTCGGCCTCGTCGACGAGGTCGAGGACATGGATCAGCACCGTCTTGCTGAGCGAATTGTACTCGAGCCAGGCCGTGCCCGGCGTGCTCGTGATGACGACAGCCAGCACGGCGAGCGCCGTCGGGTTTTCCAGCGCGACGGGTACGGTGATGAAGCCGGCCTTGTGCTTGCGCCGGCCACCGGTGAGAAGGATGGAGGCAACGGCAAGGTTCGAGCGCAGGATGTCGTAGAGTACGATGCCGACGAGCTTGGGCAGCAGATACCATTTCGGCAGGCGTGGCTTCACCGGGCGCAGGGCCGCCATGCCCCAGGAGGCGAAGACCGACACGATGCAGCCGAGGATGAGATGGCCGAGCGTAAAGCCGTTGAGGGCAAGCCACATGATGACGAGCGAGGCGCTGAGCAGCGGATAGGGCAGCATTTCAGATCCCTCCCCCGCCATCCGGCCCGCTTGGCTCGGCGACCCCGGCGCGGCGCGCGTTGATCACGGCGTCGATGTAGGAGGCCGGCTGCTGAAGGTTGCGGATCGTCTCCTCCATGTAGCCCATCGCCGGCCCGGCCTTGATGGTGAGCGCCAGCGTCAGCGCGATCAGAAGCATGACCGGGGCCATTTCCATGACGAGCACCCGCGGCACGGTGCCCTCCATCGAGGCCCAGAAGGTGCGGATGCCGGCGCGGGTCATCGAGATCAGCGCCGCCAGTCCCGACAGGATGAGCAGGCCGACGATCCACCAGACGGAGGCCGCGATGGGCGCCGCGCCATTGGCGCTCGCGCCGATCATGCCCGACAGCATGGCGAATTTCGCGACGAAGCCGGAGAGCGGCGGCAGGCCTGACAAGAGGATGCCGCAGGCGGCAAAGCAGATGCCGAGCACGGCGATCGTGCCGGGCATGGTGACGCCGACCTCGACCTCCTCGTCCTCCTCGTCCGCATCGCCATAGGCCTCCATGGTGACGGCGAGAACCGAGGCGCCCGCATCCTGCCCGCGTTCGACGAGTTCGATCAGCATGAAGAAGGCGGCGATCGTCAGCGTGGAACTGACCATGTAGAACAGCGCGCCCGACGTCACCGTGCCGTTGTTCAAACCGAGTACGGCGAGCAGGGTGCCGGAGGAGACGAGCACGGAATAGCTCACAAGCCGTCCAAGCGCCTGCGAGGCGAGAACCCCGATCGTGCCGAAGGCAATGGTCGCCATGCCGCCGTAGAGCAACACGTTGAGGCCGAGCCCCGCCGAATCGCCCTGCCCGAAGACGAGCAGCGAGAGGCGCAGGATGACGTAAATGCCCACCTTGCTCATGATGGCGAAGATGCCGGCGACCGGCGCCGTCGCGGCGCTGTAGGCACCCGGCAGCCAGAAGTTCAGCGGCCACATGCCGGCCTTGATGAGGAAGACGATGCCGAGAATGCCCGCACCCGCCTCCAGCAGCATGCGCCGCTCGCCCTCGATCTCGCCGATGCGCACGGCGAGGTCCGCCATGTTGAGCGTGCCTGCCGAGCCGTAGATGGCGCTGACCCCGATCAGGAAGCAGAGCGCGGCGGCAAGGTTGACAGCGATGTAATGGAGGCCCGCCTTGACACGCATCGAGCCGGAGCCGTGCATCAGGAGACCGTAGGAGGCGGCGAGCATCACCTCGAAGAAGACGAAGAGATTGAAGAGGTCACCCGTCAGGAAGGCCCCGTTGAGGCCCATCAGCAGGAACTGGAACAGCGAGTGGAAATGCGCGCCGGCGGTGTGCCAGCGGGCAAGCGCGAAGACCAGTGTCGGGATGGCGAGGATCGAGGCAAGGACGAGCATCAGCGCCGAGAGCCGGTCGACGACCAGCACGATGCCGAACGGCGCCGGCCAGTTGCCGAGCAGATAGACGCCCTCGAAACCGTCCGAGCCATTGCTCGCAAGACGGAACAGGCTGATGGCGACGGCAGCCAGTGCCAGGCACGACATCACGCTGATCATCGCCTTCACGACGCGCTCACGCTCGTCGAAGAACAGGAGAAGCGCGCCTGCGACAAGCGGGATGACGATGGGCGCGATGATGAGGTGTTGCTGCCAGCCGCTCATTTCGGCTGCTCCCTGCCGTCGACATGGTCCGTGCCAGTCAGGCCTCGGGCGGCGAGCAGCACCACGAGGAAGAGCGCCGTCGTGGCAAAGCCGATGACGATGGCGGTGAGCACCAGGGCATGCGGCACCGGATCGGTCACAGCACCGATGTCAACGCCCTCAACCAGCAGCGGCGCGGCGTTGGATTTCACCCCACCCACCGCGAAGATGAAGAGATTCACCGCATAGGACAGCAGCGAGAGGCCGATGATGACCTGATAGGTGCGTGGACGCAGGATGAGCCAGACGCCCGAGCCCGTCATGATGCCGATACCGATCGAAAGAACGAGTTCCATCAGGCTTCCTCCGCCTTGGGAGCGTCGAGACTGCGAACCCGATGCATGCGTATGGACTGGTGCGCAAGCGCGATGAGGATCAGCACCGTCGCGCCGACGACGAGCGAGAAGACCCCGAGGTCGAAGAACAGCGCCGTTGCCGCCGGCACCTTGCCGATGAAGGGTATCTCGACATACTGCGAATGGCTCGTGAGGAACGGATAACCGAGCACCCAGGCGCCCATACCCGTCAATGCGGCCAGCAACAGGCCGACGCCCATCCAGCGCAGCGGCAGGATACGCAGCCGATCCTCCGACCAGCGCACGCCACCACCGAGATATTGCAGCAGGAAGGCGATCGCCATGGTGATGCCGCCGGCAAAGCCCCCGCCCGGCAGGTCGTGCCCGCGCAAGAGGAGATAGATCGAGAAGGTGATGATGACCGGGAACATCCACTGCATGATGACCGAGGGCACCAGCAGATAGTCGCGCACCGTATCGCCGGCCGAGCGCTCTGGGCGCTCATCGTCATAGGCGTTCTGGATGCGCTGCTGTTCCGGCTTCTCGATGCTGTCGGCCGCCGGGCGGAAACGGCGCAGCAGCGCGAAGACCGTGAGCGCCACGATAGCCAGGACCACGATCTCGCCCATCGTGTCGAAGCCGCGGAAATCGACGAGGATGACGTTGACGACATTGCGCCCGCCCCCTTCCGTATAGGCCTTTTCGAGGAAGTAGCTGGCAATGGCGTCCGGCACCGGCTGCTTCATGATCGCATAAGAGAAGACGAACATGCCGAAGCCGCAGGAGATCGCGAGCAGGAAGTCGCGGAAGCGGCGGCTGCGAGCGGAGAGCGTGACGGAATTGTCGACCTTCTCCGAACGCTTGGGCAGCCAGCGCAGGCCAAGCAGCAGGAGGACGGTCGTGACGATTTCCACGACGAGCTGCGTGATGGCGAGATCCGGCGCGGAAAGCCAGACGAAGGTGATGCAGGTCGTGATGCCCGCGCCACCGAGCAGGACGAGCGCGGCCAGACGATGGTACTTCGCCTGATAGGCCGCCCCCAATGCGCAGAAGGCGCCGATACTCCAGATGGCGGCGAAGATGGGATCGATGTCGCCGAAGACCAGCGGCGTCGGCGCAAAACCCGCCATATAGAGCGGGACGACGCCCGCCAGCAAACCTGCCGCCGCGATGAGGCGCAGTTGCGGCTGGAGATTGCGGGTGCCGAGGTGGCTTTCGAGCCAGCGCGCCCATTTCCACGACACGGTGACGAGCACGCGCTCGAAGATGCGCTGACCGCCGAGATGACGGAAGAGCGGCGGGCCGTCGTCGCACCGCGCGAGATAGTCCTTCAGCACCGCATAGAGTGCGGCACCGCCGACGAGCGCGATCATGCTCATGATGAGCGGCGTGTTGATGCCGTGCCAGACGGCAAGGCTGTATTCCGGCGTGCGCGTACCCAGCACAGAGACGACGGCCGAATGCAGGAACGGGCCGATCGAAAGCGATGGGATGATGCCGACGACGAGGCAGGCGAGCACCAGGAACTCGATGGGGAAGCGCATCCAGTGCGGCGGCTCGTGCGGCTTGGACTTGGGCAGGTCCGTCGGCTCGGGACCGAAGAAGACCATGTGGATGAAGCGGATCGAATAGGCGACCGAGAAGGCGCCGGCGAGCGTCGCGACATAGGGCAGGATGCGGTCGAGCACGGAATCGGCGTGCGTCTCCACCGCCTCGGCGAAGAACATTTCCTTGGAGATGAAGCCGTTGAGCAAGGGTACGCCGGCCATGGCTGCGCTTGCCACCATGGCAAGCGTGCCTGTTATCGGCAGGTATTTGAAGAGCCCGCTCAATCGTCGCATGTCACGCGTGCCGGTCTCGTGGTCGATGATGCCGGCAGCCATGAAGAGCGAGGCCTTGAAGGTGGCGTGGTTCATCATGTGGAAGATCGCGGCCACGGCGGCGAGCGGGCTGCCGAGGCTGAGCAGCGTGGTGATGAGCCCGAGATGGCTGATCGTCGAATAGGCGAGCAGGCCCTTCAGGTCCTGCTGGAACATCGCGAAATAGGCGCCGAGGAGCAGCGTGCTGATACCGGCGATACCGACCAGCATGAACCATTCATAGGTGCCCGACAGCGCAGGCCACAGGCGCACGAGCAGGAAGACGCCGGCTTTCACCATGGTGGCGGAATGCAGATAGGCCGAGACCGGTGTCGGCGCCGCCATGGCATTGGGCAGCCAGAAATGGAACGGCACCTGCGCGCTCTTCGTCAGTGCGCCGATGAGGATGAGCACCAGCGCCGTCAGGTAGAGCGGGTGCGCCTTGATCTTGTCGCCCGCCGACAGCACCACGTCGAGATCGTAGCTGCCGACGATATGGCCGAGCACGAGCAGGCCGGCAAGCAGGCAGAAGCCGCCGATGCCGGTGATCGTCAGCGCCATGCGCGCGCCGTCGCGGGCGGCGGCATTGTGATGCCAGTAGCTGATGAGCAGGAAGGAGAAGATGCTCGTCAGCTCCCAGAACACCGAGAGCAGGATGATGTTGCCCGACAGCACGATGCCGAGCATCGAGCCCATGAAGGCGAGCAGGAAGGAGAAGAAGCGCGGAACCGGGTCTTCTTCCGACATGTAGTAACGCGCATAGAGCACGACGAGACAGCCGATGCCGGTGATGAGCATCGCAAAGAGCCAGGCAAAGCCGTCCATGCGCAGCGTGACGTTGAGCCCAAGCTGCGGCAGCCATTCGAGATCGAGCCGGACCTTGCCGCCATCGCGCACCGCGGGATAAAGCGCGGCCGTCAGCACCAGGGCGACAAAAGCCACCGCGCCGGACATGCGCGCGGCAAGCACCCTTGAATCGGTCCGCAGCAGAATGGTCGCGGCAAGGCTTCCCGCGAAGGGAAGGCAAAGCAGCAGCACCAGAATCATTTCACCTGTCATCGTTTGATCGATCGCTTTCGAACGTCAGAGCTTCTCCCGCCGGAACGCCGGCGATATCGGGAAGACCGCACGCGACCGAAGGGACGATCGGGCAGTCGTCAGACGAAATTCAACGGAGGGGCACGGGCCCCGCGCATTTCCGAACGCCCTACGCCGGCACCGGGCCTGAGGACCACGACAAGCGCCGCGGCCAGGCCCTCCAGGCGGAAAGCTTCCCGGATCGGCAGGCAGGTAAAATCGGTCCCTGCGCTGTCGAGCGACGTCACTTTTCCGGCGACGGCACGCTTTCGGCATTCGATGTCGGGAAGCGCCGAAGGGTAACCCGCAGTCTTCTGCGTGCCATAACGAAGCATCTTCGAGCTGGCACTGACGGCGGAAGGCGTTGTGAGCGTGGATATCAACAACAAAAGACAGGTAAGCGCAGTGCAGAAGAGGCAAAAAGCCCGACGAAAAGGTCGATGCTGGTGCCCTGATGCTGCCAAACGTCCTGCCTCTCGATTCCGTCGCCCGCGTTGAATATTCTCTCATCCGGACAATACGTTGGCGGGATTGACGCTGTCCACCCGCCAGCATGAAACTTTTCCAAAATTACGCCGATTTGCCGCAACCGGCAGCATGCTTTTCCTTTTCGCGTCGGAAAACGGTCATCCTGCCGCACCCTTGTCCGCTTGATGCCCTGCCGCTTTGGGCGCATTCTTTTCGGGCGAATCGCATGAGGCAGACCTGCTCCCGTGGGGCGACGATGCCCGGAGCGCATGGTGCACCTGGTACCTGGACCCGCCGGACGATGTCGTTCCGGTCATCCAGCGAGTTCCGTGTCCCGATCCTGTCAGCCTTTTTCGGCAACACATCGGCGGTGCGGCGTCAGTTCACTCTCGAACGGGGATTAGCGATGACGGATGCGCGAAGGGAATGGATCAGCAAGCGGGCCTATACGCTCTGGGAAGAAGCGGGGCGGCCGCATGGCCATGATGGCGACCATTGGGAACAGGCGGTGCAGGAGCGCGACGAATTCGAGCGCGTGGCGCTTGCCCCCGAAGCCAGGCCGGACGGCACACGGAAGCCGCTGATCGAGATATCCAAGAAGGCGCAAGGGAAGAAGTCCGAGGCCGCCAAGCCACGCAAGAAGGCGGAAGCCGCGGCGGAAAAGCCGATTGCTGCCAAGGCCGTCGCAAAAGCAAAATCCGTCAAGGCCGCGGCGAACGGGACGGAAGCCTGATCATCGCGACAAGATCCGGCGGCGGATTGAGGGAATGCCGGCGACGTGCCGGCGCTCTTTCTCCGTTCGCCGCGTCGGCCCGTTCTTCCTTCTGACCAGGCAGTGTCCTGCCTTTCGGCCGTTTCATCCTCCTGCGGCATCAATACCCTTGGAGACGCGGTCGCGACGCTCTATGTGAACGGGCGACGCGAGCTGAAGCGAGGATACCCGGTGCGATCGATCTACATGGCGGCAGGTATGCTGATGACGGCGATCGGCATCGTCGGCGTCTTCCTGCCACTTTTGCCGACGACGCCGTTCCTGCTTGTCGCGGTCTGGTGTTTTTCCCGCTCCTCGCCGCGTCTCGAGCAGTGGCTGCTGAATCACCGCACCCTCGGCCCGCCGCTGGCGAACTGGCGGCGCGAGGGAGCGATCTCGGCGCGCGCCAAGACGATTGCGATCTGTCTCATCATCGCAAGCTACGGCTTTTTCTACTACCGCACCGCGCCGTCGCTTCTCCTCGCCGCCATCATGGGCCTCGTGCTGTCGGCAAGCGCCCTTTTCATCCTGACACGCCCCCTGCCAAAAAAGACGTGAGGCTCCGATGGCAACGAAGCAAGCCCCGGTCATCGTCTGGTTCCGCAGGGATCTGCGCATCGACGACAATGCGGCACTTTCCGCCGCGGCGCAAACCGGACGCCCCATCCTGCCGCTCTATATCCTGGAGCCCGCCGAGGCCGGAACCGGCCCACTGGGCGCCGCCCAACGCTGGTGGCTGCACCATTCCCTCGCCGCACTTGCCGGCAGACTGGCCGATCTTGGTGCGCCGCTCACCCTGCGCAGCGGACCGGCCGACGTGGTCCTCGATGCGCTGATTGCCGAGACCGGCACCGACACGATCCACTGGAACCGCCGGCACGATCCGCCAGGCATGACGATCGACCGCGCGATCAAGGCCACGTTGAAGGCGCGCGGCCTTACGGCCACGAGTTTCGCCGGCCAGCTTCTGCACGATCCGACCCGCCTCCTGACCGGAGAAAAGAAGCCTTTCCGGGTCTACACACCCTTCTGGAAGGCTCTCGAGAGGTCCGGCGAACCGCATGAAGCGATCGAGCCGCCGGCCGGCTTGATCGCTCTTCCCGAAGCCGTCGCATCAGAGCATCTGGACGATTGGCATCTCACACCGGAAAAACCCGATTGGGCCACACCGTTCCGGGAAATCTGGACACCCGGCGAAGCAGCCGCGCGCGCGCACCTCGAAACCTTCGTCGATGGCGCGATCGATGGCTATGGCGCCGACCGCGACCGCCCCGCGCTCGACGCCACCTCCATGCTCTCACCCCATCTGGCGCTCGGCGAGATCTCCCCGGCCCGCATCTGGCACGCAACACGTGGCCTCGACGCACCAACGGGCGATCTCGTCCACTTCCGCAAGGAACTGGCCTGGCGGGAGTTCTGCTACCACCTGCACTTCCACTTCCCCGCACTCCCGGAAAAAAACTGGAACGATAAGTTCGACGCCTTCCCCTGGCAGGAACGCGAAGAGGCCTTCATGCTCTGGACACGCGGCCTCACGGGTTATCCGATCGTCGATGCCGGCATGCGCCAACTCTGGCGGCACGGCTGGATGCACAATCGCGTGCGCATGATCACCGCCTCCTTCCTGATCAAGCACCTGATGATCGACTGGCGACGCGGCGAAAAA
This sequence comes from Shinella sp. HY16, assembly GCF_028534175.1. NCBI lineage: Bacteria > Pseudomonadati > Pseudomonadota > Alphaproteobacteria > Hyphomicrobiales > Rhizobiaceae > Shinella > Shinella sp. HY16. Next base: position 403,668 of record NZ_JAHYXL010000003.1, on the reverse strand, counting down.
TGGTTCCGCGACACGCTTGTCGATGCCGACGCGGCGTCGAATGCGGCGAACTGGCAATGGGTGGCCGGCTCTGGCGCCGATGCTTCGCCCTTCTTCCGCATCTTCAACCCCATCCTGCAGGGCGAAAAGTTCGATCCCGACGGCACATACGTGCGCCGTTTCGTGCCGGAACTGGAGACCCTGGACGCAGCCTGGATCCACAAGCCCTTTGCCGCGCCCGAGGCCGCGCTGAAAGCGGCCGGCATCGGTCTCGGCGAGACCTATCCGAAGCCCATCGTCGATCATGGCCGCGCCCGCGAACGGGCGCTTGCCGCCTACAAATCGCTGAAGACGGGCTGATCCAGCGTTCTTTGTTTTCGTTTGTCTTTTCGGGAAAACCGGATTCCACTTTTCCCTGGCAAACTCTAATCACTTCGCGCCAGGGCGGAGGTGAGCAGCCGTACGAGGGTATCCCCCGCGTCCTCCAAGGCACCGCTGTTGTCGATGATCACCGTATCGGCGGCGACGACGATCTCGGGCGCCGCGCGGTCGAGCCGCCGGGCGATGGCCTCAGCGCTTTCCCGGCCGCGGGTGGCGAGGCGCGCGGCAAGAATATCCGCACGCGCGGTAATCAGCACAACCTTCAGTCGCCCGTAGACCTCAGCGAAGGCTGGCAGTGCCGAACGGCTGCCATTGGCGATCAGCGTCATGCCGCTCGCAAGCTGGCCAAAGGTTTCCCGCGGAATACCATAGGAAAGGCCGTGCGCATCCCAGGAGACCGCAAAATCTCCGGCCGCGTCCCGGGCCGCAAAACCCACCGCATCGACCGCCTCATGCGCCTCCCCGCCGGCATCCGGAGGGCGTGTGATGACGCGGCGCACGAAGCCGAGACGCGGTTCGCCGGCAAAATGCCGCGAGGCATAGGACATGACACTGTCCTTGCCCGCGCCGCTGGGGCCGACAACGACGACCATCGTGCCGGCCGCAACGGGCAGCGGCCGGGCCGAGACGATTTCGGCCTCCATAGTCAAGCGACCCGCCTGCCCTGCCGCCAGACCGAGCGCACGACCGGAACACCGGAGGGCCGGCGCACGCGCACGAGGTCGGCCCGCAGGCCTCTTGCGATGGCGCCGCGATCATCGAGGCCGACGGTGCGGGCCGGCGTGGAGGAGACCATGGCGATCGCCCTCGGCAGGTCGATGCCCTCGACCTCGTCGGCCAGAATGAAAGGCGCATGCATCAGGCTGAAGGGCACGTAGTCGGAGGAGAGCACGTCGAGCACGCCCATCGTGGCAAGGTCCCGGGCGGCGATATTGCCGGAATGCGACTTGCCGCGGACGATGTTCGGTGCACCCATCAGAACGCTCATACCGGCGCCGTGCGAGGCCTTGGCGGCATCGAAGCTCGTCGGGAATTCGGCAAGGCGAATACCATAGCCGACCGCCTCCTCGACATGTTCGAGGGTCGCGTCGTCGTGGCTGGCGACGGAGATGTCACGGGCGGCGCAGGACGCGGCGATGGCGTCGCGGTGCGGTTTGGCATAGCGGGCGGACAGGTCCTGCTGGCGCTTGCAGAATGCGTCGAACTCGGCGTCCGTCAGGCCGCGCTTCTTCTTGTAGTAGAGGATGTACTGTTCCATCGTCTGGAACTGGCGCTGGCCGGGCGCGTGGTCCATCAGCGAGACAAGGCGGACGAGCGGATCGTCCTCGAACTCCTCATAGTGGTCGAGCACGTTGTCGGTCGAGACTTCGCAGCGCAGGTGGATGAGGTGCTGGGCGCGCAGGCGATCCTCGTCCTGCGCCTTGGCGATGGCATTCGCCATGGAACGCATCTCGCCCTTTTCGAAGCCGCCGTCCTCGTCCGAACCCATGCGCAGGCAGTCGAAGACGGTGGTGATGCCCGAGGTGACGACCTGGGCGTCATGCGCCTGGATCGCCGCCGTCAGGCCCCAGCGCACGCCGGGGCGCGGCGAATAATGAGCTTCGAGATGGTCGGTGTGCAGCTCGACGAGACCGGGCAGCAGGAAGTCGCCTTCCATGTCCTCCCCGACGGTGGAGGCACCTTCGGAAAGGTCCGCGATCAGGCCATCGCGGAGCACCAGCGTGCCATCGAGGATCCGGTCCTCAAGCACGATACGGGCATTGGAAAGAACGGTTTCGCGGGTCATGTCAGGCAGTCTTTCTGTTGGCTCCCGCGGCAAGCGGGAAGAGCGAATGAACGGTGAAATCGGCGCCGCGCGAAGGCTCCCTGAAGAGCGCAAGGCCCTCGATCGCCAGCGGGCGTTCATGGAAATCGGAGAAATGCGTCAGCAGCGCAGCCTCGACGGCAGCGCGGCGCTCCACGGGAACACGCCCCGTCAGCGTCATGTGAAAGCGGAACGTTTCGAAGACATAGGGATAGCCCCATTGTACGAGATTCTGGCGCTCTTCGGCGGTAAGTTCGTCCGGCTTTCGGCGGGCGATATCGGCGGAGGTGAGCGGCGCACGAAACCGTTCGAAGCGGCGCACCACCTCGCCGGCAAAGGCCTGAAGCGGTTCGCAATGATCGCCAGGCACCAGCGCGAAGAAGGAACCGAGACGCCCCACGACGGCCTGCGGAATCTCGAAAGGCTCCACCTCCGCAGCAAAACGGCCGATTTCAGCCAGAAGCTCCGCCTCGCTGCGACCTTCGGCAAGCGCGAACGGTGCCTTCAAGGTGGCATGGAAACCATAACGGCGCGGATCGGCGGTCAGGCCGGCCTGCGCAGCCGCGTCGAGGCCGTTCACGACCGGCTGCTCCAGCGCGGTACCCGTAAACGCATTGCGCCCCAGCCAGCGCTGGGCGGCGAGGGTCAGCGGGTCGCTTGCGGACGGGGTGAAATAGAGGGCGTAACGCAATGGCTCATTCCTGTTTCAGTCATTCAACGCCGCCGGTCCGGCGGCGTCGGAACTTGAAGGGATTCGTGTGGCAGCATCATGCCGCCACACCGGCTCTTTCACGCTCAATGCGCCGGCTTGCCCATCAGGCGCGACCGCAGTGCATTCGAAATGCCGTCAAAGACGAAAACGACGATCAGGATCAGCAGCACCATATAGGCGACGTTCTCCCAATCGGAATTCGTGCGCATCGCTTCCCAGAGCTTGAGGCCGATACCGCCAGCGCCGACGGCGCCGATGATCGTGGCAGAACGGGTGTTGGATTCCCAGAAGTAAAGCGCCTGTGACGCAAAGAGCGGCATGACCTGCGGCAGCACGCCATAGCGTTGCACGGCGACCGGCGCCGCGCCGACGGATTTGACGCCCTCGCGCTGCTTGTCGTCGATATTCTCCAGCGCCTCGGAGTAGAGTTTGCCCAGCGTGCCCGTATCCGTGAAGAAGATCGCCGACATGCCGGCAAGCGGTCCCGGACCGAAGGCGCGGGTGAAGAACAGCGCCCAGATAAGCATGTCGACCGAACGCAGGAAGTCGAAGAGGCGTTTCGTCACCTGGTTGGAAATCCAGCTGCGCGTAATGTTGCGTGCGGCAAGGAAAGCGAGCGGAAAGGCGAGCAGCATGGCGAAGAGCGTGCCGACAAAGGCCATGACGATGGTCTGGAGCAGCTTCGTCCAGACATCGAGGTGCTGCCATTCCGCATTGTAGAGAATGTTGTTCCAGGCGAGCGAGAGGTTCGACTGCTTCGGGTCGACGCGATCGCCTGACGTCATCAGCGAGAAAACCTCGGAGGTCGACCTGCCGTGGAACGGCGAGTTGGTGTCGAACAGGAAATTGGCCCAGCCGAAGAAGCGCTTGCGGATCGAGATATCATCAGCCTCGATCTCGCCCCAGCCGGCAACACCGAAGGCGAGCGTGATCTTTTCGCCCGGCGCCTTCTGGGTCGCCCAGGCCGGCAGCCCACCTTCGACCTTGGCCCCCTCGCCCGAGAGATCGACGACCATCGTCTCGCCGGAATGCTGTACGGTCACGCGATCAGGAACAACTTCGACGCTCGTCGAGGAATTCAGCATGATTTTCGCGCGCTTGACGACCTCCTCTTCGCGGGTCGTCGCGCTCGCCAGAGCTTCCGCGGCCGCAGCAGAACCACCGACAGCGCCGCCGCTTCCCATGAAGCCCATCGAGGCGGGTTTCTTTTCCGTCGTCGTCGCGCTGCCTGCGGCGGGCGTGGTGCGGATCATCGTGCCGCGTTCGATCTCGACCCAGTCGGGCTCGGCATTCGGGCCGAGCGGCGAGAAACGTGGATAGGTGAGCTTCATCGCACCATCGGCGTCGATGGTCACTTCAGGGCGCACCTCGTAGGAGACCCAGTCTGCGAGATAAGTGCCGGCGATGTTCCAGTTGGCGGTGCCGAGCACATGGCCGATGGCAAAGAACCACCAGCAATACAGCGCATAGAGCACGAAGCCGCCGGCGATGATGGCAACGCGAAAGCGCTGCCAGAACGAGCGGTGGAAGACGGCGGGATGACGTGCCGCGATCTCATCCATCTGTGCGGGATTGAGGGTCGTCATGGCACTCTCCTATTGAGCCAGCCGGAAGGCCTGGTCGCCGACGAGCTTGCGGCGCAGCCAGGCGGAGAACTGATCGACGGCAATGATTGTGATGAGCAGCAGCAGCACGATGGCAAGTGTCTTGGCCTGATGTCCCTGACCGATGGACAGGCGCAGCAATTCGCCGATGCCGCCGCCGCCGACGGCACCGATGATGGTGGAGGCGCGCACATTGATCTCCAAACGCAGCAGGAAATAGCTCATGAAATTCGGAAGCACCTGCGGCACGATGCCGAACCAGACGCGCTCCACCCAGCTTGCGCCGACCGCGCGAAGCCCCTCCTCCGCCTTCATGTCCGCATTCTCGACCACTTCAAAGAAGAGTTTTCCAAGCGCCCCGACCGTGTGGATCGACACGGCAATGACGGCAGGCAGCGGGCCGAGCGAGAGGATGGCGAGGAAGAAGCCGGCGAGAACGACCTCCGGAAAGGCGCGCAGGATTTCCATGAAGCGGCGCACGAAGCCGCGCAGCAGGCGGTTGGCGACAAGGTTCTTTGCCGCCAGAAAGCAGAGCAGGAAGCCGAAGGTCATGCCGATCACGGTGGAGAAGATCGCGATGTTCAGCGTCTCCAGCATCTTGTGGAAATATTCCGGCACATAGAGGCTCTCGGTGATGTAGAGCCGCCCTTCGGGATAGTTGTACTTGAAACTGCCGTCATCGTAGGGCGACGGCAGGTCGAACAGCGCGCGAAAGACCTCGAGGCCATCGCGCGGCACCATATCGCCGACGAAGTCAAAGAAATGCGGCAGCCTATCGAAGAATTTTCCGGCATTCGTCTCGTTGGCGAACCAGAGCGAGCCGGTGAGCGCCATGACGAGGATGGCAAGGCCGAGCCAGGTATAGAGCCGGCGGCGGGCGTTCAGCTCCTGCCAGTGCCGCTCGATGAGCGCACCCTTTTCGCTGAAGCCGTCGTGAAGCGTGTTCATGGCCATGGTCAGTCCGCCTTGCGGTTCCCTGTGCACAATTCCGGCTGCTGATGACGTGCCGCAAACCTCCCCTCCGTCATGCTCGGGCTTGACCCGAGCATCCACGGCCGCAGGTGCCGCATGGATCCTCGGGTCAAGCCCGAGGATGGCGTCGAGAGTGGGGTAATGGCATCAGCAAAAAAGCGCCGGCCGGTTGTCCAGCCGGCGCCGGAAACATCGAGGCTATCAACCGCCGATCGTCGCCTTGCGGGCGTCGATGATCGGCTTGTAGAAGTCGACATTGACTTCCGTGAAGGAGGTGAAGTCACCGCCCATGACGGCGGCGAAGCAAGCCGCGTCCTTCTTCGGCAGGTCGAGCATGAACTGCTTGAACTTCGCCTTCATGTCGCCGTCCATGGAAGAGCGAACGACGATCGGGCCGTTCGGGATCAGCGGCGATTTCCAGAGTTCGACGAGGTCGTTCATGTCGAGAATGCCCTTCTCGACCATCTTGTGCAGGTTGCCGGACGTGTAGCCGTCCTTCCACTCGCCAACGCCCGAACCGAAGGTCGTGCCGGCATCGAAGGTGCCCTTCACGACTTCGAGGACGAGGTTTTCGTGACCACCGCCGAAGCCGGTCTCACCAAAAAACTCCTTGACCGGGCCGCCGATAGCTTCCGGCAGCGTGACGAGCGGCACGAGGTAGCCGGAGGTCGAGTCCGGATCGGCGAAACCGAGCTTCTTGCCCTTCAGGTCTTCGAGCTTGGTGATGCCGCTGTCCTTACGGGCAACCATGATCGAGTGGTAGCCGGTCGAGCCGTCGGTCTGGACGGTCGTCAGGATCGGCTCGACGGCGTCGGCCTTGGCAAGGTAGATCTTGGCAAAGCCGGAAGCGCCGAGTTCGGCATAGTCGAGCGTGCCACCGAGCAGGCCCTGGATGACACCGTCATAGTCGGCAGCCGGGAAGAACGAGACCTTCTCGAAGCCGAGTTCGGCCTTCAGCTGGTCGCCGAGGCACTGGTAGTTGCGCAGGCGGTCGGCTTCGTTCTCGCCGCCGATGATGCCGACGCGGAATTCCTTGAGGTCTTCAGCCTGTACGTGGCCGGCGAGCGCGATGAGCGCGACGGCGCCGAGAAGAGCTTTCTTCAGCATGGTCTTTCTCCTGTTTGACCGGCTTCGCCGGGGCTCTTTAAAAATGATGGCCCTTCACGCGGGCCCTTCGATCCCAGCCGGCTTAAAGGCCGGCCAGTGCCAGCGGTGTCGGGCTGGCGGATTCCTTTGCATTATCCTGGCGGGCCGGATTGCGGATCGCCGTCGAGGTCATGCTTTCGTCGATTTCCGCGCCGTCGGCGCCGGTGCCGTAGATCGTGCGCACCGCATCGGCATCAAGCTCGCGTGCCGGGCCATCGAAGACGACGCGGCCGCCGGACATGCCGATAATGCGTTCGCAATAGGCGCGCGCCGTATCCAGCGTGTGCAGGTTGGTGATGACGGTAATGCCTTCGCGCTCGTTGATGTCGCGCAGTGCATCCATGACGATTTTTGCGTTCAGCGGATCGAGCGAGGCGATCGGTTCGTCCGCAAGCAGCATCTTGGGGTTCTGCATCAGCGCCCTTGCGATCGCCACACGCTGCTGCTGGCCGCCCGAGAGCGTGCCGGCCGGCTGAAGCGCCGTCTGTTCGATGCCGAGGCGCTCGAGCGCTGCGATCGCCATGATGCGCTCCTCACGGGTGAAGAGATTGAGGACGCTCATGACCGTCGGGCGGTGGTTGAGGCGACCGAGCAGCACGTTGGTGAGCACGTCGAGACGCGGCACGAGATTGAACTGCTGAAAAATCATCGCGCAGTCGCGTTGCCAGTTGCGCAAGCTCGCGCCGCGCAGCGCGGAGACTTCCACATCGTTGAAATGGATCGTGCCCTCGCTCGGATCGGCAAGGCGGTTGATCATGCGCAGCATGGTCGACTTGCCGGCGCCGGAGCGGCCGATGACGCCGACCATCTGGCCCTGCGGAATATCGAAGGTCACATCGTCGACCGCTACGCGCACGCCAAAGCGGCGGGTGACATTCTTCAGTCGAAACATGGTGGATCCCTTTTTGTCCTGTGTCGGATCAAGGCTGGGCCAAAGGCCGGGCCTGTCGCTTTCGGGACTGGCTCTAAACGCTGTTGATGAAGGGGCAATGTCAGTTTCATGTCGGAAAAATAACAGTCCACAGGCCTGAATTTCCGGCATCGGCAAGCGCTTTCTCACCCGTCGTGACGGGCAAGAAAGGCTTCTGCGTCAAGTTTACGAAAGTCATCGAGAGCGGTGCGCAGCCGGGTATGATCCCAGTCCCACCAGGCGAGTTTTTCCATGCGTTCGGCAATGCTTCGGGGGAAACGTTCGCGGATGACTTTCGCCGCGACGCCGCCGACGACCGTATAGGGTTCGACGTCTTTTGTGACGACCGCGCCGGAGCCTATGACAGCACCGTTGCCGACTGTGACACCCGGCAGGATGGTCGATCCATGACCGATCCAGACGTCGTGGCCGATGACGACGCGGTGCCCGCGCCGCCATTCGAAGAAGTCGGCTTCGTGGTCGGCATCCGGCCAGTAATCGTTGGCGCGGTAGGTGAAATGATGCAGCGTCGCCCGCCACATCGGGTGGTTCGTCGCGTTGATGCGCACCGCGGCGGCGATGTTGGCGAACTTGCCGATCGTCGCACACCAGACGGAGCCGCCGTTCATGATGTAGGAATAATCGCCGATCTCGACTTCGCTGACGCGGCAGTTCTCGTCGATCTCCGTGTAGCGGCCGAGCACCGTGTCGGACACGACCGCAGTCGGATGGATCAGCGGCGTTTCGGACAGGCGGGTCATGCGGCGGCCTTTCGTGGCGAGAAGGCGGAGACGTCGACGATGCGGTCGGCGACCTTTTCGCGCACGTCTTCGTCGTGGAAGATACCGAGGAGCGCGACACCGGCCGCCTTCTTCTCAGCGATCATCTCGACGACCACGGCGCGGTTCTTCGCATCGAGCGATGCGGTCGGCTCGTCGAGCAGCAGGATGCGGTGATCGGTAATGAAGCCGCGCGCGATGTTGACGCGCTGCTGTTCGCCACCGGAAAAGGTGGCGGGCGGCAGTTGCCAGAGTTCGCGCGGCAGGTTGAGCCGCGCCAGCATGGCTTCGGCCGTCGCCTTCGCCTCGGCGGCATTGACGCCGCGAGCGGTGAGCGGCTCGGCGACGACATCGACGGCCGCAACGCGCGGCACGGTGCGCAGAAACTGGCTGACATAGCCGAGCGTGGCCCGGCGCACCGAAAGAATGGTGCGCGGATCGGCGATCGCCAGGTCGAGCAGGCGGCCGCCGTGCTCGATCAGGATCTGGCCGCTGTCGACGGCATAGTTGCCGTAGACCATCTTCAGGAGCGAACTCTTGCCGATGCCGGACGGGCCGCCCAATACGACGCATTCGCCCGCCTTCACCGAGAAGGCGACGTTTGACATCACGGGCAGACGAATGCCGTCGCGAAGATGCATGGTAAAGCTCTTCGCGACTTCGGAAACAACGAGGGGTGTGGCCATGGTTACACCTGGAGGATCGAGGAGACGAGGAGCTGCGTATAGGCTTCGCGCGGATCGTCGAGCACGCGGTCGGTCAGCCCCTGTTCGATGACGACGCCATCCTTCATCACCATCATGCGGTGCGAGAGGAGGCGCGCGACGGCGAGGTCGTGCGTGACGATAATCGCCGAGAGGCCGAGGTCCTGCACGAGGCCGCGCAGGAGATCGAGCAGGCGCGCCTGCACCGAGACGTCGAGACCGCCGGTCGGTTCGTCCATGAAGATGAGGCGCGGCGAGGTGACGAGGTTGCGGGCGATCTGCAGGCGCTGGCGCATGCCGCCGGAGAAGGCGCGCGGCTGGTCGTCGATACGGTCGACGCTGATCTCGACGCGGCCGAGCCAGGTGCCCGCCGTCTCGCGGATATTGCCGTAGTGGCGTTCGCCGACGGCCATCAGCCGCTCGCCGACATTGGCGCCGGCCGACACAGCCATGCGCAGGCCATCGGCCGGGTTCTGGTGCACGAAACCCCAGTCCGTGCGCATCAGGAAGCGGCGTTCCGCCTCGCTCATGCGGGAGAGGTCGCGCATCTGGCCGTCACGCATGCGGTATTCGACGGCGCCCGATGTCGGCATCAGGCGGGTGGCGAGGCAGTTGAGCAACGTCGTCTTGCCGGAGCCGGATTCGCCGACGATCGCCAGGACTTCGCCCGGCCAGAGATCGAAGGAGACATTCTGGCAGCCGATACGCGCGCCGTAGAATTTCGAGATGTCGCGGACTTTGAGAAGCGGCGTGTCGGTCATTCGGCAGCCTCCTTGTTGTAAGCCAGATGGCCGCGATGGCCGCCTGCGCAGCGTTCTTCGCAATGGTCGGTGTCCGAGCAGACGAACATCCGCCCGCCCCTGTCGTCGAGCACCACCTCGTCGAGATAGACATTTTCCGCGCCGCACAGCGCGCAGGGCTTGTCGAAGGTCTGGATCTCGAAGGGATGGTCCTCGAAATCGAGGCTGACGACCTCGGTATAGGGTGGCACGGCGTAGATGCGCTTTTCGCGGCCCGCGCCAAAAAGCTGGAGCGCCTCCGACATGTGCATCTTCGGATTGTCGAATTTCGGGGTCGGCGACGGATCCATCACGTAGCGGCCCTCGACCTTGACCGGATAGGCATAGGTCGTGGCGATATGGTCGTTGCGGGCGATGTCCTCGTAGAGTTTTACGTGCATGAGGCCGTATTCTTCCAGCGCATGCATCTTGCGCGTCTCGGTCTCGCGCGGTTCGAGGAAGCGCAGGGGTTCCGGGATCGGCACCTGGTAGACCAGCGTCTGGCCGGCCGTCAGCTTCTCCTCGGGAATGCGGTGGCGCGTCTGGATGATCGTCGCTTCGCGCGTCTTGGTCGTGACCGCCACATTGGCGACCTTCTGGAAGAAGGCACGGATGGAGACGGCGTTGGTGGTATCGTCCGCCCCCTGGTCGATGACCTTCAGCACGTCCTTCGGCCCGAGGATCGCCGCCGTCACCTGCACGCCGCCGGTGCCCCAGCCGTAGGGCATCGGCATTTCGCGCGAGGCGAAGGGCACCTGGTAGCCGGGAATGGCGATCGCCTTCAGGATCGCGCGGCGGATCATGCGTTTGGTCTGTTCGTCGAGATAGGCGAAATTGTAGGTTGCGAGGTCTGCCGTGCTCATTCTGCGGCCTCCGGAAGATCGATGTTTTGCGCGGCCTCGTATTCGCGCCGCATGCGGCGAACGAGATCGAGTTCGGCCTGGAAATCCACGTAATGCGGGAGTTTCAGGTGCTCGACGAAGCCGGTCGCCTGCACGTTGTCGGAATGGGAGATGACGAATTCCTCGTCCTGCGCCGGCGCGACGATGTCCTCGCCGAATTCCTCCGCGCGCAGCGCCCGGTCGACCAGCGACATCGCCATGGCCTTGCGCTCGCTCTGGCCGAAGACGAGGCCATAGCCGCGGGTGAACTGCGGCGGGTTCTTCGCCGATCCCTTGAACTGGGCGATCATCTGGCACTCCGTCACCTGGATGCGGCCGAGCGAGACGGCAAAGCCGAGTTCCGGCATGTCCAGCTCCACCTCGACCTCGCCGATGCGCACCTCGCCGACAAAGGGATGGGTGCGGGCATAGCCGCGCTGCGTGGAATAGCCGAGCGCCAGCAAAAAGCCCTCGTCGCCGCGGGCGAGCGCCTGCAATCGCAGGTCCCGCGCCATCGGGAATTCCAGCGGCTCGCGCGTCAGGTCGCCAGCGACATGACCGTCCGGCAGGCTGCCGTCATCCTCGACAAGGCCCTCGCCGGCGAGAATGTCGGAAACGCGCATGACCGGCTCGCCGGCCTCCTCGCGCTCCAGCGGCACATCCACCGCTTCGTCGTTCAGCAGCGACGGGTCGAGCAAGCGGTGCGTATAGTCGAAGGTCGGCCCGAGAAGCTGGCCGCCCGGCAGGTCCTTGTAGGTCGCCGAGACGCGGCGCTCGACGCACATGTCGCCCGTCTCGACAGGCTTCGAATAGCCGAAGCGCGGCAAAGTCGTGCGGTAGGCGCGCAGGATAAAAATCGCCTCGATCATGTCGCCGCGGGCCTGCCGGACGGCAAGCGCGGCAAGCGCGCGGTCGTAGAGCGAGGCTTCCGCCATCACGCGGTCGACGGCAAGGCCAAGCTGGGCGACGATCTGCTCGATACCGATGGCCGGCAGCGAACGGTCGCCGCGGCGGCGATCGGCGAGAAGGCGGTGGGCGTTGGAGATGGCGGCTTCGCCACCCTTGACGGCAACATACATGGTCTATGCCTCCTTCACGCTGACGACGGTGGTGCGCGGCAGGCAGAGGATGCTTGAGCCAGCAACGAGGATCAGATCGACGCCGCGCGGAAATTTTTGGCGGTTTTCCGACCAGAAATGCGGGAACATGTCCGGCAGTCCGACGGGGGCGATCTCTTCTTCCATGCGGATGCCCGGTCCCTTCAGCGTCAACGGCCGGCCGCCCTCGAAGGCGTCGATCTCGACGACGAGTGTCGTCGAACGATCGGGGTATTCCTGCGTGCCCTGCGCGAAGAGGCAGAGGTTCGGCAGCATCGCGCCCTTCTCGATGAAGGCGAAGCGGGCGTCCTGGCGCTCCTCGGTGACGGTCGCGCCGGCATTGAAGGCGAGCCAGCCGGGCAGCGCGGAATTGGCGAGCGCCGGGGTCAGCCAGACAGCGGTGTCATGGTCGCACAGCGTCAGCGCGACCGCGCCGGCCGTCGCATTCAGCGGCGCGGGCGGCAGGACCGAGGCCGCGACATCGCCGATCGTGCCCGGGCGAGCCATGCAGTCCATCAGCGTGCGGAAAACGGCCTGGGCCTCGAACACCGGCTCCTCAAAACCGCCGGCAAAAGCGAGCGTATCCAATGTCATCAGTCCTCTCCGCGAACCATGGTGAAGAAATCGACGCGCGTGGCGGCCGTCTGGCGGGCCTTTTCGGCGTCCTCGCCGGCAATGCGCGCGGCGATGGTTTCGAGCAGCGCCGCCACCTCAGCCTGGTGGGCCGGCTGCTGGAAGAGCGCATCGAAGATCGCCGCAAGCCGCGCCTTGGCGCCGTCCGTGCCGAGCGCCTGGCCGTGGCCGACCGTGCCGTCCTGAAGGCGGATGCTGGCGCGGCTCACCGTCGCCTCGCCGAGATTGAACGGCGCACCGCCGCCGCCGATGCGGCCGCGGATCATGACGAGGCCCGTTTCCGGCCCGCGCACCGGCTGTACGGCGGGCTGTTCCGCCAGCGCGTCAAAAGCCGCCTGCAACTCGGCCCGGCTCGCCTTCGCCAAGAGACCCATGGCCCTCTGCCGGCCGTCCCCCGCGCTTGCGGCAGATTTCTGAACTGATGTCATTGCCTTCTCTCCAAATGTCTATTAATCTAGACAACCGAACATCTAAGTCTCGTCTTAAAGGGCCGGGATGACAAGGGTGTGACAGAGGGTTTCGCGGGGGCGAAAATGGTGGAACGACAATCGGGCGTGGCGCTCTGGCGGCAAATCGCCGACCGCATGCGCCTTGCGATCAACAATGGCGATTTCGACGAAACCGGCATGATGCCGCCGGAAATCACGCTCGCCGCCCGCTTCGGCGTGAACCGCCACACGGTGCGCAGCGCCATGGCGGCACTGGCAGAGGAAGGCATCGTGCGCCCCATCCAGGGCATCGGCACGCGCATCGAGCGGCGCGACCGGCTGCGCTTCCCGATCTCCCGCCGTACCCGATTTTCGCAGGGTCTCGGAAATCAGACGCGCAATCTGGAAGGCCAGTTACTGGCGGCGGCGACGGAGCCAGCGACCGCCGCCGTTGCCGTGGCGCTCGGCCTTGCAGCCGGCGCGCCCTGCGTGCGGCTCGAAACCGTGAACAGCGCCGACAGGCGGCCCATCTCCTGCGGCACGCATTATTTCCCCGCGGACCGTTTCAGCGGGATCGACACCGTCTACGAAAGGACACGCTCCATCACCGCTGCGTTCCAGGAGCTAGGTGTGTCCGACTATGTGCGCCGCTCGACCGAAATATCCGCCATCCATGCCGAAGGCGACGACATCCGCCACCTGAAGCTCTCACCGGGGGCGATCATTCTTGTGGCGACGGCCGTCAACACCGATCTTGACGGCGTTCCGGTCCAGTTCTCCCGCACGCGTTTTGCCGCCGACCGCGTCAAGCTGACCGTGGAGCCGGAAACCGACGGAGTTACTTCCGGCAGCAGAGAATGAAACGGCGGTAAAGCAGTGTGCGCAGCCTGTTGCGCAGATCCGCCGTGCGCCGCTGCGCCCTCGCGATCGGGCCATGTGAGCCGATCTTGATATCGCGGAACCCCACCGCCGCCAGAAGCGGCTGGACGCGTTCAACGGTAAGCCCGTCGCCAAAGGGCAGCCGGCCCATGATATCGACATGGCGCGCGCTCATCGCGCCGTCATAGTGCGGATCGGCGCCGATGACCTTGTCGAGCAGGGCGATGGCCCGGCCCGCCAGCCTGCCGAGCCGGGTCGGTGCTGCCCAGTCGCCGTCGAAGAACAGAAGGATGCCGCCCGGCCTCAACATGCGGTGCCATTCGGAAAAAGCCTCGACCGGCGTCGTCAGCGTCCAGACCAGATGGCGGCAGACGATCGCGTCATAGCTCTCGTCCGACTCCATCGGGTTTTCCGCATCCGCGAGCAGGAAACGCACGCCCTTGGCACCGGCATGTTTCTTCCGTGCGACCTTCAGCATCGCCTCGGAAAAGTCGAGCGCCGTCACCTCATGGCCGAGGGAAAGCAGCAGACGTGTCACCTCACCTGTACCGCAAGCAAGCTCCAATACGCGGCGTGGCTCCGGACCGAGATTTTCGCGGATCGCCGCCGCCCAGGCCTCGAACTCCGGTCCTTCGGGAATGCGGTGGCCGAAGGCGAGATCGAAGGTCTCGGAGCGGCGCGACCAGTAGTCGCGAATGTCTTCCTTGAGATGACTGTTGCCGCGTGTGCCGTGCATCACTGCCCCTCGCCCGCATCGATACGGGCAAAGATGTCGTCGAAGCGCGGCCGGGCGCGGGCCGGCACCTCGACCGTGCGGATCGCCTCCGTCAGTTCCGCCTCGCCAACCTTCACCAGCATGACCATGCCCATGCCGAAATGCGGCGAGCATTTGATGCCGTAGAAACCGGGGGCATCAAAGGTGACCTCGATCTCCTCGTTGATCTTGCCCTTGAAGCCGGCATATCCCTGCGGAACCATGCCGTCGATGCTGGCGGCGTTGTGGCTCTTGTGGGTGGCGATGAACTTGACGCTGTCCCCCGGCTTGATCGCCAGGAAATCCGGTTCGAAAACCATGGAGCCCTTTTCGCCGCGATTGCGCATCTCGACCCGGAAGGTTTCAGCGGCGACGGGGGCGGCTTGGAGAAGTACGGCGATGGCCGCAGCCAGGAGGAAACGGGTTTTCATCTTGCCTCTGCAACGAGCTTGAGTTTGGCAGGCCGGGGCTCTGGCCGGCGATAGCGAATGAAGCAGCCGCCGGCGCTGTCGCGCTCGACATCCACGGTGACGCCGAAGACATCGTGCAGGCGCTGCGGCTCCAGCACCTTTGCAGGTGTACCGAGCGCGACGATGCGGCCGCCCTGCATGACGGCGATGCGGTCGCAGAACATGGCCGCGTGATTGAGGTCGTGCAATGCGGCAACGACGGTCAGATCCTGTTCGCGCACCAGCTGGAGCAGGCCGATCTGGTGGCCGATGTCGAGATGGTTGGTCGGCTCGTCGAGCAGGAGGATCGGCGCCTGCTGGGCGAGCGCGCGGGCGATGTGCAGCCGCTGTCGCTCGCCGCCGGAAAGCGTGTGCCACAGCCGGCCGGCAAAGTGCGCCATGTCGACCTCCTCCAGCGCCCTGTCGACGATGGCATCATCCGCCCGCGACCAGGGCGTCAGCGCGCCGAGATGCGGCGTGCGGCCGAGTTCGACCGCCTGGCGCGCAGTGATACGCTCGGTCGTCTCCGCCTGCTGCTCGACGAAGGCGATGCGGCGGGCTATGGCTTGCCGGCCGTGGGCCGAAAGCGGCGAGCCCTCAAGCGTTACCAGACCCGCCTGCGGCTTGCGGATGCCCGCCATCAACGCCATCAGGCTGGTCTTGCCCGAACCATTGGGTCCGATGATGCCGAGAAATTCGCCGGGACGCACGTCGAGCGAGACGTCGGTGAGGATGGTCGTGCCGCCGGCCGACCAGCAAAGACCTTTTGCCGAAAGGGTCACAGGGCCGATCTCCTTTGGCTGAGGATGAGCGCGAAGGCCGGCGCGCCGAACAGCGCGGTGATGACGCCGATGGGCAGCACCTGGCCGGGAATGATGACCCGCGACAGCACGTCCGCGGCAATCATGAAGATCGCGCCGATCAGCGCCGATGCCGGCAGCAGCAACCCGTGGCGGACACCGACGACCATGCGCGCGGCATGGGGAATGACGAGGCCGACGAAACCGATCGACCCGACGATGGAGACCATGACGGCGGTCATCAGTGCCGAGACGGCAATCAGCACGACATAGACCCGGCGCACCGGAATGCCGAGCGAGGCCGCAGATTCCGTGCCGAAGGTGAAGGCATCGAGCGCGCGCGCATGCCAGAGGCACACGACAAGCCCGAGAAGCGCAACCGGCAGCGCCAGCCAGACATCCGGCCAGCGCACGCCCGAGAGATTGCCGAGCAGCCAGAACATGATGCCGCGTGCCTGTTCCGCATTGGCCGCCTTGGTGACGATGAAGGAGGTCAGCGCATTGAAGAGCTGCGAACCGGCGACCCCTGCAAGGATGATCGCCCCCGTACCGCGGCCTGCGCGAACCGCCAGCGCGCTGACGAGACCGAAGGCGACGAGCGCCCCGATAAAGGCACCGATCGGCAGTGTCAGGATACCGGCGCCGATGCCGAGGATCGCCACCGCGACAGCGCCCGTGGAGGCACCGGCGGAAATGCCGAGAATGTAGGGATCGGCCAGCGCGTTGCGCAGCAGCGACTGCAGGATCACGCCGCAGATCGCGAGCGCCGACCCGCAGCAGGCCGCAACCACGGCGCGGCTCAGCCGGTAGTTCCAGACGATGCCCTCGTCTATCGGCTCGATGGCGTGCCCCGCCTGCCAGAGGCGGTTCGCCACGGTCTTTGCCACGACGTCGAGCGGAATGGCAGTCTCGCCCACCGCCGCGCCCACCCCGAGCGCGGCGACAAGCAGCACGAGCGCCGCAAGAGCGACACCCGTGCGCAGCAGGATGGGGCGATCAGCCGTCACTTCGCGAGGCCAGCCTTCTCGATGGCGTCGGCAAGCACCTCGATGCCCTCGATCGTGCGGATCGTCGGGTTCATCGCCTGGGCGTCCATATCGACGACATGGCCGTTCTTCACGGCCGGCATCAGGCTGGCGACGGGATCTTCCTTGAGAAACGTGTGCTTGACCGCGACGTCATCGGCAGGGAAGCGGCGGCGCTCCATCTTGCCGGCAACGATGATGCTCGGATCGGCCTTGGCGACGGTTTCCCAGCCGACCGTCGGCCATTCCTCGTCGCTCTCGATGACATTGCGGATGCCGAGCGCCGACATAATGTAGCCCGGCGCGCCGTTGCGCCCGGCGACATAGGGGTCGATGTCGAGTTCGGCGCTGGAGAACCAGAAGACGGCGGAAAGCTTGCCATCCGCCGAAGCGATCTTCTTGCGCGCCGCGTCTTCGCGCGCCTTGAGGTCGGCGATGACTTTCTCGCCCTGATCCTGCACATCAAAGATCTGCGCCAGTTCGCTGATTTCCTTGTAAATCAGCTCCATCGTGAAGACCGTCTTGCGCACCCCGTCGCCACCACCGGAATTGTCCTTGCCGATGCAATCGGCCGGCGAGGTGTAGACCGGGATCTTCAGTTCATCGAACTGCTCTGGCGTCGCGACGATGCCCTCCGGACCGACATGCCACTGGAACTGCGCCGTCACGAGGTCAGGCTTCTTGGCGACGACGCTCTCGAAGCTCGGATCGTTGTCGGCAAGGCGCTCAACCTTGGCGTTGGCATCCTCGTAACCCGACAGCACCGGGCCGATCCAGACCGCCGTGCCGACCATGCGCTCGCCAACGCCGAGGAGATACAGGATTTCGGTCGAGCTCTGGCCGAGCGAGACAGCCCGTTCCGGCGCCTTCTCGAAGGTGACCTTGCGGCCGCAATTTTCCAGCGTCAGCGGATACTGCGTCGCGGCCGCCTGAGCGGCGCCCGCTGACAGGGCAAACACGGCGGCACCGGCCAGCGCGGAAACGAGGGATGCGGCGCGCACGGCCGCAGGCAGAATGGTCATGGGTTTCTCCCGAATGAAGGAAAGCGTGCGGGCTCAGCCGAGGCGCCGATGGCGGCGAATCGAGTGCGGTCGGGAGAAAACGAATGAAATTCTGCCGTTGCCGGCAGCCAGGGTCGTCATGGCGTCTCCTGTTCCGGGCATCCCCGCCCGTGACTTGGATTTTTTACGACGACGGCAGGTCTCCTGGCTCACGGATATCTGCTGCCTGTCTGCCTTCCCGCGGAAAACCGCAGTGGCATGACGCGAAAACGCGTCCGAGGACAGGCGGCAATCCGCCTACAGTTGCGGGGGCAGCCACGGAATGGGTCCCTGTTGGGTCGTCCGCACCGTGTTCCCTATTAATCCCCTCGGAGTCATCCTTCGGGGAACCGTCGATCCATCCTTAGTCCGCCGCGCTCGGCAGCGTCAAGGCGCTCAGCTCTCGAAATCCCCGAAGACATCCTGCAGGCGGGTGAGCGTATCGACGCGCTCGCTCACCTCGTCGCCCTTGAGCACGATGATGTTGCTGAGCATGAGGTCCATGACCGCCGTCATGGTGGCCGCGCCATCCCAGAGCGGCCCGTGCGAGCCTGGCACGACGAGGCAGACGTCGGAAACCTCGGGCCCCCAGGGGCAGAATTCATCGGTCAGCAGCACCACCTTGACGCCGGCCCGCCGGGCCTCCAGCGCCAGCGGCCGGGCTTTTGCCGCAAAGCGGCGCACGTCATGCAGGAAGAGCAACCGGCCCTCGACGGAGCCGTCGAGCAGTTCCGCATAGGTGCCGTTGAGGCCGTCGACGAATTGCACGCGCGGGCGCGTATAGGAAAGCTGGCTGGCGAAATATTGCGCGATGCCGCGTACGTTCTGATAGGCGGCAACGTAGACCTCGCTCGCGCCGATCAGCGCGTCGATCGTCTGCTGCCATTCCGGCGCGCTGGTGATGGCATAGATCTGGCCGAGATTGTCGATCTGCTGCTGGATGAGGCCGGCGAGGAGCTTTCCCTCCTTGCGGTCCTGTTCCAGCGAAGCGACTTGGGCCTTGACTTCCCAGGCCGGATTGGAGCCGCCGCGGCGCAGCTCGCTCTTCAACTCGTCGAGGCCGTCAAAGCCCATGCGGCGCAGATAGCGGCCAATGGTCATCGGCGAGACCTGAAGGCGCTGGGCGATCGAGCGCGCGGTCTCGAAGGGGAGTTCGGCGATGTTGCGCTCGATATAGTGGGCGATCAGCTTGTCGGATTTGGACCGCCTGAGATCGTCGGACTGAACGAGCTTCAGAATGCGTTTCGACACGTCGCCCTCTCCCAAAAATCCCGCCCGCCGAAAAGACGGGCGGGGATCGCGCATGGTCACTGCGCCGTCTTCACCCGCGTCCAGACACGGTCGAGCTGGCGGAGCGCCGGGCCCAGATCCTCAAAGATCTGGAGACGCGCCATGGTCTCGGCGGGCGGATTGATCTCCTTGCTATTCTTGATCTTTTCCGGGGTCAATTCCCGCGCCGGCACGTTGGCCGTGCCGTTGGTCTGCTGCGAGACGTTGAGCGCGGCGATTTCCGGGCGGGTGTAGAATTGCAGGAATTTGATCGCGTTTTCCTTGTTCGGCGCGCTCTTCAGCACGCAGACGTCCTCCTGATACATCGTCGCCCCCTCCTCGGGGATGACATAGCCAAGGTCCTTCTCGTCGCCGAAGACATCGACCATCGCGCCGACGAAGAAGTGGCCGGCGGCGACGTCGCCGGATTGCACCATCGGCCGCGTGTCATAGGTGAAGGCCGCGACATAGGGCTTCATGGCGATGATCGTTTCCGCCGCCTGCTGCAGTTCCGCCGGATCGGTGGAGTTGATCTTGTGGCCATTCAGCATCAGGCCAACCGCCAGAACCTCGCGCATGTCGTCGAGCAGCGTGAATTTCAGCCCCTTGGCCTTCACCGTCTCGATCAGGTCCTTCCAGCCGGTGACGTCCTTGCCGAGGATCGTGCGGTTGTAAAAGATGCCAACCGAGCCCCAGGCATAGGGCAGGCAATATTCGCCCTTCGGGTCGCTTTTGGCGCGCAGGAACGCGGGATCGATGTTCTTGAACCCCTCGAACGTATTGATGTCGGTCTTTTCCAGAAGCTCCAGCTTGGCCATGATGTCGTGCATGTGCACGGAGGGGAAGACGATGTCGTAGCCCGTCGCGCCGCCCTGGATTTTCGCCAGCATCTCCTCGTTGGAAGAATAGGTCGAGAGGTTGACCTTGATCTGGGTCTCCTCCTCGAACTTCTTCAAAACCTCCGGATTGATGTATTCGCCCCAGTTGTAGATGTTGAGTTCGGCGGCGCTCGCCATGCCGGCCGTCGCCGCGAGGGCGGCGAGCGAAAAGGCGGTGCGGCGCGTCCATTTGCCAAGGCCGAATGGGCCGCCGCGGTAAAATTTCGTCATCGAATGATCTCCTCTGATGGTTTGGCCCGTCACGGCCCCGGCGTTTTCCTTTGCGCCGGACGTTCCTGTCCCGGCTTCTTTCGGCCGTTGACTTGAATGGATAAATGGTATCCAACTATCGAAATCGCACAAGCGTTATTTTAATAACATTTTGGGGAACGACGATGCGAGATTCGATAGTCCGCCTGGAGAAGGCGGCGAAGGCCTTCGGCACGCCCGAGGGTCAGACAGTGACGGCGCTCGACGCAATCGACCTTGACGTGCGCCGCAACGAATTCCTGACGCTGCTCGGCCCGTCCGGCTGCGGCAAGACCACCCTGCTCCAGGCAATCAGCGGCTTCGTGGAGCTCGATTCCGGCCGCATCCTGATCGACGGCGAGGACATGACGGACCGCCCGCCCTATCGCCGGCCGGTCAACACGGTGTTCCAGAACTACGCGCTCTTTCCGCATATGACTGTCGGCGAGAACACCGGCTATGCGCTGGAAGTGGCCGGCGTCGCGCGGACGGAGCGGGCAAAGCGCGTTGCCGAGGCGCTCCGCATGGTCGGCCTTGAGGGCATGGAGGGCCGCAAGCCGCGCCAGCTCTCCGGCGGCCAGCAGCAGCGCGTGGCGCTCGCCCGCGCCATCATCGCGCGTCCGAAACTGCTGCTGCTCGACGAGCCGCTCTCCGCCCTCGACAAGAACCTTCGGCAGGCCATGCAGATCGAGCTGAAGACGCTGCAGCACGAGCTTGGCATCTCCTTCATCTTCGTCACGCACGACCAGCAGGAGGCGCTGACCATGTCGGACCGGGTCGCTGTCCTCTCCGGCGGCCGCATCCAGCAGCTCGACACGCCGCGCGCCATCTACGACCAGCCGAAGAACAGCTTTGTCGCCACCTTCGTCGGCGCCAGCAACCTTTTCGAAGGCGAGGCGATCGGCGGACAATTGCTGACGACGGACGGCCTCTCCATCACGCACGCCACGGCACAAACCACGGGCACGGCAACCGCCCTCATCCGCCCCGAACAGTTTTTCCTCGCACAGCAAGGGGACGCCGCCCCCGCCCTCGACGTCGACCTCGAACAGATCGTCTTCGTCGGCTCCACCTTCGAGCTGTTCGGCCGCACGGCGACCGGCCGGCGCGTCATCGCGGAAATCCCGGCGGCGCGCCGCAGCCTCGTCGGCGAGATCGAGCAATCGCGCCGCGCGCGCCTTGCCTACGATCCCGCGGCCGTCCATCTCATCCCGGCGGAGGCCGCCTGATATGTCGTCGATCGCCTTCCGCCGTCGCGCCCAGCTCGGCCTGTTGCTCGGGCCGGTCTCGTTGTTCCTCGCCGTCTTCTTCCTCGGCCCGCTCGCCATCATGATCGTGACGAGTTTTCTCGCGCCAGGCCTCTACGGCGGGGTGGAATGGACCTGGTATCCGCACAGTTACGGCCGCATCCTAGGCTTTGCCGATCCGATGTTCGAGGATTTCGATCCGGTCTATATCGCCATCTTCCTGCGCTCGCTGAAGATCGCGGCGCTGACGGTGGTCGCCACGCTCCTCGTCTGCTACCCGGCTGCTTTCTGCATCAGCCGACTTTCCGAGCGCTGGAAGAACTTTTGCCTCTTCCTCATCACCCTGCCCTTCTTCACCAGCCTGATCGTGCGGCTGTTCATCTGGGTGCTGATTCTCCGCCAGACCGGCCTCGTCAATTCCGTACTGCTGAGCACCGGCGTCGTCGCCCGCCCGCTGGAGCTGATCTATACGGACGGGGCGATCGTGCTCGGCATGGTCTATGTCTTCATCCCCTTCATGTTCATGCCCGTCTATGCCAGCGTCGAAAAGCTCGACTGGACGCTGGTGCGCGCCTCGCTCGATCTCGGCGCCGGGCCGATCCGCACCTTCCTGCGCATCATCCTGCCGCTGACGGCGCCCGGCATCGCCGGCGGAGCGGTCATCGTCTTCATTCCGGCGCTCGGCAACTTTGTCGTACCGGCCATTCTGGGCGGGGCGAAGGTGATGATGCTCGGCAACCTCATCGAGCAGCAGTTCCTTGCCGCGCGCAACTGGCCCTTCGGCTCGGCGCTCGCCATGATGGTGATGTGCGTCATGCTCGTGCTGCTCTTCGCCTATGTCATCGTGTCCGGCCGCCGCGGCCTCGACACTGCTACCGGCCGCTGAGGAGGTTTTCGATGAAGATTTTCGCCTCCCTCGCCCGCGGCAGCCTGATCGCCTACACCGCTCTGTTCTTCGCCTTCATCTATATCCCGCTGGTGCTGATCGCCGTCTATTCGTTCAACGCCAACCCGATCAACATGATGACCTGGACCGGCTTCACCACCGAATGGTACGCCCAGGTCCTCGGCTTCAAGACGACGATCTCCGAAGATGCGCTCTACATCGAATCGACTGACCAACTGGTGCAGGCCGTCTGGAACAGCCTGCTGATCGCCGCTTCGACGACGACCATCGCCACCGTGCTCGGCACGGCGATCGCCATCGCCCTCTACCGCTTCGACTTTTTCGGCAGGCGTTTCTACCGCACCGTCATGTTCATGCCGATGCTGATGCCGGATATCGTGCTCGGCATCGCGCTCCTGATCTTCTTCGTCAATGCCGGCGTCAATCTCGGCATGAAGACGATCATCATCGGCCAGTGCACCTTCCTGATCTCCTATGTCTTCATCGTCGTCTCCGCCCGGCTCGCCGGCATGGATCGCACGCTGGAAAACGCCTCGGCCGATCTCGGCGCCAACGAATGGACGACCTTCCGCAAGGTGGTGTTCCCGCAGCTCCTGCCCGGCATCGTCGGCGGCGCGCTGCTTGCCTTCATCATCTCGATGGATGACCTCGTCATCACCTATTTCATCGCTGGCGTCGATGTGACGACCCTGCCGATGTTCATCTTCGCCATGCTCCGGCGCGGCATCAAGCCGGAGATCAACGCCATCGCCGTGATGATGCTGACCTTCTCCTTCGTCGTCGCCTCACTCGGCCTCTACCTTCGTTCCAGGCAGAAATGACATGACCCAGACCGTAAAACCCCGCGCCCGCGCCCTCGGCCTGCCTTTCACCGGCCGCACCGGGCCCTTCAACGCCATCACCGACGTCGAAGGCATCGCCGTCGGCTTCCAGACCATTGTCGAAGAGACCCCGCGACCCGGCCGCAAACTGCCGGTACGCACCGGCGTTACCGCCATCCTGCCGCATGCCGAGAGCGAAACGCCCGTCCCGGTCTATGCCGGCATTCACCGCTTCAACGGCAATGGCGAGATGACCGGCACCCATTGGATCGAGGACGGCGGCACGTTTCTGGGTCCGGTGATGATCACCAACACCCACGCCGTCGGCATCACCCATCATGCGACAATCCGCTGGATGCTGGAGCGCTACGCCTCGACCTACGAGATCGGCGATTTCCTCTGGCTGATGCCCGTCGTCGCCGAGACCTATGACGGCGTGCTGAGCGACATCAATGCCATGCCGGTGGCGGAAGCCGATGCCCGCGCGGCGCTGGACAATCTCTCCTTCGGCCCCGTCGCGGAAGGAAATTGCGGCGGCGGCACGGGCATGATCGCCTACGGTTTCAAGGGCGGCACCGGCACGGCGTCGCGTATCGTCTCCTTCGGCGACAGGGATTACACCATCGGCACGCTGGTGCAGGCCAACCACGGCCAACGCGACTGGCTGACGGTCTGCGGCGTGCCGGTCGGAAAACATATCAAGGACAACACGCCGCAAAGCCAGCTCCAGGAGCGCGGCTCGATCATCGTCGTCATCGCCACCGACCTGCCGCTGGCCCCGCACCAGCTCAAACGCCTTGCCCGCCGCGCCGCCATCGGCATCGGCCGCAACGGCACGCCCGGCGGCAACAATTCCGGCGATATCTTCCTCGCCTTCTCCACCGCCAATCCGCAGCCGATGGCGCATCGCGCGCCGCTCATGCTCGGCCTCGGCATGGTCAACGACGAATATCTCGATCCGATCTACCAGGCGGCAGTGGAAAGCGTGGAGGAGGCCGTGGTCAACGCCATGCTGGCGGCCGAGGACAGCGGCGGCACGCCACATGACCGGTTTCGCATCGATGCCATCAGGCACGACGAGCTGGTGGCCGTCATGCAGCGCTATGGCCGGCTCGAAGAAACGCGGACCAGCGCCTGATTGTCGACAGCATCGGGCGCCCGCAGCAGGAGGCAGATCAAAGTACGGCTTCAGGCTTCTGCCGGGCCGTCCAGCCCGAGGGCTTCGAGAAGCCGCCGCTGGCGCAAAAGCAGATGGGTGAGCGCAACGACGTCGCCGGCCGCCGGCTGGTGGGTCATGCCCTCATCCACCGCCTCGACGATCGCCTCCAGCGTATCGAAGATTTCACGCGAGACACCGTGAAGTTCGGAGAACCGCCGATCGGCGACGGCGGCAGCAAGCGTCGCGGTCGACACGCGGCCGATGCCGTGCGGCACCTTCGCCCCCGCGTCGACATAGCCTTCCGGCAGGTCGCCCTTGAGGTTGCGGATGCGGCGATAGCGGATGACGTCGATGATCTGGTCAACCGCCTGGCAGGCCCCGGCAACACGCGAGGGATGGTCCGTGTCGGCTGCCGCATGGGGCAGAAGCTCGAGCTTGCCGGGATGGCGGGCAGCGAGCGTCAGATAGGGCAGCATCGGCCCGCTGAGTGCGCTGCTTGCCGCATCCTTGAAGAGATCGGCGTCGATGGCGGCGTGGCGCACCTGGCCGGAGGCGAGCGCCCGGTCGAGCGCCCCGGCATCCACCACCTCGCCGCGGTCGTAATTGACGACCACGGCGCCGCGGTTCATCGCCGAGAGCACGGCGTCGTTGACGATGCCGGCATTGGCATAGGCGCGCGTCACCGGATCGAGCCGCCCGAGGCCGACATGGACACTGAGTGCATCAGCCCCCACCGCCGCATCCGTCGGAGAGGATGCATACTCGAACCCCTCCGCCTCGATCCACTGGCGATGTTTTGCGCGCGCATGAACGGCCACCTCCATGCCGAAGGCACGGGCGAGTTTGGCGACTTCGCGGCCGATGTTGCCATAACCGATGACCGCCATGCGGCACCCCTCCAGCTTGGCGGTCGGATAGGATTTGAGGTCGCGGCCGGTGTCGAAATCGCCGTTCGCAACACGTTCGTGCATGAGGCCGACCGGCAGATCCGGCGTCACCTTCAACAACGCCTTCATCACCATCTGCGCCGTCGCCCGGCTGTTGATGCCCGGCGTGTTCATCAGCGGCGCGATGCCACCCTCGCCGTTGCCGCCGCCCCAGGAGAGCGAGCCCATATTGCCGGTCCCCGCGCCAATGCGCACCCCGCCGAGGGGAAAGACCGCCAGCCGCGGAATGAAGGTCGCCGCGGCGATGAGCGCATCGTACTGCCCGCGTGAGGTCTGCGCCAGGATCTCTGCCTCGGTGCTGATATCCGGCTGGTAGAAGAAGTGGATGCCGGGCGGTAGGGCCTCGCCGGCGAAGGCCGCGTCATGGAACGTGCCGCCTCTTTCCTCGATATAGGCTGCGACCTCGCTGAAATCGGGGCGCCCTTCGGCATCGAAGCGCAGGCCGACCAAATCGGCAATCAGGACACGGTAAGCACGTTCGGGATCGTCGAGCCGCACACTCTCCTGCAAAGCCGTGTTTCGATCCTGCATGATACCCCTCCTACGTGTCCCCTTCCTTCCGTATGCGAGTTTCCCGACCCTCGCAAGCTGCCCGGCATACCGGGACAAGCGCCACAAAGAGCGCAAGGGCGAAGAGGATACCGCCGAGTTCAACTGCCCGGCAAAGATATCGCGGCCTCTACAATTTTTATGAAGACATTTTTGACGATATCGCAAAGGCTTGAGCATCAATGCTGACAAAATACATCAGGTTGGAGTGCCGAGACCGTTGCGCACTTCGTCAGCAGTGCACGGTGTGCAACCGAGATGGCCGAGGGCCAGCGTGACCGCGCCGACAAGATCGGCATTGGACATCGCGCGGCTGCCGTCGGGCCTGAAGAGATTGTTCTCGAAGCCGACGCGGGCATGGCCGCCGAGCAAGGCGGCGGCGGTGACGCAGGCCGTTTCATGGCGACCGAAGGCGCAGACGCTCCAGTTGGAAAAACGCGGCGTCTCCGGTGCCAGGAAAGGCAGCAGGTCCGCAGGCTGCGAGGTTTGGGAGACGGTGTAGCGCCCGAGCACGTAGAGCACGGGAATATCCGGCCAGGGCACGAGGCCGCGCCGGATCATTTCGGCGAGGCGCACCGCCTCCGTCGGCTCGTAGAGGATGATCTGCGGCAGGACGTTTTCCCGTTTCATCCAGAGGAGCACGTCGGCGAAGGCGGGTTCGGCAGCCGCGTCCGGCACGAGTTCCCGCAACGCCAGCGAGGCCGCTTCCGGCTTCACCGCCTTCAGAACGGCGATCTGCTCCGCTGGCGTATAGAGATCGAGCGCTTCCGTGGTGATCTGGATGACCAGGCGATCGCCCACCGCCGCGCGGACGGCCGCAATCGCCGCCCCGTAGGCATCGGCGTCAAGGAGATGGCGGCCATCTGGCCGGCGCACATGGGCGTGGATCATCGCGGCACCCGCCTCCAGGCAGCGTGCGGCGGTATCCGCCAGTTCGGCAGGCGTCAGCGGAATAGCAGGATGGTCCACTCTGGTGCGGCGGCCGCCGTTCGGGGCCACGGCGATGGCCACGCGGCGCAGTACGGAAGAATCTGTCATCGTGCATCCATGCCATGATTCATATGGATCATATTTATACATCAATGAAACATATGTTGCAAAGAAATTTGGAAAGGTGTATTCGATCGCCATGCAAACCAGCCCTCTCGCAGATCAGATCGTCCAGGCCTTCGACACGATGTCGGAGCAGCTTCAGGCCGCCGCGCAATATGTGCTGAACCAGCCGCACGAAGTTGCGCTGCTCTCCATGCGCGAACAGGCAAGGCAGGCGGGCGTGCAACCCGCCACCATGACGCGGCTTGCCAAACATCTCGGCCTCGCCGGCTATGAGGATATCCGCCAGCGCCATGCGGATGCCATGCGCGGCGACGTCACGGGCTTTGCCGGCCGCGTCGGCGCACAGGCGAAAAGCCAGAAGCTCAAGGGTGACCAGGTATTGGCGGCCGACATGCTGGGCGGCATCGCCGCGCAAGTCAGCCAGCTCTCGCAGCCGCAATCGCTGGAAATGCTGGTGGAGGCCGCCCGCCTGCTCGGCACAGCGCGACGCATCTACTGCCTTGGCCTGCGCTCCAGTCATTCGCCGGCCTGGCATCTGCACTACATCCTGTCGCTCGCGGGAAAACATTCGATCATGCTGGATGCCGTCGGCGGCATCGGCGCCGATGCGCTCGGCAGCGCGAGCGCCGAGGACGTGATGGTCGCCGTCAGCGTTCTGCCCTATACGCGCCAGACGATCGAAATCGCCGACTACGCCGGCGAGGCGAGCGTGCCGCTGATCGCCATCACCGACAGCCTCGTCGCCCCTCTCGCCCAGCTAGCCGCCTGCACGCTGGTGGTGCCGACAGAAAGCCCCTCGTTCCTGCACACGATGTCGCCTGCCTTCGTCGTCGCCGAAGTGCTCGGCGCGTTGGTCGCCGGCCAGGCCGGGGATGCGGCAGGATCCGCGCTTGCTGCCGTCGACCGGCAGTCGGCGGCCCTCAACATCCATCTCAAGACAAGGGTGAAGCGTCCGTGACCCGCCTCCTGCATCGCACCATCCATTCCCGCATGCCGGTCGCCGTGGGCGGCAGGGGCATCGAACTGTTCGACGCCGAGGGCAAGGCCTATATCGACGCCTCGGGCGGCGCCGCCGTCTCCTGCCTCGGCCACGCCCATCCCGCTGTCCTTTCCGCGCTGCACGAACAGCTTGACCGGCTCGCCTATGCCCATACGGGCTTCTTCACCTCCGAGGCCGCCGAGGCGCTGGCGGAGTTGCTGATCGCTGATGCGCCGGGAGGCTTGAGCCACGCCTATCTCGTCAGCGGTGGCTCGGAAGCGGTCGAGGCGGCACTGAAGATGGCGCGGCAGTACTTCGTTGAGAAGGGCGAACCGCAGCGCCGTCACATCATTGCACGCCGGCAGAGCTATCACGGCAACACGCTCGGGGCGCTCGCGGCGGGCGGCAACGAGTGGCGGCGGGCGCAGTTCAAGCCGCTGCTCGTCGAAACCCACCATATCGACCCGTGTTACGCCTACCGCCTGCAGGAAACGGGCGAGAGCGACGAGGCCTATGCGGCCCGCGCCGCCCGGCAGCTTGAGGACAAGATCCTGGAACTGGGCGCAGACGAAGTCATCGCCTTCGTCGCCGAAACGGTCGTCGGCGCCACGGCCGGCGCGGTCCCGCCCGTCGCCGACTATCTGAAGCGCATCCGCACCATCTGCGACCGTTACGGCGTGCTGCTGATCCTCGACGAGGTGATGTGCGGCATGGGGCGCACCGGCACGTTGCACGCCTGCGAGCAGGATGGTGTCGCGCCCGACCTGATGACCATCGCCAAGGGGCTTGGCGGCGGCTACCAGCCGGTCGGCGCCGTCCTGCTTTCGGAAAAGATCTTCGAGGCCTTCGCCAGCGGCTCTGGCTTCTTCCAGCACGGCCATACCTATATGGGCCATCCGATGGCCGCTGCCGCCGGGCTTGCCGTCCAGCAGGTCATCCGGCGTGAAAATCTCCTTGCCAATGTCGTCGCGATGGGCGCCGAACTGGAAAGCCAGCTCGTCGAGCGCCTCGGCAATCACCACCATGTCGGCGACATCCGCGGGCGCGGTCTTTTCCGCGGGGTGGAACTGGTGGCGGATCGCGTCAGCAAGCGACCCTTCGACCCGAAATTGAAGCTCAACGGCCTGATCAAGAAGGAAGCCATGGCGCGCGGCCTGATGGTCTACCCGATGGGCGGCACGATCGACGGCCGGCAGGGCGACCATGTCCTGATCGCCCCGCCCTTCATCGTCGAGCGCGCGGACATCGCGCGCATCGTCGAAAGGCTGGGCGACGCAATCGACGCCGCTATCGGCACACTTCCAAACGCATAACCAAGCAAAAGGGGAACAACCATGAAACTGCGTACCATTCTCTTTGCCGCCTTCGCATCGGCCCTTACCTTTGGCCAGGGCGTGCATGCCGAAGACCTGGTGGTCGCCACCGACACGGCCTTCGTGCCCTTCGAGTTCAAGGAAGGCGACAAATATGTCGGCTTCGACATCGACATGTGGGATGCCATCGCCAAGGAGATCGGCGTTACCTACACGCTGCAGCCGATGGACTTCAACGGCATCATTCCCGCTCTCCAGACCAAGCAGGTGGACGTGGCGCTTGCCGGCATCACCATCAAGGACGAGCGCAAGAAGGCGATCGATTTTTCCGACGGCTACTACGACAGCGGCTTCCTGTTGATGGTGCCGGCGGACAGCACGGTCCAGAGCGCCGAGGACCTGAAGGGCAAGATCCTTGCCACCAAGACCGGCACGTCGGCGACGGACTATGCCAAGGAGCACTTCAAGGAAACGGAGCTGCGCCAGTTCCCGAACATCGACAACGCCTATCTGGAACTCCAGACCGGCCGCGTCGATGCCGCCATGCACGACACGCCGAACGTGCTCTACTACGTCAAGACCGCCGGCGGCGGCAAGGTGAAGGCCGTCGGCGAGCAGATGATGGCCCACCAATACGGCATCGGCTTTCCGAAGGGCAGTGAGCTCGTCGTCAAGGTGAACGCCGCGCTCGCCAACATGAAGAAGGACGGACGCTACACCGAGATCTACAAGAAGTGGTTCGGCACCGAACCGAAACTCTGATGTCTCGGCGTTCGGCAAGTTTCGGCGGGCAAACCGCCCCGCCCACTTGCTGAACCTGCTCTCGCCGGGCGCGTCGGCATGCCGGCGCACCCTCCTCACGCTGGGGAGCCCTTCATGGAATTCGACTGGTCCGTCATCGGCGAGGCCATGCCCGCCCTGTTGAGCGGCGCACGCCTCACCATCCTGATCACCCTCGCCGGCCTTGTGGGCGGCCTTGTCGTCGGCTTCGTCGCAGGTCTGATGCGCGCCTATGGCAACGCATTGCTGAACGCCATCGCCTTTACTTATATCGAGCTCATCCGCGGCACGCCGATCGTCGTGCAGGTGATGTTCATCTATTTCGCGCTGCCGGTTCTCGCCGATATCCGCGTCAACCCGATGACTGCCGCCGTCACGGCGATCGTCGTCAATGCGGGCGCCTATATCGCGGAGATCGTGCGCGGCTCCTTCCTGTCCGTGCACAGGGGCCTGAAGGAGGCCGGTCTGGCGCTCGGCCTGCCGTTGTGGAAGGTGCTGGTCTACATCATCGGCCCCGTCGCCTTCCGGCGCATGATCCCGCCGCTCGGTAACCAGTTCATCGTCAGCCTCAAGGACACCTCGCTGTTCATCGTCATCGGTGTCGGCGAACTCACCCGCCAGGGCCAGGAGATCATGGCTGCCAATTTTCGCGCGGTCGAAATCTGGAGCGCGGTGGCGATCCTCTACCTGCTGATGACCGGAACCCTGACGCTGATCCTGCGCGTCACCGAAAAGAGGATGCGGATCCTGTGAGCATCGTGGAATTTCGAAACGTCACGAAGACCTTCGGCCCCGTCGTGGTGCTGCGCGAGGTCGACCTCAACATCGACAAGGGCGAGGTGGTCGTACTGATCGGCCCGTCCGGCTCGGGAAAATCGACGCTGCTGCGCTGCATCAACGCGCTCGAGGAAATCAATGGCGGCGATCTCGTCGTCGACAACATCAGCGTCAAGGCCGGCCGCTCGCAGGTGCGCCTCATTCGCCAGGAGGCCGGCATGGTCTTCCAGCAGTTCAACCTCTTCCCGCAGATGACGGCGCTGGAGAACGTCGCCTTCGGCCCCCGCCGCGTGCGCGGCGCCAGCCGCGCCGAGGCCGAGGAACAGGCGCGGGCGCTGCTCGCCAAAGTCGGTCTCGCCGAGCGCGGCCACCACTACCCGGCCGAGCTTTCGGGCGGACAGCAGCAGCGCGTGGCGATTGCCCGGGCGCTGGCCGTCAAGCCGAAGCTGATGCTGTTCGACGAACCGACCTCCGCCCTCGACCCGGAACTGCGCCACGAGGTGCTGCGCGTCATGCAAGCGCTGGCCGAGGAGGGCATGACGATGATCGTCGTCACGCACGAAATGGCCTTCGCCCGGCAGGTCGGCACGCGGCTGATCTTCATGGAGGACGGCAAGATTTCCGTCGACGGCAAGCCGGCCGACCTGCTCGCCAATCCTGAAAATCCACGCCTGCGGGAGTTTTTGCAGCATGTCCACTGACACCAGGCTGGGTTTCATCGAGATTGCCGGCAGGCCGCGGGAGATCGGCCTCCAGCTCGGTCGTTTCGGTCGAGACATCGTCCATCGGCATCTGGTGCACGGCCATGCCTGGGCTTCGGTCCTCGCCTTTCGCGCGGATCCGCGCGTTGCCGCGATGCGCCGGATGGTGGAGGCCCGCTTCCCGACCTGTTGGGCGGAACTCCAGGGCCTCGCCCTCGGCCTCGATCTTCCCTTCAACGACGTCTTCCTGTGGAATTGCCGCGGCGACCTCTGGGCCTTCGCGCCGGATGGCTGCACGACCGTGCAGATACCCGGCGCCGAACCGCTGCTCGCCCATAACGAGGACGGCGATCCCGGCTTTCGCGGGTATTGCGCGCTCGCCCATATCCGCCCCGAGGGCGGCACGGCCTTCACCAGTTTCGTCTATCCGGCCTCGATCCCCGGCCACACCTTTGCGGTGACGGCGGCGGGCCTCGTTCAGACCGTCAACAACATCCGCTCGCGCGGTGTCGGCACGGGCCTCCCGCGCATGGTGCTCGGGCGCGCCCTGCTGGACTGCCCGTCGATAGATGCGGCCATCCATCTGCTGGAGACCTCGGAACGGGCCGGTGCCTTTCACATGACGCTCGGGCAAAGGGGCGATCCGCGGCTCGTCAGCGTGGAATTCACCCATGGGCAATGCTCCGCCATCACGCTTGACCGCCCGCAATGCCATTCCAATCATCTGGTTCATGCCCGTATGGCTGGCGAGCGGCAGATGATCACCGGCTCGTCCGGGGCGCGGCAGCAGCGCGGAGACCGTCTTGTCGCCGAAGGTGGCGAAACCCTGCGGGATCCGCGTACCATCCTGTGGGACAAGGCCGTATCGCCGCTGCCCATCTATCGCGCACAGCCGGACGACCCGGACCACGAGAACACGCTGGCAACCGCAGTGTTCCACGTCGGCACGAACAGCATCCGCTGGCAGGTCTATGATCGCCCGGAAGAAACGCCGCGTTTTGTGATGGACGGAGACCTGACGCCGGTTTCCTGATCTCCATCTGGAACGGGGCGGCGGAGACGGCCGCCCCGGCCGCGTCAGCCGAACGTGTAAGCGGCAATCGATTCCGGCTTCATCTCGATCGAAAAGCCCGGCAGCGTTGGCGGCATGTAGGCAGCATTCTCGATACGGCAGGGATCGATGAAATGCTCGTGCAGATGGTCGACATATTCGATCACGCGACCATCCTTGGTGCCTGAAACGGCGATATAGTCGATCATCGAGAGATGCTGGACATATTCGCAGAGGCCGACGCCACCGGCATGCGGCCAGACCGGCAGACCATATTTTGCCGCCATCAGCAGAACCGCGAGCACCTCATTAAGCCCGCCCATGCGGCAGCTGTCGATCTGCACGATGTCGATCGCGCCGCCGGCGATCATCTGTTTGAAGATGATGCGGTTCTGGCACATTTCGCCCGTCGCCACCTTGACCGGATGAACGGCCTCACGGATCGCCTTGTGGCCGGCAACATCGTCCGGGCTCGTCGGCTCCTCGATGAAGAAGGGTTTGTACGGCTTCAGCTCCGACACCCAGTCGATCGCCTGCCCCACCTCCCAGATCTGGTTGGCGTCGATCATCATGGTGCGCTCGTCGCCGATCACCTCACGGGCGATACGCAGGCGCCGCTTGTCGTCCTCCAGATCGCGGCCGACCTTCATCTTGATATGGGTGAACCCCTGATCGACGGCCTCCTGGCAGAGGCGGCGCAGCTTCTCGTCGTCATAGCCGAGCCAGCCGGCCGAGGTGGTGTAGCAGGGGTACCCCTCGCTCTCCAGCGTCGCGATGCGGTCGGCCTTGCCCGCTTCTGCCCTCTTCAGGATGGCAAGCGCCTCCTCCGGCGTCAGCGCATCCGTCAGATAGCGGAAGTCGACGATGGAGAGGATCTCCTCCGGGCTCATCTCGGCGACAAGCCGCCAGACGGGCTTGCCCGCCTGTTTGGCCAGGAGGTCCCACACGGCGTTCACCACAGCGCCGGTTGCCAGATGCATCGCGCCCTTGTCCGGGCCGATCCAGCGGAGCTGGCTGTCGCTCGTCACATGGCGCCAGAAACGGCCGGGATTTTCGCGCACCCAGGCGAGATCGAGACCGATCACCAGATGTTTCATCGCCTCGATCGCCATGCAGCAGATGTCGTTGCCGCGGCCGATGGTGAAGGTCAGGCCGTGGCCTTCGAGGCCGGGCGCATCCGTGCCGAGCACCACATAGGCGGCCGAATAGTCCGGGTCCGGATTCATCGCATCCGAGCCGTCCAGGCTCTGCGAGGTGGGAAAGCGCAGGTCGATCGAGCGAAGGCTGGTGATCTTGGTCATGGTGCGGCCCTTGCAATGGCCGGCGCTTTGCCGGCGAAAAAATGTCTCAGATGGTCCAGCCGCCGTCGATGGCGTAGGCCTGCCCGGTCGTGTAGGTGGCGCCGGCAAGATAGACGGCGAGATCGGCGATCTCCTCAGGCGTGCCGATACGACCGATCGGCTGGCGGGCTATGAAGGCCGCGCGTGCCGCCTCGTAGTCGCCCTGCGCGCGCAAACGATCCTGCAGCGACGGGCTTTCGACCGTGCCGGGGCAGATGCAATTGCAACGGATGCCTTGCGCGACATAGTCGGCCGCTACCGACTTGGTGAGCCCGACGACCGCCGCCTTGGTGATGGTATAGGCGGCGCGGTTCGGCACGCCCTTCACGCTGGAGGCGACCGACGCCATGTTGATGATCGCGCCGTCCTTCCTCTCCAGCATCGCCGGCAACACGGCGCGGATAGTGCGCACCATGGCGCGCACGTTGAGATCGAAGGCGAAGTCGAGGTCCTTGTCCGGCATGTCGAGGATCGAGCCGGCATGCACGAAGCCGGCGCAGTTGAAGAGCACGTCGAACGGGCCGGTCACGGACACCACCCGGTTCACCGCCTCCTCACTCAGCACATCGAGCACCTGGGTCTCGATACCGGCTTCACCGGCAAGGCTTTTCAACGCTTCGGCATTGATATCGGTCGCGACGACCTTTGCACCTGCACGGGCGAAGGCGATGGCGCTCGCCTGGCCGATACCCTGGCCGGCTGCGGTGATGAGGACACGTTTGTCTTTGATGGAAAGGCTCATGATGGCTCCTTTTGGTGTGTCAGGCGCTCGGCCGGCGCTCGACGACATAGATATGGTCTGCGGCGAGAACGACCTCACCCTTCTGGTTGACGACCTCCGTGCGCTCGATCACACGGCCGAAACCCGCACGCTTCGGATCATCCTCCTTGCCCGAGATCGTCACGCGGGTGTGGATCGTATCCCCGATGAAGACAGGCTTGATAAAGCGCATGCGATCATAACCGTAGGAAAATGCAACGGGATTGATGATGCTCGCCGTCAGCCCGACGCCGATCGAGAAGACCATCGTGCCATGGGCGATGCGCTGGCCGAAGGGCTGCGTCTTCATGAATTCGGCATCCATGTGATGCGGGAAGAAATCGCCGGTATGCCCGGCATGCACGACGAAATCGGTCTCGGTGATGGTGCGCCCGCTCGTCTTGCGCCCCTCGCCGATCTCGTAGTCCTCGAAATATTTCACCTGTTCCATGGGCTGTTCCTGTCTAGGGCCGTGCGGCGAGCGGCGTTGCCGGTGCGGCGCTGGAGGCATAGGCCGCCTCGACGAGCGCCATGGTCATCCACGCATCCTCGACCGGGGAGACGAGTTCGGCGTCCTCGCCGGAAACGAAACGCTGGAGGTTCGCCATGCGGCCGACGAAGGCGTCGGGGAACCACGTCCCCTCCAGCGGCACCGGCACCCAGCCGTCGCCGCCCTTTGGATGGATTTCCAGGATATCCGGCTCGCCGCGCGGATAGTCGAGATTGACGCCAAGCTGGAGATAGGCCGCGCCGTCCGCACCGGAGATGCGGAACTCGCAAGCCTGATGCCGGCGGCCGAACCTGTGGTCGTGGTTGATCGACAGGGCGCAACGGACCCAGTCACCATAGTCGAGGATCGCCGTTGTGCGGGTCTGCGCCATCCGGTGGCTCGGATGGCCGATCGACTTGGCGTGCACACCCTGCGGATCGCCCAGCACCTGGCGGATGACGTCGAGATAGTGGATCGAGTGCATGGCGATCTCGATGCGCGGCAGGCCTTCGAGAAAGGACCAGAGCTGCCAGGGTGTATCGAGCGCCAGATAGACGTCGAAGTCCACGACCTCGCCGAGCAGACCCTTGGCGATGGCATCCTTCAGCGCCAGTATCATAGGCGCGAAGCGAAGCTGGAAATTGACGGCAGCCTTGAGCTGCTTATCGCGGCAGATTTTCAGGATTTCCGTCGCCGCCGCAAGATCGGCGCCCATCGGCTTCTGAATCAACGCCGCCGCGCCGTCCGGGAGGGCCGCCAGCACCTTCGCATGCGCGGCCGGCGGAGTGGCGAGGTCGAAGACCACGTTCTCGACAGAGGCTGCTTCCTCAACGGTGCGATAGGCCGTGACACTCCATTTCTCCGCCAGCGCCTTCGCCTTGTCGTGATCGGGGTCGTAGAGGCCGGCAATCGGGAAACCACCCTTGCGATAGGCTGGATAATGCGCGTCGTCGACGATCGAGCCGGCGCCAAATGTGATGATCGGGCGTGGCTTTGATGGAAGCGGCCAGCATTGGGAGAGCGACTTGGGGTCAAAGGTCACGATTCATCCCCCGTCGCGCATGTCCGCCCCTCATCCGGCTACCGCTACCTGTAGCGGCTTGCCAACATAAGCGCCTCTGCTCGCAAACATCGGCATTTTCTGCTCGAATTATCTGACAATGGAGCGGGCGTCGTGCTCACGCTCCCTGCCAATGTGCTCGCAAACATCCGGGTCTGCTTGCAAACATCCCCCACGTGCTCAGATTAATTGCCAGCGACGGCATGGTCAAACCGGGACGCCTGCCTGTCGTAGTTGCTCGGTCAGCTGACGGGAATATTCGGGATCAAGGGTGCCCGCCAGGAAGGCGCGGATATCCGACGGCCGAGCATTGAGGTGCGTGACCAGAGCCGTCGCATCGTAACCATTTCGGGTCAACGTCGGTTCGAGATCGTCGATGGCGCGGGACAGGACCTGCTCGACGATTTCGGCGGTAACCGGCTTGGCGCCGAGGCGAAAGCCCTGCTCGAATGCGAGGGTGAGATGCATCTCGATCTGAAGCGGCGTGCGCAAACGTTCGGCGATGAGGTCGATGGCTTCTTCCTCGAGGAGTTCGCCAACCTTTACGCCTTCGGCCGCACAGGCGCCAAGCAGCCAGGCAACATAGTCGCGGCGCGCGGAGCCGATCCCCTCGTAGTCAAAAATGGTCGTGCGGTAGCCAATCTCCTCCATTTGCGGCCGGCGCAGATCATTGCGCAACCGGGGATGCCCGACAAGAAGTACGGAAAGGAGCACGCCGGCGTCGGCGACCACCTCCATCAGTCGCTTCAGGCCGGTTAAGGTCTTGTGGTGCAGGTCATGGGCCTCGTCGACCACGAGGACGATCGGCCGTTTGCCTTTTTTCATGATGTCGCGCAGGTCGCGCTCCCGGCGCTCGGCCTGCTTGGGGATCTTGACCTGCGCACGATCGCCGGGAGACAAGTCGTAGAACAGGGCTTCAATGAGCGATGGCAGCGAAGTGCGCCGCTTGTCGACCGCCAGCGATTTGGCGAGTGCGACCTTGCCGGCTTTGGTGAGTTCGGCCTCGATGCGGCGCAAAAGGTGGGTTTTCCCCGAACCGACCAGGCCGGAGACCACGACAAGCCGACCGGTCTGGACGGCCGCACACACCTCGCGGATGATCGTGCGCTGATGCTCGGTCTCAAAGTTGCCGGCCCCTTGGAAAGGCCGGTCGAGGCCGTAACTGGATTGAACGTCAGCGAGCATCATTCTTCCTTTCTTCGCGCCTGGAAGCGTTCGCGGATACGGGCCGCGATCATCTTTTTGTCGAGTGTTTCTCCAAGCAGTTCATTGATGAAGGCGCGGTCACCGGCATTCATCGCGCCGATCGGCCGGCCGAGCTGGTCGGCGATGGCCCCACGGGCTGCGAGGCCATTTGGATAAGCGGTCTCTATTGCGGGTTCCGGAAACGGTGTCCGCCGTACACTCAGCCCAGCCGTGGTCGGGGGCAGCGAAGGCAATGGACGATCCCCGCCGGTGACCGCGGCGCGGGGGAGCCCAAGTTGGTCTGCCAGGCGCACCACCTTGTCGAGCCGCTCTTCGAGCTTGCTCTTCTGGTATTTGCGATAGCGAAAGAGGGGAACCGCCCCGCGCGAAGGTTGGAATGGACCGAAGCGCTTGCCCTCATGCTCGACGAACAGTTCCTGATCGAACAGGCCCCAGAGCAAGGTCACCGTTTCGCCGGCAAGTTCGGGCTCGACCTCATAGGATGCGCCTTCGACCGATACGGTCGCGTCTCCAGCAACCGTCCGTCGTTCCGGTTCGCGCGCAAAGGCGCAGAACCGCTCCCAGGAGCACATCGCCCGCACCCCGTCAGGAGGAAGATGCCGCAGCCAATCCTCGATGCGTGCATGAGACTCTGTGCGATGGTCGCCGTTATTGTAGGTGACCAAGGCGCGCCTGAGCCAAAGGTTGGCTTCCTCTTCGTCCTTCGGCTTGTGGAAATGATAGAGGGTCTCGTGCACTTCCTTGATCGTGCGAAACGGCCGCTCGACCTTGCCTTTCGCTCGCGCCGGCGTGCGCCGCTCGCTGTCCGACGGGGGCATATGCGTGAGAACCCGGACACCAAGGCTACCCATGACGGACTGGAAAACGCGCGAGCGGCTCACCGGCCCGTTATCCATATGGATGGTCGTTGGAATCCCCTGAAGCGGCAGTTCCGGTTCAGGCTTGGCGGCGAAGGCATTGTAGAGAAAGCGCAAGGCGGACTCCGCGTCCTCGCCGTAGACGGAGCGGTATTCCTGATAGCTCGCGCCGGAGCGATCATCGACCACGGAGAACAGCATCAGCGTCGGCCGGCCGCGCCCTTCCTCGACCCAAAGCGGCGCTTCCACCTGCTTCAGGTCGGACGGGCTCATGTCGAAGTGCCAGAGTTCGTTGGAACGCCGCGCCTGGAATCGGACGGCAGCCACCGGGCGGGTGACGCGCGCATAATCCAGGCCGGAAACACGCAGCAGCCGATCGACCGTTGCGCGTTTCAAGATGCCGGGCGGTGCACGGACCAGGCCATCGGGCGTCACCACGCCGTCTTCCTCAAGCAGCTTGATGGCGCGCGCCGTGGAGATATGCCGCCCCTTCCGGTTCGCCGTTCTGATCTTCAGGGCCGCGATGATTTCGGCATAGGTTTCCATCTCCGGCTGCGGGGCGATCCGGGAGGTTCCGTGATCGGCGCGCCGTACGGATTTCGGGCGGTTCAACTCCCGCAGCGCCCGATACAGGGTCCAGATCGAGATGCCGTAGGCATCGGCGGCACGAGCAACAATCTCGGTACGGCCTGGATCACGGGGAGAAAGCAGCGACAATCGGCGTCGAAGATCGACAAGAGCCTCTCCGGGCGGCCGCTTTCTCCGCTCAGCCATGGACGTCCTCGGATTCCACTGTTTTGGGAGAGCCACCCTTCTTGCCGATATGACGATAGAGGGTTGCAACAGAAACCCCCATGCGCTGCGCAATATTGCGTACCGGTATGCTGCCTTCCTTCATCAGGGCGCGCGCCGCGGCAATATCGCCCGGGCGCATCGCGGGCGGGCGGCCACCCTTGCGGCCACGTTGCCGCGCCTCGACCAGTCCAGCCGTCGTGCGTTCGCGGATCAGAGCACGTTCGAACTGGGCGATCGCACCGAAGACATGGAAGGTCAGCATGCCGCCCGGCGTCGTCGTATCAATGCTCTCGGTCAAGGACACGAGCCCGATCTTCGCGCGCTCCAACTCTTCCGCCGTCGCGATGAGCTTCTTTAGCGATCGCGCCAACCGATCGAGTTTCCAGACAACGAGCGTGTCACCAGTGCGAAGCACGTCGGAGAGAATTCGGCCCAATTCCGGGCGGTCATCGCGAGCGCCTGACCCGCGCTCGGTAAACACCTTCTCGCAACCGGCGCGTCTCAGCGCCTCAAGCTGAAGCTCCGGATTTTGATCGATCGTGCTGACCCTGGCGTACCCGACCCGCATAGCCATCCAAATGTTCTTGAAAGTCGTTGGACACATAGCATTTTGCGACAACCGTTTCTATAACAGTTTTGAGAAGATTCCATCGCGCCATTCAAGGGGCGTGACGGCATGCGCTATGGCATGCTCAAAAACCCTCGTTTATGACAAACGATCCATGGAAACCAACTATGTGTCTGACGGCCGAATATTCGCGACATGGAGCAGGGAACCTTACGCATCGAAAATCGGGCGGTCCCCGATCTTGTCCCCCTTGTATGGGATACTCCGGGAATTGAGGCGGCGATACCAAAGGATGCGGTCGGCCAGGCCGTTACCATGTTCGAGCCGCAGGAATGCGCCAACTACTTCAAATCTTGCGGATATGACCCCGAGTAATGTGGACGTGCTCTAGGTCACCCAGAGGGGCGCTCGCATCGAGTATAACCTTAAGCGCGATTGCTTCCGGTGAACCATCCTCCATATGTACGGGATGTACAGCCCACACAGACTTTTCGAGAACCACATTCTCAACAGAAACCTCATAAAGCCTACCCGACGCGAGCTCATCGAGGACAGTGCTCCTCATCACGATCGAAATGCCGAGACCAGCTCGAACTGCATGCTTCACAGCCTCAGTGCTCCCGACATTGAATGAGATTGGGAATTGCTCTGCCGCTTGGCCGAAGGCCTCGCGGAGCACGGATCCGGTACCGGTTCCACGTTCTCCGCCAATGAGGGACTCTTGAAATAACTCTGCCGCTTCAATTGTTTTTCGCGTCCTCCAATTATGCTGTGGGGATACGATTATTACCAGCTTTTCCTTCCGCCAAAGGCGGGCTTGATATCCTTTTCGATCGTCCCACCATTCGGTAAAGGCTAGATCAATCTCCTTCCTCAAGAGCTTTTCGATGATTTCAGGATTTGAGGCAACGGCCACCTCAGGTGGCCGGCCTTGAGCATCCTGTAAACGCTTCAAGTGGACTGGCAAAATATAGGTACCGATGTTAGTACTGGCACCCAACGTAATCCGGCCGCTGTGCAGGCGGTCCAGAGATCTCTTCGTGACGGTCAAAAGGCTGCGTGCGAATGGCAAGAATACGAGCCCTTGCCGAGTCGGCACACACTTGTCCTTCCTCCTCTCGACCAGCCGCACCCCTAGTATATCCTCCAATCGTTTCACATTATGTGAGACAGTCGGTTGGGATATCTGAAGCCGTCGCGACGCCTCGTGAAAGCTGCCAGTTTCGATTACCTCTATGAATGCTGCGACATGCGAAAGGCTAAACATTACTTTCTCTAATCAAGGAATTAGTTGAACCTCGTTAATTGCCGCACGAGGTCTTCGGCCTTGGACAAAATCTATAATGTTGTCAGCAGCCTCGTGCTCGATAGCCAAACGCGACTTCGCCACTGCTGAGCCTATGTGGGGTGTCAAGATCGAATCATGTTCGCGATTGAGGAGACCCCCGTGGACCTTGTCAGGCCGGTCGGGTCTGGCCCAGTCCTCCATCTCATAAACATCAGCGGCGTAGCCTCCCAAGCGCCCCGCCTGCAATGCAGCGACAACAGCCTCTTCATCAACCACGCTTCCGCGTGCAGGATTAATAAGAAGTGCTCCTTTGGGCATTTTGGCGAGTTGTTCAGCGCCGAGGAGATGCTTCGTTTCGGCCGAAAGCGGGAGTGCACACACAAGAAAGGTAGACGACGAGATCAACTGGTCAAATTCAAGAGGCTTTACGTTCAGTCTGATCTCATCGGCTTTGTCCAGGGATTGACGATCCCAGTACGACACAATGGCGCCGAAGGTACTTAGGCGCTGTGCTATAGCTTTTCCGATCGCTCCCATCCCTAAAATGCCGATTGCTGTGCCCTGCAGCCCAAGGCCGTAAAACCGAGGGCGCCAACCTTTGTAATCCCTCCTGACGCTCTTGTCGCCTGGCAGAATGTGCCGCCCAAGAGCAATCATCAGACCGATTGTAAGTTCGGCTGTCGGGTCAGTGAGAAGATCGGACACTATCGTGACGTGGACTCCACGCTGCGTGCAGGCTTCGATGTCGAAGTTATCGAAGCCTTTCAGCGCACATGCCACAAGTTGAAGATCGGGAGCGTGCGCGAGTACAGACGCGTCGATCATGTCCGGCATGAACGCCATCATCGCCTTGGCGTCGCTCAATTCTGCGAGCAGTTTCTCGCGGGGCCATGTATCATCAGTATCGTTGCAAACTAAACGAGCGTGGGGAGATAGCTTTGAGATAATCTCCTCGTGGACGCGATGGGTGATTACTACCTTTGGGAGCATTTAATTTATCCTTCTATTGCAGCTGGCGGCGGAGGAGAGCGCCGACCTGGTCAACGATGGTGACCATCAGAAGGACAACGAGCATGATCGCAAGAACCTCCTGATAATTCATGATCCGGAGGGATGTCATCAACTCGAAACCGATACCACCAGCTCCCACAGTGCCCAGGATTGTCGAGGCGCGGAAGTTGTACTCCCACCGATAGATGGTCACATCGGCCAATTGCGGTAGAACTTGTGGCAAGATCGCCCGCGTCACGATCTGGAACGGCGACGCACCAGCTGCGCGTGCGGCTTCTATAGGCGCATTATCGCAATGCTCGATCGCCTCCGCAAAGAACTTGCCCACCATGCCAACCGAGTGAAGACCAAGAGCCAGCACGCCTGGGAGCGCTCCAAATCCCACTGCCGCCACGAAGACGATGCCCATAATCAGCTCCGGGATCGACCGTAGACCATTCAACAATCCACGCGAGATCATATAGATGACAGCGTTGGGTGCTGTTTTCCCTGAGGCGAAAAAGCCAACTGGAAGTGATATCAGTACCGCGATCGCAGTCCCAGCTATACTCATCGCCAGAGTGTCGATGAGAGGGCTGATCCACTCCAAGCCTCGGTTGAAATCCGGGGGAAACATTTCCGTACCGAGCTGCCAGAGCGCAGGAAACCCAGATCCCAGACGCTCCAGATCAAGAAGACCGGAGTGATAACTGCTAACAATGATCACACACGCAATTGCCAACGCGATCACGCCAGCTCTGGTCCAAGCTTTGTTTTGATGTTGAAGGATAGAGTCGTAGTCGGCCGACGGCTGTGTCATCACATATCCTGGAAGAAAGGACGCAGGCCAGCGCCTGCGTCGAAAGGTGAGAAACTGTCTCGAACGCGCCTTACTGACTCAGGTCCAAGTTCAGCACTTTACCGAGCTCACGGACGACGTCGTAGGCTTTGTCATCGATCGGAGCGAACCCATCGGCTTTGAAGGATGCCAATACCTTTTCGTCTTTAAGGTCGATGAAGGCTTTGGTGATCGCCTCTTTCAACGAAGTGTCAAGATCCGACCGCATGGTCCAGGGGTACTGCGGGAACGGATCGGACTCGGCGAGGGCGATAACTTTCTTAGGATCAATGGTGCCACGAGCGACCATTGAATTGTAGATGGGCAACGAAAGTCCGCCAATCTGAGCATTGCCATTCTGCACTGCAATAGCCACGGCATCATGCGACCCTACGAAGTTCTCGCTATAGTCTTTTCCAGCCTCAACTCCGGCCTTAAGCAGCATAGATTTCGGGATAAGGTGGCTTGAGGTGGAAGCCACGTCCCCAAACGCGACCTTTTTCCCTTTTGCATCTTCAAGGCTTTCGATGCCAGCCTCTGCATTGGCGACAACTACAGCGCGATAGGTAGTTTCGCCATCCTTCATAACTGCTGCGAAAGGCTCGATATCAGCCTTGGTTTTCGCGAGCGTGTAAGAGAGCGGCCCGAAATAAGCCAACTCAAGCCGGCCGAAACGCATCGCTTCGATCATTGACGAGTAGTCGGTCGTTACGATCAGTTCAATCTCCCGACCGAGTGTCTTCTCAAGATACTCCTCGAGAGGACGATTGTTTTTGATGACAGTGGCGGCGTTCTCGTCCGGTAGCAACGCGACGCGCAATGTCTCTGGATTTGAGCCAGCATGCGCCAACGAACTCCAGCCAAGAACGGCGAGGAATGCGAGGGACAGAAGCTTCTTCATAATGCGGCCTCCATGGCAGCTAAAGGTTGATCATACTCGTAGTTGGACAAATCTTGTGTTGTGGTCGGATTTCTTGGGGCGCTGCGGTAGATCGACGCACACATTTGATCGGTCAGTTCGTCGACAGCGGCGTCCGCAACCACTTCCCCGTCGCGCATAGCAATGACCCGGTCGCCGAACCGGCGAGCTAGATCGATCTGATGAAGGCTGATCACAGCAGTGATGCCGTCGGCTGTGCATATTTCGCGAAGCTGCGACAGGACCTCGACAGCCGTTTCAGGGTCCAGACTTGCAACGGGCTCATCTGCAAGGACCAGTTGGGGCTTCTGGACCAGCGCGCGCGCAATGCCCACCCGTTGCTGCTGACCGCCGGATAGTTGATCCGCCCTGACGAGAGCCTTATCAAGAAGGCCTACGCGTTCAAGGCATTCCAACCCCAGCCTTCGATCCGAACGCGGCATAGGGAACAACGTACGCCAGCCAGAGTGGTAGCCCAGGCGGCCCGTCATGACGTTGTCGAGCGCGCTCAAGCGCCCTATGAGTTGGTGCTGCTGGAATATCATCCCAGTTCGCCTTCGGTGAATGCGAAGCTTAGTTTCCGCATCCAGAGCACCAATATCGTTAGAAGTGATCGAACCAGACGTCGGCGCAACCAAGCCGTTGAGTGTCCGGATGAGGGTAGATTTGCCTGCGCCGGATCTACCGAGGAGCACGACGAACTGACCCTG
This sequence comes from Shinella sp. HY16, assembly GCF_028534175.1. Lineage (NCBI taxonomy): Bacteria > Pseudomonadati > Pseudomonadota > Alphaproteobacteria > Hyphomicrobiales > Rhizobiaceae > Shinella > Shinella sp. HY16. The sequence goes on along the minus strand of NZ_JAHYXL010000003.1, from coordinate 359,408 downwards.
GTTGAACGTCAATGTCGTTGTCTTCAAAGCTTGGGTGCCGTTGGCATAGGTCACGGCAACTCCGTTCAGAGCCAGCATCACAATAATCCTGATCGTTAGTGGTGCATCGATTGAATATTTGCATCACTATGGGCGACATATGACGTCCGTTTATCAGGCTCGTGAAACTTCAATGACAGCACTTAAACTCAGCTCTACCTCCTCGCGTAGCTGCGATGGAGAAATTTCACCCAGAGCCGCCTGATCATGACGGCCCGGTCCCAATTCTACACCACCTTGACGGATGCTATCCCATATTCGGCCAGATAAACCGGCCCTTCTCCAGCCGCCGGGTAAAAAGGCAGGCGCCCAGACCATCATGCCAGATGATCTTCAAAATATCCGATCTGCGGCCCCTGAAGACGAAGAGATGCCCTGACAACGGATCATGCTGCAGAACCTCCTGCACCCGAAGCGCCAAGGAGGGAAAGCCACAGCGCATGTCCGTATATCCGCGCCTTCCTGGCGGGCACCCTTGATCCCGAATATTCCCGTCAGCTGACCGAGCAACTACGACAGGCAGGCGTCCCGGTTTGACCATGCCGTCGCTGGCAATTAATCTGAGCACGTGGCGGATGTTTGCAAGCAGACCCGGATGTTTGCGAGCACATTGGCAAAGAGCGTGAGCACGACGCCCGCTCCATTGTCAGATAATTCGAGCAGAAAATGCCGATGTTTGCGAGCAGAGGCGCTTATGTTGGCAAGCCGCTACAGCTACCTTCTCCACGCAAGCGGGGAGAAGGATATGCCGCACCGTTTTCCGCATACGTTTCCGTCATGCGAGGCACGTCCCCTCTGCCCGCTTGCGGGGAGAGGGTTAGTGTGAGGGGTAGGTCCTTGCGCTCAAGCATGAAAGAACACCTCCTCCATGCCAGCCCACCACTCCCCTTCTTTCCGCGTCTCAAGCGGCGCCTGGCAGGGCATGCAGACGGCCCACCATTCCTGCGTCTTCGGGTCCGCCGCCATCTTTGCCATGTCGGCAGAAAAATCCGTGCCGTGATATTCGAAGAAGGAGAAGAGAAGATTCTCGGGCTCATTCAGGAAGATCGAATAGTTTTGGATGTTGCAGGCGGAAATCATCGCCAGCACCTCCGGCCAGACGGCCGCGTGCAGGCGTTTGTATTCTTCGACCGTCTCCGGCTTCACGCCGATCACCATGCCGATGCGCTGCATGTCTCAGGCTCCCTTGCGGATCTCTTGCTGGAATTCAGCAATCGACCGGCTGCGGATCGCATCCCAGTCCCAGTCGATGCCAAGACCCGGCGTCATGGGCGCAAGCGCCATGCCGTTCTCGATCCGCAATCGCGAGGTGGTGATGTCGTCGAGCTGCGGGATGTATTCGACATATTTGCCGTTCTGCACCGCGCAGGTGAGGCTGACATGCAACTCCATCAGGAAGTGCGGGCAGACCGGCATGTCGAAGGCTTCCGCCGCATGCGCCACCTTCAGCCAGGGCGTGATGCCGCCGATGCGGCCGGCATCGACCTGCACGATCGAGCAGGCGCCCTTCTGCATGTATTCGCGGAAATGGCGGATGGAATAGAGAGATTCGCCGATGGCGATCGGCGTCGCCGTCGCGCGGTTGAGGCGGACATGGCCGTCGATGTCGTCGGCCGGCAGCGGCTCCTCGATCCAGCCGAGATCGAGGTCGCGCAGGCGCTCGGCACGGCGGATCGCCTCGTCGACGGTAAAACCCTGGTTGGCGTCGGTCATGATCTCGTACCCGTCGCCGACCGCTTTCCTCACCGCCGCAAGACGCGCAAAATCCTCGGAACCGTGCGGCTTGCCGATCTTTACCTTCGAGCCGGTAAAACCCTTCGCCTTGGCGTCCAGCGCATCCTCGGCCAGCGCCTCCACCGGGATATGCAGCCAGCCGCCCTCGGTCGTGTAAAGCGGGCAGCGGTCCTTGGCCCCGCCGGCGAGCTTCCAGAGCGGCAGGTTCTGTTTTCGTGCGCGAAGATCCCACAGCGCGGTGTCGACGGCAGCGAGCGCGATCGAGGTGATGGCGCCGATGGTCGTCGCGTGGGTGGCGAATTCCAGTTCGTGCCAGATCGCCTCGATCCGATCGGCATCGCGGCCGAGGATGCGCGGCGCGAGATGATCGGCAAGAAGCCGCATGACGGAGGAGCCGCCGGTGCCGATCGTGTAGCTGTAACCGGTGCCGACCGCACCGTCGGCATCGGTGATGGTGACGAGCGGCGTTTCCTGGCTCACAAAGCTCTGAATGGCGTCGGTGCGCTCGACCTTCGGGCGGAGGTCTACCATTTTCAGCTCGATGCGTTCGATCCTTGCCATGTCAGCCCCTGAGCGTGCGGCCGCTGTCGCGGTCGAAGAGATGGGCCTGCGAAAGGTCGAAGCAGAACGGCAGCATCTCGCCAGGCGCAAGCCGCCGCGGGTTCAGCATGCGGCCGACCCATTCGGCGCCGCCGAACGCGGAAAACACCAGCGTCTCGTTGCCGAGCGGTTCGGTGAGGATGACGCGAAGCTCGTGCCGGTGCACGTCGGCATCCTCGCCGGAATGGATGCCGTGGCCGGCGGGATAGAGATCGTCCGGGCGCAAGCCGAAGGTGACCTTCTGGCCGGCCGTCACGCGCTCCTTAAAGCGGGCGGGCAGCGGCAGACGATCGCCGTTTTCGAAGACGAGCTGGCCGTCCACCACCTCGGCATCCTTGAGGTTCATCGGCGGCGAGCCGATGAAACCCGCGACGAATTTCGATTGCGGGCGCTGGAAGACATCCTCGGGGGTGCCGACCTGCTCGATATGGCCATCGCGCATGATGACGATGCGGTCGGCGAGCGTCATCGCCTCGACCTGGTCGTGGGTGACGTAGATCACCGTCGATTGCACCTTGGCGTGCAGCTTCTTGATCTCCACGCGCATCTGCGTGCGCAGCTTCGCATCGAGGTTGGAGAGCGGCTCGTCGAAGAGAAAGACTTCCGGCTGGCGCACGATGGCGCGGCCCATCGCGACGCGCTGGCGCTGGCCGCCCGAAAGCTGCGAGGGGCGGCGGTCGAGCAGGTGCGTCAGGTCGAGCGTCCTGGCCGCCTCTTCCACCTGCGGGGCGATGGCCTCCGGCTTCTGGCCAGCGATTTTCAGCGAAAAACCCATGTTTTCGCGCACGGTCATGTGCGGATAGAGCGCATAGGACTGGAAGACCATGGCGAGGTTGCGCGCGCGCGGCGGCAGGTCGTTGACGATCTTGCCGCCGATCTTGAGGTTGCCGCCGGAGATCGGCTCCAGGCCGGCGATCATGCGCAGCGTCGTCGACTTGCCGCAGCCGGAGGGGCCGACGAGGGCGATGAATTCGCGGTCGGCGACGTCGAGGTCGATGCCGTGCACCACTTCAACCGCACCGTAGCGTTTGACCAGCTTTTCGAGGGAGACGGTTGCCATGGACTATCCTTTGACTGCGCCGGAGGTGAGGCCGGACACGAGATGCTTCTGCACGATGAAGGTCAGCACGAGGGCGGGGATGATCATGATCACCGCCAACGCACACATGCCGCGCCAGTCGATGGTGAACTCCGCCGTGTAATCGAGCAGACCGACGGGCAGTGTCTTGGAATTGACGGAACGGGTGAGCTGCGAGGCGAGTGCGAACTCGTTCCAGGAGGTGAGGAAGGCAAAAATGCCGGCCGATGCGATGCCGGGGCCGGCGAGCGGGAACTCCACCTGCCAAAAAGCCTGCCAGCGCGTGCAGCCGTCGATCTGCGCGGCCTCGGCCAGATCTTTCGGCACCTGGCGGAAGAAGCCGTCGATCAACCAGATCGTGAAGGGCACGTTGAGCGCCACATAGGCCATGATCAGCCCGAAATGCGTGTCGATGATGCCGAGCTTCGAATAGACGAAGAACAGCGGCAGCGAGAGCGCGATACCCGGCACGGTGCGCGTCAGCATCAGGCCGAGGAAGATCGAGGATTTCGCCTTGAAGCGGAAGCGCGCGAAGGCGTAGCCGCCGGCCATGCCGATGGCGAGCGCGATCGCCGTCGAGGTAACGGAGATGATCAGCGAATTGCGGAAATAGTCGATGACCGGAATGCCGCCCTGCCCGACGCCGGAAAACATCGCGACATAGGCGTCGAAAGAGAGGTCCTGCGGGATCCAGACAGGCGGCTTCGCCATGATCTCGACCGTCGGGCGGAAGGAGGCGAGCACGATCCAGAGGCCCGGCAGGCAGATGACCGTCATGGCCAGGAACAGGCCGATCTTGTGTGCGGCGGACAGGAGAAGGCCGTTGAGGCGGGCTTTTGCGTTCTCGTTCATCTTGCTTACCACTCCGCCGCAATCTGGGTCCGCGCCGCGGCGAGCTTGCGGAAGAAATAGACGGTGAAGAGGATGGAGAGCAGGATCGCGACATAAGCCATGGCGTTGGCAAGGCCCATGCGGGCATCGGCATAGGCGGTGCGCGAGACCAGCGTCCACAGCAGTTCCGTGCGCTTGGCCGGGCCGCCGTCCGTCATGATCTTCACGATGTCATAGGCGCGCGCGACGTCGAGCGAACGGATGGTCATGGCGATATAGGCGAAGGGCATGATGAAGGGCCAGGTGACGTAGCGAAACGTCTGCCAGGGCGTGCAGCCGTCGACGCGCGCCGCCTCGATCGGCTCCTTCGGCATGGCGAGCAGGCCGGCGAGAATGAGGATGGCGAAGACCGAGGTGGACGACCAGATTTCGGCAATCAGGATCGCGGTGAAGGCGAGCGAACCGTCGATCAGCCACGGGATCGCCTGGTCCGTCAGGCCGAGCGATTGCAGGGCATTGTTCACGAGGCCGATATTGTCGTTGAACATGAACTTGAACTGGAAGCCGACGAGGATCGGCGAGAACATCATGGGGAACATCATGATGGTGCGGAGCAGCCGCTGGCCACTCGTCGCCTTCTCCACCAGCATGGCAAGGCCGAGGCCGAGCAGCATTTCCACGTTGAGCGCGACGGTGAGCAGGAGCACGGTGCGGCCGAACGCCGTCCAGAATTCGAGGTCCGTCAGAATGCGCGCATAGTTGCGCAAGCCGACAAACGTATAGAGCGAGGCGGGCTGCGTCAGCCGGAAGGGCGTGAAGCTCGAATAGAGCGACAGGATGAGCGGGACGATGACGACGGCTGCGAGCACCACGACGGCGGGCAGCAGAAGCAGAAACGGCGCCGGTGGCCTCCAGCCTTTCATATGTGCCTCTTGGATATGCGCTGACCGGCCGTCTTTTCCGGGACGCGGCCGCGTTTCAAGAAGCGGCCGCGCAAGGCGGCCGCCAGTTTGTTTGTTTGCCCCACCCAAAGGCGTAAAGAGCGGATGGTCTAGGGTGCGGATAGGCGTCGCCCCTCATCCGGCTGCCGCCACCTTCTCCCCGCAAGCGGGGAGAAGGGATATGCTGCGCCGGTTTCCCCAACCAGGAACCGTTCGTGGGGCACGTCCCCTCTCCCCGCTTGCGGGGAGAGGGTTAGGGTGAGGGGCAACCACCCTCAGAGCGCGCCGGCATCCTCAAGGATCTGCGTCGCCTTCTCGGCTGCCGCGTCCAGCGCTTCCTTGGAGGTCTTGTCGCCGAGGATGGCGGCTTGCAGCTCCGGATAGACGGCGTTGGAGATCTCGATCCAGGACGGCGTCTGCGGCACGGCGAAGGCGTGTTTGGCCGCTTCCTGGAAGGCGGTCAGGACTTCCTTGCGATACGCGTCGCTTTCTGCCTGCTTGATGTTGTAATCCCAGACGGCCGTGCGCGTCGGCAGCGGGCCGGCCGAGGATTCCAGCTTCTGGCTGTCCTCGTTGGTGAGGAACCAGACGAGCGAGGCGGCGGCGTCCTTGTTGGCGCAGCTTTCCGTGACCGAGAAACCGTGGTGGCCGGACCAGCCGGTGCGCTTGCCGGAGGAACCCGCCGGCTGCACCTTCACGCCGACATTGCCGGCGACTTTCGAGGATTTCGGGTCGTTGAAGAAGCTCGCCCAGCCAGGCCAGTCGAGATTGACGGCGATGGTGCCCGACGCAAAGCCCTGGCCGAGGTCATCCCACAGATAGTTGGTGGTGCCGACCGGCACGGCCTTCGCCTTGTAGAGATTGACGAACCAGTCGAGCGCGCGAACGCCAGCGTCCGAATTGAAGGCCGGCTTGCCGTCCGCGGCAAGATATTCGCCGCCCTCGGCCACCAGCATCTCATAAAAGCGGCCGTTGATCGCCTCTTCCTTGCCGGCATATTGCGTGCCGTAAAAATCCGGCGGATTGGAGAAGAACGTCGCCTGGTCGGCGACCTGCTGCCAGGTGTCCGGCGGGGCGAGATCGTAGCCGTATTTCTCCTTGAACGCCGCCTTCTTCGCGTCGTCCTGATAGAGGCTCTTCTGATAGTAGAGCGCGGAAACGTCGAATTGCGCGCGCGGCAGCATCACCAGCTTACCATCGAGCGTCGAGGACGAAATGTTGGCCGGCACGAAGGCGTCGATCTCCTCCTTCGGCAAAAGCGCCGAAAGATCGGTGTAGATATCAGGATACTGCGGAGCGAAGGACGAGTGGTTCGAGCCGACGCACCAGGTGATGTTGCCGGTCGCGATGTCGGACTTGATCTCCTTGTCCAGCTCGAAATGGTTCTTCTTCGAAAGAACGTTCACCTTCGCGCCGGTCGCCTTCTCCCATTCGGCGATGCGCGCATAGAGCGCTTCATACTGCTGGCCGCCGATGAGCTTCGCATCGACGGTCACGCCTTCGAATTTTCCCGGCAGATCGGCGGCAAGCACAGAGCCAGCCCACGCGCAGATCACGGCACCGGCAGCAACGCCGGTTAGAAATCTTGTCATCTTCTCCTCCCAGTGGCTTTTCGCCAGCCCTTACCGATAAGAGCTTCATTCATATACAAACCAATTATTCACATATCGTCAAGCGGAAATCAGCATCCCGGGATTGTCACGCCTTGTTTCTGCGTATATGAATTTGCTCATTCACTAGAGGATTTCAGGTGACGGACGAGGAAAACGATCGCTACAGGGCGCCAGCGCTCGACAAGGGCCTCGACATCCTGGAACTTCTCGCCGCCGTCGACGGCGGCCTCACCCAGGCGGAAATCGCCAAGCGGCTCGATCGCAGCCCCAACGAATTCTACCGCATGCTCGACCGACTGGTGAAACGCGGTTACGTCACCCGCATCGACGGCGACCGTTTCTCCCTCACCCTGAAACTCTTCGGCCTCGCGCAGTTGCACGCGCCGGTGCGCCGACTCGTCTCCTTCGCCGTACCGCTGATGCGCGAACTGGCCGAAACCTCGCGCCAGGCCAACCAGCTTGTCGTCTTCGACCGCGGCAATCCCGTCGTCATCGCCCAGCAGGAAGCGCCAGGCTACTGGGGCATCTCGATCCGCGTCGGTTCGCGCATCGGCCTGTTCGACACGGGCTCCGGCCACGCGCTGCTCGCCTTCCGCTCGCCGGAAGAGCGCCTGCGCATGATCGCCGAGCATGTCGGCGACGGCGGCACGGATGTGCGCGTCACGCCGGAATTCCTCGCACGGCTCGACCTCATCCGCTCCCGCGGCTACGAAATGATGCCAAGCGCCCAGACGGCGGGCGTCATTAACCTCTCGGCCCCCGTGCTCGGTGCGGACGGCAGGGCGATCGCCGCCCTGACGATCCCCTACATCACCCTGATCAATGCGCCGGTCGCGCCTGACATCTCGACGACCATCCAACTGCTCGGCGAGACGACGCGCAGGCTGTCAGAAATGGCGGGCGCCGGCTTCAATGCCGAGGAACAATAGGCCTCGTATCTGAACGCGTGATTCGCCAGCACCCCAAGCATTGGCTCATCCGTTCCTCGCAAAGCTCTTCAGGAAGAGCGCGTTGAGATCCGCTATGGCTTTTCCCGCCGGTTCACGGCCCGTCACGGCCTGATTGATGCGCTCAGACGCGGCCTCCTGGAAGGGCATGTAGCCATCGTGGCGGGGACGCAGCCAGGCACCCTCCAGCGTTCGGCGCGTGTTGCGGTAGAAGCCGAGCGTTGCGGCATTGGCTGCCTCGTCCTCCCATCCCGCCGCATGACCGGGCTGGCCACCGGTCTGCCAGTAGCGACCCGCCTGTTGCGGCCCTGCCGCAATCCAGTAGGCGAAGTCCACGGCCACCTTACGATGCGCCGAGAAGGCGGAAACGGCGATGCCCGTGCCGCCCAGCGCGGAGCCGACCGGTCCCGCACCGCCGGCAACCGGCATATCGGCAAAGGCGATGCGATTGGCCCGGAAGCCTGCAAGGGCGTAGCTGACATAGCCGTAAATCAGTGGCGAGACGCTGTAGTGCGACCCCGCCTCGCCCATCCGGTCCAGCACGGCGATAGGGTCCATTTCGGTGCAGGCGGCATCGGTGAGCGCGGCCAGTTCCCGGATCATCTCGATTGCCTGCACGCCGATTTCGACATCGACGAAAGGCACGTCCCTTTCCACCGAGCAGGGTCGGCCGAGATTGCCGCAAAGCGTGAAAAAGCACATCAGGGAATGCGGCGGGCGCAGCGGCAGCAGCATCTCCCCGGCTTTTGCAAGGTCAACAACCTCTGCCCACGAGCCCGGTGCCGCCGCCAACCGGTCTGGCCGGAAGGCCAGCACCTGCGTGGCGGCATCGACCGGGAAGGCCCATTGGCGGCCCCGCCAGTTGTAACTCGGGAACGAGAGGCCGACGGAGCCGCCCGCAAGCGCCGCGAAGGCCGCCTCGCGGCCGGGCAGGTCAAGTGGCGCGAGGCAGCTCTCCGCCGTGATCTGGCCGACATGGGGATGATCGATGACAATGAGATCGTAGCGGCGGGCGAGATCCTCGACCGGAAAACTCTCGAAATCCTGCAGCGAGCGCTTGTCCCATTCGATGGTGACGCCGGTTCTGGCAAACCAGTCCTGCGCACAGGCAACCATCGGATCATAGCCGCGCGGATGGCTCCAGGTCATGCCCCTGAGCGTGATCGCGCTCATCACGCAAACTCCGCGCGGATCGTCGCCGAATGTTCGCCGATGCGCGGCGCGGCGCGATGGCCGGCCGGGCGCTGACCGTTCACCCGCACAGGGCAGCGGGTCGTGCCGATCGAAACCGCATCTTCACGCGTCACCGTCTGCAGCATGTCGAGGATGCGGAAACCGTCACTGGCCAGAAGCTCTGGCCATTCCAGCACCTTTGAGCACCAGATGTCGGCGGGCTCCAGGATGGAGAGCCAATGGTCGACGGTTTCGCTCGCAATGCGCTCGGCGATGGTTCTCTTGATCGTATCGCGCGCGGTGAACCAGGCCCTGCTGTCGTCGCGATAGGGTGCCAGCGCCTCGATCTGCAGCAGATCCTGCAGGCGGCCGAGTGGCGTCATGGCGATCGCAAGATAGCCGTCCTTCGCCGGATAGACGCCGTAGGGTGCCGAAAGATAGGCATGCGCGCTGCGGAAATCCGAGCGCTGCGGCTTGCGGCCGCCGTCGTTGAGATGGGTGGTCAGCACCTCGAACTGGAAATCGATGAGGCTTTCGAGCAGGCTCGTCTGGATATGGGCGCCCTTGCCGGAAATACCGCGACGCACGAGGGCGGCGAGAATGCCCTGGCAGGCATTGGCGCCGGCGAGCATGTCGGCGACCGCCAGGCCGAAGGGCACCGGTCCTTGCGCCGCGTCGCCGTTCAGCCACATCAGGCCGGAGCGTGCCTGCGCCAGGAGATCCTGCCCTGGCCGCATGACCCAGGGGCCATCCTCGCCATAGCCGCTGATCGAGGCATAGACGATTGTCGGGTTGATCGCCTTGACGGCCGCATAGTCGAGCCCGAGGCGTTCGATGACGCCCGGACGGAAATTCTGGATGAGCACGTCGGCCTTGCCGAGAAGCCGGCGCAGGAAGGCAAGGTCGTCGGCGTTCTTCAGGTCTATGCCGAGGCTTTCCTTGCCGCGGTTGATGGCGTGGAAGAGCGTCGAATCCCCCCCGACCTCGGTGTCGCTGAGATAGAGCCGGCGGGAGAGATCACCGCCGTCCGGCCGCTCGATCTTGATCACGCGGGCGCCGAGATCGGCCAGCCGCAACGAGCAATAGGGGCCGGAGAGGAACTGGCTCATATCGACCACCGTCAGGCCGGCCAGAAGTCCTGTCTCATCCTGCATGCGCATGTCCTCCTGCGCTCCCCGAGGTCGCGCCGTGCAATTCTTATTTAAATTATTCTTTCATATATGGATTGTCGTTTCAAGCCTCGCAAGCCTGTCAACGGCTCACGTATGGATATGCCCCCGCCGCGGCCACGCGATCGGCCCCGGCAACGCCACGATTGCCAGGGTGGAAAGATCGAATGTCTTGCGCGGATCAGGCCAGTTTGCGCGGCGAAACGGCGATGCGGGTCCAGATGTCCAGCGTCTCGCCGGGAGAAAGCACTTTCAGGCCGTAGGCGTCGGCCCGGTCCGGCAGGTTGAAGGCATCGACGGGATGGCTGACCGGTTCGAAACAGAAGAAATCGGCATCGGCGGCAGGCGAGAAGACCACATACTGGTCCAGCACCTCGCTTGCCTCGATATCGGCCTGCAGAGCACGCGCCGGCCAGTCGATCCGCGCCTTGCCGTCCCAGCCGTCGAACCAGTTGTTGATCCACCGCGGCGGCAGGGGCCTTGGCGCGTTGAAGTCCATATCCGGATGCTTCGCGATGGGCTCATGAGCCTTCGGAAGATGATCGGACTGCTCCAGCCAGACGCCCTTCGACGGCGCAGTGAGCGTCGTATCCGCATCCCGCACGAACCAGGGATGGAAGCCGGCACCATATGGCAGGCGTGTTTCGGCGCGGTTGACGAGGCCCAGTTCCATCACGAGGCCAGCGCCTTCCAGACGATAGGACAGCATCGCATCGTAGCGGAACGGCCCCGGCCGGTCCGACGACAGGGTCAGGGTAATGGAATCGCCGCTCCGGGAGGCCTCCGTCCATGTGGCGGAGAAGCCGTTGCCGTGGATCGGATAGGGCTCCGTCTCCACATTGCGCGGCAGGGCGTGAAAGGCCCCGTCGAAGGAAAACCCGCCGCCGGAGACCCGCCCGGAGAACGGCACGAGGAGGATGTTGGCGAGCGCAAAGGGATGGTCCGTTGCAGGATCAACGGTGCGAAAGACCGGCTGCCAGACGCCATCCTGCCTGACATCGAAACAGGTCAGGCCGGCGCCAAGATCGGGACGAACGCAGATGCGCGCTGCTCCATTGTCGAGTTCGATCCCCATTACCAGCCGCCGTCGATCGCGATGTTCTGGCCGGAAATCATGTCTGAGGCCGGCGAGACGAGGAAATGCACGAGATCGGCGACATCCGCCGGCTGGATACGCGCCTTCAGCGACTGGTTCTCGAGGATCCAGTCATTGTACTGTTGCAGGCGATCGGCGAAGACGCGCGCCTCCGCCTCGGACACCACCGCGCCCGGTGACACCGCATTGACACGCACGCCATGCGGACCCAGTTCGCGCGCCAGCGATTTCGTAAGGCCCAGCATCGCGCCCTTCGAGGCGACATAGGGCACATAGCCGTCCCAGCGCCCATTCAGGGTGACCGAGCAGAAATTGACGATCTTGCCGTAACGCTTTTCCTTCATCGCCGGGGCGACAGCCCGGACAAGCGCGAAGGCGGCGGAGGAATTGACCCGGACCTGATCCTCGTATTCCTCCAGCGAAAAATCCTCGAACGGCTTGTTGATGATCAGCGCCGCATTGTTGATGAGGATGTCGATGCCGCCATGCGCGCGCGAAAGCGATTCCGCCCGCCGCTCCGCCGCAGCAAGGTCGTTGAGGTCCTCACCGACATAGGTAGCCGTAACGCCATGGGTTACGGCAACATCCGCCGCGAAGGCCGCGCCGCCCTCGGCGCCCGGCCGGTCGAGCAGCAGCAGGCTGGCGCCGGCACGGGCGAGCCGCGCGGCCTGGGCGCGGCCGAGCGTGCCGAGCGCACCGGTGATGAGGACGGTCTTTCCTGAAAGCTCTGTCATGGTCTCCTCACAGAAGGGCATGGACCTCGTCGATCGAGGTTGCAGCGGTCGGCTTGTCGAAGACGATCTCGCCACGCGCCATGGCGACGATGCGGTCGCAGGACTGGAAGACGTGCTGCATGTTGTGCGAGATGAAGATGCCGGTGAGGCCCTGCGCCTTCAGGCCGCGCACAAAGCCGATCACCTTGTCCGTCTCCTTGACGGAAAGATGGTTGGTCGGCTCGTCGAGGATCAGCACCTTGGACTTGAAATGCATGGCGCGGGCGATCGCCACGCCCTGCCGCTGGCCGCCGGACAGTTCGCCGACCAGCGCATCCGGCGAGCGCAGGTGCAGGTCGACATCGGCGATGGCCTGCATGCTTTCGGCGCGCATACGCTTCTGGTCCATGAGGCCGACACCGAAGACCGACCATTTCAACGGCTCGCGGCCGATGAAGAGATTGCGGGCGATCGACATGGTCGGCACCATGGAATTGTACTGATAGATCGTCTCCAATCCGTGACGCATCGCGTCCTTCGGGCTGCGCAGATCGACGGTCTTGCCCTCGATAAGCACCTCGCCGGAATCCTGGTGGTGCGCGCCGGAAAGGATCTTGATCAGCGTCGACTTGCCCGCGCCGTTGTCGCCGACGAGGCCGACGGTCTCGCCGGGATGGATGGTAAGGTTGACATTCTTCAGCGCGTGCACGCCGCTGTACCATTTCTGCAGGTTGCGGCATTCGATGACCGGTGTCGTCACTTGTGCGCCTCCACCTTGATCTTGCGGGAGATCTTGCCCATCCAGGCATTGGCGATGACCGCAAACATGGTGAGCACGCCGATGGCGAACTTGAACCAGTTGGCATCGACGCGCGACAGCACCAGGCCGTTGTCGATGGTGCGGATGAGCAGAGTGCCGATGATGGCGCCGAAAACCGTGCCGATGCCGCCGGCAAGCGCCGTGCCGCCGATGACGGCCGCCGCGACCGCCTGCAGCTCCAGCCCCTCGCCGATCGAGGGCAGCGGCGAGCCGAGGCGCAGCACCTGGAGCAGGCCGGCGAAACCCGCCAGCACCGAGCAAAGCATGAAGCAGGCGATCTTCACACGCTTGACGGGAATGCCCATCGAGGCCGCCGCCTCGTTGAAGCCGCCGGTGGCGCGGATCCAGTTGCCGAAATTGGTGAGCGACAGCAGCGCCGCGGCAAGAACGGCAATGCCGACGAACCAGACGAAGGACATGCGGAAGAGCGCGCCCTGCCAGATGTAATCCGTAAAGAGCCAGGTCGGCAGATCGGACGGCAGAAGCGGCGGAAAGCCCCCGGATATGACGATGGTGAGCGAGCGGGCGATGAACAGCATGCCGAGCGTGGTGATGAAGCTCGGGATTGAGAATTGCAGCGTCACATAGCCGTTGATGAAGCCGATCGCCGCGCAGATGGCAAGGCCGAGCAGCACGGCGGCGGCGAAGGGCACGCCGGAATTGAGGATCACCGCCATCGACATCGGCATCAGCGCGAAGACGGAGCCGACCGACAGGTCGAACTCGCCGCAGATCATCAGGATCGTCACGCCGATGGCGACGAGCGCCATTTCCGGCAGAAGCCCCATGACGCCGCGTACGTTCTCGAAGGAGAGAAGCACGCCGTTCGACTTCACCTGGAAGACGGCAAGAAGGATGATCAGGAGGGCGAGGCCGGCAAGCTCCGGCTTGTCGAGATAGATTTTCAGAAACCGCTTCATGGGCTCCACTCGTGCTTCGGTGCCCCGCCGCATAGGCAAGGCACCGGTTTTCCCATAGGAGCGCCGGATCAGCGCAGGCCCTGCTTTGCCATTTCGAGAATGGTCGGCACGTCCTTGGGCGTGACGATGCCCTGCCCCGTGTCGATGTCCGACGGCGTCAGGCCGGCCGTCTTCCACAGATAGGCCTGCATGACCGGCATGAAGCCCTGCATGTAGGGCTGCTGGTCGACCTGCACCTGCACGTAGCCGGCTTCCATCTGCTGCAGAACCTCCGGCACGAGGTCGAAGCCGCCGAGCAGCACCTTGCCGGGCTCGATGCCCCGGTCCTTCAGCACTTTGGCGACGCCGGCATGCCAGTAGCCAGTGTCGAAATAGGCCGTGGTGTTCGGGTTGGCATTGAGATAGGCGCCGATGCGGTCGGCGGTCAGCGCAAGGTCGGTGGCCGAATCGATGCGCGTGATGGTGATCTCGCGATCGGCATGGGCGGCCTTGTATTCTTCCAGGAACTTCATCACGCCGCCGGCGCGCTGTTCGGACCAGGTCTGGCCCGGCGCGTTGACGCCGACCAGCAGGCTGAGCGGGCCTTCCTTGGGGAAATTCTCCGACTGCGCCTTGGCGAGCGAATAGCCGGCCGCCGTAAAGCCCTGGCCGATGAAAGCCTTGCGTGCATTGCCTTTGGCGCCTTCGCTGTCGTCGACATTGACGGCAAGCACGAGGATGCCGGCATCGACGGCTTCCTTGATCACATTGTCATAGGCCTTGTTGTCGACGATCGCGACGAAGATCGCATCTGGCTTCGTGGCGATCGCCGCCTGCAGGTTGGCGACGGCCTGCTCGACCGCGCCTTCGGTCTGCGTCAGAATCAACTGGCATGAGGCCCCGACCTTCTCGCAGGCGTCGTCGTAGCCCTTCTTGACCGATTGCCAGAAGGTGTTCGAGGCGGACGAGTGGCTGATGAAGGCAATGTTGAGGCCTTCCGCGCTGGCGCCCGAGACCATCACCCCCAGGCCGAGGGCCGTTCCTGCAAGAAATTTCCGGATCATCATGATGCGTACCTCCCGTTGAACATCAATCGTGGTTGTTCCGGCGTCACTCCACGCCGTCGAAGAATTCCGTCCGCGCCCGGGCAATCTCGGGCAGCGATTTGAGGATCTCGCGCAGATGCGTGCGCAGCGCCGCTTCGGCCTTGCCGACATCGCCCGCAGCGATCGCATCGACAATGCGCTCGTGCTGCCCGATCAGCCGGCCGATCTGGATATCGTCGACGCTGAGGAAGCGCACGCGGTCCATCTGCGCCTTGACGCTTTCGATGACGCTCCAGGCATAGGCGCTGCCGGCCGCCGCTGCGAGCGTGTGGTGGAAGAGTTCGTCAAGCCGCAGGAAGGTGGCGCGGTCGTCCTGCGGCACCTGCTTCTGCCTTGCGATCTGATCGCGCAGTTCCCGCACGGTCTCGGCCGTATGCTCTGCGGTGACCTGACGCACGATATCGGCCTCGATCGCCTCGCGCACGAAGCGCACGTCCATTACGGAAGCGGTGGAAATCCGCGTCACATAGGTGCCGCGCTGCGGCAGGACCTGCACCAGCCCCTCCTCCGACAGCTTGATGAAGGCCTCGCGCACCGGCTGGCGGCTGACCGACAGGCTTTTGGCGATCTCCGCCTCCGAGATGCGCTCGCCCGGCATCAGCTCGGCCTGGATGATCTGCTCGCGCAAGATGCGATAGACCTGCGGCCCGACGGCCTCGGCGACCGAGAGAACGCGCTGCGGTTTGATGTTCTGCATTCCAGCCTCCCTCACTCCGTCAAAGGCTACTAGCCTACTACCATACGAGTCAAGCGATCAGCGCCGTGCCGGTCACTCCAGCGCCGAAGTCCGGCGCGAGACGTCAAATTTGCGGTCGAGATCCGGCGCAAGATCAATGCCATGGCCCGGTCCGGGCGGCACGGTGATCACGCCGTTCGTCACGGTTGGCAGTTGCGTCGTCAGGTCGGCGTACCAGGTCTTGTAGTAGGCGCGCACGCTTTCCTGCACGAGCGCGTTCGGCGCGTTCAGCGACAGGTGCGTCGAGGCGGCGAGTACCACGGGGCCGGTGCAATCATGCGGGGCCACCGGCAGGTGCCATGCTTCCGCCATGGTGGCGATCTTCTTGGCCTCGGAAAGGCCTCCGCACCAGGAAAGATCGAGCATGACGACGCCGGCAGCATCGGTCTCCATCAGATCACGAAAGGCCCAGCGGGTGGCAAGCGTCTCCGAGGCGCAGAGCGGCGCGCGGCTTGCCGCCGCATAACGCTTGAGGCTGGAGAGCGAATCCATCTTGATCGGATCTTCGTGCCAGAAGGTGGCATAGGGCTCCAGCGCCCGGGCGATCTGGATGGCCGGGGTGAGTTGCCACATGGAATGGAACTCGACCATGATGTCCATGCGGTCGCCGACGCGCTTACGAATCTTCTCGAAGGGTTCGAGCGCCTTGCGCAGATCCGGCCCGGAAATGTACTGGCCGCCGCTCTTTTCCGCCGCGATGTCGAACGGCCAGATCTTCATGGCCGTGATGCCCTCCGACAGGAGGTCTTCGGCAAGCTCGTCCGCCCGCTCCAGAAAGCCGTTAAGGTCGTCATAGTCGCGCCGCGGGCCACCGATGCCGTAATTGCCGGTCTGCTGGCCCTTGGCCTCGCGCATGTAGGTGTTACCGGCGCAGGTGTTGTAGGTGCGGATCTCGCGCCGCGAGAAGCCGCC
This sequence comes from Shinella sp. HY16, assembly GCF_028534175.1. NCBI lineage: Bacteria > Pseudomonadati > Pseudomonadota > Alphaproteobacteria > Hyphomicrobiales > Rhizobiaceae > Shinella > Shinella sp. HY16. The sequence continues at coordinate 343,001 of NZ_JAHYXL010000003.1, read as the reverse complement.
GAGCAACTGGGCGACCGGCAGGTTCGTCGCCTTGCCGAAGAGGTCCCAGAGACCGATATCCACCGCCGAATTGCCGCGCATTTCCGCCCCCGTCGAACGGAAGCCGAGATAACCCGTCAGATCCTTGGAAATACGGTCGATCTCAAGGGGATCGCGGCCGAGCAGTTTCGGCGCCACGACCTCGTGGATATAGGCCTCCACGGTCGCAGCCATGAAGAAGGTCTCGCCAAGCCCAACAAGGCCTTCGTCGGTGTGGATGCGCACCCAGAGGATGTTGGCAAAGTCGCGGGCGCGGACGGTTTCAAACGCGGTGATCTTCATGCTCAGTACACTCCCGCTGCCAGCAGCGCCTTCACCGTCAGGTCGAAATGCTCGACCATCGCCTGCTCGCCCGTCGTCGGGTCGCCATTGGCGATGGCCTGGGCGATGGTCATGTGACCGTCGATGCTTTCCTGCCGCGTCTCGTTGCTGGCGCGGCTTGCCCAGCCGATCGGCCAGGTCTGGCGCGTCACCACATGGAACGAGCCGACGATCAGCGAGAACATCGGATTGCGCGACGCTGCGCCGATCGCCTCGTGAAAGGCGATGTCGTGCTCCATGACCTTTTGCGGCTCTTCGAAATCCCGCTGCATCGCTTCGGCCAGCGCGACGATTGCAGCCGCCTCGCGGTCGGTGCGGCGCATGGCAGCAAGCACGACTGTCCGGCGCTCGACCGTGCGGCGGACATCGAAAATCTGCTGGATCGTCACCTGGTCGGTGTGCACGGCATGATCGGTGACCAGCGCCAGCACGTCTGCCCTGGGCGCCGCCACCCGAGGGCGCCGGCCGTTGCCGATATCGATCAGCGTCAGCGCGGACAACGACCGATAGGCCTCGCGCACGATGCCACGGGAAACACCAAGTTTTTCCGCGAAGGCCCCCTCGCTCGGCAGCCAATCGCCGACCTGCAGGCCATTTTCGCGAATATGGATCCGGACGGCATCCATGACGCCGCCGAGCAGCCCCTCGCCGCCCTTCTGACCACTGACCGCATCCGGTTCCGACTTCGATTCCATCGCGCCGCCCCTACCTATCATATAGGTTACTATGTACCTCGAAATAGATTTACCGCCAGCTATTGTCAACGTAAATTTCATGGATAGGGAGAGCGGCGCGTGGAGACGGGAATCCGATGCACTACGGCCAGCATCGCCGCCAACGACGTCATCTGGTCCGGCGGGAAACAGGCACTCTGCTGGGCGCACATCGGCGGCTAATACGCCCACCGTCACAGGCCGCGCAGCGCGGACATACAGACCCGGCCGACAACCGGGCTATCGAGTGATGAAGCGGCCAGACCCAAGCCTGATGTTTTTACGATCCACAGCGCAGCGTCCTTTCGGTGCGCGAGCACCGGAAGCGCGGAAATTCGCCATTTGCAGACCGGCATCGGCTGAGTATCAATTGGTCTTACAGGCCGCCGAGCAGGACGATATCGGCGGGCATGCCCGGCCTGAGGAAGCCGACGTTTGCCTCCAGCCCCATGAGGCGGCTCGGATTTGCCGTTGCCATCTTCAACGCGTCCTCGAGAGGAACACCCACGACATCGACCAGCCGCCGCAGCGAGGTCGCCATGTCGGTATGCACGCCGGCCAGCGAGCCGATACTGTTCACCAGCTTGCCGCCTTCAAGGCGGATGGTCTCGCCGTAGAGGGTGAAATGATCCGGCCCGTTCCACGTCGACATGGCATCCGAGACGAGCACCATGCGCCCGGCCATCGGACGGGAACGGATTGCCAGGCGCAGCACCGCATCGTCTACATGGTGCCCGTCGGCAATGAAGCCACAATAAAGATCGCTGTCGAGCGCGGCGCCCACGACACCCGGCTCGCGCGAGGTGATGGGCGTCATCGCATTGTAGAGATGGGTCACCGCTCGCGCGCCCTCCGCAATCGCGGCCCGCGTCGTCGCGGCATCGGCCGCGGTATGGCCGAGCGAGACGACGACGCCCATCGCGCGCAGCGACGCGATCGTTCCCGGCGGCACGCATTCCGGCGCGAGCGTCAGGAGGACCGGCACATTGGCGGCGCGCAGGCGCCGGACACAGGAAAGCGTGTCGTCGTCAATCGGGCGGATGAAGCGTGGATTGTGCGCCCCCTTGCGTGCCACGCTGATATGCGGGCCTTCGAGATGAACGCCGGCGATGCCATCCCGCCCGACCGCGGCGATCACGGCTGAGACGGCCTTTTCCATCACCTCGGGCGCATCCGTGATCAGCGTCGGCAGGATGGCCATCGTGCCGCCCGGCCGATGCGCAGCGGCGATGGCGCGGAGACCATCGGCCGTCGGCGTGCCGTTGACCATGACACCGCCGCCGCCATTGACCTGCACGTCGAAGAATCCAGGCGATGCGAGGCCGTTCGTCCGCCAGACGGGCAGGCCGTCCCGCCCCGCCTCCGCAGCCGGGTGCAGGTCGTCGATGCGTCCCGCCACGATGCGCACGGCGCGGCCCGTATCGAGCGTCTCGCCGTCGAAAAGCCTCTCCGGCACGAGCCACCACGCCTCGGTCGCGTCGATATCGAAGGGAGCCACGTCCTGTCCGGCGATGACCGTCATCCCGCGGACCTCGCAGACGCCGCATAGTAGGGCGCAAGCGCCGCCTGGATCTGCGCATAGACGAGAGCCAACCGCCAGTCGCGCACGCGCGATGCCAGGCGATCGGCACGCGCAAGAACGCCAGGCGCGAAATATTGCTCCAGCACCATGCGCGGCGGCCGGGTCTCGCCGAGGAGGGACATCAGGCGCTCCACCGCCTGCCGCGCCGCCGGCTGGGTCCAGTAGTAGCGGATGCGGTCGGCATAACTGAAGTGCCGCAGCAGGCGAAGCTGTGCCTCGCCACCGCTGTAATGTTTGCGCCAGTTCGCGGGATCGGCCAGCATCAGGTCCTCCATGACGGCAGGAACACGCGGACGATCCGGCTCCGCACCGATCCAGTCCGACACACCTTCCAGCGCATAGACCGCCTGGCGATAGGCATGGGTCAGCGCCGGACCGACCTTCAGCACCGCGAAATGACGCCGCCCGAGCTCGGGATAGACGTCCGGCGCCTGGTAATCTGTGGAATGAGCCTCGAAACTCAGGCCGGGACGATCGCGCAGCACCGGCGACAGGCGATCGGGCGTTGCCGAATCGAAGGCATGGATGTGGTCCGGCGCAAACTCCAGGCCCGGCTGGACCACGAGGCCCACTGCCCGTTGCCAGGCACCATGAAGCCCCAGGGCCTCGAAATGATCGCGATGCGCCGCGGTGGTGGCCTCTGCGCTTTCCGGCGTCGTCGGGGCGATGCCCTGCCCGCCCTCCTCCGCCCGGGCACCGCCGGGCGGCGGCACTTCCGTGCCATACATGTAGCTCAGCGACGACGGGTCGTCAGTGGCGGCCTCGCAGACGCCCGCAAGTTCGGCCGCCCGCGCGGCGCTGACCGCATCGGCCACCTGGGCAGGCTCACCCGCGCAGCCTTCCGAGCAGTCGAGATGGATCTTGGTAAAACCGGCACGCACATAGGCCGCCGCGAGGTCCCGCGCATGCGCCATCGCCACATCGGCCGGCTGGCTGCGCCACACCTGCGGCCCGAGATGGTCGCCGCCGAAGAGCAGCGGCTGGCCCGATGCGCCGACGCGATCGCGAATCTCGTGCACGAAGCGGATGAAATCGGCCGGTTGCATGCCGGTGTAGCCACCGAACTGGTTGACCTGATTGCTCGTCGCCTCGACGAGCAACGGAACCCCATGCTCTTCGGCGAGAAGAAGTGCGGCGGCGATGACATCCGGATGCGCCGAACACACTGAGGGCATGGTCTCGCCCGAACCCGCGCGGTTGCGGGCGATCAGAGCACGCAGCTCCTTCATGGCCGGCCCTCCCGCAGCGATTGGCGGGCAAGGATGGCCGCGCCCCGGGTGCCGCTGGCATCACCATGCAGCGCAATCCGGAAGACAGGGCTGCGCACGCCCGGCAGCTTGTGCGCCTCGAAGGCCGCGGCAAGGTCGTCGGCAAGGCCAGCCATGCGCGACAGGCCGCCGCCGAGCACGACGCAGTCCGCGTCGATCGTCAGCTGGATCGTGTGAACGAGTTCGCAGAGCAGGTCGAGCCAGATGTCCAGCACTGACCGCATCGCCGCGTCGCCTCCGGCCGCAGCCACGACGATCTCCTCCGCCCGCAGCGGCCGGCCGGCGACGTGCTGCGCGATGCGCGTCAGGCCGGGGCCGGACACGTAGGTCTCGTAGCATCCGGTGCGTCCGCAACCGCAGGCGACGAGCGGCAGGCCGTACGTCGCCACACGCTCGGCCGGCAGGCCGAAATGGCCGACCTCGCCGGGAAGCCCGTTGAGGCCCTTCGCCAGCCGGCCATCGACGCAAACACCACCACCGACGCCCGTGCCGAGAATGAGACCGAAGACGGTGCGATGGCCCGCGCCCGCTCCGCCATTGGCTTCCGACAGGGCAAAACACTTGCAGTCGTTCTCCACCGGCACGCGGCGGCCGAGGTGCGCCGAAACGTCGGCGCCGAGGCTGCGCCCGGTAGCCGGCAGATTGGAGGTCACCGAAAGCCCGGTCGCTGCATCGATCAGTCCCGGCAGGCCGATGCCGATGGCGGCAAGGTTGCCGGCTTTTGCCTCGAGCCAGCCGGCCTGCTCGGCAATCGCCGCCACGAGGTCGTCGTAGCTGTCCTTGCGGGTATCGATCCTGCGCTTTTCGATCGGCTGCAAGTCGTCCCCGAACAACGCCGCCTCGATCTTCGAACCACCGACATCGATGGCGCCATAGGCGGCCGAGGCGGGCTTCGGCAGGTCGTAGAGCGTCACGCCGGCAACGACACGGGTAAGGTTCCGGCCGGCAAAGGGGTCATCGACCGCAAAACCGAGCCGGTCCGACCAGATCACGGCCAACATCTGCGCAACGATGACATGCAGCACGGAACCCCAGGCATCGTTGCCGATGGCGGGCACATCGATATCAGCGCCGCCCGTCGCCGCGCCGAGCCGCACGATGGCCTGGGGACCGAACTGCACGGCGATCTCCCGGGCAAGGTCGATGTCATAGGCCTGCGTGAACGCATCGGCCGATTGCAGGACGAAGACCAGCGTATTCTTGTTCACCACCGCCTTCGGGCCGTGGCGAAAGCCGAGCGTCGAATCCCAGGACGTGGCGATGCTGCCGGCCGTCAGCTCCAGCACTTTTAGTGCACATTCCCGCGCCGAGCCAATCAGCGGACCGGAACCGAGGAAGACGACGCGCTCGGGCGTGGCGAGCCTAGCAAGATCGGCAAAACCGCGGCGGATCAGTCCCTCCGCCGCATCGGCAAGGCGCGCCAGCAGCGCGGTCGGCTCGTCCGGCGGGGCGGGATCGAAGCAGGCGAGCGCCGAAAGCAACATCGTCGTGTAGCTGGAGGTCATGGCGAAGCCGCGGTCGTTCGTTTCCGGCGGGAGCAGGATCGTCCGTTGCTCGCCCGGCCCCGGCCCCATCGGCCGCGCCAAAGCGCTCTCGGCGTTGCAGGTGATGTGCAGGCGGTCGGCCTCGGGCGCATGCGCATCCAGCAGCCGGAGGGTGCCGAGGGTTTCCGAACTGTTGCCGCTGCGGCCGAAGGAAACGACCAGCCTGCGTGCGCCGGGCCTCAGGAAGCTCAACGGGCTCGACACGAGGTCCGTCGTCGGCACGGCGCGGAAGCGCGCAGGGCCGGCGGCGCGGTTGAGATAGGATGCCAGCGTCTCGCCGATGAAGGCGGAGGTGCCGGCACCGCAGAACCACACCTCATCATGCGCGCGGCTTGCCAGCCATGGGCGGATTTCGGCGGCAATGCCGGCAAGTTCGAGGGCGAAAGCCCGCCAGACCGCGGGCTGCTGGCGGATTTCCCGTGTGGTGTCCCAGCGGTCGAGGCCGGGGATGGCGGTGGAAGCGCTTTGCGACGTCATTTTGCAGTCTCTTCGATTGGTTCCACGCGGTGAACGGCAACGCCCCGCGCCTCGATCGCGGCGACCACGTCGTCGCCAAGACCGGTATCGGTGATGATCGTGTGGATGCGCTCGATCTCGCAGAAGCGGTGCAGGCCGGGCGCACGGAACTTCGTCGAATCCGCCAGCACGACGACACGCCGCGAAACCTGGATCATCGCCGTGTTCTGGTGCGCTTCGTCCTCATTGAAGGTGCTGAGACCGGAGGCGGGATCGATGGCGTCGGCACCGAGATAGACGGCGTCGAAATGCATATTGGCAAGCGTGTTCTCCACCATGCGGCCGGAGAGCGAACGCGATTCATGGCGCAGCACGCCGCCCGGCAGCATGATGGAATGCTGCGTCGCCCCGCGCAGCGCATCGACGATGTTGAGGCCGGTGGTCATCACCGCCAGCGGGTCGGCATCGCGAAGCGTTTCAGCGAAGAGCTGGGCGGTCGAACCGGAATCGATGATGATCGAGCGGTCCGTGCCGATCAGCGTGCGCGCGTGGCGCGCAATGGCACGCTTCAGTGCGAGGTTGACCACGGCCTTGTCGGTGATCTGCGGCTCGAGGAACGAGCTGCGCTCGGCTGCCGGCCCGTTCGCCAGCGCCATGGCAAGCGCGATGCGGAAATCCGGAATGCCCTTGTAACCGTAGCGACGGCAGAAGCGGATGACGGAGGGCTCGCTCACCTCCGCGGCGGCGGCAATCTCCTGCACCGGCTTGTGCATGAAGCCCTCCGGCGCGGCGAGCATGTACTGCGCCACCCGCCGGAAGGTCTTGTTGAGTTCCGGCAAATCGGCGGAAACGGTCTCGATCAGGGTCTGGCCGGGTGGGGGAACAGAGGTCAAGGCACACTCCTTTCGACCGGACTGCCGGGCTGCGCACCGGCCTCTCGCATCCGGTAACGCAAGTTGCGGCCCATCGCATCAAAGAGTTGCAGGCGCTCCTGCGCCAGCGTGAAGGAGAGCCGATCGCCGGCCCTGACACCCGCCTGGCCGGCAAGCTTTGCCGTCAGGGCCTGGCCGTCCGCCAGCCGGCCGTAGACGATGGTCTCGCCGCCGAGCTGTTCCACCACCTCCACCGTCGCGCTCAGTTCGCCGCCGTCGGACACGGTCATATCCTCCGGGCGGACGCCGAGCTCCAGCCCCTCCAACGGTGAAGGTACGGCCGAGGGCGGCAGGTCGAGGGCAACACGCCCGGCGCCGGGAAGCGTACCCGTCACCCTCCGCCCCTCATTGGCAGCCGAAGCGAAGCGGATGAAGTTCATCGGCGGCTGCCCAAGGAAGCCGGCGACGAAACGGTTGATCGGGTTGTTGAAGAGTTCGAGCGGCGCGCCGACCTGCTCGATAATCCCCTGCCGCATCACCACCATGCGGTCGGCAAGCGTCATGGCCTCCACCTGGTCATGCGTCACGTAGATCATGGTGTTGCCGAGCTTGGCGTGGAGCTTGGCCAGCTCGACGCGCATCTCGCCCCTGAGCGAGGCATCGAGATTGGACAGCGGCTCGTCGAACAGGAAGATGCGCGGATTGCGTGCCAGCGCCCGGCCGATCGCCACGCGCTGGCGCTGGCCGCCGGAAAGCGCCTTCGGCTTGCGGTCGAGCAGCGCCTCCAGCTTGAGGAGTTTTGCCACCTCGATCACGCGCGCCCGGATGTCCGGTTTCGGCGTGCCCGCGATCTTCAGGCCGAAGCCGATGTTCTCGGCGACCGTCATGTGCGGATAGAGCGCGTAGGACTGGAAGACCATGGCGACGCCCCGTTTCACCGGATCGGCCGTGGTCATGTCCTCACCGTCGATGGCGAGGATGCCGCCGCTGATCGGCTCCAGTCCGGCAATGCAGCGCAGCAGCGTGGACTTGCCGCAGCCCGACGGCCCGACCAGCACGACGAACTCGCCGCTCGAAATGGCAAGGTCGGCGCTGCGGATGATCTCCAGGCTGCCATAGGATTTGCGAAGCTCGCGGATCTCGACCGTCGTCATCAGTTCGTCCCGTCTTCGAGCACGACCCGCATGCGGAAATCGAGATGTTCCGGCAAAGGGTTGGCCCTGTTGTGCGTTTCCAGTTCGGCGGCAGTGGGCGCGCGGCCCAGCCGCTGTTCCAGTCGACCCGTCTGCAGGGCGTGCCAGAGGTCGGCCGAAAGATCCTCGCCTTCGCGGATGGTCGCGAACTCGACCGCCAGCAGCGCTTCCAGCGTATCGAGATCACCCCGCGCCGCCGCCACCGAGGCGCGGGCGAGCACGATGCGCTCCTGCGCTGCGACGGCCTCCGGAAGGTCGGTCAGGAAGGTTTCAAGCGCGGCGGACCGGTCGGCACGCAGCAGGAACTGCACGATCTCGACAGCCAGCTCGGCCGGGGCATCCTCGGCCTTCCAGGCGGCAAGATAGAGCCGCTCGGCCTCCGCGCCGTTCTCCGTGATCAGAGCCTGCTGGCGCAGCCCCAGCCAGCTTGGGTGCGCCGCCGTCGAGCGCGCGAACAGGTCGCGCGCCGTTGCCACGTTCTCGCGGTCGAGCGCGGCGATGCCGAGCAACAGCTCATGCAGCCATGTCTTCCCCTGTGCTTCGGCGCTGCGCTCCAGCGCCGCGACCCAGGCGTCCGAAACCGCAAGGTCGGCGGGAACACGGGTCAGGTTGGCTGCAGAGATCTTGCCGCTTTCTGCAAGGTCGTCCCAGAGGTCGGCGGTCCGGTCGACGGAGAAATCGAGGCCTGCGGCAAGCGGCTTGCCGGTGAGTTTTTCCTGCCGGCCGCCCCAGGGCGAGCCCGCGGTAAGGCGACGATCGACCGGCATCTGCGACAGGCGCGTCAGGAACCCGTCGACTTCCGTGAGGTCGGCCTGCGGGAAACGCCGATCCACCGCCTCCGCCGTCGCGCGTTCAGCGATCGCATAGCTCTCGCAATGGGCTGCGGCCGGATCGACCGACAGGCCGCCATAGACCTCGGTCCAGCGCGTTTCGCTTTCCGCAGCCAACACGAAGCGCTGGTTCTGCGTCGGCGTGATGCCGGCCTGGATCTCGATGTAGTCGCCCTCGTCCTTGCGCGCGAGATAGTCCATCCAGTGCTGCCCGCCGGCCGCCGTGCCGAAATAGAAGAACTTCCGGCCCTTCAGGCCCGATGTCGCCGTCTGCGCAAGGCCGGTGCCCGTCTTGTCGAGGGCGGCAATGAACAGGCGCTTTGCATCAGGCTTGCGGAAGAAGACCGATGTCGCCCCCTTCCAGAGGCCCGGATAGGAGCCATCGAAGCGCGCCGGATCGGGAAAGGCGAAGCGCGCAAGCTCGTTGCCCGGCAGGACATGTTCGATCGCATAATCCGCAGGGCTGATGACGCGCATGCCCGCACTCGCCGGCACGGCGACATTGGTCCACCAATAGGCGTGTTTTTCCACCGGCGCGGCATTGACGATGCGCCCGTGCACATAGAGCCGGTCCTCGCCCGCCGGCAGGAAGAGATCGATCTGCCAGGTGGCCTCGACGATACGGTCGAACTCGTAGATGCGCAGCACCGGGCCGCGCTCCGTCTCGACGACGCCGGCAAAGACCGGAGCCGCGGTGAAGGGCGTATGGCCGGGGATAAGCCCGTTCCACTCGATACCGCCGGAAAACCAGGCGTTCAGCGCAGCCAGATTGGCCGGCTGGAAGACGGGATTGCGGAAGACGAGATCGCGGCCGAGCGCGTAGTCGTAGAGCTGCATGATGCGCCCGCCATATTGCGGGGCGACAGCGATGCGCAGCCGGCCGTTGTCGAGCACGATCAGCGGCATGTCTGCGGGCTGCTGTGCGCGGTCGTAGTCGTCATAGACGCGGTAGGGCAGGATGGAATCCTTGCCCCAGTCGAAGGCGTTGGCGCTTTCTTCCGCGGTAAGGCCGCGCGACGGTGGTGTCGCCTTGTCCGGGATCGGCTGCTGCCAGCGCAGGCGCGGCAGTCGGCTCGGGTCGCCAAGATGGGACATCGGCAGGGTCACGACCGTTTGCTCGATTGTCGTGACGCCCTCGGCGCGGGGTTTCTGCAGGGTCCGGTTCACTTGACGCCTCCCATGGTGATACCGCTGATCATCCGCTCGGAGAGGATGATGAAGAGAATGATCGTCGGCACCATCACGATGGTGACGCCGGCGAAGAGGCCGGCCCAGTCGCCGCCCGAATATTGCATGGACGTGATCAGCGAATAGATGCCGAGCGAGAGCGTCCGGTTCTCCGGGCTGTTGAGGAGCACGAGCGAGAGCTGGTACTCGTTCCACAGGCCGACGAAGTTGAGGATCGCGACCGTAGCGATGCCGGGGCCGGCGAGCGGCAGCATGACGTGCCGGAACACCTGGAAATCCGAGCAGCCGTCGATGATCGCCGCTGATTCCAGTTCGGACGGCAGCGAGGCGAAGAAGCCTTCCAGCACATAGATGCTGAACGGAATGGAAAGCGCCACATAGACGAGGGAGAGCCCCGTCAGGCTGTCCCCGAGCCTCAGCGTCGTCATGATGACGAAGAGCGGCACGAAGAGCAGCGGGATCGGCACCCCCATGCCGAAGGCAAAGAAGTTCGACAGCGCCGCCCGCCCGGCAAAGCGCCCGCGGCTCAGCACATAGGCGGCCGGTACCGAGACGAGGAGCAGGGCGATGACCGAGACGGAGGTGACGATCAGGCTGTTGAGAAAATAGTCGCCGAAGCGGCTGTTCACCCAGGTCTTGACATAGTTGCCCCAGGCGGGATCAAGCGGGATCGACCAGGGTTTTCCGAAAAGATCACGGTTGCGCTTCAGTGAGGCGAGAATGATCCAGAGCACGAAAAAGACAGAAAGGGCCGACCAGCCACCGATCACGAGATAGGAAAACCCGCGTTTTGCGCCGCGCAGCGTCAGAAGCTTGCTCATCTCAATACTCCACGCGTTCGCGCTTGAAGACGACGCGCAGCAGCACGATCGTGACGAGGGTCAGGAAGAAGAGCGCGACGCCGATGGCGGTCGAATAGCCGAGCGCATAGACCGGTTCACGCTGGCCGAAACCCATGATGTAGAGGTAGATCGCGGGCGTATAGAGGTTCTGGTCGATGTTCGGGCCACCGAAGGCGTAGGGGAACTCGACGATCTTGATGGCATGGATCGACCACAGCACCAGCGTGATCAGGATGACGTCCCAGATCATCGGCAGGGTGATGAGGCGGAAGATCTGGAAGGTGCTCGCACCCTCGAGCCGTGCGGCCTCATACATGTCGATCGGCACCTTGTCCGCACCGGCGAGGATGAGGATCGTGTAGAAGCCCGCCGAGATCCAAACGAGACCGACCATCATGGCGAAGAAGACGTTCTCCGGCGCCGTCCAGGAGATGGAGGCAAGTCCCGTGAGGCCGAGCGCCTTCAGGAGGCTGGTCAACAGGCCGTAGCGCGGCATGAAGACGAAGGACCAGAAGGTCGTGATCGCGACGACCGCGATGATGTTCGGCAGGAAGATCAGCGCGCGAAACAGTTTCTTGCCCCACAGCCCCGAATTCAGGAGCATGGTGAAGACAAAGGCGAGCCCGAAGGTGGCAATGCCGCCCACGACCATGATCAGCGACATGTTGCGCAGCGCCTGCCAGAAGATCGGATCGGCGAGAAGACGCGTATAATTGCCGAGCCCGACCCAGACCGGCGTGTCGCCGAAGCCTGATGTCTTGAACAGGCTGAGATAGAAGGCCTGCAGCGCCGGAAAGATCAGCAGGCCGAGATAGAGGATGAGGGCGGGCGCCAAAAACGCCACCACCATGCGTCGCCTCATCATCGCGTCGTCTCCATTGGGCAAGATGTTTGATCGTCACAAGGCCGGCCGGGGCGGCGCAGGCGCATCGCCCCGGCTTGCTGAAAGGGCCTTATTGCTGGCTTGCCCAATGAGCCTTGGTCCGCTCGACGAGGATCTTGACGAAATCCTCCGGCGTGGACTGGGCAAGGAACATCTTGCTGAATTCGGGCGTCAGCACCGTCGCGTTGAATTCCGGATAGGAGACGCCGAGACCGCCGCCAAAGCCGGAAAGTGCCGTCGCGTTCTTCGCCGAGGCATAGGCATCCGCCAGCACCGGCGGCCATTCGACGCCATCACGCACCACGCCAACGCCGCCATCGGCAACGAGGATCGCCTGCGCCTCCTCACTGAGGAGATAATTGACGAAACCGGCAGCCTCCTTGGCGTTCGGCGAATTCTTTAGAACCATCACAGACACGAGGCCGACCTCGATATCCGTCACCTTGCCGGCACCGCCCGCAACGGCCGGGAAATTGAAGGCGCCCCAGGGGAAATCGGCACCGGCCGTCTCCGTCAGCTCCGTCGGAAGCCAGGAGCCGACGAGTTCGCCCATCGTGTCACCGAGTGCGATCGTCTGCTGGCCGGCCGGATACTGGAAACCGCGCGCATCTTCCGCGATGCAGCCGGCATCCCAGAACTTGCGGGCCGTCTTTGCAGCCTCGAGCACGGCCGGATCGGACCAGCCCGAGCCGTCCTTGACCTCGAAGGCCTTGATCATGGCATCCGAGCCCTTGGCGCGCGACAGGAGATGCGAGAAGTACAGCACCTGGTAGAAGCCGACATTGCCCTCGGTCACCAGCGCATGCTTGCCGCTTTCCTTCAGCTTGCCGCACAGGGTGAAGAGCTCGTCGAGGGTCTGCGGAACGCTACCGCCGGCCTCGGTCATCATCTCCTTGTTGTACCAGATGTTGACGGTGTTGTAGATGTAGGGAACCTGAACGATCTTGCCGCCGGTAGCGTAGAGATCGAGCACGCCGGGCAGGAGGGCTGCTCTCGTATCGCCAAGGTCCGCCGCGATCTCGTAGCCAAGCCCTTCCTTCTGCAAGCCGCCAGCCAGCTGGTCGCCATCCTGGTCGGCAAAGTCGACCTGCGTGCCAGCCTGAAGTGCCGCGCGCAGCTTGGTCTGGTTCTGGCGACCGTTCCAGACAACCTTGAAGGTCGTGTCCGGGTTCGCCTTGGTATAGTTGTCCATGACCTTGCGCAGAGCGGCGGCCTGCGGCTCGGGCTCGTTCCACATCGACCAGAAGACCAGTTCGGCTGCATTGGCGGCGCCGATGCCCGCCATCATGCCGAGCGACAGCGCGGCAGCGGCGGCAGAGCGCCATAAGATCGTGTTCACCATTCACTCCTCCCAAATCGAAAGCGCGCCGGTTTGTCCTGCTATGCGCGGCTTCGTGGGGGCAGTTAGAGGGAGAATCTGAAATTTTGCAACATAAAAATCTCGCAAACTTTCAGTTTTGTAGTTTTATTACATTTGACGATTTGGCGGGGGCAAAGGTCGCATCCGGCTCGACGCCCCGCGTGAAAATCGGGCATGCTCGAGGCAATGCTTCTTGCCGCGCCCTCCTCAGAACGGACCGTCCATGACCGATCGCCCCTTCACCGTCATCGAAAACCAGTGGATCCCGCTTGCCGACGGCACCCGGCTGGCTGCACGCATCTGGATGCCGGACGGCGCGGAGGCGGATCCCGTACCCGCCGTCTTCGAATTCCTGCCCTACCGCAAGCGCGACGGCACGAGCCCGCGCGATGAATCGACCTATCCCGTCTTCGCCGCCGCCGGCATTGCCGGCGTGCGAGTCGATATCCGCGGCTCCGGCGAATCCGACGGCGTCATCGACGGCGAATATACCCCGCTGGAGCTCGCCAATGCCTGCGAACTGATCGCGTGGATTGCGGCGCAGCCCTGGTCGAACGGATCGGTCGGCATGATGGGCATCTCCTGGGGCGGCTTCAACTGCCTTCAGGTCGCCGCCCTGAAGCCGCCGGCGCTGAAGGCCGTCATCTCCATCGCCTCCACCGTGGATCGCTACAACGACGACATCCACTACAAGAACGGCACGCATCTTTCGGCCCAGCTTTCCTGGGCCGCCACCATGCTCGCCTATCAGTCCCGCTCGCCCGACCCTGCCATCGTCGGCGAACGCTGGAAGGCGATGTGGCTGGAGCGGCTGGAGAACGAACCCTTCTTCCTGGAGGAATGGCTGCAGCACCAGCGCCGCGACGCCTTCTGGAAGCACGGCTCCATTTGCGAGGATTTCGCCGGCTTCCCGGTGCCAGCCCTCGTCATCGCCGGCTGGGCGGACGGCTATCGCAGCACGCCGCTGAAGGCCGTCGAGGGTCTCGGCGACAAGGCCAAGGCGCTGATCGGCCCTTGGGTGCATAAATATCCGCACTTCGCCTGGCCGAAGCCGCGCATGGATTTCCATGCGGAAGCCATCGCCTGGTGGAACCGCTGGCTGCGCGGCGAAGAGAACGGGGCGGAGGAAACACCGCAGGTGCGCGCCTATATCCAGGACGCCCCCCGCCCGGCGCTCCGCCGCGAGGCCGACCCCGGCTTCTGGATCGCCAAGGATCGCTGGGAGGCGCCAGACATGGCGACCTTCTACGTCGAGCAATACGGCACCCTCACCCCCGGCATGCCGATCGCCGGCGCCAGCGGCCACGACCGCGCGCTGAAATCCCCGCTCGACACCGGCATCATGGCCGGCGAATGGTTTACGCTGAAGCCGGATGCGGAGATGGCGCTCGACCAGCGCCTCGATGACGCCGGCTCGCTGGTGATCGAAACCGCGCCGCTCACGGAAGCCGAAGACTTCCTCGGCCAGCCCGTGCTGGAACTCGACATCGCAACGGACGCCGATATCGCCAATCTCTGCGCCCGCCTCGTCGATCTGCATCCGGACGGAACGGCGACGCGCGTCACCTTCGGCGTGCTCAACCTCGCCCACCGCGACGGCAACGCCGAACCGAAGGCGATGCCGAGGGGCAAAAAAGTCCATGTCCGTCTCATGCTCGACGCCATGGGCTACCGTTTCCGCGCCGGGCATCGCATCCGCCTGTCGCTCTCGACCTCCTACTGGCCGATGGTGCTGCCGCCGCCGACGAATGCCGGCGTGACGATCGATCTTGCCTCGCTCGGCCTCGCCCTGCCGAAGCTCGGCGCCCACCGGCTCATCGCACTCCCCGAACCGGCCAATTCCGACCCGCTGCCGAAATATACCGAACTCGCCCCCGCCGAGACCGCCCGCAGCGTCGAACGCGATCTTACCAACGGTCTCACAGAATATACGATCTACGAGGACACCGGCCTCTACGAGCACCCCGGCACGGGCCTTGCCACCCGCCAGCTGCGCGACGAACTCTGGTCGATCGCCGAAAACGATCCGCTCTCGATGACCGGCACCGCGGTCTGGACCTGCGACATGCAACGCCCCGGCTGGTTCGTGCGCACCCTCTCGACCGCGACCATCGCCTGCACGGCGACGGACTGGCTGATCTCGGCCAGCGTGCGCGCCTATGAGGGGGAGGTGCAGATCTTCGAGAAGACGTTCGAACGGGCGGTCCCGCGCGACTTCATGTAGAGGAGCGACCATTTCCACCAAAAAGCCCCGTTTATCAGCGGTTTGTGCGAGTTTCCTAATGAAAGTCGCGGGATTTGACGCGGATGGTCTGCACTGCCTCGCGGGTTTCCGGCTGGGCCGCATCGCCACGCCGGCCGATGGTGGCGAAGTCGGCCGAAAGATCGGTGAGGTGCTGCGCGACGATGTGCACCACCTCCCCCTCCCGCTGGATATACCCTTTGACGGCGATCATCGGCGCGCCCATCACGATGGGACGATAGGCGAGGAAAACCTTGCGCCAGACGACCAGATTGGCAATGCCCGTCTCGTCCTCCATCGTCACGAAGATGACGCCCTTGGCCGAGCCCGGCTGCTGGCGGACGAGCACGATACCGGCCGCCTCGACTTTCTGGCGGTTGCGAAGCCGCGTCGCATCGGCGCAGGAAAGCAGGCGGCGGCGCGCAAGGCTCTCCCGCAGGAAGCTGACCGGATGGGCCCGGAGCGTCAGGCCGACGCGGCCGTAGTCCTCCACCACCTCGCCGCCCGCCACCATGGGCCGCAGCGTCACCACCGGCTCCGTCAATTCCGGCACGACCGCGGCCTCCCGCTCGGCCGCCGCGGAAAACAGCGGCAGCGGCTCGTCCCGCAAACCACGAAGAGCCCAGAGCGCCTCGCGGCGGGAGAGCGCGAGCGACGGCCGGAATGCATCCGCCTCGGCGAGCCGCACCAGCGTGTCGGATGCCAGCTTGGTGCGGCGCCACAGATCATCGACAGAGGCAAACGGCTCCTCACCTCTTTCCGCAACAAATCTGGCCATCTCCTTGTTATCAAGGCCCTTCACAAGCCGAAGTCCGAGCCGCACAGCAAGGCGCCCTGCCTCTGCCGGCTCCAGCGTGCAATCCCAGCGGCTGGCGTTGACACAGACCGGCCGCACCTCCACGCCGTGCTCGCGCGCATCACGTACGATCTGCGCCGGGGCGTAAAATCCCATCGGCTGGGAATTGAGCAGGGCCGCGCAGAAGATCTCCGGGTGATGGCACTTCATCCAGGCAGAGGCATAGGCGATGATCGCGAAACTGTAGGCATGGCTCTCCGGGAAACCATAGGAGCCGAACCCTTCGAGCTGGCGGCACATTCGTTCGGCAAAGTCGCGGGTGTATCCTTTGCCAACCATGCCATTGGTCAATTCGTCCCGGAACTTGTCCACGCCACCCGTTTGCTTGAAGGTCGCCATAGCGCGGCGGAGTTGATCGGCCCGGCCTGGCTCGAAGCCGGCGCATTCGATCGCCACCTGCATCGCCTGCTCCTGAAACAGCGGCACGCCGAGGGTTCTTTTGAGGACCTTCTCGAAAGCAGCCTTGGGATATTCCACCTTCTCCAAACCCTGCCGCCGCCGCAGATAGGGATGCACCATGTCCCCCTGGATCGGCCCCGGCCGCACGATCGCCACCTGGATGACGATGTCATAAAATTCCTTCGGCTTGAGGCGCGGCAGCATGGACATCTGCGCCCGGCTCTCGATCTGAAAAGTGCCGATCGTGTCGGCCTTTGAAATCATCTCGTAGGTCGCGGCATCACCCGCGGGGATGGTGGCCAGCGTATAGTTCTCGCCCTTGTGCTCTTGCAGGAAGTCGAAGGCGCGGCGCATGCAGGTGAGCATGCCGAGCGCCAGCACGTCCACCTTCATGAAGTTGAGATACTCGATGTCGTCCTTGTCCCACTCGATCACCTGGCGCGCATCCATCGCCGCCGGCTCGATCGGCACGAGATCATCCAGCCGGTCGCGGGTCAGCACGAAACCGCCGGGGTGCTGCGAGAGGTGGCGCGGCGCGTTGAGCAACTGGCGGGCGAGCTCGAACAGCAGCCGGATACGGCGGTCGTCCACATTGAGCCCGACCGCATTGGCATGGCCTTGCGGCAAGTCGTGCGACCAGCCCCAGACTTGCGAAGAGAGTGCCTTCAACACGTCCTCCGGCATGCCGAGCGCGCGTCCGACATCCCGCATGGCCGCGCGCGAGCGATAACGGATGACGGTGGCGCAGAGTGCCGAGCGGTCCGTACCGTAGGTATCGTAGATCCACTGGATCACTTCCTCCCGGCGCTCGTGCTCGAAATCCACGTCGATATCGGGCGGCTCGCCGCGCTGTTCCGAGACGAAGCGCTCGAAGAGAAGGCTGCCATTCTCCATCGGGTCGATCGCCGTGATCCCAAGGACGAAACAGACGGCGCTGTTTGCAGCCGATCCCCGACCCTGGCAGAGGATCGGGACCGGCAGGTTGCGGGCATGGTGGACGATGGAATTCACGGTGAGGAAATAGGGCGCGTATTTCATTTTCTCGATGAGCCGCAATTCGTAGAGAAGCTTGTCGCGCACCGTCTCCGGCACACCGCCGGGATAGCGTCTGGCCGCCCCCTCCCAGGTATATTTCTCAAGCGCCTCCTGCGGCGTCAGATGCGAATATTCCTTCTCGTCCGGATACTGGTACTTCAGCTCGTCCAGCGAGAACCGGCAGCGCTCGACGATCTCCAGCGTCCGCCGCAGCGCCTCCGGATAGCGCTTGAAAAGCCGGTGCATCTCCTCCGGCGGCTTCAGGTAGCGATCGGCATGACGTTCACGCAGGAAGCCGGCATTGTCGATAGCGACGTTGTGGCGGATGCAGGTGACGATGTCCTGCAGCATGCGCCGGGCGGGTTCGTGATAGAGCACGTCATTGGTGACGACGGTGGGAACGCCATGGCGGGCGGCGAGGTTGGAGAGGTCGAACAATCGCAGTTGGTCGTTCGGCCGGCGGCGGAGCGTGAGGGCGAGGTAGCAGCGGTCCCTGAAATGCTCGCGCAGGCGGCGCAGATGAAAGGCGGCGGTCTCGCCCGCCTCGTCGGGCACCAGCACGGCAAGAAGGCCCTCGTTCCAGTCGACGACGTCGGACCAGTCGAGATGGCACTTGCCCTTGCCGGCCTTCTTCTTGCCGATGGTGAGCAGGCGGCAGAGACGGCCATAGGCGGTGCGGTCGGTCGGGTAGACGAGCAGCGACATGCCATCGACAAGGTCGAGCCGGCAGCCGACCACCAGCCGCACCTTCGAGGCATTCGCCGGGAGTTCGCGCGACGCCTTGAAGGCCTGAACGACGCCGGCAAGGCTGTTGCGGTCGACGACGGCCAGTGCCTCGATGCCAAGGGCGCTTGCCTGCGCGAACAGGTCAGCGCAGCTGCTCGCCCCGCGCAGGAACGAGAAATGGGATGTGACCTGAAGCTCGGAATAACGCGGTTTCATGCGAAAATCCCGTGCAGGAACCAGCGACCGGCCCCGCTTGCCGCCTGCTCTTCATTGCCGGAGCGGAAGAGCCAGAAGCGCGCTCCCTCGGCGTCTTCCACCTGGAAATAATCCCGCACGGCCGCCAGTTCCGCATCGCGCTTCCACCATTCGCCGAAGATGCGCTCCGGCCCATCGGCCCGCTTGACCAGCCGCCGCACGCCCCGCCAGGTGAAGGAGGCGGGCGGATGGTCGGGCAGGAGCGCCATGACCTCGACCGGCTCCGGCCGGGCCAGAAGGCGCGCAGGACGCGGCCAGCGGCTTGGCCAGGTCACCCCGGTTTCGGGCGAAAGCGGCGGAATGCGGCGGAAGGAACGTTCCGGCACGTCGCTTTCGACCGGGGCGATGCGGTAGAGGCGCGCGGCACCGATGCGGTTGACGATCACGTCGACAAGGCCGGCAAGGTCCGCTTCCTCCGCCTCAATCAGGGAGGAGACGGCCTGCTGCAGGACGAGCGGTTCGGCCAGCGTCGCGGTCAGGTCCATGATCTCGATGCCGAAGCCGGGATCGATCGTCTCGAGACGGTCCGTCAGGAGACGGATGAGTTGTCTTTCGTCGCGCACGGCCCGTGCCGTGCCGATACGGATCGCCTGGAGAGAATTGTCGACACGATGGAAGAGGAGATCGAGCCGGCGGGCACCGAGACCGCGTTTTTCCAGCGCCGCACAGAGATCGTGCACGAGGCTGGCCGTGTAGCGCGCGATGGTTTCGGGTGCGCCGATCGGCTCGCCGAAAATCTTCCGGACGGTGACGAGCTCCGGGTCGCGCAGCGGATCGACGGGTTCCGAAATCCGGCCCTGGAGCTGGTCGAGCCGGCGGCCGAGAAGCGGGCCGAAGCGCAGGACGAGCGGCGCGCGCGGCACGGCCAGCACCTCACCGATCGTAGAGAAGCCGAGCACGTGGAGACCAGCCACCGTTTCCGGCGCTATCCGCAATCCCGTGACCGGCAAGGGCGACACGGCCTCACCTGCCCTGCCCGGCGGAATGATACAGACAGGATCGGCGAGGAAGCGGGCGGCGGCATGGGCCGCGCCCCAGCTGTCGGCGATGGCGGCGCGGGCAAAGATGCCGGAGGCGGCAAGACGATTGACGAGGCCGGTCAGCATGTGCGCTTCGCCGCCATGCAGGTGATCGGCACCGGTCGTATCGATAACGAGACCGTCGGGCGCGTCCGGGGCGACGATGGGTGCATAGTGCTGCAGCGCCCAGAGCGCGAGGCGGCCCAAGGCGGCGGCATCGGCCACGGGGTCGGCCGGCATGGTGAGGACCCCGGGCAGCAGCGCATGGGCCTTGGTGAGCGGCATGCCGACGCGCAGGCCCGCCTGCTCGGCCGGCCGGCTCACCGCCGTCAGGATGCGGCGCGCGCCGTCACGGCCGACAAGCACGAGCCTGCTATCCGGCGGCGGCGCCGAAGTGCCGAGCGCCCGCCGCAGGCGATCGATCGGCCAGCCGGGAAGAAAAAGCGATACGACCCTCGGCATCGGTGGCCTCCACATCAAAGTCCGCCGCCTCGCCGGCCCGGCAACGGGCCAGTTTCAACAGCCATTGCGCCCGGCCGATGCCGGGCACGGGAAGGGAAACGGAGGGCCGCATATAGACCCGCCAGCGCGTCACCGCGGCGGAGGGCTGCGCAAGGGCCTCCGTCTCCTTGCGGTGGCGGAAGCGGCGCAGGGCAAGACCGAGCGTGCCGCCGGCCTCCGCGGCAAGCTGCAGGCGGCGCGAGGCGGTCATCGACAGGCGCGCCACCTCGGCAACGACGGCCCCGAGCCCGCCATGGCGCAGCCCCTCTTCGAAACAGAGGAGCAGGCTCTTCTCGTCACCCGCCTCCACATAGAGGACACGGCCCGGCGCAAGCCCCGCCTGCGCCAGCGCCGGCGCGAAAAGATCGGGCCGCGTCAGGCACCAGAGCACCTGCCCCTTGGTGCGCGCGGCGATGCCGGCGGCAAAGAGCATGGCGGCGCTGGCCTCGACGGCATCGTCACCGCCACCGCAGATCTCGTGCAGGCTGGCCAGCGCCAGCCCGCCGCCCGGCAGCCGCTCGTCGATTTCGGGCACACCGAAGGGCAGCACCGCCCGGTCGCGCTGGGCGCGGCCGTCGAACTGCCGGATGCGGTCGCGCAGGTCCGCGACAACGGCATGGGCGGAGGCGGACATCGGCTTGGCAGCTCCCGGTTGAAAGGCTATATGTTCTCTTTTTGTTCTCAAATTCCGTAAGAGTCAATCGCCTGATCGCGCCGGAAAGATCACAGTTTGAATCATCGGCGGGAACCAAGTGGCGCGGCAAAAGTTCTCCCTTTCGCCATTCCATCAAATCCAGGAGACATGTCCATGGCTGACGAAAAGAGCACCGGAAAGCGTACGCTCGGCGTCGTTGAGGGGCGCGACAGCATTTCAGAAGACGCCCGCGCGGCAGCGGCGGAAGCGACGGTGAACGAGCAGATCGAGGCCCTGAAGGCGGAAATCAGCCGGCTGAAAGAATCCGCAGGGCTGATCGCCGAAGGAACCGGCCAGCTGGCGGTCGCCAAGGCGGAATCGCTGCGGGACGAGGTGCGCCAGACCATTCAGGCCAACCCGCTCGCCGCGCTGGCCGGCGCCGCCTTCATCGGTTATCTCTTCGGTCTTCGCCACCGGTGACATGCGTGCCCGGGGATACGGGAAAACCAGGGAAACCCGCGTCTTGCCCCCGTTTCCTCACAGCATGAAAAAGCCCGGCCAAGCCGGGCTTTTGTCGGTTCAGAACCAGCGCTGCCGGCGCGGCGGTTCGCTTTCAAGCGAGCCGAGCAGATAGCCGAGGACGACACCGGCAAGGCCTGCGGTCAAGACGACCGTGGAGAGTGCGGCGGGATGCTCGCGCGCCGCCTGCGCGACGGCGGCACCTTCGTTGCGCACATATCTCGTTGCCGAACGAACGGCCGGACGAGCAGCCTCCACGGCATTCCCGGCGCGGTCGCGGATGGTCTCATAGGCTTCGCTGCCGCGCTCGCCAAGGTCCTTCTGGAGCTGGGCGATCTCTGCGCGCAGGGCAGAAATCTGGGATTGGACGTCGTTGGTGCTTGCCATTGCGGTCTCCCGTTACAGTCTCTTGTCAGCAATAGAGACCGAACGGTTTTCGCGCGGCTTGGTTCCCGGCGGCCGGGCGTTTTGCCCCTCAGCCCGCCTGGCGGCGGCCGTCGCGGCGGATCTGCGAGGGCGTATCGCCGAAGGCGGCACGGAAGCGGCGGGTGAAGTGCGACAGGCTTTCGAAACCGGTCTCGAGCGCGATCTCGATCAACGGTTTGTTGGTGCGCATCACCATGGTGAGCGCGGCGGCCATGCGGATCTTCATGTAGATCGCGCTCGGCGAAGCCCCCATATCGCCCTCGAACAGCCGCTCGAGCTGGCGGCGGGAGACGCCCGTCATGGTGGCGATGCTGTCGATCGACAGGAGGTCCTCGGTGTGCTGTTCCATCATCATGATGGCGAGGTGCACGCGGCGATCGCGGGCTTCAAGGCCGAGCGGGTTGCGCGGCTGTACGTCGGTCGCATCGCGCCGGTGGCGGATCTGCAGGATTTCCAGCGCATTGCGCTCGGCCGCCTCACCGACGTGGTGGCGCACGAGCGTTGCGGCAAGATCGGCAACGCTGCTGCCGCCGGCACAGGTGGCAACCTTGCCGTCAAAACGGAAGATCTGCTCCGACGTCGCCTCGATATCGGGAAAACGGCCGCGGAAATCACGGTGGTGCAGCCAGCTGACGCAGGCCGTATGCCCCTTGAGGAGGCCCGCCTCGGCCAGGATGAAGCTGCCCGTACAGAGGCCGATCAGCCCGACGCCGGCCTGGGCCGCCTTGCGCAGATAGGCCTGGGCATAGCTGTCTATGGGCTCTTCCACCGACAGGAGACCGCCGACGACGGCAATGTAGTCGAAACAGGAGGGATCGGCGAAGGGCGCGGTCGGGGCGACCTGGATGCCGCTCGACGAGGTGATGAAGTTGCGTGTGCTGCTCAAAACGTCCCAGTCACAATGGACGCGGCGCGAGCGATCCTCGCTGTCGCTGGCCAGCCGCAGCGTATCGACGAACAGCGCGAAGGCGGACAGGGTGAAACTTTTCGACAGGATGAAGCCGACGCGCAGCGCCTTCGGCGCCAGGGCACCGTTCATCTCCTTCGACGTCCGAACATCTGCCGCCATCCAGCTCTCCCAGGCCGTTCCGCCCGACACTATCGCCGAAGGCACGAGCCGCTGGCAAGAGCCATAGCAGATTTCGCCCGCCACCTCCATTCCCCGAACGCCGCGGGCTGCCGGTCCCGGGCAGCTTTCGCTACCGCGCGAATTTGCGCGCGCCGGCAACGCACAGCACGATGGCGAGCGTCGTGACCAGCATCAACGGGCTCACACGCTCATGCAGCAGGCCGGCGGCAAGCAGGAGACCGAAGAAGGGCTGGAGCAGCTGTAGCTGCCCCACGGCCGCGATGCCGCCAAGCGCAAGGCCCCGATACCAGAAGACGAAACCGATCAGCATGCTGAAGACCGAGACATAGGCAAGCCCCGCCCAGGCGGCGCCGTCAATGCCGGAGAATGTCGCGGGCAGCGAGAAGAGGGCGATCACCGCCATCAACGGCAGAGAGAGGATCAGCGCCCAGGAGATGACCTGCCAGCCGCCGAGCGTGCGCGAAAGTTTCGCCCCTTCCGCATAGCCCAGACCACAGGCGATGATGGCGGCGACCATCAGCAGGTCGCCGACGAGCGAGACGTCCCCGCCCGAACTCAGCGCGAAGCCCACCACCGTGGCGCTGCCGATGCCGGAAAACAGCCAGAACAGCGGCTTCGGCCGCTCTCCGCCGCGCAGGACACCGAAAAAGGCAGTCGCCAACGGCAGCAGCCCGACGAAGACGATGGAATGGGCGGAGGTGACATATTGCAGCGCCAGCGCCGTCAGTAGCGGAAAACCGACGACGACGCCGAGCGCGACGATCGCCAGCGAAAAAAGCGTGTCGCGCGACGGCTTCTGCTGGCGCAGGGCAAGGAGCAGCGCCGCACCAAGAAGAGCCGCGATGACCGCACGCGCCGACGTCAGGAACAGCGGCGAGAAATCCGCCACCGCCACGCGGGTCGCCGGCAGCGAACCGCTGAAAATGATGACGCCGGTCAGCCCGCTGCCCCAGCCTTCCATGGATGTTCTCATCGATCTCATGCCTTTCCTGTGCAGAGCTGTTGCCATGGAGCGTCAAACCTCTTCCTGACTGACATTGCGGAAGCGGCTTTATTCCAGAGGAACAGTCCTGCCTTCCTAGGCTTGCAAGGCTGGAAAAGACAGAAACAGTGCAGTACAATTTCTCCAAACTGTACCCACATGCGAACCAGTACAAAAATGAGAAATCATGACTGACACAACACCGCACACGCGCATTTCGGAGGTCATGGCGACCATCGGCCACCGCATCGCCAGCCGTGCGCTCACGCCGGGTGATCGGTTGCCGTCCATCCGCCGGTTCGCCGCGAGCATGGGTGTCTCGCCCTCCACCGTCGTGGAGGCCTATGACCGATTGGCGGCGGAAGGGCTGATCCGGGCGCAGCGCGGTTCCGGCTTCTACGTCTCGCAGAGCGCTCTGCCCCCACTGAAGCTGGCGGAAGCGGCGACACCGAAGGCGCGTGCGGTCGATCCGTTCTGGGTGTCGCGGCAATCGCTCGATGCCGACACAGTGGTGCTCAAGCCCGGCTGCGGCTGGCTGCCGGCGGACTGGATGCCAGACGAGGCGCTGCGCCGCGCGATCCGCAGCCTTGCGCGCGGCGACAGCGATCTCATCGCCTACTACGGCAGCACGCGCGGCTCTTCGTTTCTGCGCCGGCTGCTGCTCGGCCGGCTGACGGAGGAAGGCATTGCCGCAGGGCCGGATCAGCTGATGCTGACGAGCACGGGCACGCAGGCGCTCGACCTGATCGGCCGTTTCCTGCTGCGCCCGGGCGACACGGTGCTGGTGGACGACCCCTGCTATTTCAATTTCCAGGCACTGCTGAAGGCCCATCAGGTGACGGTCATCGGCGTGCCCTATACGCCGTCAGGCCCCGACATCGCCGCCTTCGAGGCCGTGCTCGCGGCAGAGCGGCCGCGCCTCTATGTGACCAATTCGGCGATCCACAATCCAACGGGCGCTACGCTGTCGCCACAGGTGGCGCACCGGCTGCTAAACGCTGCTGCCGGCAGCGAGACGATCATCGTCGAGGACGACATCTTTGCCGATTTCGAGCCGGAGCCCTCCACCCGGCTTGCCGCGCTCGATGGGCTCGACCGCGTCATCCGCATCGGCAGTTTCTCCAAGACACTCTCCGCCTCGGCGCGTTGCGGTTACATCGCCGCACGGCCGGACTGGATCGAGGGGCTGGTCGATCTGCAGATCGCCACCAACTTCGGCGGGCCGAGCCCGATGTCCAGCGAGATCATCGCCCATATGCTTGCCGGCGGTGGTTACCGCAAGCACATGGAGGAGCTGCGCCGCAAGCTGGTGCGCGCCCGGCGCGAGGTGGCGGAACGGCTTTCGCGGCTCGGCATCACGCCCTGGCTCCAGCCGCGCGGCGGCTTCAACCTCTGGTGCCGGCTGCCGGAGGGGCTGGATTCCAGCGAGATCGCACAGGCAGCCGTTGCCGAGGGTGTCGTGCTGGCCCCCGGCAACGTCTTCAGCGTGTCGCAGAGCGCCGCCGGCTTCATGCGCTTCAATGTGGCGCACATGCTGGAACCACGCATCTACCAGGTTCTGGCCAATACACTGAAACGCACAGCCTAACGCCGTTTCGCCAGCATGGAGCGCGACAGCACCACGATGAGGCCGATCGCGACCGTCGCGGCGATGAAGAGGAAGGCCGCGGCGGCAATGGCCGGGCTGATATTCTCGCGGATGCTGGAGAACATCTGCCGGGCCAGCGTGCGCTGGTTGGGGCCGGCGACGAAGAGCGTCAGCACGACCTCGTCGAGCGAGGTCGCGAAGGCGAGCACCGCGCCGGAGAGCACGCCGGGCATGGCAAGTGGCAGCGTCACGCGCCGGAAGACGGTGGCGGGCGATGCGCCGAGGCTTTGCGCCGCCAGCTCCACCCGCTCGTCGATACCGGCGAGCGCGCCGGTGACGCTGACCACCACGAAGGGCACGGCGACGACCGTATGGGCGATGATGACGCCGGCATAGCTGTTCGTCAGGCCGAAGCCCGCGAGCAGCACCTGCATGCCGACGCCGAGCACGACCGCCGGCACCACCATCGGCAGCAGGAACAACGTGCGCATCGAGCCGCGGAAGAAGAGCAGACGGTTGCGCAGCCCGAGCGAGGCGGCCGTGCCGAGCACCGTGGCAAGCAGCGTCGTGCCCGTACCGATGATCAGGCTGTTGATGATCGCCCGCCGCCAGGCATCGGCGGTGAACAGTTCCTCGAACCAGCGCAGCGACCAGGACGGGATCGGATAGGTGAGGATGACGCTCGAGGTGAAGGCGAGCGGCAGGATGGCGATGAGCGGCGCGACGAGGAAGAGGATCGCCAGCGTGGCGAAGGTGATCTTGGCGAATTTCATCGACATGGCCTAGCGCCTCCCCGGTTCATCGGAGGAGAGCCGCGCATAGACGCTGTAGAGCAGCAGCGTTGCGACGAGCAGAACGACGCCAAGGGCGCCGGCCATGCCCCAGTTCGCCGAGCCCGTGGCGTAGAAGGCGATGATGGACGAGATCATCTGGTCGCCCGGCCCGCCGATCAGCGCCGGGGTGATGTAGTAGCCGATCGCCGAGATGAAGACGAGCAGGCTGCCGGAGGCGACACCACGCAGGCTCAGCGGCAGAAGCACGCGCAGGAACGCCCGCAAGGGCGGCGCGCCGAGCGAGGCGGCGGCCGGCATCAGGTTCTTCGGAATGGTGATCAGCACGGAATAGATCGGCAGCACCATGAAGGGCAGCAGCACATGGGTCATGGCGATGATGACACCGGTGCGGTTGAAGATCAGCGGCAGCGGCGCGTCGATGATGTGCAGCCAGCGCAGGAGATCGTTGATCAGCCCCTGCTCCTGCAGCAGGATGAACCAGGCCGCGGTGCGCACGAGGAGCGAGGTCCAGAGCGGCAGCAGTACGGCGCCGAGCATCAGGTCACGCTTCCAGCCCGTCAGCGAGGCGGCGATGATCGCATAGGGAAAACCGATGCAGGCGCAGGCGAAGGTGACGAGCGCGGCGATCCAGAAGGTGCGCACGAGGATCACCCGGTTGACGGACTGGTCGGCCGGCAGGTGTTCTATGCTGCCTGCGGCATTGCGGCCGAGATCGACGGCGGCGAGCAGGTTTCGGTCGGTGTAGGGCGAGAGCGCATCGGCGATCGCCAGCCAGAATTCCGGTTTTTCCCAGCGTTTATCGATGGAGACGAGGTCGCCGGGCGGGTTGGCCGTGTCACCGAGTGCGCTCGTCGTCTTCGCCATCAGCGTGCGGAAGCCGGAGCGGGCGCTGTTGAGGCGACGCACCATGTCGCCGAGTGCCTGGTCGTCGTCGACGGCCTTCAGGTCCTCCATCAGCGCCGCCTGCATGGGCATGGTCGGCGGCGAGGCGCGGTCCCAGTCGGCCAGCACTTCGGCACTGCGCGGCAGGAGGCGCAGCACGGCCGGATCCGACACGGCCTGCGACATCATGCTGATCAGCGGCCAGACGAAGAAGCCGACGAGGAAGAGAAGCAGCGGCGCCAGCAGAAGGAGCGACCGCCCGGTCCGGGAGGAGCCTGCACTCATGGCGCGATGACCCGGCAATCGCCGGCTGAAAAGCCCGCATAGACCCGCGTGCCCGGCGGGAATTCGCGGGACCGGCGGCCAAGCTTGGCGATCAGCGGGTGGGCGGCGTTCTGCAATTGCACGCGCAGGTGATCGCCCTGATAGACGCTGTCGGTGACCTCGGTCTCCAGACAGTTGCGCGCATCGCCCCGGGTCTCGCTGAGATCGACCCGTTCCGGCCGGATGGAGAGGAAGACCGGCTGGCCGGAGGCGACGCGGCCAGAGACCGCCGAAACGATCTGCGCGCCAGATGGCAGCCGCACGGTCGCCTCCGCCCCCTCGACCGCCTCGACGACGCCCTCGACCAGATTGGTCTCGCCGATGAATTCGGCGACGAAACGCGTCGCCGGCTCGTCATAGACCTGCCGCGGCGTGCCGATCTGCTCGATCTTGCCCTTGTTGAACACGGCGACGCGATCCGACATGGTCAGCGCCTCCGACTGGTCGTGCGTGACGAAGACGATCGTCAGGCCGAGCCGGCGGTGCAGGTCGCGGATGTCGAGCTGCATCTGCTCACGCAACTGCTTGTCGAGCGCACCGAGCGGCTCGTCCATCAGCACGACGCGCGGCTCGAAGACCAGCGCACGCGACAGCGCCACGCGCTGTTGCTGGCCGCCGGAAAGCTGCGAGGGACGACGGTCGGCAAAGGCCGACAGCTGCACCATGTCCAGCGCCCGCTTGACGCGCCCCTCGATCTCCGCCTTGCCCATGCCGCGCATCTGCAACGGAAAGGCGACGTTCTCGCCGACCGACATATGCGGGAAAAGCGCGTAGCTCTGGAAGACGACGCCCATGTCGCGCCTGTGGGTCGGCACGTCGTTGATCGCCGTGCCGTCGAGCAGGATGTTGCCCGATGTCGGCTGTTCGAAACCGGCGAGCATCATCAGCAGCGTCGTCTTGCCGGAGCCGGACGGGCCGAGCAGGCTGACGAACTCGCCTTTGTCGATGCCGAGATCGAGATTTTCGACCACGCAGAGCGGGCCGTAGAATTTGGTGATGCGGTCGAAACGGATGAATTCGGCCAAGATCATGACTCCATCACAACGGTCGCTGGCGGGCAAGCGCCCCTCATCCGCCTGCCGGCACCTTCTCCCTGCAAGCAGGGAGAAGGTGTACTGCACCGTTTTCCTCAACACATGTCTGCGGGGCTGTTTGTGCCCGGGCTTGCGGCGACCTTCTCCCCGCTTGCAGGGAGAAGGTCGCCGCAAGCGGGATGAGGGGCCGTTCCGCCCCGCAAACGGCAGCCTTACTGCGCCAGCCAGGCGTTGAAGCGCTGTGTCAGCGTTTCCGCATTGTCGATCCAGAAGTCGACATTGAGGGCGATCGAGTCCGTCATGTTGGCTGGGTCGGTCGGCAGGTCCTTGGCGAACTCGGCCGGAACCTTGGCCGCGGCCTCCTTGACCGGCAGGCCGTAAGCCACGAACTCCGGCAGCTTCGCCTGGTTGTCGGGCTCGCTGGCAAAGGCGATGAAGTCCTGCGCGGCGTCCTTGTTCTCCGCGTCCTTCAACACGACCCAGCTGTCGACCGCGTAGATGCTGCCGGGGAAGACGACCTTGAAGTTCTTGCCTTCCGTGCGGTTGATGCCGGTGATGCGGCCATTATAGGCCGAGGTCATCGCCACTTCGCCCGAAGCGAGGAACTGCAGCGGCTGGGCACCCGATTCCCACCAGACGATGTTCGCCTTCAATTCGTCGAGCTTCTTGAAGGCCCGCGTGACGCCCTCTTCCGTGCCGAGCACGTCATAGAGCTCGTCCTTGGAGACGCCATCGGCGAGCAGCGCGAATTCCAGCGTGTATTTCGGCCCCTTGCGCAGCGAGCGCTTGCCCGGGAACTTTTCGACGTTCCAGAAATCCGCCCAGTTGGCCGGGCCTTCCTTCAGCTTGTCGCCGTCATAGGCGATCGCCGTGGACCAGACGATCGCGCCGACGCCACAGTCGTTGACGGCGCTGTCGAGGAACTTGTCCGTGCCGCCCATCTTGTCCCAGTCGATCTTCTCGTAGAGGCCATCCGCACAGCCGAGCGCCAGCTCCTCCGCCTCCACCTGCACGGCATCCCAGTTCGGCGCGCCGGCCTTGACCTTCGACTGGATGACGCCGATGCCGCCATCCCAAGCCTCGTCGAGCACCGGCTTGCCGGACTTTTCGGCGAACGGCTTGAAGTAGATGTTGCGCTGCGCGTCCTGATAGTTGCCACCCCAGGAGACAACGGTGAGGTCGCGTGCGAGGGACGGCGCGGCAAGGCCAGCCGACAGCACGATGGCGGCAGCCGTGAGCATTCCGGATTTAAAGACAGTCTTCATTGCACTCCCCTTTTCTTCATTTGTGAAGGAACCGGATGGCCCGGCCCCGATGACGATCTCCTGTCGGACTGCTGATCCGCCGCGGCCTTTGGCCTGTCGGCGCTTGCAGCCTCTCCGGTCGTCGCACCCTTTCCCCTGGGCGTTACGGCCGATTGATGCATTCCGGGTCTCGCCGGTCAACGGGATATTTTCCCCGCTTGACGGTCGTCAGACGTGCTGCCCTCCGTTGATGTGGATTTCCGCACCGTTGATGTAGGACGATTGCTCGGTGCACAGGAAATGAATGGTCTCCGCGACTTCGCGCGGCTCACCCAGCCGCCCCATCGGCACCTCCGCCGCAACCAGTGCATCGGTGCCCGGCGAAAGGATCGAGGTCTCGATCTCGCCCGGCGCGATCGCATTGGCCCTTACGCCGCGGCGGCCGAACTCATGCGCCATCTCGCGCGTCAGCGCCGCTAGCGCCGCCTTTGAGGCCGCATAGGCAACGCCCGCGAAGGGATGCACGCGCGAACCCGCGATCGAGGTGACGTTGACGATCGAGCCCTTCGCCGCTTCGAGCTCGGGCATCAGTGCGCGGGCGATTAGCGCCGTCGAGACGATATTGACGTTGAGCACCTGCGTCCAGACGTCGGCATCCGTATCGAGCACGCCGAGACGGCTGCGACCCGGCCCCTTCGGCGATATGCCGGCATTGTTGACGAGCGCATGCAGCCGGCCGTTCGGCAGCCGCTCGCGCACCGTCGCGGCCAGCCGGTCGATCTGCGTCAGGTCGGCAAGGTCCGCCTGGATATGGCTTTCACGCGCGGACGGCCAGGCGCACTCCTCGGAAAAGGGCTGACGGGAGACAGTCAGGATGCGCCAGCCCTTCGCCTGGAAGAGCTTGACCGTCGCATGGCCGATGCCGCGGCTCGCCCCCGTCAGCAACATGTAGCGGCGTTCTTCGGTCATGCGCACTCTCCTTTGATGCTTGATACATCGTAATCGGCCATTTCCGAATTGCAAGCCCCTCCGCGTGAAAGGCTATGCCCGGCGCACTTCCCTCTCTCCGCTCCCCTCGATGCGCTCCAGGATCGGCTTGCCGCCGAGCAGGATATCGTCGACGATCGCCATCGAGGCGGATGCCGGATCGTGGCGTTTCAGCGCCTCCACGACCGGATAGTGATAATCGATCATCGCCCGGCCACCGGCGATATAGGCATCGGAAATATGTGGGCCCATCTGCAGCCAAAGTCGTCTGAGGATGGTTGTCAGCACCGGAAGCCCGGCAATCTGCGGCAGCAGGAAGTGGAAGGCCTGGTTGAGCTGCGTGCCCTTCAGCCGGTCCCCGGCCGCGATTGCCTGCTCGTTTTCCCGCAAAATCTGCTCCAGCGCCTGGATATCCGCGCTCGTCGCCACTTGCGCGGCGGTTTCCGCCGCCAGCCCTTCCAGCCGGACGCGGATCGCCCGGATCTCCCGGTAGCGGCTCTCGCTGAGGCCGGCGATGCGGATGTCGCGCGGCGAGCGGAAGGTGATCGCCTCGTCATTGGCCAGGCGCAGGATGGCGTCGCGGATCGGCGTGACGCTGGTGCCGAACTGCTCGGCAAGGTCACGGATCTTCAGCCGGTCGCCCGGCTGAAACCGCCCCTGCGTCAGCGCGTCGCACAGCGCGCCATAAACGACGCTGTTGAGGTTCTCATGTTCCAGTGTCGTGAATTCGGCCATGGCACTGATCCGCAAAATCGAGTAATAAGATACTTGATGCATCTTTTTTGATATGTTTCAAGTAGAACCCGTCACGGAGCATCCTCTGCCAAATGCCGGGCGACGGCAATCGCACCGGCACCGTCGTTGGCAGACGGCGCGCAAGGATCGAAAAAACCCGCGGGAAACCGCGCCTACGGAGCAAGCATGACGCAGCCAGCGCCGGCAAACAAGAAGACGGATTCGATGTCGGCAACCTGGAGCGCGACCGCGCTTCCCGACGCCGAGGCCGCCGTTGCGGCGATCTATGGCCTTGCTGGAACCGTGAAGCGGCTTTCCAGCGAGCGGGACGAGACTTTCCTCTTCACGCGAAACGACGGCACGGACTTCGTCCTGAAGATCGCCAACCCCGCCGAAGACCCTGCAGCTCTGGAATTCCAGGACGGCGCCCTGCTGCACCTTGCCGCCGCCGCCCCCGCCGTGCCGGTGCCGCGCCTCGTCCTGACGACGGAGGGCGGGCCGAGCCACACGCTTTCCACCGGCGACGGCCCGCGCATCATGCGCCTCCTCACCTTCCTTGACGGTGAGCTGCAATATCGCACGCCGGCATCGGAAGCACAGAGCAGCAATGTCGGCCGCGCACTCGCGGAACTCGGCCTTGGCCTCGAAAACTACAATGGCCGCCCGCCGGCCGGAAAATTGATGTGGGACATTTCCCACACGCTGGACCTTTGCGCGGTCGTCGATCATGTCGCGCCCGAGCGCCGGGCGCAGGTGGAAACCATTCTCGCCGAATTCGAGCGTGCGCTGCCCGCCATGAGCAGCCTCGCGCGGCGGCAGATCATCCACAACGACTTCAATCCGCACAATATCCTGCTCGATCCGGCGGAACCGACACGGGTGGTCGGCATCATCGATTTCGGCGACATGGTGCATGCGCCGCTGGTCAACGATCTCGCCGTCGCCCTCTCCTATCATCTGGCGACGGACAATTGGGCGGCGCGCACCGGCGCCTTCCTTGCCGGCTTCCTGTCAGCGCGCGCGCTGGAACCCGGCGAGATCGAGCTGCTGCCACTCCTGACGCGCTGCCGCCTCGCCATGTCGATCATCATCGCCGAATGGCGTTCCGCCCGCTTTCCGGAAAACCGGGATTATATCATGCGCAACCACGCCACCGCCTGGCGCGGCCTGCAGAACGTAGGCGACCTTACCCCGGCCGGGCTGAAGAGGCTCGTGCCCAACCTTTCCGAGGCCTGACCATGTCGATGGTGAATGCTTTTTCGCGCGAGGATTTCGAGCGGCTCGACGAGAGCGAACGGGTGCTGGTCGCCCGCCGGGAGAAGGTGCTTGGCCCCGCCTACCGCCTGTTCTACGAAAAGCCGCTGCATCTCGTGCGCGGCGAAGGCGTCTTCCTCTATGACGCGGCCGGCGAAAGATATCTCGACGCCTACAACAACGTCGCTTCGGTCGGCCATTGCCACCCGCGCGTCGTCGAGGCGATCACCCGCCAGACCGCCGTGCTCAACACCCATACGCGCTATCTGCACGAAGGCATCATCGACTATGCCGAAGCGCTGACCGCCACCTTCCCGGACGATCTCAGCCAGGTGATGTTCACCTGTACCGGCAGCGAGGCGAACGACCTTGCCGTGCGCATCGCCCGTTTCGTCACCGGCGGGACCGGTATCATCGCGACGGAACTCGCCTATCACGGCCTGACAAGCGCGGTCGCCGAATTCTCGCCCTCGCTTGGAGAATCCGTGACGCTCGGCCCGCATGTGCGCACCGTACCGGCACCGGACAGCTACCGCCACACACCAGAAGAAATGATGGAAAAGTTCGGCCGCGACGTCAAAGCCGCCATCGCCGACCTGCAGCGTCACGGCATCAAGCCGGCCATGCTGATCACCGACACGATCTTTTCCAGCGACGGCATCTTCGCCGGCCCGAAAGGGTTTCTGCGACCGGCCGTGGACGCGATCCACGCAGCCGGCGGCCTCTTCGTCGCCGACGAGGTGCAACCCGGCTTCGGCCGCACCGGCGAAACCATGTGGGGCTTCGAGCGCCACGGCGTATCCCCCGACATGGTGACGATCGGCAAGCCGATGGGCAACGGCTACCCGATGGCCGGCATCGTGCTGCGCCCCGAAGTCGTCGCCGACTTCGGCCCCCGTGCCCGCTACTTCAACACCTTCGGCGGCAACCCCATTGCCGCCGCCGCCGGCAAGGCCGTGCTGGAAACCATCCGGACGGAGGGCCTGCAGCAGAATGCCCTCGATGTCGGCCAATACCTGATGGACGGCCTCAAGGCGCTCTCCCGCCTCCACCCGGCCCTCGGCGACATCCGCGGCTCGGGCCTCTTCATCGGCGTCGAGATCGTCGCGGACCCCACGACGAAACAGCCCGACGCCACCCTGACGGCGCGCATCGTCAACGGCCTGCGCGCCCGCCGCATCCTGATCAGCGCCTCCGGCCCCAACGCCAACATCCTGAAAATCCGCCCCCCTCTCGTCTTCTCCCGCAAAAACGCCGACATGCTGGTGAACACCCTTGCCGACGTACTGAAGGCCGGCTGACGGAAGGCACGCCGGAGCGGGCACTCCCCACTCCCCACTCCGGCGCTGGGGCGCCCCCCAGACGGCGACCATCCAGCCCATGCCGGTGGCGTCGTCTCAATCCACGCCTCCGCAAGGAGGCGACCCGGTCTCGGCAGTGTCTCTTGCATCCACGATGTAGTTTCAATCCACGCCTCCGCAAGGAGGCGACTCTGCTTCGCGCTTAGTTTTGCAGCCAGTATTTCCTGTTTCAATCCACGCCTCCGCAAGGAGGCGACTCGAGGCCGCGGCGCCAGTCGTCGACCAGGAAGTTGTTTCAATCCACGCCTCCGCAAGGAGGCGACGCTCGCATTGCCCGCCCGCGAGATCGGACGCCCAGAGTTTCAATCCACGCCTCCGCAAGGAGGCGACCTTGAGGGGTCGTTTGCGCGGCGCAGTCTCGCTTGCGTTTCAATCCACGCCTCCGCAAGGAGGCGACAGGTCCGGAATCGACGGGCCCGGTATCAGTTCGGCGTTTCAATCCACGCCTCCGCAAAGAGGCGACGCGGACATCATCAGGTCACCGACGGTTGCCTCACGGTTTCAATCCACGCCTCCGCAAAGAGGCGACCCATCAGCGCGGCACGCGCCATGACATCGTCGATGTTTCAATCCACGCCTCCGCAAAGAGGCGACGAGATCGACCGCCTCGATTGTCTTGCTCTGCTGGCGGTTTCAATCCACGCCTCCGCAAAGAGGCGACTAGCCGCCTCAAAAGCTTCATCAGCAGCATCGAGGTTTCAATCCACGCCTCCGCAAAGAGGCGACGGTCCCGGAAACGGTCAGAGGGAAGGCGTTCACCGTTTCAATCCACGCCTCCGCAAAGAGGCGACTACAGCGTACGGCGGGACATCCTGTCCTTCGCGATGTTTCAATCCACGCCTCCGCAAAGAGGCGACCGTCGATGCCGCGCTCTGCTCAGTCGCCGCAACCCGTTTCAATCCACGCCTCCGCAAAGAGGCGACAGGGCGCGCAGCTCGGCGCGCTTCGCCTCGGTCAGGTTTCAATCCACGCCTCCGCAAAGAGGCGACGGGTTTCGAATGCGAATTTCCCCGCGATTTTCAGGTTTCAATCCACGCCTCCGCAAAGAGGCGACACGTCCTGATCCTCGACGACCTGATCAAGGACGCGTTTCAATCCACGCCTCCGCAAAGAGGCGACCGGCCGCCAACAAGGTCCCGTATGCGACCGGGCCAGTTTCAATCCACGCCTCCGCAAAGAGGCGACACGCCGCCCGCGCTCGACGGCTCCGCCACTGCATCGTTTCAATCCACGCCTCCGCAAAGAGGCGACTGGCTGGTTGTAGACCATGGATTTTGCTCGGCGGGAAGGGCTGGATGTGCGGAACGAGGGGAACCGGGGCGAGTTCCTCCGGGTCTCCCCAAGAGCTGGAGAGGAAGAGCGTGGAATTTCAACGTCTGGGAGGCGGTGCGAACGTCGCGGGATTTCGCGGCACGCTTGGGGTTCGCACGGGCAGGTCGGGTGAGATCGCCAGGGCCGTCAGATGATCAGCGGGCCGTTGAGATCCGTGGCGGGCTTGGCGCCAACATGCTCTACCCGGCGCTGCCAGTTGGCGCCGAGATGATAGTAGCGCAGGCTGTCCACCGCCGGATCGATGATACCCTCCAGCCGCGCCTTCAGACGGGCCCATTGGGCGGGGTCGACCTCGATCTCGAAGACGGAATACTGCACGCGCTGGCCGAAATCCCGGCAGGCTTTTGCCACAGCCCGCAGCCGGGCTGCGCCCTTTCCCTCGCTCACACGCACATCATAGGTCACCAGAACCAGCATAGGACACCTACTTCCAGAACCACGGAGGATAGGCATCGAGATCGCCCCGCAAATGACGGGCGAGCATCTGGGCCTGCACGTGAGGGACGAGGCCGAATGGCACTTTTTCCTCCAGGAACGGGTGCAGGCGCTCCTCCCGCTTGCGCTCCTGCCAGGCGGTCAGCACAGTCCTGCGCGCCTCCTCGCCCATCATCACCGCCCCGCCATCGCGGGTTTCGAAATCACGGGCCCGCAGCTGACGGCGGTTGATCAGCGATAGCGCCAGCCGGTCGGCCAGCACCGGCCGCAGCTCCTCCATCAGATCCAGGGCAAGGCTCGGGCGACCGGGCCGGTCGCGGTGCAGGAAACCGGCGGCGGGATCAAGCCCGACACCCTCCAGCGCCGACCGGCAATCGTGGGCAAGCAGCGTGTAGAGAAAAGACAGGAGCGCATTGACCGGATCGAGCGGCGGCCGGCGGGATCGGCCGGTCCAGCGCATCGCCTCGTCCGGCGCGCGGATCAGCTGGCCGAAGACGGAGAAATAGAGCTGCGCCGCCTCCCCTTCCGACCCGCGCAGCTGGTCCAGCGTCTCGTCCGCCCGCTCCACCCGGCGCAGGATATGGGCGAGGCGGTCCGTAACCCTGTCGAGAGCGCCCCGGTCCTCCGGCGCCTGCTCCGCACCATAGTCGCGCAGCGAACGCATCAGCACCGCGCGCTGGTTGGCGACCTTGCCGATGACGATCGAGCGCACGATCTCCTCAGGCCGGTCGCAGGCACGGTACTGCGCGCGCCGCAGCAGGATGTTCCCGGCCACCGGCCCCTCCAGCCGGGCCTGGAAGCGGCCGTTGCGATCGAGGAAGGTCAGCGTGATGCCCGCCCCGGCCAACGCTGCCATCAGCGGCGGCGAAACATGGATCGCGCCGAAGACGACGACCGCCGACAGCATGTGCAGCGGCACGCGGCTGCGTTCCGCACCCTCCACCTCCGCAACGAGGTTTTCGCCATCCTTGCGCAGCGCTGCCCCTTCGCTCGTCACATAGATCGTGTTGAGCAGCTTCTTCATGGCGTCTCTCCGAGACAGCGCTCCACCATGCGGCTGCGCCACGCCTTGACGGGGCGGGCGACCGTATCAGGGCGACAGAGGTCGAGCAGCGAACAGGCGCGGCAGCGCTCACGCCGTGGCGTGGGCGGCGGCGTCCTGCCGGACGCCAGCACCGCGGCAAGCGCCGCCAGCGTCTCCTCGGCAAGGTTCCGAAGCTCCACATCGAAGGGTACGACCACGCGCCGCTTCGTCTCGGCATAGAACAGCGCGCCTTCGGGCACGGGCCGGCCGGTCATCTCCTCCAGGCACAGCGCCTGGGCGCAGAGCTGCACCTCGTCCGCCCGATGCAGCTTCGGTTTTCCGCGCTTGTATTCGATCGGAAAGGCTGTCTCACCATCCGTTCCGGGAAGAAACTCCACGACGTCGGCAACCCCCGTCACGTTCAGGCGGCGCGAGGCGAGCGGAAGCGCCATGACGCGCCGCAGCCCCCGCGCCTTCCGGCTGCCGACCTTGTCCGCCACGGCATGCAGCACATGCCCCTCCGCCGTGAAACGGTTGTCAGCCCAGACCCGCTCGACATGGATCAAGGCCGCCTGCCGCAGGCAGTAGACGGCGTGTTGCAGGGCCGAGAGGGGAATGGGGTCGTCACTCGGCTCACTTGGAAAAGTGTCGATGCCGCCCATCGCTCAGAGCAACTCCATCACCTCCACTCCCGCCGGCAGACCATCGCGATCGATCGTGACGACGTAGTCGGAAAAGGCACGGGCGGGGGGCAGATTGTCGAGCCGGCTGTCGATCACGCGGAATTCACCGTCGACATTGCGGCCGATGCGCACGCGGTCGAACAAGGTGTGGGCGGGGGCGTTGCCAAGCGCATTCTCGTGTTTGAAGACGATCAGCTTGCGGGTTGCCATTTCACCGCGGGCAGCCGACCGGTCATGCTCGAACATGGTCGTAAGCGCCTGAAAGAGAAGGGCCAGGTCTTCTTCGGAAAAGCCGGTGCGCTCGGCGAACTTCGCCGAGATGAAGCCGTGCGCGACATAAAGGCCGTAGGGCACGATGTGCTTGCGGCCCATGGTGCGGTTGTCTGTGCGCTCGTTCGTATCGTCGCCTTCGGCCTTCTGCTTCTTTTCCGCCTCGTTGGTGGCGGCCATGCGGGTGATGGAGATTTCGAGCGGCAGGATGGGCTCCACCGAGCGGGCGAAGCTCATCTGCACCGGTCCCTTCACCTGGCCGCAATTGACCCCCGTGGACATGACCGCGCCGAAGGTGCGCACGTCGAAGAAGTTGCGGCACATGAAGGCAGTGAGCGCCTTTGCCTCCGCATCGTCCTTCGGGTTCAGCTTGGCGTCCTTGGCGGCCTTGGCGTCATCCGGCCGCAGGGCCTTGTAGGCCTGGCGGTGCTTGTCGTTGAGGATCGCGCCCTCCTCTACATAGATGTGGAACCCATCCTCGCCATGGCGGGTGAGATCGACATAGTTGCGGATCTTGCGCTTGAGGCTGACATCCGTCACCAGGCCGCGATTGGTTTCCGGATCCAGCCGCGGCATGTTGCCGGCATCGGGATCGCCGTTCGGATTGCCGTTGACGACCTCGAAGATCAGGGCGAAATCATAGCGGTTGGCAAGAATGGTCATGCTTCGGTCTCCCCGGCGGATGCGGTTTCGGATGCTTTCTTGAAGAAATCGCTGCGTTGATGGTGGTAGCCGAGGCCGAAATAGGCCTGCTCCTGCGCCGTCAGCGAGACAGGAAAGGGGTCGAGCGCCGGATCATCGGACGGCGACATGAGGTCCATCAGCGCCTGCAACTGCCTTTGCAGGTTCACCTCGCGCCCGATGTTCAGCTTGCGGATTTTTGCCAGGTGATTGGCCGAGCCACCATCCAGCACGGCAAAAACCTTGCGCGGCGTGGCCGAGGCGGAACCGTAGAACTTGTCCTTGATCGTCGCATTCACCCGCCCGCCCAAAGCCGCGCGCTGAATTTCCTCATAGAGCGCAAACAGTCTCCCTAGCACATAGCCCCTGTTGGTGTTTGCCGGATCGAGTGCCACGGGTGTTGCCTCCTTCTTGAAATTGCGAATGAGCAGGGCCTTGAGAATGCCGACGCGCAAGGCGTTGACCTCACCGTCCGCGCGGATGCGCGTCAGCACGGAAGCCATCAGCGACAGGGGATACGGGGTTCCGGAGAGAATGGCACGCATCCAGTCGCCGGCAAGATTGGGGGAGACGTTCTCGCGCTTGCCGAGCACCGCCGTTTCGAGCAGGTAGCGCCAGAGCGGCGGATATCCGTCGCGCGGGGGCGGCTCGATCCGCATGTCCGACACGAATTTCTGGTAGTTGCGGGTGATATCGCCGAAGCTGCCGGCATAGAAGAAACGAACGGACAACCGGGCGGCATTCGGCGCAAGGCCGAGCACGTAGAAATCGACGCCGTCAGCGAGATCCGGCTCGATGTCTTCAAGATGGTCCCCAGCACGGATGCGGGCCAATTGCCCTCGAATGTGCTCGGCGGAGATCTTCTCCTCGGCCCGCGCGTCGCCCACGTCGTCGAGATAGGCGGCAAAGAGCGCTTCCGCCTCCTCCGCCCCCCTGCCCGAGGCATCCGCCCAGAATACCGTGGAGGCGTCGCCGATCTGGAGGCGATGGCCGCTGTCGCGCTCCAGGAAACGATTGAGCATGGTGGTATAGGCGAAAGCGGCGGCCTCGGAGACGGGGGCATTGGCGCCCTGCTCGCGGCCATAGGAGGTGAAGGCGTCGAGATTGAAGGAGACGAGCGCGGCACCAGAGGACTGCGCGCCCCAGACGCCCTTGATCGAGGGATGCAGGCGCGCGACGGGGCCAGGCTCACCGGTCACCAGGCAGATTTCGGCCGCATCACCTGCCGCGCCGGCAGCGCGGTTCCATAGGGCTTTCGCGGCCGGCCGATCGTGCAGGTTCGTGCCGCTCCGCCGCTCGCTTTCAAGAGCGAAGACAACGTTCTGGTCCTTCAGTTCGTCCGTCCAGAATGGCTCGGCGAACTGGTCCGGCGTCCACGCCTCCAGGAAGCGTTTCAAGGCGCGAAGGCCAACATCTTCGTTGTCGCCGATGTCGGCAAGATGGCGTTCCACGAAGGCGCGATGCTCCTCCGCCGTGCGCTTGCCCTCGCCCGCCGTCACGCCGAGCACATAGGCCGTCTTGTCCCACAGAAAATTCGGCGCGATGCCCGCCGTACGCTTCACCGCCTGCGGCACCAGCATGGGACGTGGCTTGCGCTTGCGGCCCTCGCCCTCCAGCCACGGCGTCACGGTGGCAACGGTGCCGTCCTCGTTCAGTCCGACCACGACGCCGACCTTTTCCGTCGAGTAACCGAAAGGCGGAGCATCCGGCAGGCGTTCGTAGGCCGCCATCAGGGAGGACAGGATGTTCATCGCCGCACCTCCGGGGAGGCCGGGTGTGGCACCTTGATGACACCCTCCTGCATGACCGCGCGATAGAACATCGCCGGGCGGCCCGGCGCCTGATGATCGATGTCGAACAGCATGAAACCGAGGTCGCGGCTTTCGGGAATGGCGGCCGGCGTCGGGGCGGCCGGATCGAGCAGCTCGAAACGCGCGGAAAACTCACGCGTGCCGAGGCAGGGTTGGTGAAAACACTGTCCCCGCGCCGCACGGCGGTTGAACGTATCGAGATGCTTGCCCTCGTTGTCGTCGGGGCCGGCCTTCGCCGTCATTTCGAAATGCGCCTCGATGACATAGGCAGGCGCGACAAGCACGATCGAGGCGCGCTGCTGGCGATCCTCGTCGACGAGCAGGTTCAGGTCTTCCAGGTCACCGCGCTTCATGGCCGACTTGATCTTGCCGGCCGGCGCCTTGTGCCCCACCTCGTTGCGCCGGATGGTCTGGAAGCGGATGGGGGAAAGCACATGGATCGCATCGACCACCCAGCGGATCGCCGGCTTCCAGTGGATCGCTTCGAGAATACCCCGCGCTGCCGACGGCGTCAGCACGTCATAGGAGACGCGCTCGACCTTCATTTCCGGGCGCGTGAAACAGCCATAGTCACCCGAGACCTTGAGACGAATTCCGTACCCCACAACTCCCCCTTGCCGCCCTTCATTTTCCTCAGATCAGCATGTCTTCCGCCGCCAGATAGTCGGCATTCTCCCAGATCAAACCGACATCGGGCCGATAAAACTCCATCTTGTGGAGAACCACGAACTGATCGCCGCGCAAAGCCGGCGCAGCAAACGCCGCATGCCCGTTTCGAATGAGCACATCGCGTGCTTTCGGCGGCACCTGCACCACGAAGGGTTGCAGGTTCCGTGCAAGCTTTCTAGAGGGGATCCCCTCAATCGAAAGTTGATCCACCGCTTTCTGCGCCTCCGCTTCGCTGGCTATGATCACTGGAGCCATGCCGCTTTCGATCATGCGAAACGTATCGCCCACCGTGCGGAAGGCAAAATTGCTGCCCTGTCGGCTGAGGGTGAAGCGGTCAAGGATGCCTTTGGCATCGAGCCCCTTCGCCCCGAAACGCCAATAGACCTCGCCAAAATAATCCTCGATCGCGGCGGTCGAGGTGAGGTCGTCATGCCTGTCGATGATCCGCTTCATATCGCCGACGAGCCCGCGGATTTCGGCCGGCGGTGGATAGTCGGGCGCCTTGAAGACGGTCACGATGCTCTCGCCCCGGCGGCGGCGCCCCTCGCGGTTCACGCGGCCGGCCGCCTGGATGATCTGGTCCAGTCCTGCCTCCGCGCGAAGGGCGACGGGGAAATCCACATCCACCCCCGCCTCGATCAGGCTGGTGGCGATCAGCCGGCAGGGCGCATGTGCCTTCAACCGGGCGCGGATATCCTCCAGGATACGGCGGCGATCAGCCGCATGATGCCGCGTGGTGAGGTGAACGAGACCGCCAAGCCCCTCCCTCTGCGCCTGCTGGAAAAGCTCCAGCGCATGGCGCCTGCTGTTGACGATGACGAGCACTTGCTCGCGGTCCCGCAGGGCAGCGATCAACGCATCATTGTCCATGTCCCCGCCATGCCGGATGCGCACGCGGGCGAATTTTTGCGCAAGCCCCGGTGGATCGGGCGCCAGCTCCCGACCGGCTAGTGGAAGGCCTTTTGGAAAAGCCTCGCGCCGCTCCAGGGCAGGCTGGGTCGCCGTGCAGAGAACCACGGTGCAGCCGTAGTGCGTGGCCAACTCCTCCAGGGCGCGCAGGATCGGCAGGAGCAGCCCGCGCGGCAGGGTCTGCGCCTCATCGAGGATGATGACGGCGTTGGCAATGTTGTGCAGTTTGCGCGCCTTGGAAGGGCGGGCGGAAAACAGGCTTTC
Organism: Shinella sp. HY16; assembly: GCF_028534175.1. Classification (NCBI taxonomy): domain Bacteria; kingdom Pseudomonadati; phylum Pseudomonadota; class Alphaproteobacteria; order Hyphomicrobiales; family Rhizobiaceae; genus Shinella; species Shinella sp. HY16. The sequence continues at coordinate 300,945 of NZ_JAHYXL010000003.1, read as the reverse complement.
GAACAGTTGCACCGTGGTGGTCACCACCACCGGCGCCGCCCAGTCTTCCATGGCAAGGCGCAACTTTTCCTTAGCCTCCTTTTCTTTGCGCTCCTTCGAGTCAAGGCGTTCCTCGTCGATGGCGGCGTGGTGCTCAAGAATGTTCTCCTCGCCCAGGACATCGCGAAAGATCGCCGCCGTCTGGTCGATGATGGATGTGAAAGGGATCGCGTAGATGATGCGGGTATGTCCATGCCGCCGCGCGTGGTCCAGCGCGAAGGCAAGTGAGGCCAGGGTCTTGCCACCACCGGTCGGCACGGTCAGCGTGAACAGCCCCGGCTGCCGTTCCGCTCCCGCGCGAACATGGGCGAGGATTGCAGCACGCAGATCGTTGAGTTCACTGCCGCCAGCATTCAACTTCGCCATATGCACCTCGAAACGCGAGAGGAAATCGTCGAGACGATCCTGTAAGGCGGGCCAATCGCGGTCCGGGACGACATCACCGCGTGCGCTGTAATACCTTTCCGTATCCTTGAAATCCGCGTCCACCAGACACGAGAAAATCATCCGCGTCATGAAGGCGAAGGCGAAAGCCTGCTCCGGCGGGGTTTTCGCGAGCTGCGCCACCATGTCCGGCAACAGGTCGGAGACTTCCGGCCTCAACTCATCCTGCCACGCGGGATCAAGCGCAAGCGGCCGCTTCAGGCGCATGTTGCAGCAGGCATCCGTCTCGTTCAGCCAGTCCGGCAGGCCGGCATGGTGGCCGAGAATGGCATAGGCAAGGAGATGCGCCACCAGCTTGTCCGAACCCTGCGCAAGGCCGGACAGCACCTGGGCGCCTGCGGTCGAGTGATCGACCGGCACATCCCTGCCTTCGAGGCGCAGCTGGAAATCAATGCAGTATTTGCCGAGGTCGTGGAACAGACCGGCGAAGAAGGCCGCGCGTTCGAGGCACAGCGGTTTGGCCATTTCGGCGGCAAGGACGGCGACGCCGAAGCAATGCTCCGAGAGCAACTGCCAGTCCACCTTGCTCTGGTCTGCCGTGCTATGCGCGTACCAGGACACGATCACCCCCACAACCAGTGAGAGAATACCGCTTCAAGAAAATGGGGAAAGTGCCGTGCGGGCCGATCCGGATGTTTTCCACAGGGCCAAACCGGGGCCGACCTGATAGATATCAAGGGTTGCAAGGGCCGCATGCACGCGGCCCCGCTTCGTCACCCGGCAAGCGGGTCGTCAAAGGGCTCAGACGAGCGCGGTGACCTGGATTTCGACCAGCAGTTCCGGTGCGGCAAGGCGCGCCTCGACCGTGGCACGGACCGGCAGGTTGTTCGGGTCGACCCACTGGTCCCAGACTTCGTTCATCTGGGCGAAATGGGCAATGTCGCGCAGCCAGATGTTGGCGCTGATCAGCTTGGCCTTGGAGGTGCCGGCTTCGGCCAGCAGGCCGTCGATGGTCGCGAGGATGTCGCGGGTCTGGGCGACGGCGTCGTCACCATCGCCGGTGACGCCGGCCGTGGTGACGACGCCGTTGACGACGACGGCTTCGCAGAACCGCTTGCCGGGCTTGATACGCTTGATCATCGGAAATCTCCCATGTTGTTGATCAAAGAATGGTTTTGCCGAAAGCCGACAGGATGAAATTGGCGCATTCCGCGCCGATCGGCGATGGCAGCGCGGCATCAATGCCGGAAATGCTGAGCGAGCGCAACTTGCCGCTGAGCGCCGCTATTTCCATTGCCGAATGGGTCTCGCGCACCGTGATGCCGCCGATGCCGCCGCTCCAGCCGGACATGTCGGTGGCGGTCGGCGCATAACACAGGTGAAAGCCGCGCGTGCCGGCCGAGGCGAGCGTGATCGCGTCGCGCATCGCCTGGCGCAGGCCTACCGCATCGATTTCCGCCATGGTGAAGACACGCAGGCGCGAGGCCTTCAGCACCGCCGCCTCCTCCGGCGCCGCATTGCGCAGGCCGATCAGGACGATGTTTTCCGGCGCGATATGGGGCGGCAGGCGGGTGAGCATACGGCTGAGCACGGCGTTTTCCGGCGGCGGCTGGCCGGCCTCGCCATCCGGCATCATCGCTGCATCGGAATCGATCCAGATGAGGCCGAGCGCATCATGCCTGCGGCCAGCCTCCTCCACGAACGGCAGCACATCCCGCTTGCGTGCGCGGATGGAGAGCGTGAGCGTCTTGTCCGCATCCTCCGCCCCCCGCTCGAAGCCGAGATGCTCGATACGCTGGGCAACATCCTGCACCACCACGAGCGCACCGCCGATCGCGTCCGTCTCGATCGCATAGGTCTTCGCCTCGCCCGTCTCGCGCACATCCCGCATCGGAACCTTCTCCACATATTCTGACGTCATGACCGTGAGCAGCGCACCGTAGTTCATGCGGAAGCTGACATTTTCGCCGACGGCAAGGGGTGGGTCGGCCTCGGTGAGATCGAGCACCAGATGGTCACTGGAAGCACCGAGCACCCGCACGCCCGGCCGCGTCGGGATCAGCCCCTCGGCGATGACGTCCTCACGGCCGATATTGGCGATGCCGCGCAGCCGGTCGCCCTCGTCGACAAAGACGGGAACGTTGCCGAAGGCGTCGATGCCGGACTGGCCGATCGGCAGGGAGGGCTTCGTCTTCACCTCCAGAAGCTCGCCGGTGAGTTCGAAGGCATCGCGGTCGAGCGCCTGCCAGGGTTCGGTGAGGAACGTGTCGCGGCCGCCCTGGAGGATCGCCTCGCCGACACGCAGGTTGTTGATGCCGGACGGCATGCCGCCGGCCAGCAGCAGCGGCAGCGAGGAAGAGTTGCCGCCGGAAACCCAATCGAGCGGCCGGCCGGTCATGGTCTCCACCGTCTGCGCATGGGCGACGAGCTGGGTCAGGTTCTCCCGGGTCGGAATGATGGCGCCGAAGCAGGTGAGGTTCGTGCCGACGCCGGCAATGCGCACGCCCGGCAGCTCCAGTATGGCCTCCACGGTGGGCACCAGATCGTTCGGCCAGATGCCCTCACGCAGATCCCCGAGGTCGATCATCAGGATGATGTCGTGCACCCGGCCCAGCCGCTCGGCGACACGCGAAATCTCGCGCATCAATTGAAGCTCCGACTGCAGACTGATGTCGACGGTGCGCACCAGCTCTTCCACGCGCGTCAGCGGGGGGCTGCGCAACAGCATGATCGGGCAGTCGATGCCCGCATCGCGCAGGCGGCGGATGTTCTCGAAGCGGGATTCGGCAATGCCCCTGACGCCGCCGCGCAGCATGGCACGCGCCACCTGCGGCATGCCGCAGGTGCCTTTGGTGACGCCGAAGGGCGTGATGCCGGAGGCGCGGCAGAGGTCAACGACGGTGCGGGCATTGTGCTCGATGCGGGCGAGATCGATGGAGATTTGCGGATCGGACATGGCAATCCCTTGTTGTCGCATTTCCGGACCAAACCGGGTCCACTTTCCGGTAAAGGCTCAATTCCGATAGAGCAGCCCCGCCGTGTCGATGTCGGGCCTGCGGCCGGAGACGAGGTCGGAGACAAGCTTTCCCGAGCCGCAGGCCATGGTCCAGCCGACATGGCCGTGGCCGGTATTCAGGAAGAGGTTTTCGTAGCGTGCCTGACCATGCACCGGCACGGAGCCGGGCATCATGGGCCTGAGACCCGACCAGAGCACGGCCTTCGTCTCGTCGATGGCGCCGGGGAAGAGGTCGTGCGCCGTCCGGAACATGGCTTTGAAGTCGGCGGGCTTGAACGAGCGGTCGTAGCCGGCGAATTCGGCGGTGGAAGCAAGACGCAGACGGTTGCCGAGGCGCGAATAGGCGATCAGCCGGTCCTCGTCGACGCCGCCCATGGTCGGGCCCTTGTCCGCATCGATCGGAAGCGTCGCGGTATACCCTTTGACGGGATAGACGGGCACGTCGATGCCGATCTTGCGGGCGAGCAGTGAACTCTCGGGGCCAAGCGACAACACGACCGCGTCGCAGGCGACCGGCCCCTTGTCGGTCAGCACGGCCCCGACCCTGTTGCCCTGCACATCCAGTCCGGTGACAACCGTGTTGAAACGAAAGTCGACGCCATGGCGCACCCGCGCCTGCTCGGCAAGGCTGCAGGTGAAGAGCGAGGAGTCGCCCGTCTGGTCCATCGACGAATAGACGCCGCCGACAAGCTGGTGTTTGACGGCGGCAAGGCCGGGCTCCAGCGCCACCAGCCGCTCGCGGTCGACCACCTCGATCGCAAGGCCGCGGTCGGCGATGTACTGCATATGCTTGGCGCCGGCATCCATGCTCTGCTGCGAGCGGTAGAAATAGAGGATGCCCTTGCGCCGGTCGTCGTAGGAGATGCCGGTTTCCTGCTGCAGCGCGTTGATGCACTCGCGGGCATAGAAGGCCAGCCGCAGCTTGACTTCGGTATTGGCATGGGCGCGCGATTGCGTGCACTGCATGAGGAAGCGCAGGCACCAGGATATGAACTGCGGATCGAGGCTGAAGCGCACCTTGATGCCGAGATCGGAGCGGAACAGCGATTTGATGAAGGTGGTGAGCGCGGCGGGCGAGGCCCAGGCGGTGGAATCGCCCGGCGAGACAAGGCCTGCATTGCTCTGGCTGGTGCCGCGCGCCACGTCCTCGTGGCGCTCCAGCACGGTCACGTCATGGCCGTCCTTCGACAGATACCACGCCGCCGCCGTGCCGACGACGCCGGCGCCCAGAACGACTACTTTCATGATGCTCCCCTCACCCCGGAAACGCTCCGCTTTTCCTCGTGTTGCGAAACGGTTCCGGCCTTTTGTTCTTACACTGCTTTAACTGCTGACCGCGCCCTGCTTGAAGGTCGGCGCAAAACCACCGGAATCCCCGTCGTTGAAACGGATGATGCGCACCTCGTCGTGGAATTCGGCGCAGGATTGCCGCCAGACCGCGCCGGGCCAGACCAGTTCCACCGAAGCATCGAGCGGCCGGTAGACGGCCGTATAGAGCGTGCCGTAGCCGCGCCCGTAGGATGTCTGGTAGACCGGCGGGCGCAGGAAACCGGACAGCACCTTTTCGACATCCGCCGATCCCGCCAGCGATTTCTCCAGCGCCGCCTCGCGCTCCACCGATTTGGTGGTCTCGGCATGGCGGGCCCATTCGACGCCGTGCTGGTGGTTGGTGCTGACGCGCCGCTCCACCACCTCGGCCGGCCGGTCCGGATTGACATAGACGGTTGCATGGTTGCCGGCTCGATCGATGACGGCGATCGAATAGGACATGTGCACCGGAATGCGCTGGAGCATCGCCACAGCCTCCGCCGTGGTGCTGGCGAATTCCAGCACGTAGCGCAGCACGACCGGGATGCCGAACCCCTGCCCCGCGGCGGTGCGCCCGCCGAAGGAGAGCGAGACCGCCAGCCCGTCCTCATTGATGCCGTCGAGCACGCCCCACAGGCAATCGATGACCGCCACCACCCGCTTGTTGTAGCGCGAGGCGAGCCAGGTGCCTTCGAGCAGGCGCGGGCTGTAATCGTAGTTGCGGATCAGAGCCGGCTCGGTGCCGGAAGTGATCGCCTGCGAACAGCCGCCGACATAGAAGGGCGGGCACCACATGGAGAGGAACCGCGCTTCGAGGTCGCCGCCGCCGGCCGCCTCGACGATCGCCTCGTAGGTCGGCAGCAGCTCCGGCATGTGGCTGCGCAGCGCCTTGAGGCTCATGAAGTAGGTCGGGCGCGAACGAACCCCGTCGCGCACGAACCAGCGGCTGTAGGCGTGCCAGTGACGATCGAACACCCGGCGCCATTTCGGGCCGGGTCTGTCTTCGTCGATGGCTTCGAACTGGAGGTCCATGGCACCCTACAGGATCTTGAACGAGCCGGCTTCCGGCGCTTCGTCCCGCTGGATCTCGGTGAGCGGCTTGCTGGCATAGAGGCGCTTGATGCCCTTGATCCAGTTGCTGGCGCGTTCGTTCAGCTCGAACTCGTCGTTCATCACCCGCCCGCGCGTGATGAGGATGCCGAGATCGGCGCCTTCGTAGCGGTAGTCGCCGGGACCGGTGATGCGCAGGAAGAACGCCTCCTCGTCGCTCTCGATCGCCTGGCGGTGATAGTCGAAGCGATCATAGGACACGCTGCCGTCCGGCGCCATGCGGTAGATGCCCGACGACGGCGCATGGGTGACGATGTCGACAAGGTCTTCGGTGGATTTGATCACCACCTGCGCCCAGGAATCGATGAACTCTTTCCGCGCCCACCGGTCGTTCAGCTCCTCGACGTCGATCTTGTAGTCGATGCCCGAAAACTCCATCAGGTGGAACAGGAAGAGCGGCGCATCGGCATAGGCGAAGGCGGCGTGGTTGGTCATGGAGCTGGCGCCGCAGATGCGCGGGTTGAGTTCGCCGAGATAGACCTCGTTGTCCTCGACGTCGATGAGGAAGTCGAGGTCGAAATAGCCGCGATAGCCTTCCTCGCGAAGCTGGTTGCCGAAGCGGTAGGCCATGTCGCGTGCCTTGGCTCGGATTTTTTCCGAAAACGCGCCCGGAAAGATCTCGTTGCCGCACCAGCCGCCCTTGTAGGGCGTCAGCGCCGGCTGGCCGACGACTTCCGTCAGGAGCGGGCCGACGAGCGTGCCGGATGCCGTCGTGCAGGCCTCCATGGTCGCGCCGCGGCACTTGATGCGCTTCATGATCTTGACTTCGTCCTCCGCCGAGATCTCCGCAGCGTGACGGTTGTAGTCCTCCTCGCTCGCGATGAAGAAGGTGGTGTGGCCGCTGTCGCCGAAAGCGGTCTGCACGACGAGGTCTTTACCGATGCCGGCTTTCTTCGCTGACTCCAGCAGCTCCTCATAGGTGCGCGCGGGGGCGAGCGTGTTCGGCACGGAGGGCACGTCGGCCTTGTTGCCGATGCGCACGGTCTCCATCTTGTTGTCGCAGCGCTGGCGCAGTTTTGCCTTGGGGAACCAGATCTCGATGCCGAGTTCCTTGCAGATTTCTTCCGTCGTCTCGTCGAACATCAGGAAGGTGGCGACGGCACGGCCACCGCGTTTCGTGATGTAGTCGATGACTTCCTTGTGCTGCAGCAGGTAGTTGTTGATGTCCTCGATGCTCTCGAATTCGGCATGAGGGATTTCGGAGGGGACGAAGACGTTCGGATGGCGGCCGTCGAAGCAGTCGATATAGCTGACGAACTTGAAGTTCCGCACCCATTCGTCGATGCCGATCAGGTTGAAGTTCGTCGCCGAGATGAAATAGATCGGACGTTCATTGCGATGCATGACGACGCGCAGGTCGGCAACGTTGCGAATGGTTTCCATGATGTACCCCTCATGTTTCCTGGAACGTTTTTGGCGCTTGTCGCGCTTCTTTTGTTTCTTCTCGTCTTTCTTCCGATCTTTCTTCTTTTTCGACATGCCCCCCGGTCCGTCGTTGCGGTTAACGTTTCAAGCGTGACGTGACGTGTTTGACTTCAAGGTAGGACGACATGCCCCAGGGCCCGAGCTCGCGGCCGATGCCGCTCGCCTTGAAGCCGCCCCAGGACGTTTGCACGAAAATCGCCTGCGGGCTGTTGATCCAGACGTGACCGGCCTCGATGGCGTTTGCCACGCGGTTCGCCTGCACGTCGTCGCCGCTGACAACGGTGGCGACGAGGCCGAAGTCGCAGTCGTTGGCGAGTGCGATCGCCTCCTCTTCGCTCTCGAAAGTGCGGATGCAGAGCACCGGCCCGAATATCTCCTCGCGCCAGAGCGCGCTGGTCGTCGGCACGTCGCCGAAAATCGTCGGCTCGACGAACCAGCCGTCACCGGCCGCGGCCGGCTTTCCGCCGCCCGCAAGCAATGTCAGGCCCTCGGCCTTGCCGCGTTCGATGTAGGAAAGCACCTTGTCGTGCTGCGCCTTCATGGTGATCGGACCGATCGTCGTCCCCTCGTCCAGCGGGTCTCCGGGGTTCAGCGCCCGGCTTCCGGCGATTATGGCGTCTATTAGCTTCGGCGCAATCGATCTTTCCACCAGAAGGCGCGATGTCGCCGAGCACATCTGCCCGGCATTGAAAAAGATGCCGCCGAGCACGCAGTCCACCGCCTCGTCGAAATCCGCATTGGCGAAGACCACGATGGGCGATTTGCCGCCGAGCTCCAGGCTGACCGATTTGACGCCCGGCGCGCAGGCCGCCATGACGCGGGCGCCGACGGCGTTCGAACCGGTGAAGGATATTTTGGCGACATCCGGATGCGTCGTCATCGGCGCGCCGACGCGCTCGCCGGTGCCGGTGATGATGTTGAGCACGCCGGGCGGCAGGCCCACGTCCTCGGCAATCGCGCCGAGTTCCAGCTCCACGACAGGTGTGATCTCCGAGGGTTTCAGCACCACCGTGCAGCCTGCGGCAAGCGCCGGCGCGACCTTCCAGGAGGTCGTCACGAGGGGAAAGTTCCACGGCACGATGAGGCTTGCCACACCCGCCGGCTCCTGCCGCAGCCGGGCGTGAAAACCGTCGTCGGGCAGCGCGACATCCGCGTCCTGCCTCTCCTGCAAGGCGATGGCCTGCTCGGCATAGTAGGCGAAGGAGGCGGCCGCATCGGCCATGTCGATGCGCGCCTCGCCAAGCGGCTTGCCGTTGTTGCGGGAGGAAAGGCGCGCCAGCTCTTCGGCGCGCTCGGTCAACCGTGCGGCGATGGCCGCGAGATAACGGGCGCGTCCCCGCCCGCCGGCATCGCGCCAGGCGGGGAACGCGGCCTTCGCGGCGGCAACAGCCTTGTCCACATCCGCCGGACCACCGGCGGAGACCTCATGATAGACGGTGCCGCGGTAGGGATCGAAGACGGGAATGCGGCCCGGCTCGACGGGATCCTGCCAGCGACCGTCGATGAAGAGCTGGTGCCGCATCGTCGTCACCTCACGCCGTCAGGGCTGCGGCCAGCGGGGAGCCCGCCTGGATTTCGATCACGGTCGGCACCTTGCGCTTTGCCGAGGCGGCAAGCTCCCTTTCCAGCTCCGCGAGCGAGGCCGGGCGCAAGGCTTCGCAGCCGAGCGCCCTGGCGAGGCCGACGAAATCGGGCGTGAAAATGTCGACGCCGATCTGCGGGATGTCGCGTTCGGCCATGAAGGCCTTGATCTCGCCGTAGCTGGTGTTGTTCCAGATGACGACCGCGGTCGCGATGCCCGCCTCCACGGCGCTCGCCAGCTCCTGCACGGAGAATTGCAGGCCGCCATCGCCGATCAGGCAGACGGAGGGCCGGTTCGGCGCGCCGAGTTTTGCGCCGAAGGCGGCCGGCAGGCCGTAGCCGAGCGTGCCGTAGCCGGTGGAGGAATTGAAGAACGAGCGCGGCTGCGGCGCCTGGTAGAACTGGTTGACGGCATAGACCGGCTCGGTCTGGTCGCCCGCAACGGTGGCGTCGGGCAGCGCCCGGGTGATCACCTCCATCAGCCTGCCATGGGTGCGGCAGGCGGGCCACAGGAAGGCCGCGACCTTCTCGCGCACGGCCTTGGCGCGTGCCGCGCCTTCGCCGGCCGGCCGCGCGTCGCCGAGGGCGGCGTTGAGGCTGGCGGCGGCGAGTTTCGCATCGGCGGCAATCGGCACGTCCGCGCGCAGGCCGGTGACGATCTGCGCGGGGTCGATGTCGATGCGGATCAGCGGGCCGCCGAAGGTCAGCGCCTTCGGCTCGGGATACATTTCCGTCTCGCCGAATTCCGTGCCGATGGCGAGGACCGCGTCGCTGGCGGCCAGCTCTTCCAGCAGCGGCGGCATGCTGAGATTGCCGGTCATGGTGCGCGGGTCACCCGGCTTCAGGATGCCGCGGCCGTTGATGGTCATGAAGACCGGCGCATCGAGCTTTTCGGCAATAGCGGCAATCTCGGCCGCCGCATCGGCAGCCCCGCCGCCGGCAACGATCATCGGGCGCTTTGCGGCCTTGAGGATCGCGGCGGCCTTTTCAATGGCCGCGGGATCAGCGGCGGCGCGGCCGGGCAGCGGCCATGCGTCTGCCGAAAGGTGCTGCGCCTCCGCGACGATGACGTCGAGCGGGATTTCGATATGGACCGGGCGCGGGCGCGCGGAGTTGAAGACGGTGAAAGCACGCGCCATCACCTCGGGAAGCTGCGCAGGGTCGAGCAGCGTGTGGCTGAAGGCGGCAACGCCGGACACGAGGTTGCGCTGCGAGGGCAACTCGTGCAGGCGGCCCTGGCCCATGGCGAGTTCGCCACGGGAATTGACCGCCGAGATGACCAGCATCGGCACGGAGTCGGCGTAAGCCTGGCCCATGGCGGTGGCGATGTTCGTCATGCCGGGGCCGGTGACGATGAAGCAGACACCCGGCTTGCCGGTCACGCGGGCATAGCCGTCGGCCATGAAGCCTGCGCCCTGCTCGTGGCGGGGCGTGATATGGCGGATGTTGGTCGCGGGCAGGCCGCGATAGAGTTCGACCGTGTGAACCCCCGGAATGCCGAAGATCAATTCGACGCCGTAGGATTCCAGGAGACGGACGAGGTATTCGCCAGTGGTCAATCGGGTGTCTGCCATTTTTATCGCCTCTGCACGCCCGGAAGGACGCAAAGCATTTCGAAGAGAAGGTTCGCCGCCGTGATCGCCGTATTGCCGGAGGGGTCATAGGGCGGAGAGACCTCGACAAGGTCGCAGCCGACAAGGTTGAGCCCCCAGCAGCCGCGGATGATTTCGAGCGCCTGGATGGTGTTGAGGCCGGCGATTTCAGGCGTGCCGGTGCCGGGCGCGATCGACGGGTCGAGGCTGTCGATGTCGAAGGAGAGATAGACCGGCCGGTCGCCCATCTGTGCGCGGACTTCCTCCATCAGCGGCGTCAGCGACTTGTGCCAGCACTCCTCCACCTGCACCACGCGGAAACCCTGTTCGCGGGACCAGTCGAAGTCGTCGGCCGCATAGCCGGTGCCACGCACGCCGATCTGGATGCAGCGCTTGGTGTCGAGCACGCCGGCTTCGACGGCGCGACGGAACGGGGTGCCATGGGCGATAGGTTCGCCGAACATGTGCTCGTTGATATCCGAATGGGCATCGACATGGATGAGGCCGACGGGGCCGTATTTTTCCGCCATCGCCCGCAGGATCGGATAGGAAAGCGTGTGATCGCCGCCGAGCGTCAGCGGGATGCAGCCGTCCTTGATGATGCCGCGATAGGCATCGGTGATGATGTCGACGCATTTCGGCAGGTTGAAGGTGTCGATGGCCACGTCGCCGATGTCGGCCACCTGCAGGCTTTCGAAGGGGGCGGCACGCGAGGCCATGTTGTAGGGGCGGATCATGCAGCTCTCGGTGCGAATCTGCCGCGGCCCGAAGCGCGTGCCCGGACGGTTGGACGTGCCGATATCCATGGGGATGCCGACGAAGCAGGCGTCGAGCCCTTCCGTGGTCGGCTGCGTCGGCAGGCGCATCATGGTGGCGGGCCCGCCGAAGCGCGGCATTTCGTTGCCGCCGAGCGGCTGGTTGAAGGTTCTTGTCGTCATTCTGTCTTCCTCCGGCGGGGCGTGTGTCTGTGCCTTTTGCCCCACCCTGCATGGCATTCTACGAAACTTGCCCGAGCGGCTAAAATACCCTTTTCGATTATTCTTCGCCGCGCGGCAGGATAAGGCAGGGCACCGGTGCGTTGTGCACGATCTTGCGGGCGTTCGAGCCGAGGAAGACACGCAGGATCGGGCCGAGCTTGCTGGAGCCGAGCACGAGAACCTCGCCATCCTGCCAGTCGAGCGACTCGAACGCGGCCTTCCAGCTCGCCCCATCCGCGATCTCCGCGGAAAGCCCAACCTGCCCCGCAAGCAGGGCCGTCTGCGCATCGCGCGCCTGCTCACGCAGCACATTGGAGACGAACTGTTCTGCATCGTAGCCGGCGCCCGTCGGATACATCTGCTTATCGCGCACCACGAAGGTGACGAGGCGCAGCGGCACCGAATAGTCATGGGCGAGCGCCGCACTGCGGGCGACGATGTCGGGCGCGGAGGACGAACCCGAATAGGCGGCGCTGAGGCGGCGGACGCGGGTCTCGGGCCCGGCCGAATAGCCGTGCGGCGCCACCATGATCGGCAGATGCGCCGAACGCAGCAGTTCCGTCGTAACGCCCCCTTCGCCGAAACGGCCCAGCGGAGCCTCGCGCGCCGAGCCGAGCACGAGGCAGTCCGCACCGGTTTCCGAAGCGGCTCGGATCAGGCCCTCGCGGGCCGAGGAGGCGGAAACGGCAAGGAACTCCGCCGTGACATCGGCAGGAAGCGATGCCTTCGCCTCGGCTTGCAGCGTGGCGGTGTGCCGGGCAAGGAAGCTGCCATATTCACCGTCGACGCGCGCCGGCGAGGGATGCCCCCAGGTATCGGGCGTCACCGTGCAGGCGACGAGCGAGGCGTTGCAGGAGCGGGCCAGCACCGCGCCGAGCGCGAGCGCCTCCTGCCCGCCCTGGTCGGCGGAAAGTCCGACGAGGATCTTCATTCCGCCGCCTCGCCGAGACCTTCAGGCTTTTCGAGCCGCGAATTGCGGGCGGAGTAGCCGAAATAGACAAGGGCGGCGATCCCCACCCAGACGCCGGTGATGGCATAGACCATCCAGCTCAGCTTGAAGATGAGATAGAGGCAGGCGGCGATGGACAGAACCGGCAGGACCGGCCCGAAGGGGACACGGTAGCCGCGCGGCATGTCCGGCTGGGTGTAGCGCAGGATCAGCACGCCGGCCGACACCACCGTGAAGGCGGTGAGCGTGCCCATGCTCGTCAGGTCCCAGAGCAGGCCAGACGGCACGAAGGCGGCGATCAGCGAGACGAAGACGGCAACGATGATCGTGCAGGCGACCGGTGTCATGCTGCGCGGATCGACCCGGTGGAAGATCGAGGGCAGAAGGCCGTCGCGCGAGACCGCGAAGAGAATGCGCGACTGGCCGTAGAGCACGATCAGCGTCACCGAGAAGATCGAGATGACGGCGCCGGCGGCCAGAAGATTCGCCGGCCAGGTGGAGCCGGTGATGTTCTGCAGGATCGTGGCAAGGCCCGCTTCCTGACCTTCGAAGGCGCTGGCCGGCTGCACGCCGAGCGCAGCGAAGGCGACGAGCACGTAGAAGCCGGTGACGATGACGAGCGCCGAGATGATGGCGATCGGCAGGTTGCGCCGCGGATTGACCACCTCCTCGCCCGCCGTCGAGACGGCGTCGAGGCCGACGAAGGTGAAGAAGATCGACGCCGCCGCCGCCTGCACCCCATTGAAACCGCTGTCGTTGAAGAAGGGCGTGAAGTTCGCGCTGTTGAAGGCACTGCCGGCAATGACGATGAAGAGCGTGAGCACGGCGAGCTTGACCAGCACCATGATGGCGTTGGCGCGTGCCGATTCCTTGGCGCCGCGCAAAAGCAGGATGCAGCACAGCATAACCAGGATGACGGCCGGCAGGTTGATGAGGCCGGAACCTTCGGCAAAGAAGGCCATGGCGAAGGGATGGTCTCCGTCGACGACGGTGATCGGCCCCTTGATCATCCAGCCCGGCAGCACGATGCCGGTGACGTTGGCGAGCAGCTTTTCGACATACTCCGCCCAGCCCACCGCCACCGCGGCAGCGGAAATGCCGTATTCCAGCACCAGGCAGGCGGCGACGAAGAAGGCGATGCCCTCGCCGAGCGTCGCATAGGCGTAGGAATAGGACGAGCCCGAGACCGGGATCATCGAACTCATCTCCGCATAGCAGAGCGCCGAAAGCCCGGCCGCGACCGCCGCGATGACGAAAGCAATGACGACGGCGGGGCCTGCCACCGGCACCTGCTCGCTCAGCACGAAGAAGATACCCGTGCCGATCGTCGCGCCAACGCCGAACATGATCAACTGGAACAGCGTGATCGAGCGGCCGAGATGGCCATGCCCGTCGCCCCCGCCCGACGTATCCGCTACAAGCCGATCGACCGGCTTCTTGCGCGTGATCTGCTCAAAGATAGATGATGCCATCGTCCTCCCCTCCGATGTCTCCTCACATGCCAGAACTGTAGCGGCGGATGCGGCAAAGGTGCTGCCGTATTTCGATCCTCTTCCGACACTTGCTGCTGCCTGGCCCATCCCTGGCGACAGTTTTTATCGCGCGGCCGGAGCAAGGTTTGCCGGCCGGAAAATGCGCGCACGGGGGCCAGCTTGACAGGGTCGGGCCAAAAGTATCCATATGGCCAGGGCCGCCAGGCCACGCTCATCATGAGACAGCATGGCCCGGTCCGTGCAGCAGGGGGCGAATGAATGAAGGACGAAGACGGGTCGATCCGGCTCGATCAGATCGACTTGCGGATTCTGGCCTGTCTGCAGGCCAATGCACGCATGACCAACCAGGAACTGGCCGATGAAGTGGGGCTATCACCAAGCCCCTGCCTGCAGCGGGTGAAGCGGCTGGAGAAGGCCGGCGTCATCAACAGCTACCATGCCAGCATCGACCTAGCAAAGGTGTGCCGGCATGTGGACGTCATCGCCGCGGTCACCCTGAACAGCCACGGGCTCGAGGATTTCCAGATCTTCGAACAGATGGTCGAGGACATGCGCTACGTGGTGGAATGCACCAAGGTCAGCGGCCCGATCGATTATCTCGTGCGCTTCGTCTGCCCCGACATCGCCTCCTACCAGATGCTGTCGGACGAGCTTTTGCGGCTCGGCCCCAAGATCGGCAATCTTTCCAGCTATATCGTGCTGAAATCCAGCAAGCCCTACCGCGGCGTGGCCTTCGACGACCTGGTGTCGCCCTCGCCGCGCGGCGTGACGACGCGGCCGGCCGCGCGCACGGGCAAGTAGTTCAAGCGAGATCGTCCCCCATGTCAGCCTCTTCCCTCGAAGCCAATGCAATGCTGCCGTCCGGCGGCCGGCGGGACAATTCCCGTTTCCTGATATCCGGCATCCAGATGCCGGTGCCGATCGGCGGCCGCAACATTCCGGCCATGGCGATCCAGGTGGAAAAGACCATGGCGCTCTATCCGGGCACCGACATGATCGTCTTTTCGGAACTCGCCATGCACGGGCCGCTGCATGCCTGCGCGGCGGAGGATCCTGCCGTCGACGAAGCCGCCTTCCAGGCGCTTGCCGCCAAGCACCGTGTCTGGATCATACCGGGCAGCTACTTCGTGCACCGCGAAGGCCGGACCTACAACCATTCCATCGTGATCAACCCGGATGGGGAGATCGTCGGGCGCTACGACAAGATGTTCCCCTTCATGCCTTTCGAGGCCGGGGTCACGGGCGGCACCGACTTCCTGATCTTCGACGTGCCCGATGTCGGCCGCTTCGGCCTGTCCATCTGCTACGATATCTGGTTCCCGGAAACGACGCGCACGCTGACCTCGGCAGGCGTGGAAGTGCTCCTCCATCCTGTCCTCACGGGCACGACCGACCGCAAGGCGGAGCTGGCCATCGTGCAGGCCACGGCAGTGATGTTCTCCTGCTACGTGATCGACGTGAACGGGCTCGATGCCGGCGGCGTCGGCCGTTCGCTGGTCGCCGACCCGACAGGCAATGTCGTGCACCAGTGCGGGCAGGTCGCGGAAATCTTTCCGATCAATGTCGATCTCGGCCTGGTGCGCCAGGTGCGCGCCGAAGGCGCCAACGGGCTCGGCCAAGTGCTGAAATCCTACCGCGACCGCAATGTCGCCTTCGGCACCTACGAGAACGGCGGCGCCTCGGCCTATCTCGACAGCCTCGGCCCGTTGACCCCCATGGCCAAACGGCGGTAACCGCCGCGCCCTTTTGCCGGGATCGTTTCAGGTCCACGCGTACCGGACGATGTGGAAGAAGACCGGCGCGGCGAAGACGAGGCTGTCGGCGCGGTCGAGCATGCCGCCATGGCCCTCGATCATGTGGCCCCAGTCCTTCACCCCGCGGTCGCGCTTGATGGCGGAGGCGACAAGGCCGCCGAAGAAGCCCATGATGCAGGCGAGCGCGGCGAGCGCCCCCGCTTCGAGCGGCGAGAACGGCGTCAGCCAGTAGAGCCCGGCCCCGAGCAGCGAGGCGCTGCCAATGCCGCCGATCAGCCCCTCCCAGGTCTTTGACGGCGAGATGCTCGGCGCAACCTTGTGCCGGCCGAAAAGTTTCCCAAAAATGTACTGCAGCACGTCGCTGCCCTGCACGGTAGCGATGAGGAAGGCGATGAGCAGCAGGCCCCGGCCCTCGTTGCCGGGAATGGGCAGCGTCACCAGCGCCGGCACATGGCTGATGCAGTAGACCGAGAGCATGATGCCCCATTGCTGTTCGCTGACCCGTTCGAGGAAACGGGACGTGTCGCCGCGCAGGGCCGTCAGCGCCGGCATGGCGAGGAAGCAGTAGACGGGGATGAAGATCGAATAGAGCCCGTACCAGTCGATCCAGATCAGGTAAAACTGCACCGGCACGATGATCAGGAACATGCCGAGCAGCGTCCACCGATCGGCATGGCGGGTGTTGGTGAGGGTGACGTATTCGCGCAGCGCCGCGAAGGAAACGAAGGCGAAGAGCAGGATCACGCCGCCCGTGCCGAACAGGAAGGCGACGCTGATACCCGCGACCATGATCCACCAGGCCTTGATGCGTGCATTGAGGTTTTCGAGCGTCGCCGGCAGCGGCTTTTCACTGCGCCAGGAGAGCACGCCCGCAACAAGGCTCGCAATGACGAGCACGGAGACGAGGCCGAGGAATAGACGCGTGTCGTCGCTCATCAACGGGTTCCATCCTTTCGGGGCGCAAGGGCGAGAAGCGCTTCGCGGGCGCGATCAAGGAAAACTTTCCGCTCCTCCCCCGCCTGAAGCACCAGCGGGGCGCCGAAGACGACGCGGCAGAGCAGCGGAACCGGCAGGAGCGCGCCCTTCGGCAGGACACGCGACATGTTCTCGATCCAGCAGGGTACCAGTTCGATATCCGGGCGAAGCGCCGCAAGATTGTAGAGGCCCGAGCGGAAGCGCAGCAGCGGCTCCTCCGTCATGTTGCGCGTGCCCTCGGGGAAGAAGATCAGGGATTGCCCCTTGTCCAGGGCGGCGAGCATCACCTGCATCGGGTCGGCGGTGCGTTCCACCCAGTTGCGCTCCACGAGCACCGTGCGCAGCATCTTGCCCGAAATGAAGCGGCGGACCGGGCCGGCATTCCAGTAGTCCGCTCCCGCAACCGCGGCGGTTCGGCGTCGTTCGGCAAAGGGCAGGCAGGTGGAGATCAGGATGAAATCGCCGTGGCTTGCATGGTTGGCGAAATAGATGCGCTGCCGGCCATAGGGCGCCGAGCCCGCCCAGATCGGCCGCACGCCGGTGACCGCCCGCGAAAGCCCCGCAAGCGCCGCCCCGGACACGCTCTGCAAAAGCGATACGCCGCTCACGCTCATGCCCCGCCTCCCTCCATCCCGTCGAGGAGCAGGACGAAGTAGAGTGCGATGGCGATCAGCAATGCGATCCGCTGCAGCCAGAGGAGCCGCCGGCATCCCTGCAGACGCTCCGGCAGCGTTGCCGAAACGCTCCCCCTGGCGCGAAGCCCCATGCGCGCCAGCACGTCGTCGATGGCAGCAAGCCCTGTCGTTTCCCCGTCATGGGAGGCGGCGAGCCGGAAGAGCGCGGCGTCGAACAGAAGATGCACCGAAAGTGCCAGCGGCACGAGGCAGAAGGCGAGCAGCAGCCCCCAGGCGAGCGGCCCGGTAAAACCGTGGGCGCCGGCCGTCGGCGGCGCCACGGCGAGGATCAGCAATGCCGTTGCCCCGCCGGCAAGGCCGTTGCGCTGAAGGCGCCGGACGGTATCCGCAACAACCGTCTGCCAGTCCGTCATCGCGCCGCCTCCTCGATCGCGGCATAGGTTTCCAGCGCAAGATGCACCGGCCGACCCTTCGCCCGGATCTGGGCGACCGCCGCCGCTGCCGTGGTGGCAAAGCCGGTCCGCATCAGGATACAGGAAGCAACGAGCGCGCTGCGCTGGAAGCCGAGCGCGCAGCAGACAAGGACCGGCCCATGCCGCCCCGCCTCCTCGACGGCGAGCGCCGCTTCGCGGATCCGGGCAGCGGAGACGGGCAGCAGGTCGAGCGTCGGGAAAGCACGCCAGGAAAGGCCGGGAACGACAAGGCCCGGCCTTTCCGCCGTCATATCCACAACGGCGGCATAGGTGGAAAGTGAGCGCTGCGACGGCACCCGGCCGAGGAAAACGCCGTCGGCGATCTCGACGGCATCGGGCAGGCGCCGCGTCCACCACCAGACATTCGCCCGCACGCCCAGCCTGTAGGGCATCAGCAGCCAGCGGCTCGCCAGGCTGATGCGGCCATCGGCCCGTTTCTGGAACACATCCGGCCCCGCACCGGCATAGGCGAGCGCGACGAGGGCGAGCGCAAGTGCCGGCCAGAGCAGCAGCAGGCCCGCCCCTGAATCGAACGTCGTCCACACGGCGAGGAACAGGAAAACGAGCGCGCCGGCGGCATAACAGACGGCGAGTCGCCGCGCCTTCGTATCGAGCGTCAGGCGGAACCCTGCCAGCGGCGACGGCCGGCCGGCCGGGAACAGCCAGAGGGCAAAGAGGCCGAGCAGCGCACCCGTCGGGATATCGATGCTGTGATGTTGCCAGGTCGTGAGAACGGAGATGCCGATCAGGAAGCTCCAGACGTGCCAGAGTGCCAGCATCGCCCCGCGCAACCGCAGGCGCCAATGTTCCCAGATGATCACCAGCAGGGCGATATGCAGCGAGGGCGCCTGGTTGAACGGCTTGTCGAAGCCGCCGAGCACGTCGAACAGGAAACCCGGCAGCCCCTGCGTCTCCGGCCGCACGAAGACCGCCTGCAGCGGAAAGGCGATGAAGCAGAGGGCGGCGACGACCTGCGCCGTAAGATAACGCCGCGCCAGCCGGCCGACCTCCGCCGGCGTCTCGTTGACGAAGAGCGAGAGCGCATAAAAGGCGTTGATCGACCAATAGGGCAGGATCGTCCAGGCGAGGAAGGGGATGTGCCGCTCCCAGCCGAAAGCGAGATTCGGCACATCCGCCTGCTGCGCGGCCAGCCAGTTGGAGAAACCGTAAGTCAGATAGAAGAACGGTGCCAGGAAGGCGAGCCACAGCGCCGCAGCGCGAAAAACCGCGCGGCGATCGACGGCAACAACAGATGCGACGCCCTCCCCCATGATCGCCTCAGATACGCTCGGCCAGCGAGACGGTGAAGATGCCCCACTTGTCGATGCGTTGCTCGACCTTGCGGAAACCCGCCGCGGCCACCAGCTGGTCCATTTCCTGCTGGGTGCGCCGCCGCATGATCCACGCCTCGCCGCCGCGATGCGAGGTCAGCGCCCGGGCGATCATCTCGAGCTGCGGATGCCAGGGCTGGCCGGTATAGAGGAGCAGCGCCCCCGGCTCCATCGCCCGGGCGAGCCCGGCCAGCGAGGCCTCGATCAGGGCATTGTCCGGGAAGAGCTCGTAGAGGCCGGAGACGATCGCGAGCGTCGGCTGCGGGGTGATCGCGGCAAGCCCTTCGGTGTCGAAGGCATCGGCCCGGTGGAATTCCGCCACCTCCCTCAGGTCGCGCTCGGCGATCAGCGCCGCGCCCTTGTCCACGTTGATCGGCGAATAGTCCTGCAGGCGGATGCTCTCCGGCTTCGCTTCGGATCCCGCAACCGCGTCGAGCACGTAGCGCCCGTGGCCGGCGGCGATGTCGAGCACACGCAGCGGCCGTCCCTCGGCCTTCAGGCGTGCCAGTGCCTTGCCGATCAGCTCTTCCAGATGGACCTTGCGCTGGCGGATGCCGCGCCAGCCGATCGCATCGAGGAATTGCCGGTCGATCAGCCGCCCGCCGGGGCCGAGACCACGGGCCTCGTCCTCATAGACATAGTCGAGCGTGGAACCGGAATCGAAGCCGGTGCGCACGCCCGTCTCTATGCCCTTGGAAAAAAGGCTCCCGAGGCGGATCGAGCCCCGCGTCAGTGCCCAGTAGAGCCCGCGCGGGGAGAACAGCGACAAGGGTGTCGCCAGCCGGTCGGCCTCGTCGCGGGTGTAGCCGGAAAGATGCGCACGCCGCAGGTCGGCCACCACGGGTGGTTCGGCGAAACGCTGGAGGAGGAAGGTCCGCACCTTTTCAAGCGCCTTGGCCCGGTCCCGCTCGCCGAGCGTGTCGTGGTAGAAGCCGGGCAGCACATGGCGCTCCTTGATCGTGCTGCCGAGATTTTCGAAGAAGCGGTGCTGCGGCGCATGGCGCACGACGAAATCGCTGCCGGAAACGAGAAGCTGCGTCGGCACCGTGATGGCACGCGCATCGCCGACCACCCGGTCCGCCGCCTCGTAGAGCTCCAGGAGGATGTTGGAGGCGATGGGACGGGTGATCAGCGGATCGGCCTCGAAGGAAGCAATGCGCGCAGGATCGTGCGTCAGGAAGCGGGCCTTGACGTAGGAGTTGACGAAGAACGTGCCCTTGAGCTTCTGCCAGAGCTCGATGCCCTCCCTGGCGAAGGGTACGTAGAGTTTCACGTCGAAGGCGGGCGACGCCAGCACCAGCGCGCGGATATCCGGCGCATAGTCATGCACCCAGGTGGAAGCGAGCACCGCACCGACGCTCTGGGCGACGACGGCAATCTGGTCCATGGCAAAGCCGCCGGTCTCGCGGATGTGGCGGACGAAGCAGTCGAGATCGCGCACCGAATGGGCGAAGGACGGCGAATGGCCGCGCTCGCCGGGGGACCGGCCATGGCCACGCGCATCCCACGCGTAGAAGGCGAAGTCGTCGAGCCCGAGCTCCTCGGCAATATGCGCCACCCGGCCGCTGTGCTCATGGCCGCGGTGCAAAAGCACGATCGCGCCTTTCGCCGTGCCGGAACGGGCGGGCCAGGCACGGTAGAAAAGCTCCACGCCGTCATGGCTCGCAAAGGCGGATTCGATCATGCTGTCATCTCTCCTGTAGAAACCTCAGCACCTATACGGATGAGGACGCATGTTTGCAGTTGATTTCATACGATTTGCATCCTCTTTTGTGGCACGCAATCGAGCGGATTCGAGCTGACATGTCGATCTATAAACTGAAATCGTCCTTCCAGAACCTGCTTCGCCCCCTGGTGGGACGGCTGGCGGCCATGGGCGTCACGGCAAATCAGGTAACACTGATCGCCGCGATCGTCTCGGTGGGGATCGGCGCGCTGCTTCTCGTCAATCCGGCACCCGCCCTTTTCGCGCTCGTTCCGGTCTGGATGCTGTTGCGCATGGGGCTCAACGCCATCGACGGCATGCTCGCGCGCGAACACGGCCAGAAGAGCCCGCTCGGCGGCTATCTCAACGAGATCACCGATGTCGTCTCCGATGCCGCGCTGTACGTGCCCTTCGCGCTGGTCGCGCCCTTTTCCCTGCCGTGGTTCACCGCCATCGTCTTTCTCGCCGCGCTGACGGAGTTCGCCGGCGTGCTCGGCGTCGCCCATGGCAACGGACGCAGCTACGAGGGGCCGATGGGCAAGAGCGACCGGGCCGTCCTCTTCGGGGCGCTCGGCGCGCTCGTCGCCGGTTTCGGCACGTTACCCGCCTGGACATGGCATATCCAGCCGATGGCCTGCGTGCTGCTCGCCTGGACGGTCGTCAACCGGGTTCGGGCCGGCCTCACCGCCCCGTAGCCGTCAGCGCTTCTCGCCGAAGCGGCGTGGTGTCGGCCGGCCGGTGATCTGGTCCCAGTGCTCGTCGGCGCGCCGTTCGAAAGTTCCTGCCTCGCGGGCGTCGCTCTGGTAGAAGGCGCCGCGCGGCACCTCCGGCGCGTAAACCTGCTCGCTCCAGCCCCGTCCGTCATCATGCGGAAAGGCATAACCGACATGGCCGAGCGCCGCCGCACCCTTGTAGTGGGCGTCACGCAGATGAAGCGGCACCGACGATGGCGCTTCCTTTGCCACATGGGCAAGTGCCAGCGAGATGCCGCGGCAGGCGGAGTTCGATTTCGGCGCCCGGGCGACGTGAAGAGCGGCATGGGCGAGGATAATCTGCGCCTCGGGATAACCGATCTTCTCCACCGCATGCAACGCCGCCACCGCCGTCTGCAGCGCCGTATTGTCGGCAAGGCCGACATCCTCGGAGGCGTGGATCATGATGCGGCGCGCAATGTAGCGTGGGTCCTCGCCGCCGTGGATCAGCCGGGCAAGCCAGTAGAGCGTCGCATCGGGATCGGAACCGCGCATCGACTTCACGAAGGCCGAGACGACGTCGTAATGCGCATCGCCCGACCGGTCGTGGTTGACCGGCGCGGCGGCATAGGCCTCCTCTACCATCGCCTCGGTGATGACGACAGGTATTCCCGAAGCGTGCCCGACGGCAAGGCTTTCGAGCACCGTCAGCGCCCGCCGCGCATCGCCGCCGGACCGGCCGGCGATGCGGCGCAGCTGGGCGGGCTCCAGGCGCACCTCGATGCCGCGCGCCGCAAGATGGCGAAGACCCCGCCGCACCACCTCTTCCATCTCCTCGAGCGTCAGCGGCTCCAGTTTCAAGATGGTCGAACGGGAGATGAGTGCAGGCGTCAGCGTGTGGTAGGGATTGCCGGTCGTTGCGCCGATGAAGTCGGCGACGCCCTCTTCGCAGAGCGCTAGGAGATGGTCCTGCTGCGTCGCGCTGAAACGATGCACCTCGTCCGCAAAGAGCAGGGTCGGCCGCATGCGCGCCTCGTCGGCGATCTTGCGGATGTCGGCCACGTTGTTGTGCGCGGCGTGCAGCGGGCGGAAACTCTTGCCGAGCATGTTGCCGATGGCACGGGCGATCGACGTCTTGCCGAGGCCGGGCGGACCGTAGAGCACGATGCTGCCGAGCCTTCCGGCGGCGATGCGCCGGCGCAGCATGGTGCCCTCGCCGATGATCTTCTCCTGGCCGATCACGTCGTCCAGCGTCGCCGGGCGCAGTTCCGCGGCAAGCGGCATGACGCCGGAGCGCGGCGCAGCGTCGAAAAGATCGGTCATGGCATCCTCCGGTCTTAAACGGTCCTGTCCAACCCGGCGGCCTGACGCAAAAGCCCGCCTGCCCGGCCGGATGACGTTCGTCTATCGGCCGGAGCAGGCGGGGTCAAAGGCAATCGTGCGCGATGGCGCTCAGTGCAGACCGAAGAGGGTCAGCAGCTCCTCGCGGTGACGGACGAATTCCGGCGCGCTGCGGTCGCGCGGACGCGGCAGGTCGATCTCGATCAGCCGCGGCGCGGCGTTCTTCTCGCGCGGCAGGATGAGGATGCGGTCGGCAAGGTAGATCGCCTCCTCCAGGTCGTGTGTCACAAGGATGGTCGTGACGTCCTCATCGCGCCAGATGCGCGTCAGCTCCTGCTGCATGCCGATCTTCGTCATGGCGTCGAGCGCGCCGAGCGGTTCGTCCAGCAACAGGATCTCCGGCTGTACGGCAAGCGCCCGGGCGATGCCGACGCGTTGCGCCATGCCGCCGGAAAGCTGGCGCGGATAGGCGTTCTCGAAGGATTGCAGGCCGACGAGCTGGACATAGCGCCGCGCACGGGCCTTCGCTTCCTCGCGGGAGGCCCCGCGCGTATCGAGACCGAAGGCGACGTTTTCGAGTACGGTCAGCCAGGGCAGCAGGCGCGGCTCCTGAAAGATCACGGCGCGTTCCGCGCCGACGCCCGAAACGGCCTTGCCGTCGATCAGCACCTCGCCGCCATCGGCATCCTCCAACCCAGCAAGGATACGCAGCAGCGTCGTCTTGCCGGAGCCGCTGGCACCGACGATGGCAAGGCTCTCCCCGGAGCGTATCTTCAGGTTGACGTTGTCGAGGACCGGCAGCGGCCGGCCATCGAGCGTGTAGGATTTCGAGAGGTGACGGATCGTCACCTCTCCGCGGATCGTTGCAGGGGCAAGGCTCATGGGAGACCTCAGTTCGTTGCCGCGTCGGGCGAATAGAGCACGTCCTTGGCCGCGAGCTGGCCTTCCTTCAGCTTGCCTTCGCGGACCAGAACGTCGATCCAGAACTGCACGTCCCGCTCGACCGGAAGGCCGCCGGCACGAACGCCATAGCCGCGGAAATATTGCGCAATATCAGGGTTCTCGCCGCGTTCCTGCAAGGCCTTTGCGAGGATCTTGCGGGTCTCCTCGGGGTGCTCGCGGGCATAATCGAGCGCACGGGCCGACTGTTCGACGAAGATTTTTGCCGCCTCGGGATGCGCCTTGACGAAATCACGGCGCAGCACCACGAAGCCGCCGGCGATCTCGCCGAGCACGTCCGTATCGTCGAAGATCGCACGCAGGCCGCCATTCTTGCTGGCCGCACCCTCGAAGGTCGTCTGCCAGTATCCGAACGCCGAGATGTCCACCTGGCCGGAGCGCAGCACCTGCTCGAGCTGCGGGCCGGGCACGACGACCTGGTTGGCTGCATCCGTCGGCAGGCCGACCGAATGCAGCGCCTCGCGGATCGTATAGTCGAGATGGGCGCCCAGCGTGTTGACGGCGATGCTCTTGCCGGCAATATCCTTGATATCCTTGATCGGGCTGTCTTCCAGCACATAGAAGATCGACTGGACTTCGGCATTGATGCCGTTCGAGGGATAGGCGGCGACGAAATCGTTGCCGCCGATGATCGAGTTCAGAACGGCGGAGGTGGCCGCACTGCCGAGCTCCACATCACCGGAGGCGAGCGCGATCAGCGAGGCCGGGCCGCCGGCGGCATAACCGACATTTTCGATCGTGATGCCGGTTCCCTTGAAATAGCCGAGTTCGGCGGCAAGCTCATGGGCGGAAAGACCGCCCTGGCTGGCGAGGTACCGCAGGTTCACATCCTCGGCGAAGGCCGTGCCGGCAAGGCCCAGGAAGAGGGTGGTGGAGAGGAGAAGTTTTCGCGAGTGGAAGGTCATGGCGGTGTCCTTTGACAAAGAGAAATGCGGAAGGTTCAGGCGTTCGGCTGCGACCAGCGGCAGAGTTTCTTCTGGAGGAGGACCAGCACCGCATTGGCGAGGAGGCCGAGCAGCGCCAGAAGCAGGATGGCGGCGAACATCAGCGGGACCTGGAAATTGTACTGGGCGTTCATCACCTGGAAGCCGATGCCCTTGTTGGCGCCGATCATCTCGGCGGCGATGAGGAGCAGCAGCGCCGTGGTGGCGGAGAGGCGCAGGCCGACAAAGATCGCAGGAACCGAGGCCGGCAGGATGACGCGGCGGAAGATCGTCAAACGCCCTGCGCCATAGGTCCGCGCCATCTCGATCAACTTGCTGTCGACCTCCTTCACGCCGCCGATCGTGGCAAGCAAAATCGGGAAGAGCGTCGCCCAGAAAATGACGAAGACTTTTGACGTTTCACCGAGCCCGAGCAGCAGGATGAAGACGGGATAGAGCGCGAGCGCCGAGGTCTGGCGGAAGAACTGCAGTAGGGGATCGAGCGCCTGCTCGACGATCTTCGCCTGCCCCATGACAAGGCCGAGCGGGATGCCGATCGCGACGGCGGCGACAAAGGCGATACCGGAGCGCTGGAGGCTGATGAAGATGTCATCGAGAAGCGCGCCGCTGGCAAGGCTGTCCCAGAGAGCCGAGACGATGATGTGGAGCGGCGGGAAGACGGAGGGATTGACCCAGCCCTGCGTGCTCGAAATCTGCCAGAGCGCCAGGAAGGCCAGAACCAGTCCGTAGCGGGCGAGGAACGACGGCAACAGCGCATTCAACCGTGTCGCAAGACCGGGCGCCGCCGGCGGCCGGTTCGCAAGGCGAAAATCCGCACCGAGGGTGGAGTTCACGTTTTCATAGGACATCGTCGTCTCCTATTCGGCGGCCTGGACGGCGGCGCGTGCGCCGGCCCAGCGGTTGACGGGGAACGGCAGACCGAGGTTTTCACGCAGCGTCGTGCCCTCGTAGGCGGTACGGAACAGGCCACGGCGCTGGAGTTCGGGGATGACCAGATCGACAAAGTCGTCGAGCGCCGTCGGCAGCCAGGGCGGCAGGATGTTGAATCCGTCGGCGGCCTCGTTCTCGAACCATTCCTGCAGCGTATCGACGATCGTCTCTGGCGTACCGACGACGGTGTAATGGCCACGGGCGGAAGCGATCCACTGGTAGAGCTGGCGGATGGTGAAATTGTTCTCGTCGGCGATCTGGCGGATCAGTGCCTGACGGCTCTTCATGCCCTCGGTCGGCGGTGCGGGCGGCAGCGGACCATCGAGGTCGTAACCACGAAGATCGAGCGTGCCGCCGGTGAGCCCGTTGAGGAGGCCGACGCCATCCGCTTCGACGATCAGCGCGGTCAGGCGGTCGTATTTTTCGCGCGCCTCCTCCAGCGTTCGGCCGACAAAGGGCGAGACGCCGGGCATGATGAGGATATGGTCCGGATTGCGGCCGAGGCCGCGGGCGCGCGCCTTGATGTCGCGGTAGAATTCCTGTGCCGTCCCGATGTGCTGGTGGGCGGTGAAGATCACTTCCGCCGTCGCGGCGGCAAGCCCGCGGCCGTCATCCGACTGGCCGGCCTGCACGATGACAGGATGGCCCTGCGGCGAACGGGCGACGTTGAGCGGCCCGCGCACCTGAAAATGTTCGCCGCGATGGTCGCTCTCGTGCAGCTTCTCCGGATCGTAGAAGACGCCACTCTCCTTGTCGCGCAGGAAGGCGTCATCCTCGAAACTGTCCCAGAGCTTCTTGACCACATCGACATGCTCGGCAGCGCGGCGATAGCGCGCGGCATGGGGCAACTGGGTCTCGCGGTTGAAGTTCTGCGCGGTCGGATCACCCGTGGTGGTGACGACGTTCCAGCCGGCACGCCCGCCGGAAATGAGGTCGAGCGAGGCGAATTTGCGGGCCGTGTTGTAGGGCTCCTCGTAGGTCGTCGAGGCGGTGGCGATGAAACCGAGATTTTTCGTGAAGGGCGCAAGCGCCGAAAACAGCGTCACCGGCTCGAAGCCAGCGACGCGGGCATTGCCCCCTTCCCGCGCCCCGCCGAACCCGATGGCAAGGTTGTCCGCCAGGAAATAAGCGTCGAACAGGCCGCGCTCCGCAGTCTGGGCGAGTTGCTTGTGGAACTCGAAGCTGGTGGCGCCGTCCGCCGGCTGGTCCGGGTGCCGCCAGGAGGCGACGTGCTGGCCGCCGCCGGGAAGGAATGCGCCAAGCCTGATCTTGCGTGTCATCATGTTTCCTTTCATCGCATCTGGAGAGGGCCGCGTCGGCCACAGGGGTCCGATCCCGCCCGCGGCGGGGTACGGCAGTACTCGGATGTGGATGTCGGTGCGGCGGGCGCCGCTCAGCAGGCGTCAGGACAGGGCATGATAGCGGCCGTCCTGATAGAGCAGCGAATGGCCGGCGCCGAGGCGGATCGCCAGAACCTTGCCGATGACGATGACGTGGCTGTGCCGTTCGATGGCTTCCTCGATAATGCAGTCGATTGCTGCGACGGCATCGACCAGAAGCGGCGCGCCGCTGACGGCGGTGGTCCAGTCCGCGCCGTGGTAGCGATCGGCGCCACGAAGACCACCACGGCCGGCAAACTGGTTGGCAAGGGCCTCATGGGCGCTGCCGACGATGTTGATGCCGAGGTGGCCGTAGCGTTCGACGATGGGCCAGGTGGACGAGGTGCGGTTGAGGGAGACCAGCATGCGCGCCGGCTCGACGGAGAGCGCGGTCGCCGACGTGACGGTCGCGCCGGTGCGGGTTTCGCCCTCGCCGGCCGTGATGATGCTGACGCCGCCGCCGAGCGTGCGCAGCGCCGCCTTCAGCGTGTCGGCGTCGGCCGGCTGCTCGATCAGCGACGTGCCGTGAAGGTTGAAACGTGTGTTTTCGACATGGGCGTTCATCGTTCCCGCTCCGCTTGAGACCCTTGATGGTGATAGGGATAACAAGCGGAAGCCCGGGATAGCAGGCACGCCATTTCTTATTTCACTATTTTTATAGAAAATATGAATTTCAATTGCGCATCGCCCGTGGATGCACGCGCCGACCGGCGAGAGCAGAGCCAGACGCACCGCAAAACCAAGCGATGCGTCCGGCATGGGCTCAGGCGCGCCCGCGCCGCGCCGCCATCGCCGTCACCTCGACGCGCATATCGGGATCAGCGAGCGCGGCGACCCCGACGGCGCAACGCACCGGATAGGGCTTCTTGAAATAGGCGCAATAGACTTCGTTGAAGGCCGGGCGCTCGTTGATGTCGGTGAGGTAGATCGTCAGGTGGATCACGTCGGCAAGGCTGCTTCCGGCCTTTTCCAGCGACGCCTTCAGGCTCTCCAGCGTCGCGATGCTCTGCGTCCTGATATCACCGGTCTCCAGCGATCCGTCGGCGCGCAGCGGGATGTGCGTGGTGACGAGGAGGTTGCCGAGGCCGGCGGTGTCGGAGGAGATCTCCGTCTCGTCGGTATCCTCGATGAAGAAGGGGGCGTCGTTGTCAGCCATGGCGATTCTCCTTGAATGCGTTTGCCGGCCAGCACGAGCGGCTTTGCCGCGCGCCGTCAACCGAAATCCGGCCTCACCAGACCGTGCCGCGTGCGGCGACTGCCTCGACCCGCGTCACGATGCCACCGCGGTGGAAGACCATACGGTCGAACAGGTTGCTGACGACACAGGTGTGGTTCGGCACGATGCGCACCACGCTGCCGATGGCGGGAAACTCTCCCCGGCAATCCTTGAGATCGACCACCGCATGCTCCTCCGAGAGCGAGACGATGCGGGCGCCTTCGTGGCCCTCGATCTCGCCGTAGTCGCTGAAACCGAGCAGGTCCGAGGTCAGCGCCTTGGAACCGGCATCCAGCACCGCACGATCCTCAGCCGGGCGCGAGACGACGGTCGCAAGGATATGCATGGCAAGATCCTGCCGCGTGCAATGGCCGGCGCGCACCATGCTCCGGTCGTTGTAGACATAGGTTCCCGCGCGGTGTTCGGTGGCGGAAGGCACGAGATGGGCCTTCCAGAGGTCCGGCGAACCACCGCTGGAGCGCACCGGGCAATCGAGCCCCCTTGCCGCCAGCAGCGTCATGGTCCCGGCGATGAAAGCCTCCACGGCGCTTGCGCCGCCGGTTGCAGGGTAGGTGAGGATGCCGCCGAAGCGGAGGGGCGGCGCGGCGGCGATGCGGGCCGCCAGTTCTGTTGCCGCCTCCGGTGTCTGCACGCCGCATCGGCGCCCGCCCGTATCGCACTCCACAAGCACGGTCAGCGGACGGGCGGCATCGAAGGCGCGGGCAAGACCGTCCACGGTCGTGGCGCTGTCGGCGACCACGGCAAGACGCGGCACCCGCTCGTGCAGCCCGCGCAGGCGCCCGAGCTTCGCCGCACCGAGGATGTTGTAGGTGATCAGGATGTCCTCGAAACCGGCATCGGCGAAAACCTCGGCCTCGCTGATCTTCTGGCAATTGAGACCGACGGCGCCGGCCGCGCGCTGCGCCTCGGCGACGGCGACGATCTTGTGGGTCTTGATATGCGGGCGGAAGGCCTTGCCGTGCCCGTCGAAATAGGCCTGCGCGCGGGCGATGTTGGCGGCCAGCCGGTCCTCGTCGATGACGGGCATCGGGGTGAGGACATCGTCGAGCGGCGTGCCGGCAGTGGGCCAAGGATCGGTCATGGGAAGCCTTCCAGTCTTGGCGCCTGCAGCGCCTGTTGGGGTGTGGTCACTATGATGAAAACAGTGGCGGGGCAAAACCGAAATCCCCGCGCCTGCCTCGGTAACATCTCAGGCCTTGCGCTCCTGAAGAATGTTTCCGCCATCGACCACCAGCACGGCACCGTTGATATAGCTCGCCTTGGGTGAGGCAAGGAAGGCGACGGCGGCCGCCACTTCGTCTGGCCGGCCTGCGCGGCCACAGGGTGTCGCCATGGCGGCGCGGCGCTCCTCCTCCGTCGACGCGCCGGTATCGATCCAGCCTGGCGCCACGGCATTGATCGTGACGCCATGCGGGCCGGCTTCGAGCGCCAGTGCATGGGTCAGGCCGACCATGCCAGCCTTGGCGGCGGAATAGGCCGTCTCGCCGGGATTGGCGACATAGGGGCCTGTCACCGACGCCACATTGACGATGCGGCCGTAGCCGTCCGCCAGCATGTCCGGCAGATAGAGGCGGGTCGAAAGGAACGTCGTCTTGAGCGTGACGGAGATGCCGCGATCCCAATCCGCCTCCTCCAGCATCGCAAAGTCGCGCTGCAGTGCCGGCTGCGCGAGGCTGCCCATGCCGGCATTGTTGACGAGCACCGCGGCCGGCCCCGTCGCTTGCCGCAGGCGCTCGACATCGGCCTTGACGGTGAGGTCGCAAATGTGGCCCGTCGCGGAGAACCCGTTACGCCTCACCTCCGCGGCACGGGTGAAAATCCGATCGCTCGTTGCCACGAGGTGGACGGCATAGCCCTCCTCCGCCAGGCTCCGTGCGCAGGCAAAGCCGATGCCGTCCTCGGCCCCTGCTCCGGTGATGATCGCCGTTTTGCGCTGCATCCGTCCCTCCTCAGTAGCCGGCCGTCACGCCGAAATCGATGGAAAGCGCGGCCCCGGTGATGGGCGCGGCATCCGGCTCGCAGAGATAGGCGACCATGCGGGCGATCTCCTCCGGCCGGATGAAGCGGGCGGCTTCCTGCTGGGGATAGTTGGACAGGAGTTTCGCCTTGTAGCCGTCCGGGTCGCCTCCGCCATAGCGTTCCGCCTGGAACTCGATCATCGGCGTTGCGACGTCGCCAGGGCAGACCGCGTTGACGCGGATGCGGCGCGGCGCAAGTTCCAGCGCCAGCGCCTTGGTCAACAGAACCAGCCCGCCCTTCGAGGCACAGTAGATCGACGCGCCGTTGTTGCCGACGAGGCCGGCATCCGAGGCGATGTTGACGATGGAGGCGCCGTTCTCCAGATGCGGAATGGCCGCCTGGATGAGGAAGAACGCTCCCTTGAGATTGACGTCGAGCACGATGTCCCAGTCCTCTTCCGTCATCGTTCCGGCCGCACCCTCGCGCCAGACACCCGCGGCGTTGACGAGGGCGTCGAGGCGCCCGCGCCAGGCGAGCGTCTTCTCCACGGCAGCGGCACAGGAGGCGACCTTGCGCATGTCGAGCGGCACCGCAAGCGCGGCACCGCCCCCGACTTGCACTGCCTCCGCCGCGGCCGTCAGGCGTTCGGATTCAAGGTCTGCGAGAACGACAGCGTAACCGTCGGCGGCAAGCCGCGTGGCAATCGCCGCTCCCATGCCGCCGGCCCCACCGGCTATGAGCGCTACTCGGGTCTGGTCGGTCATGGGTGTCTCTGCTCCAATGCGATATCCTCCCGGAAGAAGAATGGGCGACGGCGTCGATAGTCAACACCGCAATTCAGGCAACCCACCGCTCAGTGGCGGCCGTCGTCTCAGGCCGCGCGTTCGCGCCACCAGTCCTGTGCCTGCAGTTTCCAGTAGGTCAGCTGTGCCACCGCCAGCCCTGCAAGGCCACCGGCCCAGACAAGGCCGAAGGGCGCAAAGAGCCTGTAGCGTTCGCTTTCGCCGAGAATGCCCTCCGCAATGACCTTGCCGCCAATCGCCGTCGTGTTGAGGCCGTGGCCGCCGAAGGCGGTGCAATGCCAGACGCCCGGTGCCATGCGTCCGATCTGGGGCATCAGGTGGCGGGCATAGGACATCAGACCCGACCAGGCGAGCTCCGTCCCGAGGCCGGCAAGCTGCGGAAAGGTGCCGACCATTTCGGCGCGCAGTTCGCGCACCAGCCCGGCGGTCGAAGCAGCGCGGGTGGTGATACGCCCGCCCCAGAGCAGCCGCCGGCCGTCGTCGACGAGGCGGTAATAGTCGCCCGCCCGGCGGTTGTCGCCGATGGCTTCGCGGGTGGCGATTGCCGAGGCGAGAAGGTCGGGCGCCTCCTCGCTGACCATCACATAGGTGGCGATCGGCAGGAAGGCACGCTGGAGCCGCGCATTCAGCGACCCGGTATAACCACCCGTCGCAAAGACGACGTCGCGCGCCGTCACCATGCCGCCCGCCGTCCTCACTCGCTTTTCCGCCTCGTCCAGTTCGGTTCCTGTCGCCGTAGACTGCCCGAAGATGCGCCCGCCGAGGCGCTCGATTTCGCGGGCAATGCCGCGCAGATAGTTCAGCGGGTGCATGTGGAAGGCAGCCCCGTGGCGCACCGCCTGATGGTAGCGATCCGATTTCAGCACCGCACGCACGGCGTCACGATCCATGTAGGCGATGTCTTCGCCATAGCGCCGGCGCGCCTCCTCCACATCGGCCCTGAGACGCGCGCCGTCATCGTAGCGCAGCACGCTCATCAGGCCGGGCCGGAGATCTGCATCGGAAAGGCCGAGGGTCCGGATGTTGTCGCGGACGAACTCCACGCCCTCCATCGACAGGCGATACAGGTCGTGCGCCACGGCCGGGCCGGCCATGCGGGCAATATTGTCCTCCCCCGTCGCATAACCGGCGCTGACGAAGCCGCCATTGCGCCCGGAGGCGCCGAAGCCGATGCTTTCCGCTTCCAGCACCACGACGCTCCGCCCCGCCCGCGCGAGCTGGAGAGCCGTCGAAAGACCGGCAAGACCGCCGCCGATGATCACCGCGTCGCACTCGACGGTGCCGGAGAGCGCCGGGCGCACCACCTGATCCGTCATGGTGCGGCGATAATAGGTATCCGGATAGACCATGCTGCTCCCCCTCGGCCTGCGACGGGAGGAACTGATGCGCATCCCGTGCCCGTTCGTCAATCAGCCCTAAAGCTGATGCAGCACGAAGGGCTTGCCCTCGATCGTCTCCACCCGCATGCGGAAGCCGAAGACGGTTTCGAGCATTTCCGGCGTCAGGATCTCCGTCGGTGCGCCGTCCGCAACGATACGGCCGCCCTTCATCGCAACGATACGGTCGGCATGGGCGCTCGCCTGGTTGATGTCGTGCAGTACGATGACGACCGTCTTGCCCTTGCCGTCGGCGGCGCTGCGCAGCGAGCGCATCAGCTCACGGGCATAGTACATATCGAGATTGTTCAGCGGCTCGTCGAGCAGGAGGTAGTCCGTACCCTGCGCGAAGGCCATGGCGACCAGCGCGCGCTGGCGCTGGCCGCCGGACAGCGTCTCGATGAAGCGGTCGGCAAGGTCGGCGAGGTCGAACTGGGCAATGGCCGCGTCGATGATGGCGTGGTCGGCCTCGGTAAGGCGTCCACGGCCGTGAGGAAAGCGGCCGAAGCCGACGAGCTCACGCACCTTGAGGCGGCTTGCCACCGTCGTGTCCTGCCGCAGGATGGCGATGACGCGGGCAAGTTCCCGGCCGGGCGTCGTGTCCACCGGCAGGCCGTCGATGTCGATGGTACCCGTCTGGAGCGCTTGCAGGCGGGCAACGAGCGAAAGAAGCGAGGATTTTCCCGCGCCGTTCGGGCCGATCAGCGCCACGACGCCGCCCTTCGGGATCGTCAGGCTGACATCCGTGAGGATCGGCGTTGTCCGGTGTTTGAAGGAGACGTTTTCGATCCGGATCATTTTCGGCTCCCGAGAACCAGCAGCAGGAGGAAGACAAGCCCGCCGACGAATTCGATGACGACGCCGAGTGCTGTGGCATTGCCGAGCGCGTGCTGGAACAACGTCTGCCCGCCGACAAGCACGGCGATGCCGGCAAGGGCTGCTGCCGGCAGCAGCACGCCGTGACGGCGGGTATCGACGATGCGCTCGGCGAGCGCCGCCACCAGAAGACCGAAGAAGGCGACCGGCCCGACGAGCGCCGTGGAGACGGCGACCAGCGCGGAGACGAGCAGCAGCAGGCCCGTCACGGTGCCCGCCCAGCCGACGCCGAGCCCCGTCGCCGTATCCGGCCCGAGCGAGATGACGTCGAGCACGTGGCGCGCGCGCCAGGCGATGACGGCGGCGACGACCGTGACGATGGCGGCAAAGACCAGGAGGTCGGTACGCACGGCATTGAAGTTGGCAAAGCTCGCCGATTGCACGACGGAGAATTCGTTGGGGTCGATGAGGCGCGCGAGCAGCGAATGCAGACTGCGGAACAGGACGCCGAAGACGACGCCGGCCAGCAGCATCAGCCCCATGTCGAGGCGGCTCTTGAGCATGGGCAGCAGCAGCGCCGAGGCGAGCGCCATCAGCACCAGCACCTCCAGGCCGAATTTCAGCTGCGGATCGAGCGTCACGTAACCGACCCCGCCGAGCAGGAAGACCATCAGCATCTGGCCGAAGAGGTAGAGGGCATCGAGGCCCATGATCGATGGTGTCAGGATGCGGTTGCCTGTGACGGTCTGGAAGATCACGGTGGAAATGGCGATCGCCACGCCCACCTGCACCAGAGCTGCAAGCTTCAGCAGCCGTAGTTCCAGCACGAAGGCGATGTTGCCCTTGAGGCCGATCGCCAGGAACGCGGCGGCGGCGGCAAGGGCTGCCGCGGCAAGAGCGAGAAGACGACGGTCAGGCATGGGCGCCACGCCGGAAGAGCAGCCAGAGGAAGATCGCGCCGCCGACCACGCCCATCACCGTGCCGACCGGAATTTCGTAGGGATAGCGGATGAGGCGCCCGACGATGTCGCAGGCGAGAACCAGTCCCGCTCCACCGGCGGCGACCCAGCCCAGCGTGCCGCGCACATTGTCGCCCATCAGGCGCGAGACGATGTTGGGCACGGCAAGCCCGACGAAGGGGATCATGCCGACGACGGCAACGGCCAGCGCGGTGATGACGGAGACGAGGACGAGGCCGATCTGCATCATGCGGGCATAGTCGATGCCAAGCCCGATGCTCGCCTCCCGCCCGAGTGCCATGATGCTCAGCCGGTCGGCGACCACCCAGGCGATGGCGACCATCACGGCAGCGATCCACAGGAGCTCGTAGCGCCCGCGCAGCACGCCGGAAAAGTCCCCGTTGGTCCAGACGGCGAGGAACTGCAGGAGATCCGCCTGCCAGGCTGCATAGGTCGCCGCCGCGCCGATGACCCCGCCATAGACGATGCCGAAGAGCGGCACGAGAAAGGGCTGGGCGGGCGGCAGGCGATGGGCGGTCGCTAGGAAGATCGAGGTACCGAGAAGGGCCGCGCCGCTGGCGACGAGCGTCTTCACTGGCAGCGCGGCGGCGGGAAAAAGCAGCGTGACGAGGAGGATGCCGAGTTCGGCGCTCTGCGCCGTGCCTGCGGTCGCTGGCTCGACGAAACGGTTGCGTACCAGCGTCTGCATGATGAGCCCGGCGATCGCCAGCCCGGCGCCACACAGGACCGCGGCAAGCGTGCGCGGCAGGCGGCTGACGAGGAGGAGCTGGAGCGCTTCGGGATCGCTCAGCACCCGGCCGAGCGGCAGCGGACTGACGCCGACGGCAAGGCTCAGCACAAAGAGGATCGCGAGCCCGAGGCCCGCGATCGTTCCGGTCCGCAAGGATGGGTGCAGGGCGCTGGCGCTCATTTCGCGGCGGAAAAGGCCTCCGTGACCGTCGCAAGCACGCGTTCGAGCGACTGTACGCCGCCGGCCGCGATGTAGAAGTCCGGTGCCGGCAGGTAGACGACCTGGCCCTTCTTCCATGCCGTCGTTTCCGCGACAAGCTCGTTGTCGAGCGTCACCCTCGCGGCCTGCTCGTTGGAGCCGACGGCGGCGGCACGGTCGAGCACCAGCAGCCAGTCGGGGTTCGCCTCGCGGATGAACTCGAAGGACACCGCCTCGCCGTGGGTCGCCGTCTCGATCTCGGCGATTGCCGGCGGCAGGTCGAGCGCCGCATGCACCCAGCCGAAGCGCGAGCCGGGGCCATAGGTGGAGACCTTCGGCCCGTTGGTCATGACGATCAGCGCCTTGCCCTTGCCCGCAACAGCAGCCTTGGCAGCAGCAAGCTTCGTGTCCAGCTCGCCGGCAATCGCCTTTGCCTCAGCCGCCTTGCCGAACAGGGCACCATAGGCCTGAAGGCGCAGCTTGGCCTGCCCGACCAGATCGTCGCCATCGATCGTCATGTCGATCGTCGGCGCGACTTTGGCCACAACATCCGCCTTTGCGGCGGACCGGCTGCCGACGATGATGAGATCGGGACCGAGCGCGCTCAGCGCCTCGAGATCGGGCTCGAAAAGGGTGCCGACCGTGGTCGCACCCGCCTTGATCGGCTCCAGCGCGGGAACATAAAGCTTGTCCGGAACGCCCGCCGGGCGGATGCCGAGACGGTCGAGCGTATCGAGCGCAGCCATGTCATAGACGGCGATGGTCTTCGGCACGCCGTCCACCGCGACCGTTCCCCGTGCCGTCGTCACGTCCATGGCGCTGGCGGGCAGGATGGCAAGGGCAAGCGCGGCGAAAGCTGCGAGCGGGCGGAACTGTCTCATGGTCTACCTGTCATGCTGGATGGATGCGAGCGCTCAGCCGGCCTTATTCTGCCACTGCCAGTCGAGCGGCTGAAGCTCTTCGCGGAAGGCGAAGCGCGCGAGGTGGGATTCGATCACCGACTGGGTCTGGGCGAGATCCTCGCCGTTTTCCGACCGGGCGGTCATGCGCAGGCCATAGTCATCGGCATCGAGAATGCCGAGGCCGCAAGCGAAGTGACATTCACCGTGGTTTTCCGAAGCAGTGACCTCGATCTTGTGCGCGAAGTGCTTGCACAGCTGAGCCAGGTATTTCCGGCCGTGGGCGGTTTCCAGATAGGCGACGGATTCGAGCATGGCCTTCCCTTTCATTCTTGTCCGGCGGTCGGCTCTCCTGCCGACGCACCGAAAACATAACGTCTTTACTCATGTTTTCCCAACAAGGGAAGCCGGCCGTCAGGGCCGGTCCCCACCGAAAAGCGCGATCAGCCCGTCCGAGATGACGCCCTGCCAGACGAGGTAGTCGTGGCCGCCGGCATAGTCGCGATAGATGACGGAAATGCCCTTGGCCTGCAGCACGTCCCGCAGATGCCGGCTGGTTTCGAGGATGCCCGCGGTGCCCTGCGCACCCGTTTCGAAAAGCCCGGCCGAAAGAAAGAAGCGCAACGGCAGCGCCGGGCCTGCGGCAATCAGCCCCGCCACATGCTCCCGGCGATCCTCCGGCGTACCCGGCGGGCTCCACCAGAAGGAGCCGGACATGGCGAGCACGTTGCCGAAGACCTCCGGATGCCGCATGGCGACGGTGGCCGAAGCCAGCCCGCCATAGCTGGAACCGGCCAGCACCGTACGCGCGGCCGGAACCGCCAGCCCCGTTTCCTTTGCGACAAGCGGGTGGAGCTCGGTGGCCATGAAATCCGCAAAGGCCAGATTGGCCGGGAGTTCCCGCGCCCGCGCCGCCCGGTCGGGATTGGCGACGAAGACGGCGACCACCGGCGGGACGGCGCCGGCGGCGATCATGTTGTCGAGGATGCGCGGCACCGGCACGCGGCCGAGATACTGGTCGGCGTCGAAGACGAAGAGCAGGATCGTGTCCTTGCGCGCCGGGTCGAAACCGGGCGGGTAGTAGAACGTGATGTCGCGGCGGTTGCCGAGCAAACGGCTTTCGACCGACAGCGTGTTCAGCCGGCCCTGCGGGTTGCCTTTCTCCGCCAGAAACGGCTGCGGCGGGGCACCGGCCAGTTCCAGCACGGAATCCTGATTGTAGGCGTCTTTCGCTTCCGCCGGCCAGCCGTGCCGGTTCAGTGGATCGGCCTTGGCCGTCGAAAGGATAGCGACGCGCCGGTCGCGCGCGGTGCCCGGCACATCAGGCACATCGAAAGCCAGCTGATAGGACAGCCGCGTGTCGTCGGGCACCTCGAAGCTCTTGAACCAGATGTCCGAGCCGCCAAGGCGCTGCAACTCCTCGTGATCGCCGCTCGGTGCGCCGAACAGGCGGATGTTGCGCTTTGCACCGCGCCCCAGGAAGGTGACGACCTTGCGCCCGTCCTGCCCGTCCTCGACAAGTGGCGTGCCGCGGTCCGTGACCATCGCCCAGAAGGCCTCCGTCGTTCCACCCATCGCGACCGCGGCGGCGATCCCGGCGATGGCAGGGCTCAGATACGCGGTCGGCGCCGGCCGCTGGTCGGCGACGCCGACCTTGCGCTCGATGCCGAGCACATAGGTGCCCTCGCGGTCAGCCGTGACGACCAGCCGCTCGCCAGAACCTTCGGCAACGAGCTGGAACTCCGCGACGCCCCCCGCCCCTTCCGCGAGGCGGCGCAGGTGCCGGCCCCCGTTGTCGACGAGATCGAGATCGAACACGCCAGCCTCGACGCGAAGCGTCCCCTTGACATAGTCGCCCGCAGCCGCCTCGGGATCGAAGACCTGCCTTGTCCCGGCCGCCACAGCCTTCCCCGTTACCGCCGCGCCGACCGCGAGCGGCACGGCGTGTGTCGTTTCCGCGGCGAGCAGCGGTGTCACCGAGAGGATCAGGGCCACGACGCCCGATCCTACTATCCTGCGCATCACCATTCCTTCTTCAGCGTCGCGACGATGCTGCGGCCTTCGCCATAGAAGCAGGCATAGGC
Organism: Shinella sp. HY16; assembly: GCF_028534175.1. NCBI lineage: Bacteria > Pseudomonadati > Pseudomonadota > Alphaproteobacteria > Hyphomicrobiales > Rhizobiaceae > Shinella > Shinella sp. HY16. Next base: position 262,870 of record NZ_JAHYXL010000003.1, on the reverse strand, counting down.
GCTGGCGCAAGAGGCGACATAACGCTCGTCGCCGATGTTCTTGACGTTGAGCTGGAGCGAGAGCCCCTTCAGGTCCGGGCTCTTCGCGCCGAAATCGTAAGAAGCCATGGCGTCGAACAGCGTGACGGCGCCGACCTTGAACGAATTGCCGCCATCACCCCAGCTCGTGCCGATGTAGCGCAGCCCCCCGCCGACGGTCAGCCCCTCCAGTGCACCCTCATCGGCCGTGTAGGTCGCCCAGAGCGAGGCCTGGTGCTGCGGAATGCGCGGCGGCATCTTGCCGACTTCGCTGGTGTTGACGGATTCCTTGACGATCGAGTCGATGTAGCTGTAGCCGGCGATCAGCGAGAGGTTGTTCGTCACCTCCGCCCGGGCGGAAAGCTCGATGCCGCGGTTGTGGATCTTGCCGACCTGCGAATAGACCGTCTGGCCGAGGTCCGGGTCCCAGGTACCGGCCACCACGTCCTTCTGCCTGAGATCGTAATAGGCGGCCGTCAGCAGCAGGCCGGAGCCTTCCGGCGCATATTTGACGCCGACTTCGAATTGCTCGGCCGTCGTGGGCGAGAAGGCCGACGCCCCGGCAGGCGGCATGTAGAGCGCCGGCTCGAAGGAGGTCGCATAGCTGACATAGGGCGAGAGGCCGTTATCGAAGACGTAGAGCGCGCCGGCCCGCCAGGTGAAGGCACCGTCCTCATAGGACTGGTCGTTGGTGCCCAGCCGGTCGTCGATCTCGGTCTTGGCGCGGTCGTAGCGGATGCCGGCGAGGAGGTTGAGCGCGCCGATCTCCACCTGGCCCTGCAGGTAGACGCCGGCCTGACGGGCCGTCAGGTCCTGAAGATCAGTGGTTGCGAGCACCAGCGACGAGAAGTCGAAATCACCGTAGCGCGGATCGGCAAGGTCGATGCTCGGCCCTGCGGCACGGCCCCACTTGTAGTCGCGGGTGCGATACTGGAAATCCACACCGCCGAGCAGCGTGTGTTCTGCCGCCCCCGTCGAGAATGTCGCCTCGAGCTGGTTATCGACGGTGAACTGGTTCCAGGTGTCCGTGCCGCCGCTCGCCGAGCGGCTGACGATCGTGTTGTTGCCGGTCACCGGATCGGGGCCGGCACTGCCATAGACCAGCGTGTGGTGCAGCCAGTCGACATGGTGGTAGCGCGCATTCTGGCGGAAGGTGAGATTGTCGTTGAACTCGTGCTTGAATTCGTAGCCGATCCAGGCCTGCTTGCGTTCCGAGCGCTCGAAATCCGGATCGGACACGAAGAAATCGCGCGGCACGAAGCCGAAACCCGGGATCGGCGTGACGGTGCCGGCAGCATCGAGAAAGTTGCGATAGCCGGCATCCGGTTCGTTCTGGTAGCCGCCAAGGATCGTCAGCGACGTACCCTCGTCCGGCGACCAGGTGAAGGATGGCGCGATGGCGAAGGAGCGGTTCGCGGCGTAATCTTCCTGCAGGTCGCGCCCAAGCCCCTTCGCGGCGACGCGGTAACCGAAAGCATCGTCGAAGGTATCGGAGATATCGAAGCCGGCGGAAAGATACTTGTCCGTGCCGACCGAAAGCTCCACCGCGCGCAGCGGCGTATCGGTCGGCTTCTTGCTGACCATGTTGACGATACCGCCGGGATTGGCCTGCCCGTACAGGACGGAAGCAGGCCCCGAGATCAGTTCCACCCGCTCCAGAAGATAGGGATCGATCTTCGCATAGGAGAGGTCGCCGCCAAGAAAGAGACCGTCGAGATATTTCGGCACATAGTAGAAACCGCGCACGAAAAGTTCGTCGCGCAGGTTGGAGGCGCCGCGGTAGTCAGTCAGCGCGCCCGGCGTATAACGCAGCGCCTCGGCTACAGACTGGGCGCTCTGGTCCTCGATCTGCTCCTTGGAAACGACGCTGACGGTCTGCGGCGTTTTGGAAACGGGCGTGTCCGTCTTGGTACCGGCAAGGCTCTTCTTGGCGACGTAGCCGTCAACCGGTCCATCGCCCCGCTCGCCGGCGCCGCCCTCCACAACGACCGCTTCCAGTGCGGTGCTGCCCTGGCCGGTCCCTTGATCCTGCGCGACGGCTGCGTTCAGTGCCAGGGCGCTGGCCGCGGCAAGCAGCATGATACGACGGTGTCCGATCGACGGCGAAAGAATGCCCCACATTTCCTGAATCCACATACGACAAGGCCGGCATGGCGGCCGGCAATTAAACTTGATTAACGAAGTCAACTATGCCAGTAGCTTGGATCGGCTGTCGACCGGAAAGACTTTCGCGGAGGCCGCAGAAAACTTTGCGGAAGCGGCAGCCGAGGTCAGCTCGCGCGGAAAAAGGCGATGCAAGAGGGCGGCGTCTTGAACATCAGGATCAAACCGGAAGTTCCCCAACACCTGTTCGTCGGCGCCATGGATGGCCCGGCAAGCTGCACGCCGGACGACAATCTCTATGACGTCTGGCCGAAATTCCTCATCATGGTGCTTCTGCAAGGCCAGCAGCATTTCGTGATGGACGGGGAGCACTTCCGCATCGATGCCGGCGATGCGGCAAACCCGGAACCGACCGTCTTCATGCTGAATGTCGGGCGGGACTGCAAGCTGCAGTTCGTTAATGAAAGCACGACGCCGCTGCGCAAGGTCATGATCTCCGCGCCCCTGCCCTGGATCGACCGGCTGATGCGCTCGCAGCCGACGAGCATGCCGAAGCTGCGCGCCTTCTTCGCCCGGCACCTCGCCGAGTTCAGCTTTGCCCCGAACCGTCACCTCATCCAGATCGCCGAACACATCCTCAAACCGCCAGGCACCATGGCGGGCGAACTCCTGACACTCTACCGCAACTCGCACGCCTTCGACATCATGTGCCAGGCCTGCACGGTTCTGGTCGAGGCCGACGCGGCCGCGCCGCACCAGCCGACGGCCTTGAGCCGCCGGCAGAGCGAGAAGGTGCGCGACTACATCCTCGCCCATGTTTGCGAGGACCTGACGCTCGACCGCATCGCACGCGAAATCGGCATCAGCACATCCTCCATCCAGCGCCATTTCAAGGAGCATTTCGGCACGACCGTTTCGGACTTCATCCGGCAGGAGCGGCTGGAGACGGCACGCGCCGCGCTGGAGCGGGACGGCATTCCGATCTCGCAGGCCGCCTACCTCGCCGGCTATCGCAACCCATCGAGCTTCACCACCGCCTTCAAGAAGGCCTATGGCGTGACGCCGAAGCATCGGCGGGCATGACGGGCAGCCGCGCTCCCGAGACAAACTTGACCTTATAAATCAAGTTAAGATATGTCTCATGGACACACGACTGCCGCCTGAGGCGCGGCGATTCTGAAGGATTGGCAATGGCGGCGACGTGCGGCGATGCCGGAAAACGAGCGGGAAAGGTTTTGGCGCGCGGCTTGACGTGCCGGGTCGGACTCCTGCCGACGGCCTCCCGCTGGACCCACCTCGAAAAGGCTGTGCCGTGAAGGAGGGAGATGCCACCTCGCTGCTCTACGCCGCCCACCGCCCTGCCCTCGTGCGTTATGCGACGCGCATCCTCGGCTCGCGCGAGGCGGCGGAGGATATCGTGCAGGACGCCTTCCTGCGCTTCTCTCCGGCCAACACCTATGGCGCTTCCGCCAGCCAGACACTCGCCTATCTCTATCGCATCGTGCGCAATCTCTGCCTCGATCTCATCAAGCGGCGCAAGATCGAGATGAGGGAACAGGATAGCGAGCCGCCGTTCTGGTCCATGCCACGCGCCGTCGAGACGCCGGAGGAGACCGCACTCGTCTCCGACGAGGTGCGGGCCATCACCGGGATTCTTGACCGGTTTCCGCTGGATGTCCGCGTTGCACTCGAAATGCACCGCTTCGGCGGCTACACGCTGGAGGAAGTCGCCGCCCATCTCGGGATCTCTGTCGCCACTGCTCATCGCCATGTCCGCGCCGCGCTGGTGGAGATCGCGCTTCGGCTCGGCAATGACGCCCCGTGAAAAAAATCCGCGCGCAAATCGTCCCTACGCAGCAATTTGATATTCGGCTAGAACGCCAGGCATGGCGTGGGGAGCCGGGGCACGGGTAAGAACTTGATTCAGGACGACAGCGAAAAGCGCCGCGCGATCGAAGAAGCCATGGATTGGCTGCTGCGGCTGAAGGCCGATCCCGATTGTCCGCAGGCCGCCCGGGATGTGGAGGACTGGCTTGCGCGGGCGGAAACCAACCGTTCCGCCTGGCGCGATGCACTGAAAGCGTGGGATGCCCTCGGCGAGATACGGCCGCGCCACGCCGACCTGTGGCCGGCCCGCCCGGTCGTGCCCCTGGCCCTGCCCCGCCGCAGCCGCCGGCCCCTTGCGACAGGCATCGCCCTGGCCCTTGCCGCCGCACTCCTCGTCGTGCTGGCCGCGCCGGCCCTGATGATCTGGCTCAAGGCCGATTTCCGCACCGGCACGGGCGAAAGCCGCATGGTGACGCTCGCCGACGGCAGCGCCGTCAACCTTTCCGCCGATAGCGCCATCGATGTCGAGCTGACGCCGGAGGGCCGCCATGTGCGCCTCCTCGCCGGCCAGGCCTTCTTCGACGTGGCGCATGACGGCAAGCGCCCCTTCACCGTGGAGGCCGGCAATGCCCGGGTGGCCGTGCTCGGGACCGCCTTCGACGTGGCGCTCGACGATACCGCAACCACGGTGCAACTCGCCCGCGGCGTGGTCGGTATTTCCGGCGAAGGCGACAGGCAGGCCGTTGCCGAAATGGCGCCCGGCGACATGGCGACGGTCGATGGCGCGACCGGCGCGATCCGCCACGCGGTCGTTCCATTGGAGGAGATCGGCGCCTGGCGGAGCGGCCTGCTCTTCGTCAATGACGTCACCGTGGACAGCGTCGTTGCACGCCTGCAGCGTTACCATCCCGCCTGGATCAGCGTGCCGGATCGCACGCTCGGCCGCCAGCGCGTGACCGGCCTCTACGACCTTCGCGACCCGGACCGGGCACTGACGGCCCTGGTCAAACCCTATGGCGGCAAGGTGCGCGCGATTTCCTCCTATACCCGGATCGTCTCGCGTTATTGAGCCTTTCGGAAAGTTTTCCGAAAAATTCAGGAATTTTGCCGGAAGCGTGAAAAAGATTCCCGAGGCGATCGTTTCTGCACCGGGAATGCGCGCTTCAGGAGCAGCGCATCCCGAGGATGATACCGGGGGTACAATGCGTTTGCATATCGATCGATCGACCACGTCGCGCGCCAAGGCGCGCACGCGCACCGTCTTCATGACCAGGCTGATGGTCTCCACGGCGACGGCGCTCGTTTTCAGCCTGCCGCAGTCCGCCCTACAGCCGGCAGCAGCCCAGGCGAAATCCGCCCGCATCGGCACCATGGCGTTCGACATTCCCGCACAGCCGCTGGCGAGCGCCCTCAACAGCTTCGGCCGGCAATCCGGCCTGCAGGTCTCGCTCGCCGCCGCCACCTCGCGCGGGCTGACCTCCCGCCCGGTCAAGGGCACGTTCACGCCGCAGGAAGCGCTTGCCCGGCTTCTCGAGGGCACGGACACGCGCCACTCGGTCACCACCGACGGCACGGCGATCGTCACCGCTTCGCATCTCTCCCCGCTCGTCACCGGTTCCGTGGAAAACGGCTCGACGACGCTCGACCGGATCACGGTGGAGGGCGAACAGGTCGGTGAGGGCGACGTCAGCGAACTGAACATTTCCGCCAAGGATCTCGAGCGCAAGAACCCCGCCACCATCCAGGACGTTTTCCGCGAAGAGCCGAGCGTCAAGGTGGGCTCCTCGCTGCCCATGTCGCAGAAGGTTTATGTCAACGGCATCGAGGAAACCAACCTCGCAATCTCCATCGACGGCAGCCGCCAGAACAACAAGGTGTTCCACCACAATGCGACGACGCTGATCGACCCGACGCTGCTGAAGGCCGTCAGCGTCGACGAGGGCGTGGCGCCGGCCGATGCCGGCCCGGGCGCGCTCGCGGGCTCCATCGTCTACGAGACCAAGGATGTCGGCGATTTCCTCCAGGGCAACGGCTACGGCGGCTTCGTCAATTCCGGCTTCAACACCAACGGCAACATTTTCAGCACCGGCCTTTCGACCTTCGGCAAGCAGGACGGGTTCGAATATCTCGGCTACTTCAACATTGGCCGCGGCAGCGAATTCTCCGCCGGCAACGGTGACGAGGTGCTGGGCACCCGGACGCACTTCCAGAGCGGCCTCGGCAAGCTTGCCTATGAATTCGAAAGCGGCGGCCGCATCGAACTCAGCCACGAGGCGATCAAGGACAACGCACCGCGCCCGTTCCGCGCCAACATGGGCACGACGACGGGGGCCAAACCGTGGGAGCCGCTGGTGCGCGACTACGCGCTCGACCGCACCAACACGGTCCTGACCTATACGGACGCCACGCCCGAGGGCTGGTGGGATCCGAAGCTTGTGCTCGCCTACGGCCAGACGGAGGTCGGCACGACCGTCTACCTGAAACCCGGCAGCGCACCGGAAACCTATCCGGTCACCGGCATCACCGGCACCTTCAACGGCAAGTTCGAAAACCGCTTCCATTTCGATCTTGGCACGGTGACGGCCGGCGTCGACTTCTACAGCGACAAGGCGGAGGTGGAAGACCTCTACGAGCCCGCCACCGAAAAGGCGCGCAATATCGGTGCCTATGTCCAGGCGCGCCTCGAGCCCTTCGAGCGTGCCCGCCTGTCCTTCGGCGGCCGCGCGGACCGGCAATGGTTCACCGGCACGACCGGCGAGGAATGGGACAATGCCGGCCTCAGCGGCAACATTTCCGGCGAGTACGACCTCATCCCGGATTTCCTGACCGCCAAGGCCGGGTACTCCCATGTCTGGGCCGGCATTCCGCTCGCCGAGAACTTCATCATGAACCCCGCCTGGATCTATTCGCCCGAGCCGGAGCCGACGACCTCCGACAACTACACGGTCGGCCTCGTCGCGAAATATGCCGGCTTTTCGCTGGAAGGCTCGGTGTTCCGCACGGAAATGGAGAACGCCCGCGCGGCGCGCTACAAATATGCCTTCGAGGGACGGCATGTGGAATCGGAAGGTTTTTCGATCGGCACCGGCTATGACTGGACCGACGGCTACATCCGCGTGAAATATGCCAATATCGACACGCTGATCGACGGGAAGCCGGCCGATTCCGATACCGGCACTTACCTCACGACACCGGTCGGTGAGATCATCACGGTCTCCGCCGCCCATACCTTCGCCGATTGGGGCCTCACCGTCGGCGGCGATATCGAGATCGCGCCGAAATACGACAAGGTGCCAGATGGAAGCCCTGCCTTCAAGGCGTATCAGGTCGTCAACAGCTTCGTCGAGTACAAGCCGCCGAGCCACCAGAACCTGACGCTGCGTGCCGAGGTGAAAAACATCTTCAACGAGACCTATGCCGACCGCGCCACCTATGGCCAGGAGTTCGGCGAGGTGAAGCCGCTTTACCAGCCCGGACGCGCGTTCCTCCTCAGCGTGCGCGCCACGTTCTGACGCCATGGCCCCGGCCGACCGCCGGGGCCTTACCGGAGACAGACATGAAACGCCTGAAGTCCCTCGCCCTTGCGGCAGTCCTCCTTGCCACCGGCACTGCCGGCGCCACCGATATCGCGATCGACACGGCGGCCGGCCGGAAGACCGTTGCAACGCCTGTCGCCACCGTCGCCGTCTTCGACATCGCCGCCATCGACACGCTGGACAAACTCGGCATCAGGCCGGCAGGCCTGCCGTCCAATCTCTACCTGAAGGAACTGTCGCGCCTGAGCGACGGTGCGACTGTGGTCGGCGACATCTTCGAACCCGATCTCGAAGCACTGAGCGCGCTCGCACCCGATCTCATCATTCTCGGTGGCCGCTCCTCCACCAAGGTGGACGCCACGGCCAAGGTGGCTCCGACGATCGACATGACGATGGACGGGGACGACCTCATTGACCAGGCCCGCGCGCGGATCGCCACCTACGGACGGCTGTTCGGCAAGGAAACCGAGGCCGAGGCCGCGCGCAAGGAACTCGACGGCGCCATCGAAACGGCCCGTGCCGCGGTTGCCGGCAAGGGCAAAGCGCTGATCGTCATGACCAACGGGCCCAAGGTCACCGCCTATGGCCCCGGCTCGCGCTTCGGCTGGCTGCACCGCTCGCTCGATCTTCCGCCGGCGATCACCGAGGTAGAGGCGGCAACGCACGGCGAGGCGATCTCGTTCGAATTCATCCGCGAGGCCAACCCGGATTGGCTGATCGTGCTCGACCGCGCCGCCGCGATCGGCTCCAACGAGCAGAACGCCAGGATCACGCTCGACAACGAGCTGGTCGCTGAGACGGTGGCGTGGAAGAAGGGTCAGGTCGTCTATCTGCCGTCCGGCGATTTCTACATCGCCGCCGGTGGCGCGCAGGCGATGATCCGCGTCTATTCCACCATCGCCGAAGCCTTCGCCGCGGCGAAGTAACCGTCAGTTCAGCCGCTGCTCCGTCTCAGCGTCGAAAACATGGAAGGCAGTGGGCGCAACGACAAGCGCGATCTCGTCGCCGGCGGCGATGCGGGCGGTGGCCGGCAGGGCGGCGACGAGGCGCTGGCGGCCCATGACCGCCGTGACGACCAGTTCCGGCCCGGTCAATTCCGCGACCTCGCAGCGCGCCGTAAGCGACACGCCTTCGCCCGTCCGCTCGACCGCCTCCGGCCGGATGCCGAGGACGAGCCGGCGCCCGGACGAGACGCCGTTGAGACCCGGCACAGGCACGGCGATGTCCGTGCCGTCGATCCGCACGCCGTCCTCGACCGCGGTAGCGGCCAGAAGGTTCATCGGCGGCGCGCCGACAAAGGTCGCGACATAGAGCGTCGCCGGCCGGTTGTAGATGGCCTCCGGCGTATCGAGCTGTTCGATCCGGCCACCGCGCATGACGGCAATGCGGGTGGCGAGCGTCATCGCCTCGATCTGGTCATGCGTGACATAGACGACGGTCGTCTTCGTCATCTGGTGCAGGCGCTTCAGCTCGGTGCGCATTTCCATGCGCAGCTTCGCATCGAGGTTGGACAGCGGCTCGTCGAAAAGGAAGATTTTCGGATTGCGCACCAGCGCGCGGCCGATGGCGACGCGCTGACGCTGGCCACCCGATAGCTGGCCAGGCTTGCGCTCCAGAAGGTTCTCGATCTGCAGGAGCTTCGCCGTCTCATGCACGGCCCTATCGCGTTCCGTCTTGTCCACCTTGCGCATTTCGAGGCCGAAGCCGATGTTCCGGTGCACGGTGAGATTGGGATAGAGCGCGTAGGACTGGAACACCATGGCGATGTCCCGGTCCTTCGGGTGCACCCCGACGATCGAGCGGTCCCCGATGCGGATGTCGCCGCTCGTCGGCTCGGCAAGGCCGGCGATGATGTTGAGCAGCGTGGACTTGCCGCAGCCGGAGGCGCCGAGCAGCACGAGGAACTCCCCGCTTTCGAGCGCGATGTCGATGCCCTTCAGCGTCTCGACGGCGCCGTAGCTCTTGCGGATGGCGTCAATGGTCAGCGTGCTCATGCCGTAGTGTCCTGCCCGGTCGGTGTGTAGCTTCGGGGATGGGTGGAAATTGCGCGCGAGGCCACCGCCGTGCCGGCGGCAAGGCTTGCCTCAAGCCCTCCGTCGGCTGCGTGGGAAGCAAGGAAAGCTGCGTTGAACACGTCGCCCGCGCCGATCGTATCGACGACCTGCACGAAAGGCGCAGCGACGTGAAAGACCCGCTCGGCGGCATCCACGGCGATGGCCCCCTTCGGGCCGCACTTCACGACGACGAAACTTCCCTCCGGCATGCCCTGCCGCAAGATACGTGCCGCCTCCGCGGGATCGGCAACACCGGCAAGACTGGTCGTCTCCACCTCGTTGAACAGCGCGATCCGACAGCGCGACAGCCAGCGTTTCGCCGACCGCCTGTTCGCCTCCGTCCAGCCGTCCAGCGGCCAGCCGGTATCGAGGGCGACGGCGATATCATGCCGATCGGCCCAGTCGAAAAACCGGTCGTAGTCCTCCACCAGCCGCTCCGTCAGGAACGAGCCGCAAAGGAGCGCAATGCCGCCGGCAAGCCTCGGCCCGTCGAGCACCGAAAGGACGTCCTCCAGGCTGAACAGCGGCAGGTGCCCGCGCGTCGTGAAGAAGGTCCGCTCACCGTCCGGATGGGTGATGCCGACGGAGAGCGTCGTGCTGTCGCCGTGCACCGGCCAGGTGCTTGCGCGTGCGCCGAAACTTTCCGCCAGCCAGCGGCCGAACTGGTCGCGGCCTATGCTGGCGGCGATCTCGAAGGGCGTGCCGAGCGCCATCCAGGCGAGCGCGGCATTGCCCGCCGAACCGCCGACGCGCAGCTCGTCGTGATCGACGATGCTTTCCGTGCCCGGCTGCGGCCAGGGCGCAGCCGGTCCCATGATCAGGTCGACATTGACGTTTCCGATGACGGCAAGCGGCTTCACTCATTCACTCCGGGTAATCTTGGTCGTGCGCACCGGCGTTCCGGCATCGGTGACACGCTCCGCAGCGAAGGCGATCATCAGCCGCTGCGCCGTCGGCAGCATCGCGAAGACGGCAGCAAGCCCGGTCAGCGCCGAGAAGGCGATCGTCGCCGCGCCCTCGACCGGCGGCCGGCCGGACGCGTCGAACATGACGAGCCTTGCGCCCGCCTCGACGACCGACGTCGCCATCGCCGTCACGAGATCTGTCGTCGCATCGTCACCGCGGAAGAGGACCACGCCCACCTCTGGCGAGAGCATCTCCATCGGCCCATGGCGCAGCTGGCCGCCTTCCAGCGAAAAACACGGCAGACGCGACAGTTCCGTGAAACCGAGCGCGATGGCCTCGGCAAGCCCCTGCAGCCGCCGCCCGGACGTCACGACGGAGCGCACGTCGCGCAACATGGCCAGCGCCGCATCAATGGAAGGCTCCTGCGGGTTTTCCAGGATATCGACCGCCGACGCGGCGTCTTCACCGAGGGCAGCGAGGATCGCAAGGTGGAGCGCGAAACTCACGGTCAGGCTGCGGGTCGCGGCGAAGGCCTGCTCCGTGCCGCCGTGGCCGACGAGGCAAGGCGCCGTGCGCGCGAGGAAGGAGCCGTCTTCTAGCGTGAATCCGAATGTGTCCTCATTGCCACCGGTCTCCCCGAACCAGCGCAGCACCTCCGCGCTTTCCCCCGACTGCGAGGTGACGAAGATCGTGCGCCCGTCGAGGGCGAGCGGCGCGCCGAGCTGCTCGGAAAGCGGCAAGGCAATCGCGTCGATGCCGAGGCGGCGGTAAAGCGGCTCGACGGCGCGACCGACCGCCTGCGAGCCGCCCATGCCGAGGAGCAGCAGCCGGCCGGTGCGCTTCAGGCTGGCAGCGGCCCTTTCGGCCATTGCGCCGTTGTTGCGGAACGAGGCGAGCGCATCGGCATGCTGGCGCGCCATTTCGCGATCGATCGCCTTGAGACCTTCCGGCCGGGATGCAGTCGTGTCCATCGTCATCCTTTCACACCGCCGCTGGTAAGGCCCGAAATCAGGGCCCGTTGCATGAGGAGGCCGACCAGAACCGGCGGCAGCGCTGCCAGAACGCCGGCCGTCGCGATCAGCCCGTAGTCGGAGACCCGGCCGCCCGCGAGGTCGGCAATGGCGACTGTCAGCGTGCGGGCGCGCTGGTCCGAAGTGAAAAGCAGCGCATAGAAGAACTCGTCCCAGCCAAGCAGGAAGGCAAAGAGCGCCGAGGTCGCGACGATGGGCATGGCAAGCGGCAGGGTGATGATGCGCAGCGTCGCAAAAAGGCTTGCCCCGTCCATCATCGCCGCCTGCTCGATTTCCCGCGGAATGCCGTCGAAGCCGGATTTCATCAGCCAGGTGGTAAAAGGTGCCAGGATGGTGAGGTAGACGAGCGCCAGGCCGAAGACAGAATTGAGCAGGCCGAAGGCGGCGAGCGCCATGTAGAGCGGCACGGCGAGCGCGACGGGCGGCAGCATGTAGGTGGCGATGACCAGCGAGAGCGACCAACCGACCGAAGGTGTGCGCGAGACCGCCCAGCCCGCCGGCACGGCAAGCAGGACGGCGGCAACCGTCGCCATGCCCGCCACGAGGATGCTGTTGACGAGCGAGGCGACGAAGGTTGCACCCGCACTGTTCGGGATGGTCGAAAGCAGCGTGGCGTAACGCGAGAAATCGACCGTGCTCGGCCACCAGCGCAGCGGGCGCGCCACGAGGTCGGCCGCCGGCGAGATGCTCATCACGAAGAGCCAGAAGATCGGCGCGACGATGACCGCGGCCAGCAGCAGCGCGGCGGCATGGATGAGGATCGAGGCGAGAAGGCTGCGGCGTTCCATCAGGCGGCACTCCCCGCCGTGCGCCGCACGAGCATGCCGTAGCCGATCGCCAGCACCGTCACGATGAGGGTGACGACGAGGGCGAGCGAGGCGCCGGAGCCGGCACGCTGGAAGGAGAAGGCCTCCTGATAGACGAGGATCGACAGGGTGCGCGTCGAATTGGCCGGGCCGCCGCGCGTCATCACCCAGATCAGATCGAACACCTTGAAGGCCTCGATGGTGCGCAGGACCAGCGCCACCATCAGGGGGCCGGCGAGATAGGGCAGGATGACGAAACGGAAGCGCGCGAAGGGGCCTGCGCCATCGACCAGCGAGGCGGAGGTAATGTCGCGCGGCACGGCCTGGAGGGCAGCAAGCGCGATGAGGGCGACGAGCGGAAAGTTCTTCCAGCAGTCGGCGACGATCAGCGCCGTCATGGCGGTGCCGGGCTCGCCGAGCCAGGAGCGGTAGCTGTCGAGAAGGCCGACCTGTGTCAGCGCCGCGTTCAGCGCGCCGTATTCCGGATTGTAGATGAGCCGCCAGAGCGTCGCATTGACCACCGTCGGCAACGCCCAGGGCAGGATCAGCAGGGCGCGCAGCACGGTGCGGCCGTAAAACCGCTGGTTCAGCAGGAGAGCAGCCAGAACGCCGATCACCATCTCCGCCGTCACGGAGACCACGGCAAACCAGGTCGTCGCATAGAGCGCGCGCTGAAAATTGCTGTTCGACAGCATTTTCAGGTAGTTGTCGAAACCGACGAAAGCACCGCCGGAACCGATCAACTTGGCATCGGTAAAGGAGAGCCGCACGGTATCGACCATCGGCCAGCCGATCACGGCGAGCATGATCACCAGCAGCGGCAGCATGAGAAGCCATGCCCGGGTCGTCATCCAGGTGCCGGACATAGCGTCCTCTTCATCGATTTCAGGAAAGGGGAGTGTGCGGGCGGCCGAAGCCGCCCGCAAGGCCGAAGGTCAAAGACCGCTGTTGTCAGCCGCCGATTTCAGCGCATCTTCCGGCGATGCCTGGTCGAGCAGGGCTTCCTGAATGGCCTGCTGGAGGGCCGTGGAAAGCTCCTGGTACTTCGGCGTGGTCGGCCGCGGATACATGGCGGCAAGACCGAGCTTGGCGGCCGCGATCAGCTCTTCCTGACCGGCAGTGACGGCGGCATCCTCGTAGGACGACGCCCAGATCGGCAGGCTGAGCTTGGCATAGGCGTTCTGCGTCTCCTGCGAGGTCATGTGCACGATGTACTTCCAGGCCTCATCCGGGCTCTTGCTGGTCGTGGTGATGCCGAGGCCCATCGAGCCGTTGACGGCCGAGACCTCGCTCTTGCCCTCGACGCCCGGTGCGGGCACGACACCGACCTTGCCGGCGACCTTGCTGTCCTTGCCGCCATTGGCCATGTTGTACATATAGGTCCAGTTGAGCGCGAAGGCCGCCTCGCCGTTCTGGAAGAGGTTGCGCACGTCCTCTTCGAGGAACTCCTTGGAGTTCGGGTTGGTGAGACCGGACTTGTAGCTGTCGACCATGTACTTCAGGGCATCGAGACCGCCACCTTCCGTAAAGGCCGGCTTGCCGTCCTTCAGGAATTCACCGCCATAGGCGCTGACAAGCGTGGTGTAGTCGCAGATCGCGGCCTCGGCCTGCGACCAGCTCCAGGCGATCGGGGTCGCCAGCAGGCCCTTGTCCTTGATCACCTTTGCCTGTTCGTTGAGTTCGGCCCAGGTCTTCGGCGGCGCCTTGATGCCGGCCTTCTCAAGGATTTCCTTGTTGTAGAACAGGTATTTGGTGTCGAGGATCCACGGCATGCCATAGGACTTGCCGTCATAATTGACGGTCGTCCAGGCGCCCGGCAGCACGCCCTTCTTCATCTCCTCGGTGACGCGGGACGAGACGTCGACCAGCACGTTGTTGGTCGCATATTCGGCCGGCCAGATCACGTCGAAAAGCACGACGTCGTAGCCGCTGCCGGAACCCTGCGCGAGCACCGCCTTGTCGTGCAGGCCCTCGTAGGGAACGAATTCCAGGTTCACCTTGATGTCGGGGTTCGCCTTGGTGAAGGCGTCCGTCATGGCGCGCACGTCCGCCTCGCTATAGGCGGCCTGCGCCATGAAGAGCGCGTTGAGCGTCGTTTCCGCAAAGGCATGCGGAACGGAAACGCCGGCAACCAGCACCGCGCCGAGCAAGGTCTTCTTTATCGATTTCAACATGATTGCGTCCTCCTTTTTTGGTTCATGCATCCGAGGGCACCCTGTGGGCACCCCTGGTCGTTTCGGGCCGCCTCGGCCCCTGAGGACCACTGACAGCTCCTTGTCGGATCAAGGCGGGAGACCCGCCGCCGTTCCCCGGAGCTCTTCGGCTCCTTATTAAGTCAAATATCTTGACTTAAGTGTTCTGTATTATTCAAATGGTGTCAAGAGGGGGTATCGATGAACGAACTGCGGACGATCCGCGCCAAGAGCGGAACCAACCAGGAAGGCACCAGCGCCCATAACAGGCGCGTCATCATCGAGGCCATCCGGCTGAACGGCCCCCTGTCGCGCGCCGATCTTTCCCGCGCCACGCGACTGACCAAGCAGACCATCTCCAATCTCGTCGAAAGCCTCGAGGTGGACGGGCTCGTCGCGTCGGAGGAGGTGGTGCGCGGCGGGCGCGGCCAGCCCTCAACGCCCTATCGCCTTGTTCCGGAAGGCGCCTTTGCCCTCGGCGTGCAGATCGACCGGCACCTCACGCGCCTCGTCGCCGTCGACCTGATGGGGCGGGAAGTCGCCCGCGCCGTCGCCAACCTTCCGCCGGGCGGCCCGGTGGAGGGGTGCAAGCTGATCCTTCGCCTCATCGAGACCATGCGCAGCGACCTGGCACGGCGCATCCCCGAATCGACACACCGGCTTGCCGGGCTCGGCCTTGCAATGCCCGGGCCTTTCGGCCTTCCGCCGTCCGAGGACAATGCCTGGATGATGGCGCCGTGGCAGAGCTTCCCGCTCGTCGAAACGCTAGCCGCCGGCACGGGACTGGCCACAAGCCTGCAGAACGACGCCACCGCCTGCGCGACAGCCGAGCGGATGAACGGCTCGGCGGACGGCCTCGACCATGCCGTCTGCATCTATTTCGGCTACGGTATCGGGGCGGGGCTGATCCTCGGCGGGGAGCTCTATACGGGCAGCAACCGCAATGCCGGCGAGATCGGCATGGTGCTGTTCTCGCGCGGCGGCAGCCAGTCACCGCTCGAACATCGCTCGTCGCTCGCTTCGCTGTTCCAGCATCTCGGCCTCGATTCGGCGACCACGGAGGCCTACGCTGAGGTCGAGCGGCGGACGCTTGCGGACGATCCGCGCATTCTCGACTGGCTGGCCGGCGCGGCGGCCGACATGCGCCAGGCCGTGCACACGGTCGAGACCATCTTCGATCCCCAGACCGTCATTCTCTCGGGCAGCGCACCGGAGCCGCTGGCAAAGCGGCTGTTCGATGCCATGTTCCCGCTCATCTCCTCCAATGCCGACCGACCTGACCGCACGCTGCCGCGCCTGCAGCTCGGCATGATCGGCCCGTGGGCGGTCGCGCTGGGTGCCGCGGCCGAGCCAATCCGCCGGGCTTTCGATCCCCGCTTCTCCGCGATCCTGAAAACGGCGTCCTGACGGCTGCCTGTTTCGTGGGCACTTCCCGTCCGCAACCCGGCCAAAACCGCTGCATCTGCAGTTTATTTGCGCGAGCGTACCGGAATCGCCGAATCAGACCTTCCCTGCGTCCCAGCAAAACCCTACTCAGATATTACTCGCGCAACCCGCGAGCTTCCCCGCGTCATTGGGAGCCAACCGTGGCGCTCGCTGCCCCGCTTCGTGCGGGGCCTCTTTTTTTCCGCTGTCGAAAATCCCATCCGCTCAGGGGTGATGCAGCACGCTCATCCCGCCATCCACCGTCAGGCAGGTGGCGTTCATGAAGGGGCATTCGTCCGAAACCATGAAGAGCGCGGCCCTGGCGATCTCCTCCGGCGCGGCGATACGCCCGCCGGGATGCAGCTTCAATGTTTCAGCCTCTGCCGCGACGGGATCTGGAAAGCTGTTCCAGTATTCCACCGCCTTCTGCGTGCGCACATAGCCGGGCGCCAGCGCGTTCACACGAACGCCCTGCCCCGCATATTCGAGGCCGAGCGCCTTGGTCATGCCGAGCAGCGCGTGCTTGGCCACCGGATAGGGAAAAGTGTGCGGGATGATGGTGAAGGCGTGGGTCGAGGCGATGTTGAGAATGACCCCGCCCCCCTCTTCGATCATGCCAGGCAGAACGGCCTTGCTGCAATTCCAGGCGCCCTTGAGGTTGATGTCGAAGCAGCGCTGCCAGTCGGCATCCGAGAGCTTGAGCGGCTCGAAGAAGACATTGACCCCGGCATTGTTGACCAGCGCATTCGGCCGGCCAATCTCGGCTGTCGCGGCAGCCACCGCCCGCGCGATGGCATCGGCATCGGTGATGTCAGCCGCCGCATGGCCAACCTTGCCGCCAGCGGCACGAAGCCGGCCGGCTTCCGCGGCCAGCAGATCGCCGTCACGATCGATGAGGAAGAGACTTGCCCCTTCGGCAAGGAAGCATTCGGCGATGGCAAGGCCGATGCCCTGCGCCGCACCGGTGACGACGATCCGTTTTCCGTCAAGACGTCCAGCCATCTCCGCTCCCCCTACCATTCGGCGACGCTGCCGTCTTCATGCCGCCAGACGGGGTTGCGCCAGCGATGGCCCTCCTTTGCCCGTTCGATGACATAGGCCTCGTCCACCTCGACGCCGAGCCCGGGTCCCTGCGGGATCGAGACGAAACCATCGGCATAGTAGAACACCTCCTTGTTGGAGATGTAGTCGAGGATATCGTTGGCCTTGTTGTAGTGGATGCCGAGGCTCTGTTCCTGGATGAAGGCATTGTAGGAGACCGCATCCACCTGCAGGCAGGCGGCGAGCGCGATCGGGCCCAGCGGGCAATGCGGCGCCAGCGCCACGTCATAGGCCTCCGCCATCGCGGCGATCTTGCGGCATTCCGTGATGCCGCCGGCATGGGAAAGATCCGGCTGGAGGATGTCGACATAGCCATCCGAGAGCACGGACTTGAAGTCCCAGCGCGAATAGAGCCGTTCGCCCAGCGCGATCGGCGTCGAGCAATGGTTGGCGATCTCCTTCAAGGCCTCGCGGTTTTCCGAAAGCACGGGTTCCTCGATGAACATCAGATTATAGGGCTGGAGCTCCTTTGCGAGCACCTTGGCCATGGGCCGGTGCACGCGGCCATGGAAATCGACGCCGATACCGACATGCGGGCCGATCGCCTCGCGGATGATGGCGACGGTCTCCACCGCCTTTTCCACCTTGTCCCAGCTGTCGACGATCTGCATTTCCTCGCAGCCGTTGAGCTTGATCGCCTTGAAGCCACGGGCGACGACCTCGCGGGCATTGTTGGCGACATCGGCGGGACGGTCGCCGCCGATCCACGAATAGACCTTGATCTTGTCGCGCACCTGGCCGCCGAGCAGAGCGTGAATGGGCTGGCCATAAGCTTTGCCCTTGATGTCCCAGAGCGCCTGGTCGATGCCGGCCAGCGCCGACATGTGCACCGACCCGCCGCGGTAGAAGCCGCCGCGATACATGACCTGCCAATGGTCTTCGATGAGCAACGGATCCTTGCCGACGAGGTAGTCGGAGAGCTCGTGCACCGCCGCCTCCACGGTCAGCGCGCGACCTTCCACGACGGGTTCGCCCCAGCCGACGATGCCCTCGTCCGTCTCCACCTTGAGGAAGAGCCAGCGAGGCGGAACGATATAGGTCGTGAGCTTGGTGATCTTCATGGGGACACTCGTCTGGAAACAGAAAGGGGATTGGATCAGGCGCCCGCAGGCGTCGGATGATTCTTGACGGCAATCGCCAGATCGCGCGCGGCCAGATCAAGCAGGCGGTGCGAACATTCACGCGCCGTCGCCTTGTCGCGCATGCGCAGCGCATCCACGAGGCGCTTGTGGACCTCCAGCGCTTCGTCCCGGGCATCCGCCGCTTCGGCGGAGGCATGCAGCGAGAATTCGAGCGCGGCCTGGATGATGCTGGCGAGCTGCATGAAAACCTGGTTGTGGCTGGCCTTGAGCAGCGCCGCATGGAAAGCGAAGTCCGCCTGCGAGAAGGCATCGAGATCGCTCTCCGCATCGCGCATGCGTTCCCAGGCGCGCTCGATTTCCGCGACGTCCTGCACCGTCGCGCGCTCGGCGGCGAGTTCGGCGGCAAAGGGCTCGATGGCACGGCGCGCGTCGAGCACGCAGGTGAGAAGGTCGAATTCGAAGATGCGCGGGCCGATCCATTCCAGCACCTGCTGGTCGAGGATGTTCCACTCCTCCTTGGGGCAGACGATCGTGCCGACCCGGGAGCGGCCGCGCACCAGGCCCTTCGATTCGAGGATCTTCAGCGATTCGCGGATGACGGTGCGGCTGACGCCGTAGCGCAGGCACAGCTCGTTCTCCGTCGGCAGGAACCCGCCGACCGGGAAGATGTCGGCGCAGATATCCGAGGCAATCGCCCGCGTGATGTTCTTCTGCACCCGGGGACGCCGTACGCCGCCCTCGCCATCGGCCACGCCCGAGCGCCCGTCCTGTTCCTGCACGATCATTCTCCACCCCATTTCCGTCCGCGATGCATATCCCGTTTCGCGCCCGATGGCGACGGCCCGCTTCGCGTCATCGCGACGTTACTATCATACACTGTTATTTAATTCATCATACAAACGCAATTGACGAATATGATGAAAGACACTACACCAAGGCACACTGCAGGCGCAGTTAACTTGGGAGAGAGACAATGGGCCTTATCAAAGCAGCCATCCTGGCTGGCACCGTCGCCGTATTCGCCGCAACCTCCGCCTTCGCTGCCGATGTGAAGATCGGCTTCATCGTGAAGCAGCCGGAAGAGCCGTGGTTCCAGGACGAATGGAAGTTCGCAGACGTCGCCGCCAAGGAGAAGGGCTTCACCCTCGTCAAGATCGGCGCCGAGGACGGCGAGAAGGTTCAGTCGGCCATCGACAATCTCGGCGCCCAGGGCGCCCAGGGCTTCATCATCTGCACGCCGGACGTGAAGCTTGGGCCCGGCATCGTCGCCAAGGCCGCCGCCAACGATCTCAAGCTGATGACCGTCGACGACCGCCTGGTCAATGCCGATGGCAGCCCGATCGAAGACGTGCCGCATATGGGCATCTCTGCCACCAAGATCGGTGAGGCCGTCGGCGAGACCATTGTCGCGGAAATCAAGAAGCGCGGCTGGGACATGAAGGACGTCGGCGCGATCCGCGTCTCCTACGACCAGCTGCCGACCGCCGTCGATCGTGTCGAAGGCGCGCTCTCCGTGCTGAAGGCCGCCGGCTTCCCGGAAGCCAACATCTTCGACGCCCCGCAGGCCAAGACCGACACGGAAGCGGCGCTCAACGCTTCGACCGTCGTGCTCAACAAGAATGCCGGCATCAAGCACTGGGTCGCCGTCGGCCTCAATGACGAAGCCGTGCTTGGCGCGGTGCGCGCCACCGAAAGCGTCGGCATTGCCGCCGACAGCATGATCGGCGTCGGCATCGGCGGTGCGGATTCGGCGATCAACGAGTTCAAGAAGCCCACGGCAACCGGCTTCTTCGGCACCGTGATCATCTCGCCGAAGCGTCACGGCTACGAGACCGCGCTCAACATGTTCGAGTGGGTCGCCAACGGCAAGGAACCGGAAAAGCTGACCCTGACGGCCGGCCAGGTCGCTCTGCGCGACAACTATGAGACCGTCCGCAAGGACCTTGGCATCGAATAATCATCCTCCCAAGATGATATCACCCCGGCGGCGCAGTTGAAGGCTTTTGGGCCGCCGGGCTTCTTTTCGGGGGTGGAGAGATGCAGGACTTCCTTCAATTCAACGCGATATCCAAGGGATATCCCGGCGTGCAGGCGCTCGCCGACGTCTCCTTCTCCGTGAAGAAGGGCGCCGTGCACGGCCTGATGGGCGAAAATGGCGCGGGAAAATCGACGCTTATCCGCGTTCTCTCGGGTGATCAGTCCGCCGATACCGGAGAGATCCTGATCGACGGCAAGGCGCAGCACTACCGCTCGGTGCGCGACGCCTTCGAAGCCGGCGTCATCGTCATTCACCAGGAACTGCAGCTCGTGCCCGAGCTGACGGTCGCCGAGAACCTCTGGCTCGGGCGCTTTCCCGGCAAGGCCGGCGTCATCGACCGCACGCGCCTCCTCGGCGTGGTGAAGGCGAAGCTCAAGGATATCGGCATCGACATCGATCCCGCCGCCAAGGTCGCGTCGCTGTCGATCGGAGAACGCCAGATGGTCGAGATCGCCAAGGCCGTGATGGCCGACGCGCGCGTCATCGCGCTCGACGAACCGACCTCCTCACTCTCCTCGCGCGAAAGCGAAATCCTCTTCTCCCTCATCGACCGCCTGCGCGCGCAAGGCAAGGTTATCCTCTACGTCTCGCATCGCCTCGACGAGATTTTTCGCCTGTGCGACAGCCTCACGGTCTTGCGCGATGGCAAGCTGGCGGCCCATCACCCCGATATCGCCGCCGTGACGCGCGACCAGATCATTTCCGAGATGGTCGGCCGCGAGATCGCCAACATCTGGGGGTTTCGCCCCCGCGAGCGCGGCTCCGTGCGGCTGAAGGTTAAGGACCTCGCAGGGCGCAAGCTGCGTACGCCGATCAATTTCTCCGTGCGCCAGGGTGAAATCCTCGGCTTCTTCGGTCTCATCGGCGCCGGCCGCAGCGAAATGGCACGTCTCGTCTACGGCGCCGACAGCCGTTCGCAAGGCACGGTGACGGTCGACGGCAGGGCCGTTGCACCGGACAGTCCGCCGCAATCGATCCGCTCCGGCATCGTGCTCTGCCCGGAAGACCGCAAGTTCGACGGCATCGTGCAGGGTCGCAACATCGAGGAGAACATGGCGATCTCCTCGCGCCGGCACTTTTCCCCCTTCGGCATCCTCCAGCCGAAGAAGGAGGCCGAGCTTGCCGACCGCTTCATCGCCAAGCTGCGCGTGCGCACCCCCTCCCGCAAACAGGAGATCGTCAACCTCTCGGGCGGCAACCAGCAGAAGGTCATTCTCGGCCGCTGGCTGTCGGAGCAAGGCGTCAAGGTCCTCATCATCGACGAACCGACACGCGGCATCGACGTCGGCGCCAAATCCGAGATCTACGAGATCCTCTACGAGCTCGCCAGCCAGGGCATGGCGATCATCGTCATCTCCAGCGAACTGCCCGAGGTGATGGGCATCACCGACCGCATCATGGTCATGTGCGAAGGCCGTGTCGCCGCGGACATCGAGCGGGCCGATTTCGACGAACGCCGCATCCTCGCCGCCGCCCTTCCCGATGTTCCCAACCAGCAGGTCAAGTCCCGATGACGTCCTTGAAAAAACTCCTCCTCGGCGAACAGGGTCTGGTCGTCATCTTCGCCGTCGCCTTCGCCATCGTGGCCCTGACGGTGCCCAACTTCCTGACCGAGCGCAACATGCTCGGCCTCTTGCAATCGGTGGTCACCATCGGCATCGTCGCCTGCACGATGATGTTCTGCCTCGCCTCGCGTGACTTCGACCTGTCGGTCGGCTCCACCGTCGCCTTTTCCGGCATGGTCGCCGTCATGGCGTCCAATGCCTCGGGGTCGATCCTCGTCGGCCTCATCGCCGCACTGATCTGCGGCGGCGCGGTTGGCCTCGTCAACGGCGTGGTGATCGCCCGCTTCCGCATCAACGCGCTGATCACGACGCTCGCCACCATGCAGATCGTGCGCGGCTTCGCGCTGATCGCCTCGGACGGTCGCGCCGTCGGCATCAACGATCCGGGCTTCTACCAGCTCGCCCTGTCGAAATTCCTCGGCATCCCGACGCCGATCTGGGTCATGGCCGCCTTCTTCATCGTCTTCGGCTTCGTGCTGAACCGCACGGTCTTCGGCAAGAACACGCTGGCGATCGGCGGCAATCCCGAGGCCTCGCGCCTTGCCGGCGTCAACGTCTCGAACATGCGCATCTGGATCTTCGCACTGCAGGGCCTCGTCTGCGCGGTTGCCGGCGTGCTGCTGGCCTCGCGCATCACCTCCGGCCAGCCGAATGCCGCGACAGGCCTAGAACTCTCGGTCATCTCGGCCTGCGTGCTCGGCGGGGTGTCGCTTGCCGGCGGCCGGGCGGCCATGACAGGCGTCATCGTCGGCGTGCTGATCATGGGCATTGCGGAAAACGTCATGAACCTCCTCAACATCCAGGCGTTCTACCAGTATGTCGTGCGTGGCCTGATCCTCCTGCTCGCCGTTTTGCTCGACAACCTGCGCTCGGCCGCAGCCGGCCGGCGCACCTGACTGCACCTTCCGCAGCACGGCAGTGCCGGGTTCATCCTTTGCAGGTCACTGTAGCCTGGGTGGCCGGGATTGAATTCCGGCCACCCCTGTCGCCCAGTCGCAGGAAACACCCTGTTTTGGGCAGCGGGGATATTGACTTTACCCGTCTTGTCGCTTTCCATGAAGACTTGCTAATTTCGGGTGGACAGGACCATGACCAGATTCGTAATAGCAAGGTGGACTTCGCTGGCAGCACTTCTGTCGGCATCCGTTTTACTGAGCGGCTGCGAGACGAGCGCAGGTAAACCGACAGTCTGTACCGTCAAGGGCAAGCAGGTGCCCTGCAAGGTCGCCAAGAAGGCACATATCGATACGTCAAGCGCCACGCGCGGGGCCAGGAATTATTGATCCTTTCTCTGGATGCGGGGCAGATCCGGTCTTCGGCCCGGTCGTCCGCTGCTGGCATGCGCTATTCCGACTGGGTCCTGCAGACCGCGGGCGATATCCACACCGCCCCCCTGCTTGAACTGGAACGGGAGGATGGACGCGACGTCATTCTACCGACGAGCCGCAAGCTTTTCGACCGCATCGCAACGCTGGCCGTTGCCGATTGCCTTGTCGGCGGCAGCGCCTTTCGCCGGCGGGCGATCCGCGAACTGCTGAACGCTGCCGTATTCACCGACTGGAACCCGACCCATTTCCTCGACACCGCGGAGATGACGACCGGCATGGCGCTCGGCCTTTGCTGGACGAGGCCGCTGTTGACCCGTGCCGACCATGACACGATCGCCACGGCCATCGCCACCAAGGGGCTTGCCCCAGGCCTTGCCGCCGCGGCAGCCGGGGCGTCCTGGATGACGGTCAGCAACAACTGGAATATCGTCTGCTGCACCGGCATGATCGCCGGTGCCGCCGCCATGGCCGACACGGACGCCACCCTCTCCGGGGACGTGCTGGCGTGTTTCCGGCCTGCCCTGCGACATGGACTGTCCGCCTTCGGCGCCGATGGCAGCTATGAGGAGGGGCCGGACTACTGGGAATATGCCACGCGCTACGCCGTGCTCGCCCACGCCCTTCTCGACGATCTCGGCCTTGCGACGGATATGCCGGACGCAATCACGCGCACCTGGCGATATGGCCGCGACCTCACCGGCCCCAGCGGCCGGGTGTTCAATTTCGGCGACGCGACGGAGCAGCCGCGCCGCGCGCCCGTGCTCGGCTGGCTCGCCGGCCGCGCGAGCGAACCGGCCGCAACGGCCTGGCAACACACCGCTCCCGGCGATCCGCACCCTTTCGACCTCCTGTGGTGCGCACCGGAGGCCGGGCCCCAGCCGGCCGATGACGCACCGACCGCCTACGAGCCGGCAGGTGTTGCGATTCTGCGGACCGGCACAACCTGGCTCGCCCTGAAAGGCGGGCGCAACGACGTCAACCACGCCCATCTCGACCTCGGCACCTTCGTGCTGGAGATAGCCGGCCGACGTTTCGCCAGCGAGCTCGGCCGGGAAAACTATGCCCTTCCCGGCTATTTCGAGCCCGCGCGTCGGTTCGACTATTTTCGCACGCAGACCGCGGCTCACAGCACCGTGCTGATCGACGGCGCACCGCAATCGACCACGGCCTTTGCAAGGCTCCTTGGTGTGGGACAGCGGGACGGCCGCCGCTTTGCCGCCTATGCCATGGGCGATGACGGCTGGCCGGTCGATTGGCGCCGAGGCGTCGCCCTTGACGGCGCCGACACCGCCTTCATCGTCGATGAGCTGGAGCAGAAGGGCGCCGCCACCCCGGCCGGCTTCTGGCAATTCTACAGCGAAGCCACCGTCGATCTCGATGACGCCTGCGCCCGACTCACCCTCGACGGCGTGACAGTGACGGCTGAGATCCTGGCACCGGTCGGCCTCGCCTGGTCGTTCGAGCCCGCCCCTTCCCCCACCGGCGAGAGCAGCAATGCCGCCTTCGGCCGGTTGTTTTTCCCCGTTCCTGCGGCCACCGGAACGCAATCGGTCGTCGTGCGTCTCGCCGCCGGCCAGCCGTCGCTATGGCGCCCCGCTGCCATTGCCGCTTGGCCGCTCGCCTCCTGATCCCTCACCCCGCTTTTTCCATTCGCCCTTCGTTGACAGCGCCGGGTCCCGGCAATAGCCTTCATCCAGAGGCGCTTTCAGGCCCGCCCCGGCGGGATCGAGGGGGAGGCGAAATGGGGATCTTCGGCTGGTTGCCGCAACGCGGCCCTAAGCCTGCCACACCGGACGAAGTGCCGGCGCAAACCCTCGCCATCTACGCCTCGCAACCGGCGCTCAGCACGATCATCGTTACGCTCATCGGCGTCGAGGCGGAGCAGATCGACGAGATCATCGACGTGACGGCCCGTCGCTTCGGCACGAAGCACAAGATCGTCTATCTCACCGACAGCCTCGACTTCATGCGGTTCCGCGACAGGAACGCCATCTTCGAATACCTGCCCTCCACCCTCGAACAGAAGCTGCACGCCGCCGAAATCTCCTGGAACGCCTATCTGGCCAAACGCTGGCGTCTCCTCATGTCGAAATGGCAGCCGGTGCATGTCATCAGCTACGGCCAGAACATCGACACCTTCCTTGCCGCAGCCCCTGCAATGACGGCGCGGACCGATCGATGAGCACCGCGCTCGACGTCCTCTTCGTTGCGGATGTTCGCTTCGAGGGAGGGACGTCGACGGCACTCGCCGTGGAAATCCGTACCGCCGCACGCGCAGGCCTGCGCACAGGGTTGCTCGCCGTCAAAGGACCGCTGCTCGGTCTGCCCTTCCCCATGCACCCGGACCTGCGGCGCCTGATCGATGAAGGATTGACCGAGCGCATCGACCCCGACATGCGCCTCCACGCCCGCCTCGTGCTGATCCATCACCCGACGATCGTCGAGAACCGCCCGACGCGCCCGCTGTCGATCACCACGGACAAACTGCTGATCATCCTGCACCACCCGATGTATGACGGAGACGGCCGCCGACAGTACGACCTCGAACGCGTCGTTGCCCATGCCTGCGACGCCTTCGGCAGCGATGTGTTCCTGGCGCCGGTCAGCGCCGTCGTGCGCGACAGCCTTCCGCGCCGCCTGCCGCCCTATGCGCTTATACTGGAGGAGGACTGGGGCAATCTCATCGACCTTGACGACTGGGCGGCAAAACCGGCCCGAGAGCCCGCCTATCCCGTCGTCATCGGGCGACACTCACGCCCCGACCCGTTGAAGTGGCCGACCGCCGAGGACGTGCTGCTCGCCTACCCGGCCGACGGCGCACGGTTTCGCGTGCGCGCGCTCGGCGCCGATACTTTCCTCACTGAAAAATACGGCGCGATCCCGCCGAACTGGGAGCTGGTGCCCTTCACCTGGGACGGTGTTCCGGCCTTCCTCGGCACGCTCGATTTCTATGTCTACTTCCATGATCCGGCCTGGTCGGAGGCCTTCGGGCGGACGATCCTTGAAGCGCTCGCGACTGGTCTTGTCGTCATCCTGCCCCCGCATTTCGCGCTGCTGTTCGGAAAGGCAGCGATCTACGGCGAACCTCAAGATGTCGAGCGCCTCATCGATGGCTTCGTGAACGACCCGGAGCGCTACCGGTCGCAATGTATGCAGGCCCGCCGCTTCGTCGAAAACAACCACGACGCGGCGATCTACGCCGACCGCCTCACCCGCATCATGGGGACGCCGGAAGAGGCGCCATCCTTCGGTGGCAGGCTCTTTCCGGCCCTGCCGCAACGCAATGTGCTCTTTGCCTCCAGCAACGGCATCGGCGTCGGACACCTCACCCAGCAGCTCGCCGTCGCGCAGCGGCTGCCGTCGGGTCTGACACCGGTCTTCGCCACCATGTCCTATTCCATGAAGGCGGCCGTACAGCAGGGCTACCAGGCGCATTTCCTGCCGCATCACCGCATCCTCGATGCCGACCCCGAGGACTGGAACACCTGCCTTGCCGAGGAGCTGTTCGAACTCATCGCCCATCTGCGCCCCGCTGTCTTCGCCTATGATGCGACGGCGGTTTTCGAAGGCGTCACCCGGGCGCTCGGCGCGTTTCCCGATCTCTTCAAGATCTGGGTGCGGCGACCGCTCTGGCGGGAATCCCACCGGGTGTTCCTCGACTTCACCGACCATTTCGATGCGGTGATCGAACCCGGCGAGCTGGCGGAAACCTTCGATCACGGCCCAACCGCAGCCTGCCGCAGGGAAACCTTCCTCGTGCCGCCCGTCCTGCAGCTCGACCCGGCCGACCGCATGGCACGCGAAAGCGCGCGGGCCGCGCTGGGCCTGCCCGAAGGCATAACCGTCGTCGCCTTCCAGCTCGGCTCGGGCGCCAATTTCGACATGCGGGATATTCGCAGCGCGCTGCTCGCCGAAGTGCTGCGCCGCCCCGACACGATCGCGCTCGAGATCCGCTCGCCGATCACGCCCGACGCCGCCGACCTCGAAAGGCTGGGCGAGCGGCACCGGGTGGTCGAGCTCTTCCCGAGCTTCCGCTTCAGCAACGCCTTCGACGCGGCGATCACCGCGGCCGGCTACAACACCTTTCACGAACAGGTGCTCGGCGCCGTCCCGACACTGTTCGTGCCCAACGAAGCCGACGAGATGGACCTGCAGGCAAGCCGCGCCCGCTGGGCGGAACTCACCGGCCGCGGCTGGCTGATGCGCCGCGACTACGACCTCGGCTTTGCCGCGGCCCATGTCGAGCGCCTGCTGGATCCGGTGGAACGAGAGAGCGTGGTGCGCCGCTGCCGGTCTATCACCTGGACGAACGGCGCCCGCGACATCGCCCGTTACGTGGAGGACCATGCCCGGATCGTCCGGACCGACTGGGACATCACCAAGCTCGACAGCCTGTGAGGACGACGGTGGCCTCGCCAACCTGCAACATCTGCGGCAGTCCGGTCTTCGGGGATACCTATGGCGAGAAGGACAGCGCCTTCCTGCGCCGAAACGTGCGCTGCGAGGGTTGCGGTTCGCTGGAGCGTCACCGGCTGATCTTCGAGGTGCTGCGCCTGCGCGGCCTCCTGTCGGGAAATCGCCGCATCCTGCACCTCGCTCCCGAAGAGTGCCTCGCCACCCCCTTTCGAAACCGCTTCGGCAGCAGCTATCTCAGCGCCGACATCGACCCCGGCCAATTCCCTTTCGCCGTCACCCGTCTCGATCTCTGCCGCGATCTTCCAACCCTTGCCCCGGCTTCCTTCGATATCGTGCTGCACAACCATGTGCTCGAACACGTCGCCTGCGACTATCGCGCCGTCGCCGCCGGCCTCCACCGTTTGGTGAAACCCGGCGGCCTGCATGTTTTCAGCATCCCCTTCCTCGAAGGCGGCTTCCGGGAGGCGCTGGAGGGGCGGACCGGGGCCGAGCGCACGGCACGCTTCGGCCAGTCGGATCATATGCGCATCTTCTCTCCGGAAGATCTCGCCGGCACGCTCGGCGCGGTCCTGCCGCTGCCTGCGGATTACGACGCGACCCGCCTCGTTCCCGCAGAACGGCTTCTCGCCATCAACGTCCCGGAAACGGCCTGGCGCGGCTTCAACAACAGTGCCGTCTTCTTCATCGAAAGGCTGGAGGATCGGCCGATCCTCGATGAGCGGGCGGCAACGGCGCAGCCGGCAAGCCCTGTCCCTCTCTCTGATCGTCCCGACGGCATCCTGTTCGTCTCGGCGAACGGCATCGGCCAGGGCCATCTCACCCGCCAGCTTGCGGTCGCAAGACGGCTGAAACACCGCCCGGCCGCCTTCCTGACCATGAGCTACAGCGCAGGCATCGTGCGCGATCTCGGCTTTCCGGTGCATTTCGTGCCGCATCATGGGCTGACCGGCGAGGAGCCCGCCGCCTGGAACGACCGGCTCGCCGCGGAAATCGGTCTGCTGCTCGAAGCCCATCACGCCACTACCCTCGTCTACGACGTCAATTTCGTCTTCGACGGCGTCATCAAGGCCCTCGGCCATCATCCCGGCGTGCAGGCCATCTGGATCCGGCGCGGAATGTGGCCGGCACACCATGAGAGCTATATCGGTGCCGGCGCGCATTTCCCCATCATCATCGAACCGGACGACTATGCCGGCGAATACGATGGCGGGCCGACCGCAGCCGACCGAGCAAAGACCCGGCTGGTACCTCCGATGCTGCTGATCGACCCGTCGGAGCGCCTGGCGCGTGATGCGGCGCGACAAACACTCGGCCTGCCACAGACAGCCACCGTCGTCCTTCTCGACCTCTCCCGTTCCGCCAATCCCGATCTCATGCGTCTTCACACCCGGCTGCTGGACGACCTCCTTGCGAGGGCCGACCTGCATGTGCTGGAACTACAATCCCCCCTGACCGGAAAGACCGCGCCCCGCCATCCCGAACGCCACCACCGGCTCATGCGCCACCCCGCCTATGCCGTAAGCCGCGCCTGGGACGCCGCGATCGTGCGGGCTGGCTACAACACGTTCCATGAGAACATTGCAGGTGGCATTCCCACCCTCTTCGTGCCGGACGAAAGCCCGGACATGGACCGGCAGGTCGATCGCGCACGCTGGGCCGAGAGCCGCGGTGCAGCCTTGCTGCATCGCGTTGCGGACGACGAGGCGCACCTCTCCGCCGCCCTCGGCAGACTGCTTCGTGCCGACGTGCAAGCTAATTTGGCAACGGCGTGCGCAGGCATCGCCGAGGCCGGAGATGGCTGGCGGAACGGCGCTGAAACGCTGGCGCGCATGCTGGAAGGCAGTTTTGAGGACA
The DNA here is from genome assembly GCF_028534175.1 of Shinella sp. HY16. NCBI lineage: Bacteria > Pseudomonadati > Pseudomonadota > Alphaproteobacteria > Hyphomicrobiales > Rhizobiaceae > Shinella > Shinella sp. HY16. The sequence goes on along the minus strand of NZ_JAHYXL010000003.1, from coordinate 233,588 downwards.
GGGACGCAGAATAACGCCGGGCTGCATCCCGTCTTGTCCAGTATCGGGCCGGAGGACTATGCTAGCCTCCTGCCAGGATCTTCATGGGGTGGCGATGCTCATGCAAAGATTGTGTCTTCTTCTCGTTCTGTTTTTCTCGATGGCGACCGCGGCGTTCGCCGCCGCAGACAACCGCGTCGCGCTGGTGATCGGCAACGGCAAATATACCGATCTTCCGCGCCTGCCCAATGCGCAGAGCGACGCCAAGCTGATGGAGAAGGCGCTCTCCGCCGCCGGCTTCAAGATCGTCTCGGTCATCGACGGCGACCGCCAGCAGATGGTTCGCGCGCTGAAGAGCCTGACCGAGGCGCTGACGCCGGAAACCAATCTCGTCGTCTACTATGCCGGCCACGGCATCCAGTTCGCCGACGAGAACTACCTGATCCCGACGGACAGCCAGCTCACCTCCTCTTCCGACCTGCCGCTCGAAGCCTTCAGCCTGAAGATGATCACCGAGCAGATCGAGCGCGCCCGCCCACGCATCGCCGTGTTCATCGTCGATGCCTGCCGCAACAATCCGCTGGAGACCAACCGCTCGGCGGGCACGGCGGCCAATGACGGCGCAACACGCGGCCTTGCGCGTGCCACCGGGCCGCTGGGCACCTTCATCGCCTTCGCCACCGCACCGGGAAAGGTCGCGACGGACGGCACGAAGGGTAACAGTCCCTTCACGCGGGCACTCGCCGACTTCATCACCGCGCCGGGCCTGCCCATCGAGCAGGTCTTCAAGCGGGTGCGCGAGCGGGTTGTCGAGGAGACCGGCGGCGAGCAGGTACCGTGGGACAATTCCTCGCTGACCAAGGACTTCTTCTTCACCGACGCCCTGCCGGAAGTGCCGAAGTTCTCCGCGGAAGCAACCAAGGATGCCGAAGCCTGGCAGGCAGCCGCCGACGGCGACACGACCAAAAGCTACCAATCCTACCTCGCCGCTTTCCCCCAGGGCCTCTTTGCCGACATCGCCGAAATGCGCGTCGATACGCTGACCGAAGCGAACAAGCCGAAGGAGGAGAAGGAACAGGAGGTTGCGGCTCTGCCGGTCGATCGCAGCATCAATGCGGCCGAGGACCTTCTGATGTGGAACGGCATCCAGGCGAACGGCACCGCCGACCAGTATCGCGGCTATCTCGAAAAATTCCCCGAGGGCGTCTTCGCCAAGCTCGCCCGGCTGCGGCTGGAAGATGCGACGAAGGGCTCCGACGAGACCGTGCCGGCGATCTCCGGCCGCGTCACGGCGAATTACGAGGAATTCGCCCAGAACCCGCTCTACCCCGAGATCACCGAGTGCGACCGCGAGGCCGGCCATGTGCAGGAGATCGCCGACCCCGCCGTCGGCGTCTATTTCAAGCAGATCAAGCCGGAAACTGCGGTGCCGGCCTGCATGACGGCGCTCAAGCAGTTTCCCGACAGCCTGCGCATCCTCATGAACTACGGCCGCGCCATCGATGCCGCCGGCCGGCATGACGAGGCTCGGGAAATCTACCGGACCGGCGCCAGTGCCGGCTTTCCGATCGCCTATCGTTCGCTGGGCGACGTCTATCGCGACGGCCGCGGCATCGAGAAGAACCTGACGGAAGCCCGCTACTGGTATGTGCTGGGGGCGGCGAAGAAGAACGTCTTCGCCGAGTTCAACCTTGCCTTGATCTACGAGAACGGTCTCGGCGTGACGGCCGATCCGCAGAAGGCGGCCTACTGGCTCTGGCGGGCGGCAAAACAGGGATTCGCGCCCGCCATGGAGAAGCTCTCGGCCTATTATCTCGACGGCAAGGCCGTGCCGAAGGACGTCGCCCAGGCGGAGATCCTGCTGACGGGCGCCGCAGAAATGGGCCATATCTATGCCGAGCTCCGGCTCGGGGACCTCTATCTCGACGGCAGCGCCCTGAAAAAGAACCCCGCCGCCGGCGCCGAATGGGTCGGCAAAGCGGCAAGACAGGGCTACAACGAGGCACAGTTCCGGCTTGCCACGCTCTATCTCGACGGCACAGGCCTCAAGAAAGATGCCGGGCAGGCACTCAACTGGTTCACGCTGGCAAAAGCCAACGGCGTCGAACGGGCGGGAGAGATCGTGGCGGCGCTCGGCGAAAAGCTCGGAGGAAAGGCCATCAGGAAGGCCGAAAAATTCGCGGCCGGCTTCCAGCCCACGGCCGTCAAATAGGCACGACTGCGGCCGGTCCGAGGCAATAGTGGGTCCGCATCGTGCGCGCATCCCGCCCGTCGATGCAGACCACACCGCGCTCGGCCAACGCGTTCAATTCCCTCAGCACAAGGGCGTGGGCAAGGCCGAGGCGGTTGGCGAACGTGCGGCTGTCGCTCGCGACGCCCATGCGAGCGGCCGCGACGAGCGCGGCCTGGATGCCCGTCAGCCGAGGATCCTCGCCCTGCACGCGGGCGACGAGCGCCAGGAAATCCCAGGCCTCCCTCGCCTTGCCGCTCACGCGGCCTCGCGCCTGCGGAAGGAGACCATGATCGACTTGGAGGTCGGCGTGTCGCTTTCCTCCCCGGCGCTGGAGAGCGGCACCAGCACGTTCAGCTCCGGATAGTAGCCCGCGATGCTGCCGCGCGGCACGTCATAGGGCACGAAGCGGAAATCGCGCGCCACGCGTTCGATCCCGTCGTTGTGAGCGCCGACGACGTCCACCCGGTCACCGGCTTCCGCCTCCATGGCCTTCAGGTCCTCGGGATGGATGAAGATGACCTGCCGTTCGCCGTAGACGCCGCGGTAGCGGTCGTCGAGGCCGTAGACGGTCGTATTGTACTGGTCGTGCGAGCGGAACGTCTGCAGCGCGAAGCGCCCGCCGGCCTTGCGCGCCCGTTGGTGCACCGTCTCCTCCGGCAGCGGGCCGGAGAAAAAGGAGGCCTTGCCGGCAGGCGTATCCCATTCCCGGTGCGACGCCGCATTGCGCAGGAGGAAGCCGCGCGGCTTGCGCAGGCGCGTGTTGTAATCCGTAAAGCCCGGAATGGTCGCCTCGATATGGTCGCGGATGCGGTCATAGTCTTCCGCAAGCGCACTCCAGCGCACGATGCCGCTGCCGACCGTCGCCTCGGCGATGCCGGCGATGATCGCCACTTCCGATTTCAGATGCGGCGAGGCGGGCCGGTTGATACCGGCCGAGCCATGCACCATGCTCATCGAATCCTCGACGCTGATCAGCTGGGAATTGCCGTTGGGCGCAAGGTCCATCTCGGTGCGGCCAAGGCAGGGCAGGATGAAGGACACCTCTCCCGGCATCAGGTGCGAGTGGTTGGGCTTCGTGGCGATGTTCACCGTCAGCTTGAGCCGGCGCAGCGCCGTTTCCACCAGCGTGCTGTCCGGCGTCGCGCGGGCGAAATTACCGCCGAGGCCGATGAAGGCCTCCGCCGAGCCATCCAGCATGGCACCGATTGCCGACAGCACATTGTGCCCGTGTTTGCGCGGTGGGGAAAAGCCGAACTCCCGCTCCAGCGCATCGAGGAAAGCTTCCGGCGGCTTCTCGTTGATGCCGACCGTGCGGTCGCCCTGCACGTTGGAATGACCGCGCACCGGGCAGAGACCTGCTCCCGGCCGGCCGATATTGCCGCGCAGGAACATGAAGTTGGCGATCTCGCGGATCGTCGCGACGGAATGCACATGCTGCGTCACGCCCATCGCCCAGGTGCAGATGACGCGCTCGGCCTGCATGTAAACCGCCGCCGCACGTTCGATCTCGGCCCGTGTCAGGCCGGATTGGTCCTCGATCTCGGACCAGCCGGTCGCCTCGACCGCGGCACGATAGGCGGAAAAATCCACGCACTGTTCGGCAAGGAAAGCATGGTCGAGCACCGGCGGCAGGCCCGCCGCAACCGCCGCGTCCTCCGCTGCAAGCACCGCCTTTGCCATGCCGCGCACGGCCGCCATGTCACCGCCGAGCTGCGGCTGGAAATAGTGGCTGGCAATGTCGGTCGAGCCGCCGCGCAGCATCTCGATCTTGTCCTGCGGATCGGAGAAGCGCTCCAGGCCCCGCTCGCGGATCGGATTGAAGACGACGATGCGCGCGCCGCGCAGGGCCGCCCGGCGCAGGTCCCCCAGCATGCGCGGGTGATTGGTCCCGGGGTTCTGGCCGATCACGAAGATCGCGTCCGCCGCCTCGAAATCCTCGAGCAACACCGTTCCCTTGCCGACGCCGATCGCCTGGCGCAGCGCAACGCCGCTCGCCTCGTGGCACATGTTCGAGCAATCGGGAAAATTGTTCGTGCCGTAGAGGCGGACGAAGAGCTGATAGAGATAGGCCGCTTCGTTGCTGGCGCGGCCGGAAGTGTAGAACTCCGCACGATCAGGATTGTCGAGGCTCTTCAGGATGTTGCCGATTTCTGTGAAAGCATCGCCCCAGGCGACCGGCAGATAGCGGTCGCTCGCCGCGTCATAGCGCATCGGATGGGTGAGGCGGCCATGGAGTTCCAGCTCGTAGTCGCTCAGCTTGCGCAGGTCCGCGACCGTATGGGCGGCGAAGAAGGCGGGCGTGGCCCGCTTTTCCGTCGCCTCCCAGGCAACCGCCTTCACGCCGTTCTCGCAGAATTCGAAGGAAGAGCCGTGCTCGGGATCCCCCCAGGCACAGCCCGGGCAATCGAACCCGTCCGGCTGGTTCGCCTTCAGCATGGCCCTGGCGCCCGACAGCGGCGTACCGCTTTCAAGCAGTCGCTTGCCACAGCTTTTCAACGCCCCCCAGCCACCGGCCGCGGAGGATTTCTTTCCGATAAAACGAGTATCCATAAATCAGGTATTTGCCATTCGTCAGCATTGATCAAGGGGCCAGTTCGAATGGCTTGATAGGGAATTCCTATCGCCATCGGCCACACAAAATCTGGCAGTTTGCCTGAATCACGGCGATTGACTACCAATCCTCTAAGGGGATCACCGAACCGGAGGCGTGGCCTTGGACTATCTCGTCAATCTCTCGCGTCTTGATCCCGACCCGGCGCTCGATGCCCGGATGACGCAGGCCGGCGTGACGATCCGCAGGGCCCTTGCGCCCGAAGCCAGGCTCGTCACCGACTGGGTGGCGGATACGTTCGGCAATGGCTGGGCCAGCGAGACCGCGGTCGCGCTGACGCGCCAGCCACCCACCGTCTTCATCGCAACCCGCGAGCGCCGGCTCGTCGGTTTCGCCTGTCATGAAGCGATCGCCCGCGGCTTTTTCGGGCCGACGGGGGTGGAAGCGGACGCGCGCGGGCTCGGCATCGGCCACGCCCTGTTGCTTGCCAGCCTCTTCGACCTGAAGGCGATGGGATACGGCTACGCGATCATCGGCGATGTCGGACCTTCGGCCTTCTACGAGAAGACGGTCAATGCCATGCCGATCCCGGACTCGGCGCCCGGTATCTATGCCGGCATGCTGCCGGTCCAGGGATGATTGCCATGCCGGCGCATGACCTCTACGGCCTTACGCTCGAAACCGTCTGGATCCCGGCCGCGGGAGAGCAGGCGATGGCCTACCGGCTCACGTTGCACAACGACGGGGCGACCGCCATCGACAATTTCCGCCTGTGCTTCAGCGGCCCCTGTCAGGTCGATGCCACGGCAACCGCGGAGGGCGGCCATATCGGCCGGCGGCTTTCAACCTTCACGGAGCTGCTGCCGCCGGAAGGGCTGGAGCTTGGCGCCGGCGCGAGCTGGACCGTCACCATCCATGGCCTGTCCTGGCCATTCCAGCACTGGACGGATGGTGCACGCGGCGCCTATCTGCTCTTTCCCGACGGCGGCACGCGCCAGGTCGCCACCACGCCGACGAAGCGCATGGGCGGCAACGCTGCGCCGAAACGGGGCATGGAGCCCTATCCCGTGCCCGCCAGACCACCGGCACCGGTTTCGGTCATCCCCTGGCCGAACCATGTCGCGCTCACCCGCCTCGGCCCCGTCCCCGCCGGCCTGACGCTTCTTACGGAAGATGCCATGGCAACGGCGGCGGCGGCAGCATTCCGGCGGCTGACCGAAGCACTTTTCGCCGCCGAAGGCATCGTCCGCGCTGCCGAGGAGGGCGGACTGCCGGTGCATTTCCACATACGGAAAACGCTCGCCGCCGAGGCGCATGAACTGGTCTTCACACCCGGCTCCGTCGCCATTCACGCCTCCGGGCAAACCGGATTCCTCTATGGGCTCATCACGCTCGGTCAGATCTGGCGCGGCGCGCATCATTATCCGCACGCCTTCGGGTTTCCGGCAGAAGGACAGATCGCCGATGCGCCGGCGATGAGCTGGCGCGGGCTGCATCTCGACGTGGCACGCCGGTTCTACGGCGCAGCGGAAATCCGGCGGCTGCTTTCCATTCTCGCCTGGAACAAGCTCAACCGCTTCCACTGGCACCTCTCCGACGACGAGGCCTGGCGGGTCGAGATCGATGCCTATCCGGCACTGACGGCAATAAGTGCCTGGCGCGGCGAAGGTCTTGCCATTCCGCCTTTGCTCGGTACCGGCGCGGAACGCAGCGGCGGCTACTACAGCAAGGCTGCCATCCGCGACATCGTCGGACATGCCCAGGACTACGGTATCGAGATCGTGCCGGAAATCGACATGCCCGGCCATTGCCATGCCCTGCAAATAGCCATCCCCGAGCTCCGCGATCCCGACGAGCGGGGCAGCTATCATTCGGTCCAGGGCTTTGCCGACAATTGCCTCAACCCCGCACGCGAGACGACCTACCGTGTCGTGGAAACGATCCTTGCGGAACTGATCGCGCTTTTCCCCTTCCGAACCATCCACATCGGTGCAGACGAAGTCCCGATCGGCGCGTGGTCCGGCTCGCCGGAGGCGCTCGCGAAACTGTCCGAAATCGCCGGAAGGGACATGAGCGAAGCCCATGCGAAACGGCTCAACGTGATCACCAACACGCACGGCGCCGATGCCATCGAAGGGTCCGGCGCGGCGGCGTTGCAGGCGATCTTCCTCAGGCGCATCCAGGCATTCCTCACCGCACAGGGCTGCACCACCGGCGGCTGGCAGGAAGCCGCGCACGGCAACATCATCGACAAGGACACGACCTATCTCTGCGGCTGGCGGGACGTCGCGGCCTCGGCGGCACTTGCCGACGAGGGCTACACGATGGTCGTCTGCCCAGGCCAGGCCTATTATCTCGACATGGCGCATTCGGCCGACTGGGACGAGCCGGGAGCAAGCTGGGCTGGCGCCTCGACGCCAGAAATGACCTACGCTTTCGATCCCGTCTCCGGCTGGAACGAGGCGCAGAAGGCCAGACTGCTCGGCGTGCAGGCCTGCATCTGGTCAGAGCCGATGCTCGACCGCGCCGTCTTCGACCGTCTCGTCTTCCCCCGCCTCTCGGCCGTCGCCGAAACCGGCTGGACCCGACCGGAACACAAATCCTGGCGGCGTTTCCAGGCTTCCGCAGGCCTCATGCCGGTGCTTTACGGCGCCGCGTAGAACACCGGCCGGCAGGCGCACCCTTCGGCCGTCCCGCGCGGGCAGGAAAGCCCGCAAACTCCCGGGAAATCAGGCATTCCGCCCCGCAACCTCCACGTACAGGTTCAGGCAAGCTCGCGATTGTATCGAAAATCAGCCGAATGGTGAATTTGCTGTTCTTTCGATTCCATATTTCAGGACTTTGCCCATGACGTCGATCGTGCCCACCCTGAGCATCGCCCAGATCAAGCAACTCTCCACTTCGGCAATCCTGGCCTGGACGACGGAGGACGTCGCCTCGCTCTCCACGAGCCAGCTCAATGCCTTCTCTTCCAAGCAGATCGCGGCGCTGGAAGTGGAGGACATCGAGACCCTCAACACCCGACAGCTGAGCGCCATTTCGCAAAGCGCCATCATCGGCCTGTCGCTCGACCAGCTCAGCGCTCTCGACAAAATCGCCATCGAGAATCTTGCCCCCTCCCAGGTCGCCGCCCTCACCGCGACCCAGATGAAAGGCCTGTCGTCCGAGCAGGCGGAGGCGCTGACGGTCTCGCAGGTCCGCATGCTGAGCGCCGCCCAGCTCGCCGCCCTCGACCCCGCGGATATCGCGACCTTCTCCACCGACGACATGGCGGCCATCAGCTACAAGGCCGTTCAGCTTCTCGGCACCGCGGCCATCGCCGCCCTTTCCTCCGAACAGATCAGCGCCCTGACGCCGCTCGCCATCGCGGGCTTCACGCCGGCGCAGACCACCTCGCTGACCCCGGAACAGATCGCAGCGCTCACGACGGCGCAGGTCGCACTCCTCAAGCCGACGCAGATCGCGGCACTCAGCGCCGAAGCGGTTGCCGCCTTCAGCGAGACACAGATCGCAGCGCTCAGCACCAGCGCGCTGACAGGTCTCCGATCGACCCAGATCAGCGCCATGAACACCGCGCAGATCGAGGCATTGACCCCGGCGCAGGTCCGCGCGCTTACCGGCCAGCAGCTTACGGCCATGGGATCGTCCGGCCTTGCCACCTTCTCCAGCCAGGATATCGCGGCGATCTCCAGCCGTGCCGTTCCCAGCCTCAGCATCGGCGTCATCGCCGCACTCTCCGCCGACCAGATCGAGGCGCTCAGCCCGTCCGCCATCCAGGCCCTGACGGTGATGCAGATCAATGCCCTCAGCCCGGCCCAGATCGAGCTCTTCACGTCCACCCAGGTGCGCGGGATGAACATGGCGCAGATCGGCGCGCTCGGTGCCGACGATATCGCCGCGCTCTCCAGCGACGCCCTCGCCGCCATCAACAACACTGCGCTGAAGGGGCTCAACACCGCCGCCGTCGCCGCCCTTTCGCAGGCGCAGATCGAGGCACTGTCGACGGCGCAGATCAACGCGCTTTCCGCAAGACAGATCGCCGCGCTCGGCGCCGCCGGCATCGCGCTGTTCTCCACGCTCCAGATCGCCGCCGTCAACAGCAGCGCCATCCCCGGCCTGACGACCGCCCAGATCGCCGTCCTCGCCAGCGACCAGGTCGAAGCCCTCTCGCCGGTGCAGGCCAAGGCGCTCACCGCAACCCAGATCGCCGCGCTCGAAGCCGATGACCTTGCGGTGTTCTCGACCGCCGACATCGCCGCCCTCTCGGCGAGCGCCGTAACGGGCCTTTCCACCGGCACGATTGCCAGCCTTTCCACCGACCAGATCGCCGCGCTCAGCGTGAAATCGATCCCCGGCCTCTCGACGCAGCAGATCGCCGCGCTCGAAGTCGCACAGGCCGAAGCCCTCACGGTCACGCAGGTCAAGGCGCTGACGGCCCGGCAGGTCGGCGTTCTCTCTCCCGAGGCGCTGGAAACTTTCTCGACTGCCGATATCGCCGCGCTTTCGGTCAACGCGCTTTCCAGCCTCGGCAGCGACTCCATCTCCCGCCTCACCCCCGAGCAGATCGCGGCACTCACGACCGGCCAGATCACGGCCCTCAAATCGTCGCAGCTCGCCGCGCTCACCACCGAGCAGGTCGAGGCCTTCACGCCCAATCAGGTCCGCGCCATGAGCGCCGTCCAGCTCGCCGCACTGACGCCGGACGCCATCGCCACCTTCTCGACCGCGGACATGGCGGCCATCAGCAATCGCGGCATTTCCGGCCTCAGCACGGCCGCCGTCGCGACCCTCACCACCGACCAGATCGCCGCGCTCAGCGGCGGCGCGCTCGGCAGCCTGACGGGTGCGCAGATCCGCGCCCTCGAAGCCGAACAGATCGAGGCGCTTTCCACCGCCCAGGTCGCGGCACTCGGCGCGACACAGCTTTCAGCCCTCGGCCCCGAAGACATGGCGATGCTCACCGAAGCACATATCGCCGCGATCAATGCCAAGGCCATCTCCGGCCTCAGCAGTGAGGCCATCGCCGCGCTTTCCACCGACCAGATCGCGGCCCTCGGAACCAGCGCCATCGCCAGCCTGAAGTCGACGCAGATCGCCGCCCTCACCCCCGAGCAGGTCGAGGCCTTCTCGCCGGTGCAGGTCCGCGCGCTCAGCGCCCAGCAGATCGCGTTCCTCGGCGCGGACGACCTTGCCACCTTCTCGACGGAGGACATAGCGGCGATCAATGCCAAGGCGATGCAGGGCATCACGTCCGATGCCTTCATCGGGCTTTCGGACGAGCAGGTCGGCGCGCTGTCGACCGCGCAGATCGCCGGCCTTTCCGCCAAGCAGTTCTCCGGGATGGACGGAACGGTCCTCGCCTCGCTCACCACCGGCCAGATCGCAGCCCTCAGTGCCAGTGTCATCGCTATCCTTTCGCCCAGCCAGATCGAAGCGCTGAGCACGGCACAGATCGAGGCCCTGACCCCGACCCAGGTCAAGGCGCTGAGTGCCAACCAGCTTGCCGCGTTGACCGCGGCCGACATCGCGACCTTCTCGAGCGCCGACCTTGCGGCCATCAGCAGCCGGGCGATTTCCGGGCTTGATGCCGATGTGCTCACCGGCCTTTCGGCCAGCCAGATCGCCGCCCTCGACCGCTATGCGATCCCGGGCATGAGCGCCCGGCAGATCGAGGCGCTGTCCTCTGCCCAGATCGCCGCCCTCACCACCGCCCAGATCGCCAGCCTCACCCCCACGCAGGCCGGCGCCTTCGAGGTGGAAGACATCCGGGCGCTTTCGACCGCGCAGGTCGCCGCCCTTTCCTTCCGCGCCATTCCCGGCCTGAGTGCCGGCTCCATCACCGCGCTCTCCTCCGATCAGCTTGCCGCCCTCAGCACGAGCAGCATGACGGGCCTGACCAGCAGCCAGCTCGATGCGCTGACCTCGCAGCAGGTGAGCCAGCTCTCCACCGCCCAGCTGCGGGCGCTGAACGCCACCCAGCTCGCCGGCCTTGACGACGACATCGACGTGCTCTCCACCGCGCAGATCGCCAGTCTCAACCCGGCCGCCATCAGCGGCCTCACCACGAACCAGATGGCGGGCCTCACCTCCGAGCAGGTCGCGGCCCTGACCACGGCACAGATCGGCGGGCTCAACTCCGGACAGGTCGGTGCCCTCAGCCCCGCCGACATCGCCTCGCTGACGAGCGCCCAGATCAATGCGCTCAGCGGCGTCGGCATTTCAGGCCTGACCGCAAACCAGATCGCAGCACTCACCACGGCACAGATCAACGCCCTCAACAACCGCCAGATGGCGGCACTCTCCTCCGCGCAGATCGCCGCGCTGGGAACCGACAACGTGGCGGCACTGACCACGGCTCAGATCGCCGCGCTCAATGCCGGCAGCATCGCGGGCTTCACCTCCGAACAGCTCGCCACCCTTTCCACCGCCCAGGCCGAAGCGCTGACCAGCGCGCAGGTGGGCTCCCTCAAGTCCGACCAGATCAGCGAACTCGGCACCGACGACATCGCCACCTTCTCGCCGAGGGATATCGGCATGATCAGCTCCGGCGCGATCGCCGGGCTGTCTCCGGCCGCAATCGCCGCGCTCTCGACGGCACAGATCGCCGCCTTCAGCACCGCCGCTATCGGCGCGATGAGCGCCCAGCAGCTCGCCGCCCTCTCCACCGCCCAGGCCGAAGCCCTGACCAGCCAGCAGGTTGCGGCCCTCAGCTCCGCCCAGCTCGCCACCTTCGGTGCCGATGACCTCGCCACCTTCTCGACCCGGGATATCGCCGCCATCGGCTCGAACGCCATTGCCGGTATCTCGACCGAAACGCTCGCGGCCCTTTCGACCGCCCAGATCGCAGCCTTCAGCACCGCCGGTATCGGCGGCATGACGGCACGGCAGTTCGAAGCGCTCAGCGTCGCCCAGGCCGAGGCACTCACCAGCACCCAGATCGGCGCAATGAGCTCGGCGCAGCTTGCGGCCTTCGGGACCGACGACATCGCCACCTTCTCGACGCGAGAGATCGCCGCCATCGGCGCAAACGCGGTCTCCGGCCTCTCGACGGCCGCAATCGCGAACCTCTCGACGGCGCAGGTGGCAGCCCTCAGCACCGCTGCGATCGGCGGCCTTGCAACCCGCCAGATCCAGGCCCTCACCAGCGCCCAGCTCGACGCCCTGTCGCCTGCCCAGGTTCGTGCCCTCGATGCCCGGCAGATCGCAACGCTCGGCACGGAATACATTGCCGCGCTTTCGACGGAGCAGGTTGCCGCCCTCAGCACGGCCGCCATTGCCGGCCTCTCCACCGACCAGATCGCGGCGCTCTCCACCGCCCAGGCCGAGGCCCTGAGCAGCAAGCAGGTCGCGGCCCTCACCTCGCGCCAGATCGCGGCGCTCGATCTCGACGACCTCGACACCTTCTCCGTCGCCGACATGGCCGCCATCAGCTCCAGCGCGATGTCGGGCCTGTCGACCGACATGCTCGCCTCGCTGACGACGAGCCAGATCGCCGCGCTCGGCCCGGCCGGCCTTTCCGGCATGACGAGCAGCCAGATCGCCGCCCTTTCCACCGATCAGGTCGGTGCGCTCACCACGGCCCAGCTCGCCGCCCTCGGGTCGAAGCAGACCGCAGCGCTCAGCACGGACGACATCGCCGCCCTTTCCCCAGCGCAGATCGCCGCCCTCGGCTCGGCCGGTGTTTCCGGCCTCACCACGGACCAGATTTCCGTCCTGTCCACCAGCCAGGCCGAGGCGCTGACCAGCGGCCAGATCGCCGCACTGAGTTCCAGCCAGGTCGCCGCCTTCAGCGCCGACACGATGGAGACCTTCACCGCCGCCGAGATGGCCGCAATCACATCAGGCGCGGTCTCCGGCCTGTCGGCGGCAACCATCGCGGCCCTGACGACGGCGCAGATCGCAGCGCTGAACGGGGCCGGCCTGACATCCACACAGGTCAACGCCCTCAGCAGCGACCAGCTGGAGGCGCTGACCAAGACCCAGCTCGCCGCCTTCGGATCGGCACAGATCGGCGCGCTCGGTACGGACGACATCGCAGTCCTCTCGCCCGAGCAGATCGCCGCCCTCGGCACGGCCGGCATCGCCGCCCTATCCACCGCGCAGGTCGCAGCGCTTTCCAGCAGCCAGGCGGAGGCCCTGACCAGCAAGCAGGTCGCCGCGCTGAATTCGCATCAGATCGCAGCGCTTGAGGCCGAAGACCTCGAACTGTTCTCGACGGCCGATCTTGCCGCGATCAATTCACGGGCCATGTCCGGTCTGTCGACGGCAACGCTCGCCGCGCTCAGCCCCGAGCAGATCGCCGCCTTCAGCCCCTCCGGCATTTCCGGCCTGTCGAGCGCCCAGATCGGCGCGCTGACCGCCGACCAGGTCGAGGCGCTGACAAGCGCCCAGGTCGGCGCCCTGAGCTCGCAGCAGATCGCGGCGCTCGATGCGGATGACATCGCGCTGTTCTCGACGGCCGACATGGCGGCCATCAGCTCGAGCGCGATTGCCGGCCTGTCGCCGGCGGTGCTTGCCGGCTTCTCGGCCAGCCAGATCGCCGCACTCAGCGCTGCGGGGATCGGCGGGCTCACCACAAGCCAGGTCGCCGCCCTCACCTCCGCTCAGGTCGCCGGGCTTTCCACCCAGCAGCTGGGAGCCCTCACCTCCAAGCAGGTTGCCGCCCTCGATGCCATCGACGTCAGCGCACTGACGCCTGCCCAGATCGCAGCGCTCAGCACGGGCGGTGTGGCCGGTCTTACCAGCACGCAGACCGGCGGCCTGACGCTGGAACAGGTCGAAGCGCTCACGACAAGCCAGATCGCGGCCCTCGGTTCATCCGCCCTTGCAGGCCTTTCGACCGAGGCGCTCGACACGTTCTCGCACGGCAAGCTCGCCGCGATCAGCGCCAGCGCGATCAAGGGCCTGCCGCCGGGCTATATGGCGACGCTCTCCGAAGGTGAAATCGCCGCCCTCGGCACGGCAGCGATCTCCGGCCTCAGCAGTGCCCAGATCGCAGCACTCAGCACCGCACAGGTCGAGGCGTTGTCGCTGGCCCAGATCGCCGCGCTGAGCCTGCCGGGCATTGCCGGCCTCACCTCCGCACAGATGCAGACCATCTCCTCCGAGGAGCTGGCGGCTATCGGCACGGCAGCCATCCGCGGGCTTTCGAGCGGCACGATCGGCGCACTGTCGACGGCGTCGATCGCAGCCCTGTCGACGGCTCAGGTCGCCGCTCTCACCTATGGCCAGATGTCGGCACTCGGCGCCCAGCAGGTGGGGGCGCTCTCGTCCGACCAGATCGGTGCGCTGACGGCGACACAGGCCGCGGCCCTCGGTGCCGACGACCTCGCCACGTTCTCGGCTGAGGATATCATCTCGCTGAGCTCAAGCGCGATTTCCGGCCTCGGCACGGCGACACTCGCCGGTCTTTCCACCGAGCAGGCTGCCGCCTTCACGCCCGGCCAGCTTGCCGCCATGACCTCGGCACAGATCAACGCCCTGCCGCAAGGTGGCGGGGGCGCACAGAACTTCGCTTCTCCGCCCATGAGCGACGAGTCTGCAGCGGAAGATCCGAGCTCTGCAGAGCCCAAGGCCGAGAGCGATGCGCAATCGGAGATCGCGTCGATCATCTCCTCCTACCTCACGGTCTGATCAAGCGACAAAGCCTGAAAACACGTTCGCCCCGGCAAGCCGGGGCGAACTGCATTTCGATCGACCGCTTCTGCGCAGACGGCTACGGGCTACCGTCTTCCCTCAGCGCCGCATCGGTGATCGTGTTGTCGAGGTCGAGCGCGCGGTCCGGCTTCAGGCCGAACCGCTGCAGGTCGCCGTGATAGCCGCGAACGGCTTCCGCCGGCGTCACGTTTCGGTTCGCGACGGCGCGCATCCAGGTCGTCAGCGACAGCTGGTGTTCGGCAAGGTTGATCTTGCGGCCGAAAATGGCGAGGCGGGCGCCGCTCGCCTCGGCGCGGGCGACCATTTCCATCGCATCGCGATGCGTGCCGCTCGCCCCGCCCATCACGCCGACGACGACAGTGTCGTCATGGGCGACCAGCTCCTCGAGCGCGCGGCGGCCGTTATAGACGATCTTCAGGAACTCCGGCCGCTCGACGCGCGTGAGGCTCGCCAAAGCCCGCACGATGCAGTCGTTCACGAAGGCGCCGGTCTCGGCAACGCCGAAGCCCGTTGCGGCATTCGGATTGAACACTTCGAGGAAATGCCGCTTGCCGGCGGTGCGTGCGTCGGCGCGGAAGGTCCGGTAGGCCTCCAGCATGGCGACGTCTGCAACGGCATCGTTGTTGAAGGTCATCGAGAACAGGCAGAGCTCAGCCTGCGCGCGCAGAAGATCGGCGCCGCGATAGGGCTGAGCCGGCGTCTCGCGATAGCGGCCGCCGCGGATGTTGAGCCAGACGTCGGTCGTCTCGTTGGCACGAAAGGCCGGCGTCACGGGGCTGCCGTCGAAGCTGCCGCGCTCGACGAGCCGCTCGATGTTGCTCGCAGAGCCCAGCATGACATCGACGGCCTTTTCCGCGATAAGGGTTTCCATCTCGGCGAGGAACTCCCGGCGCGTGCGGCTGCCGGCCGCGATCCCGTCTGCGCCGCGGCGAAAACCCGTCGTCAGGATGCCGCCGGAAATGTCGGCATCCTTGGCATCGACGAGGATGAAATCACCCGATCGGTAGGTGCCGGCGCGGATGCGCGCCATCTTCTCGTCGTAGCTCTTGGGCATCATGTCAGATCAACTCCATGGAAGGTCTTCAGCCGCGCGCGAACGGCGGCGATTTCATCGGCACGGCGGGCCACATCCCAGCCGAACGTCTCTCCCGCCTGGACGGCGAGCGCTTCGACCAGTCGCGCCGTCAGACGGCCGGTCACGGCAAGCGTCGTGCGACGGAAGGCCAGGTCCGCCAGCGAGCCGACCTGCTCGTTGCGCAGCACGTAATCCACCTCGCCGGTGCTGTAGTCCGGAGCGTCGGGAAGCGGCGCATCGGCCGGAACCGCGGCGACATGCGCCGCAACGACCCGCGCCGTGGTGCCGTAGTGGGCGAAGAGATCGCCGACGCGCTTCTCCGCAAGCCCGGTTTCCCGTGCGAGACCGGCAATCCACGCCTGCTTTCCCGCCTCGGTCTTCGGATAGTCACGCCCCCCGCCGATGGCGAGGTCTCGGGTCGAGGCCTTGCGGCCTGCGCCAAGGCGCTTCAGCAGCATGTCCGCCACTTCTTCCGCATAGCCCCGGAAGGTCGTCCACTTGCCGCCGACGAGCGAATAGACCGGATAGGGTCGGCCGGCGGCGGGTTCGAGGACCGGCGTCGCGTGGTCGCGGGTGATGAGGCCCGGATCCTTCGCATCGGAAGCCGGCAGTGGGCGGATACCGCTATAGACATAGACGATCTGGTCGCGAGAGAAGCGAAGCTTCGGCAGGAGCCTGCGCAGGCTTTCGAGGAGGTATTCCACCTCGTCGGGCTCGCAACGCACCGTATCGGGATTGGCCGCTTTGATGTCGGTCGAGCCGGCAAGGGCACGGCCGAGATATTCGAAGACCAGGCAGATGCGCCCGTCATCCGCCTCGAAATAGATCATCCGTCCCTTCAATTCCTTCAACAGGTCAGGATGGTCGAGCAAAATATGCGACCCCTTGGTGCCGCCGATCATGCGCGAGGGTTCGCCGAGGATGGCGTTCACCTCGTCGATCCAGGGACCGGCCGCATTGACGACGATCTTCGGTCGGATCGTCGCCGCCGCCTCGCCGGTGAGGCTTTTGACCGTCAGAGCGCCGTCCGCGGCGCGCTCCAGCCCGACATGGTTGAGCGCAGCGGACCGCGGGCTGTCGGCAAGGCCGTCGCGCACGAGTTCGAGGATCAGGCGCTCGGGATGGGTGACGGTGGCGTCGTAATAGGTGCCCGTCGCCACGATATCGGGCGTCAGCGCCGGCAGATCGCGCAGCGAGGCAGCCCGGCTTGCCGTCGAATGGCGCGGCATGACGCGGTGGCGCGCGCCATAGAAGTCGTAGAGCATCAGGCCGATCTTGACGAGCAGCGCGCCGCGGCTGCGCGGGGCGCTCTTCGAGCCGAACAGCGTGCGCAGCGCCGCGCCGATGCCCTTCGTCCAGGAGAAGATCGGGATCAGCGTCGGCAGCGGCTTGACGTAGTGCGGCGCATTGGCGAGCAGCAGGTTGCGCTCCAGCGTCGACTGCGCGACGAGGCGGAACTCGCCCGTCTCGAGATATTTCAGCCCGCCGTGGATGAGACGGGAGGGCGCCGCGCTGGTGCCGGCGGCATAATCATTCTTCTCGATCAGCAGGCAGTCGAGCCCCTGGGCCGTCAGGTCGCGGAAAAGGCCCGCGCCGTTGACGCCCGCCCCGACGATGAGAACGTCGACCGTGCCGCGCGCCGCCATCGCCGCCATCCGTTCGCCCATGCCGCCGGGAAAGGCGGCGGCGCCTGCTGCTGTCGCATTCATGTACTCTTGCCCATTTTCACGATTTCGAGTTTGACGCCGGCGTCTTTCAGACGCGCCCTCACCGCTTCGTCGACCCGGTCCGTCGTCAGCACGACGTCGAAGGCGGTCAGATCGCTCAGCACGTTGAGGGCGACCTTGCCGAATTTCGAGGAATCGACGAGCAGGATCTTGCGGCTCGACGAGGCCATCATCGCCTGCTTGACCTTGGTAACCTGCGCGTCCTGGATGAACGCCGTCACGCCGTCGATGGCAGAGGCGGAACAGAAGAGAACGTTCGCCCGAAGGCTTGATACCGCCTTCTCACAGGTGATGCCGATATAGGCGTTGTAGTTGCGGTGGTACTTGCCGCCGAGGCTGATCAGTTCCACTTCTTCGGCCTCGATCAGCTTGCCGGTCGAAATGTAGCTGTTCGTGATGACGGTGAGCGGATGGGCCTCCGGCAGCAGGTCCGCAAGTGCGCAGGCCGTGGAAGAATCGTCGAGCATCACGGCCTGTCCGGCCTCGACATAGGCCATGGCGGCGCGGGCGAGCGCTTCCTTCTCCCCCTTGCCCACCGTCTCGCGGTAGCGGAACGTGCTTTCGTAAAGACCGGAAGGCTGGACTGTGACCATGCCGTGCAGCTTACGCAGCACACCCTGCTGGGCGAGCGCGTCGATATGCCGGTGAATGGTCATGCGCGACACGCCGAAATGCTCGACGAGATCCTCGATGCGCGCCTGGCCGGCCCTCATGATGTAGTCGGCAATCTCCTCGCGCCGTGCTTCCGCCTTCATCCGTCCACTCCCCTTGACCGTTTTGCGAGATCCTCGATGGCCCGCCAGTGGGGCGCCATCCCGTCCGCAAGCTGTCTATAGAGATTGTAGCGCTCGGCAAGCCGGGCGCTGCGCACCGCATCCGGCTGGTAGGAACGCAGGATACGGGTCGTCGCTGCCGCGCCGGTTTCCGGGCTCGCATAGAGCCCGACCGCAGTACCGGCGACGAGCGCCGCACCCCAGGCGGCCGCCTCGTCGGCGGAGGAAACGTCGACGGCGAGCCCCGTCGCGTCGGCGAACATCTGCGCCAGAACCGGGCTGCGCGCGCCACCGCCGCTGATGCGCATGCGCTCCACCGGCACGCGCGACAGGAGGTCGTCGATGTGGAGCTTGTGGTTGAAGACGATGCCTTCCAGCACGGCCTTCAGAAGGTCGCCGCGCTCGTGCCAGCCGTGCATGCCAAAGAAGCCGGCGCTTGCACCGCTGCCGAAGGGCGAGCCGAAGAGGAAGGGATGGAAGACGATGTCCGACGGCTTTTCCAGCGCTCGCGCAAGTTCCGGCTGCAGCAGCGTATGGATGTCGGTCGCCTCGTGCTCGGCCCTTTCCGAAAGGTCGCGGCAGAAATTGTCGAGGAACCAGTCGTAGTTCGCGGTGGAGGCCGGGGAGATGGCCATTGAATTCCACCAGCCCTTGCGGATGCCGTTGCGGCAGAACCAGCGCGGATCGGCCATCGGTTCCTCGGTGACCAGCTCGTTGATCGAATAGGTCCCGGCGACGACCGCCAGCAGACCCGGCGCATGGCCGCCGATGCCGAGCGCCGAGGCCGTCACGTCGTGCAGGCCGGCGGCAACGGGCGTGCCCTCGAGGAGGCCGGTCGCTGCCGCCGCGTCGCGCGTTACCGTACCGATGATCTCATCCGGCCGCGCAACAGGTGGAAGGGCCGGCCAGAGGTCGCCGAGGCCGAAGACCTCCAGCGCCGCCCTGTCGAAGGCCTGCGTGCGCACATTGGTGAAGCTCGTGCTCGCCTCGGTCAGATCGGTGCCGACGACACCGGTCAGGCAGAAGCGCAGCCAGTCCTTGCAGGTGAAGACATGGCCGATGGCGCGGTAGCGCTCCGGCTCGTGCTGCCGGATATGGGCAAGCAGGGCCGAGGGCGCCGAGGCGTGGGCGGTCTGGCCGGTCAGCTCCAGCGCGCGTCGCGCCACGCCGTCCTTCTCCCACGCATCGATGATCCCGCCGGCGCGGCTGTCGAGCGAGAGGATGCCGGCGCCGAGCGGGCGCTTGTCACCGTCGAGCAGGTAGAGACCGTCGCCATGGGCGGTGGCCGCGATGGCCGTGATATCGCCGGCCGGCCGGCCGCTCTTCTCGATCGCCTCACGGATCGCCTCGGCGGTCGCGGTCCACAGGCCCGCCATGTCGCGCTCGACATGGCGCGGCTCGGGGAAAGACTGCGGCACCCGCCGCCGCGCGACGGCGACCGGCGTGCCGTCCTCCTCGAAAATCACCGCCTTGGTGACCGTGAGGCCATTATCGATGCCCAGAAGCAGCGCCATCGTTCTCTCCCGTCAGTTCCGGCTTGCATGCAGGGCGAAACGGTCCTGCAGGCTGGCAAGATAGATCGCGACGAGCAGCACGCAACCGAAGACCATCTGGCGGATCGAGGGCTCGATGCCGGTGAGGTTCATCAGGTTCTCGATGATGGCGATGACGATAACCGCGCCGAACACGCCAGAAAGCCGCCCGATGCCGCCATTAAGGCTGGTACCGCCGAGAATGGTGCCGGCGAAGACCATGAGGATGTCACCCTCGCCGAGATCGGCGACGACCGATTGCAGGCGCCCGACTTCCAGGAGGCCGCCGACGGCGGCGGCAAGGCCGGCAATGCCGAAGCAGAGGATTTTCGTGCGGTGCACCTTTACACCGGCGAGGAAGGCGGCTTCCTCGTTGTTGCCGATGGCGTAGATCTCCTTGCCGATGCGATGGCGCTCCATGAAGATATAGGCAACGCCGTAGAGCACGAGCCAGACGAAGATCGCAACCGGAATGCCGAACCAGCGTGCTTCGCCGAGATAGGTATACTCGGCTGGCAGGTAGTAGACACCCTCGGGAATTAGGAAGACCACGGCACCGCGCATCACGAGCAGCGTCGCGAGCGTCACGAGGAAGGCGTTGACGCGCAGGTTTACCGCGAAGGCGCCTGCTGCAAGGCCGACAAGCAGGCCAACAACCGGCGTCAGGATGACGGCGAGAACGGGATGGACCACATCAGGCGCCCAGACCGTCATCGCCACGATGGCGACGGCCGGCGCAAAGGCAAAGCTCGATTCCAGCGAGAGATCGACCTCCTTGATGAGCAGGACGAGGAAGAGGCCGAGCACCATGCAGCCGAGCGGCGCTGCCGCCCAGAGCACGTTGGTGATGTTCTGCAGCGAGGCGAAACCGGGAACAGTGAGCCCGACGGCGACGAGAACGGCGAGCAGCACCCAGATGAGGTGGCGCTCCATCAGACGGGAGAACAGCCGGACTGTGCTGGACATCGTTCAAACTCCTTGAATGGTCTTGTAGAGCGCGGAGACGGTGAAGTTCTCCTCGCCGCGTTTGAGGACGGCGATAATGCGGCCACGGAAGAAGACATAGATGCGGTCGCAGACCGTGATCATCTCCTCCTCGCTCTCCGTCAGCATGATCACCGCACTGTCGCGCGACAGATCGGTGCGGATCGCCTTGAGGATTTCGGGTTTCGTGGCGAGATCGACGCCGCGTGTCGGTTCGTTGAGGATGAGCAGGCGCGGCGCGTTCAGCGTCAGGCGCGCGATCAGAACCTTCTGCTTGTTGCCGCCGGAAAGGCCGCTCATACCGATCTCCGGCCCCTTGGCCTTGACCTTGAACTCGACGATCTTGTCGGCCGTCACCTGGCGGGCGCGGCGGCTATCGATCAGGCCGAGCGCGGTGGAGAACTGGCGGTAGCTGGAAATCAGCGTGTTTTCGGCAATCGAGCGGCCCTGGATGACGGCCTGGCGCTCGCGATGTTTCGGCAGCAGCGCGATACGGTGCTTCATCGCTTCGCCGGGCGATGCAAGATGCAGCGCCCTGCCCTCCATCTCGAAGGTTCCGGCGTCAAGCACGCCGAGGCCGAACAGGGCTTCGGCCGCCTCGTCCTTGCCGGACCCGTCCAGCCCGGCAAAACCGATGACATCGCCCGTGCCGAGCGACAGCGTGACGTCCTCGAAGACACCGTGACGGGTGAGGCCGGAAATGCGGGCAATGGGGCGCGACTGATCTTCCGGCACGGCGCGCGCGAGGCCATCAAGGCTCATCACGGGAATGTCGCCGACGATCCAGTTGGCGAGTTCCGCACCGGTGGTGGCGGCGACGTCGAGCGTGGCGACGGCGCGGGCATCGCGCATGACCGTGACGCGGTCACAGAATTCCATGATCTCGGAAACGTGGTGCGAGATCAGCGTGTAGGACCGGTCGGGATGGCGGCGCACGAGATCGCGCAGCAGCGACAGCAGCATCGTCTTGCGCTCGCGCGAGAGCGAAGCGGTGATCTCGTCCAGCAGGATGACCTTCGCCTCGTCGATGAACTGCGCCTTGCCGAAGGCAAGCAATTGCTGGCTCTCGATGGGCAGCGTCAGCATCAGCGCGTCCGGATCGATGGAAAGCCCGACGGCCTCGGCAACCTCGACGGCCTTGCGTCGCATATCGGAACGGCGCAGGAAGCCGAGCCTGCGGGTCAGCGGCTGGCCCATGAACATGTTGTCGACGACGGACAGGCGCGGCGCGAATTTCGGCTCCTGCGGCACGAGCGAAACGCCGAGCCCGTGGGCACGCACGGGATTGTAGTCGGCGATGGCGACAGGCGCGCCGCCGATTTCGATCGTGCCCGACGTCGCCTGTTGCGCGCCGGAAATCAGGCTCATCAGCACGGACTTGCCGGCACCGTTGCGGCCGATGATGCCGTGGATCTCACCGCGGCGCACGGAAAGATCGACATCCGCGACGGCGGTGAGGCCCGGGAAGCTCTTGGTCAACCCGGCAAGGCGATAGGACGGCGTCCCGGTCGCCGGGAGGGCGGCGGATTGGATCATGGTTCTACTCGTGGTCGGGAAGGAAGGCGGCGGCCGACATGCCGCCGCCCGGCACTCAATCAGTTCGCGGCCTTCATCTGGTTCGCCCAGTTGCGGGCGTCGGCCGCCGGCACGTCTTCCGGTACGGAATAGGCCTGGATCTTGTACCAGTCGCCGTCGAAGGCCTCGGAGGGCACGATCTCGACCGGCGCCCAGAGCTCCTCGCCCTCGATGGGGAAGGTACCGGCGGAAGCCGACTTGTCGAGAAGCTTGCCGCTCTTCATCATGTCGTAGAGCAGACGCATGGAGACGATGCCCTCGCCCGTCGCCGGCTGCACCGAGACGTGGGTGAGATCGCCCTTCTCCACCGCTGCGAGTTCCGGCTGCGTGCCGTCGATCGTCGCGACCGGGATATGCGCCGGATCGTCCGACTTCTTCAGCATATCCTGCGCCCCGAAGGCCGGAATCGCACCGCCGATACCCATCGTGCCGTCGATGCTGGCGACCGCAAGGATCTTGTCCTTGCCGTAACGCGAGATCATGTCGTCGACGACCTTGCGGGCCTTGGACCCGTCGCAGCCCGCCTCATGGGATTCGATCTTGATGTTCGGGTTGTCCTTGACGATCGGATCGAAGGCCGAATGATAGCCGGCGCTGCGGCCGATGTCGAAGGATGCGGTGATGATGCAGCGCAGCTCGATGATTACGCCCTCTTGCTTGCGCCAGCTCTCGCCTCGGTTCTTTTCGAGCCAGTTCACGATCGCCTCGCCGCCCTTGCGGCCGGCCGTCTCGTTGTCGAAGGCGACGAAGGTCGACTTGGACTTCGGCACGAAGGCATTGGAAACGACGACCGGAACGTTCTTGGCGGCGAGGTCCTCGACCACCTTGATCATCGCCTCGCCGCGCCACGGAACCAGGAGCACGCCATCGACGCCGCGGGCGATCTGCGCGTCGAGCGCATTGCGTTGCGCACTCACGTCATTGGCGCCGAACACCGTGAACTCGATCTTCACGCCATCCTTTTCCTCGATGCGCTTCCTCTCGATCTCCTGCCCGAGCTGCACGCCGTTGAAATAGATGTCGTTCGGCTCCCACCGGATCACGGCAACGCGATAGCTGTCCTTCGCCACGGCGGCGGTGGACAGAGAAAGGGCGATCGTCATCGCTGACAGACCTGCCAGCAAAGTCCTGGTTTTCATGGATTCTCCTCCGAATGCGCCTCTTCGTCCAGCGCTATTTGTAACGTATATAGTCGTTATAATATCGTCAATAGATGTTACAAATTTTCCAGATGCCCATTTCTGCACACAGGAAGGCATGCGCCGCCGCGGTCGCCTCTCCGCAGAAGAAAATTCGAAAAACAGGATTGAAAACATACGGCCCCAGCCGGGGCAGCCACGGGTAAACCGGTCGTCCGAGCGGCTGACTGCTCAGGCCTTGAAGGATTTCAGGATGGGACAGGGGCCGGTCTTGCCGACCGCACATTCCGAGACAAGCTTCTGCAGCGACAGCCGTGCCTCCTGAAGCTCCGCCATCCGGGCCTCCAGTTCTGCAAGGCGCTTCGCCGCCAGGACGCGCACCGCCGCCCTGTCCTCGCCGGAATCGAGTGCGAGCAGCTGGCGGATTTCCTCCAGCGTGAAGCCGGCGGCCTGCGCCTGCCGGATGAACCGCAAGCGGCTGACATCGGCCGGCCCGTATCGACGGATACCGTCGAGGCGTCTGGGCGTCGCGAGCAATCCCCTGCGCTGGTAGAAACGCACGGTCTCCACGCCGACATTGCCTGCCGCCGCAAGTTTTCCGATCGTCAGTTCATCAGGGGCTTGACTCCGTACCATGGTACGGAACTTATAGTCCTGCCAACGATTTCACAAGACAGGAGACGTGAGATGTTGGACAGAAACGATCAGGCCGGCCGCACGGCCATCCTCTATCGCATGGTGATGCCCGGCCACACCTGCCCCTATGGCCTGAAGGCGAAGGACCTGCTGAAGCGCTCGGGCTACGAGGTCGACGACCGCCACCTGACGAGCCGCGGAGAAACAGACGCCTTCAAGGCGAAACACGCCGTTCCCACCACGCCGCAGGTTTTCATCGACGACGTGCGCGTCGGCGGCTACGACGACCTGAGGCGCTATCTCGGCAAGCCCGTCGTCGATCCGAAGGCCACCACCTACCGCCCCGTCATCGTGCTCTTCGCCCTGACGGCGCTGATGGCAATGGCCGCAAGCTACGCCGTCAGCGGCACGCCCTTCACCCTCAGGGCCGCGGAATGGTTCATCGCCTTCTCGATGGTCGCTCTCGCCATGCTGAAGCTGCAGAATGTCGAGAGTTTTGCGACCATGTTCCTCAATTACGACCTGCTCGCCAAGCGCTGGGTGCCCTACAGCTACATCTATCCCTATGCCGAGGGTCTTGCCGGCATCCTGATGGTGGCGGGCGCGCTCAACGGGCTGTCGATCCCGATCGCGCTCTTCATCGGCACGATCGGCGCCGTGTCGGTCTTTAAGGCGGTCTATATCGAGAAGCGTGAACTGAAATGCGCCTGCGTCGGCGGCTCCAGCAACGTGCCGCTCGGTTTCATCTCGCTGACGGAGAACCTGATGATGATCGCCATGGCGATCTGGATGGCGGCAGCCAGCCTCGGTTATGTCGGTGGACACGCCATGTAGTCTGCCGGGGAGCGTGCCATGTTGCCGCATGGCACGCTCCTTACGTTACGTCACCAACCCAGAATGCTTTCTTGACCTTTTCTTCACGCTCCTCGCGTAAGCAGAACAGGACGAGGCCCGGAATGGGACAGGGCCGGGTGGGTATCGATGTCGAGCGTTCGTTCATTTGAAGCAGGGGATGTGGATGCGGTCGCGGACCTGTTCCAGCGCCTGCTGCGCAAGACCGCCGATCCGGCGAACGACGATCTGAAAACCTATCTGCGCACCCTCTTCATCGACTTTTCCGAGAAAGAACCGGAGCTGCGCTCCCGCGTGCATGTGCGCGCCGATGGCAGCGTTTCAGGTTTCCTCGGTGTCCTGCCGATGGAGATGGAGTTCGAGGGCCGCCGCCTGAAGGTCGCCAACTGCGGCACTTTCGCTTGCGACGACCGGGACAGCGACCCTTTCGCCGCTCCGCGCCTGCTGCGCGACGTGTTCTCCGGACCCCAGGACTTCTCCTTCACCGAGACGTCCAACACGATTTCCACCGACATGTGGCGCAAGGCGCGCGCCACGGTCCTTGCGCCCTACAGCCTCGAATGGCTGCGCATCCTCAAGCCGGCCGCCTTCTCGCTGGAGGTCGCAGCCGGACGCCATTCCGCCCTGAAACTGTTCCGCCCGATCGCCCGCGCCGCCGATGCCATCGTTTCCCGGCGCAGCGAAAAGCAGACCTGGTCCCATTACGCGCCGCAGGCAAGCAAGGCGGACGCCTTCATCGACGAGCCGGTGCCCGATGATGAATTTGCCAACCTTTGCAGGCAATTTTCCAGCCATTTCCCGCTGCGTCCGGTCTGGGACAGACCGATGCTGGAAACGATGCTGCAGCACGCCGCGCGCAAGGCGATGCATGGCGAACGTGTTCAGCATGCCGTCAAGACCCGATCCGGCAAGGCCATGGGCGCCTACCTTTATTATGGCGGCCCGGGCGGCATCGGCCATACGGTCCAGATCATGGCGGAACCCGGCCAGGAATCCATCATCATCGATTGCCTGATACGAAATGCGCACGCCCGCGGCCTCGTCGCCATCCGCGGCCGCACACAGCCGGTCTTGCTGCAGGCAATGCTTGGCAAGAAATGCGCCTTCCTGCACACCTCCTCGACCATCGTGCATACCCGCGACCCCGCACTGCTGGAGGCGATGACGAACGGCAAGGCATTCCTCAACGGCCTTGCCGGCGAAGGCTGGACGCGCCTCATCGGCGACCGGTTCGGGTAAGCCATGTGCGGGATCGCTGGATACTACGGGGGAAACATCGCGCCGGAACGGGCGGCGGACCACCTGCGCCGCATGGTCGCCGCGCTTCGCCATCGCGGTCCGGACGGTGAAGGGATCCTCATCCGCAGCGATGCGGGCCTTGCCCATACGCGCCTTTCCATCGTCGGCCTTGCCGACGGCGCCCAGCCGATGGCGACGGATGACGGGGCGCTCGCGCTCTCCTTCAACGGCGAGATCTTCAACTATGTGGAGCTGCGCGACGATCTGACGGCCCGCGGCCACCGGTTCCGCACCACGTCGGACACCGAGGTTCTGCTCACGGCCTTTGCGGAAAAGGGACCTTCCTGCCTGGCGGACTTCAACGGTGACTTCGCCTTCGCCATCCACGATGCGAAGAATCGTCGGCTTCTGCTTGCCCGCGACCGCATGGGCGTGCGTCCGCTGTTCTATACGCGGCATGAAGGCGCGCTGTTCTTCGCCTCCGAGATCGGCGCGCTGCTGGCCCTGCCCGGCATGGCCGCCGAGATCGATCCCGTGGCGCTCGACCAGATCTTTACGCTCTGGTGCCCGATCCCGCCGCGCACCGCCTACCGCAACATCTTCGAACTGCCGCCCGGGCACCTGATGACCGTCGAGGGCGACCGCCAGACGGTCCGACCCTGGTGGCAACTCTCCTTCCCCGATCGCGGCGATGTCCCGCCGGCCAGCCGGTTCGAAAGCCAGGTCGAGGAGCTGCGCGCGCTTCTCGCCGATGCGACGCGCATTCGCCTGCGCGCCGACGTGCCCGTCGGATCCTATCTTTCCGGCGGCATCGATTCTTCCATCATCGCCGCGCTTGCTGCGCGCAGCGTGACGCGCGGCCTTCGCACCTTTTCCCTGACCTTCCGCAGCGAGGAACACGACGAAAGCGCCTGGCAGCGGCAGATGGCAGCCACGCTCGATGCGGCCGCCGACAGCGTCGAATGCTCGACGGAGGCGATCGCACACCACCTGCCCGCAGTGATGGGCCATATCGAGCGACCGATCCTGCGCGCTGCCCCTGTGCCGCTGCACCTGCTTGCCGCCCGCGTGCGCGAGCGCGGCATGAAGGTCGTGCTGACCGGCGAGGGTGCGGACGAGATCTTCGCCGGCTACGACCTTTTCCGTGAGGCACGCGTCCGGCGCTTCTGCGGCCGGCAACCGGGATCCGTCCACCGCCCCCGTCTCTTCCAGCGGCTCTACCCCTATCTGCCGGGCCTCAAACAGCAGACGCCGGAATATCTCGCGCGTTTCTTCGCCTTCGGCTCGGAAGCCCTCGACGATCCGCTCTATTCCCACCGCCCGCGCTTCCGCTCCACGGCGGCGGCAAAGCTGTTCTTCTCCGCCGGCCTCAAGGAGACGCTTGGCAACTACGACGCCGCCGAGGACCTTGCAGCGCAGCTGCCGGCCGATTTCCGCCGCTGGCATCCGCTGCACCAGGCGCAATATCTCGAAACGGCCTTCCTGCTGCCGGGCTATATCCTGTCCAGCCAGGGCGACCGGGTGATGATGGCCAATGCCGTGGAAGGCCGCTTTCCCTTCCTCGACCACCGGGTCGTCGCCTTCGCCGCCGGCCTTGCCCCGGATACGAAGCTGCTCGGCCTTCGTGAAAAGCACATTCTCAAGGAAGCCGCCCGCGGCCTCGTACCCGAGGCCATCATCGACCGCCCGAAACAGCCCTATCGCGCGCCGGACAGCGAGAGCTTCGCCGCCCCGCACACGCCGGCCTATCTTGACACCGTGCTGTCGCCGGAGCGGCTTGCCGAGGGTGGGCTGTTCAATGTCCAGGCCGTCGGCAAGCTGAAGGAGAAGGTTCGCAACGGACAGGTCTCCGGCTTCCGCGACAACACGGCCTTCATCGGCATCCTCTCCACCGAGCTCCTGCGCGGCACCGGCGCCGCGCGATCCACAGAACCTGCATCCAGCATTGGGATAAGCTGACCATGTCCGACGAGACCAAAGCCGCAATCCGCACCTTCATCGTGGAAAACTTCCTGTTCGGCGACGACAGCCATCCGCTGCCGGCCGACCTGTCGCTGATCGACAACGACCTCGTCGATTCCACCGGCATCCTCGAACTCGTCGGCTTCCTTGAAGAACGCTTCGGCATCCAGGTCGCCGATGCCGACATCGTCCCGACCAACCTCGACACGATCGAGCGCATCGCCGGCTTCATCGACCGCAAGCAGGCGGCCTGACGGCAAGCCAGCCATGCGGATCGAGCAATATCTCAAGGACAGCGCAGCCCGCGACGGCGCCCAGACGGCGATCGTCTCGGGCGACGTGCGGCTCAGCTACGCGCGCTTCCTCGATCTTGCGACACGCATGGCAACGACGCTGCGCACACGTGGCGTCGAACGCGGCGACCGCGTTCTCATCCTCCTGGACAACGGCTGGCAGACCGCCGTCGCCGTCCTCGCGACCTGGATTGCGGGTGCCGTCATCTGCCCCGTCAACCCCGCGGCCAAGAGCACGCGGCTCGCGCAGATCGCCCGCGACTGCACCCCTGCGCTGGTCTTCGTGGAAGGCCGCCTCGAAAGGCTGCTTGATGAAACACCAGAGATCGCCGCGACACCTCGCATCGTGGCAGGCGGCGGCTTCGAGGCAGCGCTCGATGCCGCGCCGCTCATCGCCGACCCCCTGCCCGACACGGATCTCGCAGCACTGATCTACACATCGGGCTCGACGGGGGAACCGAAAGGCGTGATGCTCTCCCATGAGAACATGGACGCCGCTGCCCGCGCGATCACCACCTATCTCGAGAACACCGCCGCCGACACCATTCTCGTCGTGCTGCCCATATCCTTCGGCTACGGCCTCAACCAGCTCGTCACCGCCATGCGCTGCGGTGCGACCCTGGTCATCGAGAAATCCTTCGCCTTTCCGCAGGCGATCTTCGAGAGGATCCGCGACGAGCGCGTCACCGGATTTCCCCTCGTGCCGGCCATGGCCGCCATGATGATGCAGGCGCGCGACCTCGACGCGTCGCTTTTTGCAAGCCTGCGCTACGTCACCAGCGCCGCCGCGCCCATGCCGCTCGCCCATCTCGACTGGCTGCGCGCCTTCCTGCCGCAAGTGAAACTCTATTCGATGTACGGCCAGACCGAATGCACCCGTGCGAGCTGGCTGCCGCCGGGCGATATCGATGCCCGGCGCGGTTCTGTCGGCATCGCCATACCGGGCGGCCGGGCCGAGGTCGTCGATGAGGCAGGTGCGCCTGTGTCGCCCGGCACGGTCGGCGAACTGGTGATCAGCGGGCCGCATGTCATGCGCGGCTACTGGCAGAACGAGGCCGCGACACGCCGCGCGCTGCGGCCCGATCCGCGTATGGACGGCCTGCGCCTCCACACCGGCGACCTTTTCACCGCGGATGCGGACGGCTACCTCACCTTCGTCTCCCGCATGGACGACATCATCAAGTCGCGCGGCGAGAAGGTCGCGCCGAAAGCCGTGGAAGACGTGCTCTGCCGCATGCCGGGCGTCGCGGAAGCACTGGTCGTCGGCATTCCCCATGAGGTCCTCGGGCAGGCGGTCAAGGCTGTGGTCGTCGCCTCGGACCCGGCCCTCACCGAACGGGACGTGCTGCGCTTCTGCGCCCGCCATCTCGAGGACCACATGGTCCCGAAGCAAGTCGAATTCCGGGATACCCTTCCCAAGACCGATTCCGGCAAGGTAAGCCGCCGGCTTGCCGCCGAACCC
This sequence comes from Shinella sp. HY16, assembly GCF_028534175.1. Taxonomy (NCBI): domain Bacteria; kingdom Pseudomonadati; phylum Pseudomonadota; class Alphaproteobacteria; order Hyphomicrobiales; family Rhizobiaceae; genus Shinella; species Shinella sp. HY16. Next base: position 203,919 of record NZ_JAHYXL010000003.1, on the reverse strand, counting down.
GCCATTACGACTGGCCAAAAGACAGGATCGCCTGCATGACCGCGCCGAAGTCCCACACGCCCACCTTTGCCCCGCTCGTGCTCGATCCCGCTGCAGAGGTAGAACGCATTACCGGCTGGATGCGCGAGCGCCTGCGCCTCGACCTGCGCAAGCGCGGCCTGGTGCTCGGCCTTTCCGGCGGCATCGATTCCAGCCTCTGCGCAGCGCTCGCCGTCAAGGCGCTCGGCGCAAAGAACGTCTTCGCCCTGTTCATGCCGGAAAACGATTCCGATCCGGAAAGCCTGCGCCTCGGGCGCAGCGTCGCCGAAACCTTCGGCATCGAGAGCATCGTCGAGGATATCGGCCCATCGCTCGCCGCCATGGGCTGTTATACGCGCCGCGACGCCTTCATCCGCGAGGCCGTGCCGGAATACGAGGCGGGCTGGGCCTCCAAGATCGTCTTCGACAACCCGATGACGACGGGCGGTTACAACATCTCCTCCCTCGTCGTGCGCGCGCCCGACGGTGAAATGCGCAAGGTGCGCCTGTCGGCAAATGCCTATCTCGGCATCGTCGCGGCGACGAACATGAAGCAGCGTACCCGCAAGCAGCTCGAGTACTACCACGCCGACCGGCTGAACTTCGCCGTGCTCGGCACGCCGAATCGGCTGGAATACGACCAGGGCTTCTTCGTCAAGAACGGCGACGGCGCCGCCGATATCAAGCCGATCGCCCACCTCTACAAGTCGCAGGTCTTCCAGCTTGCCGCCCATCTCGGCGTCCCGGCCGACATCCTGTCGCGTCCGCCCACCACCGACACCTATTCCCTGCCGCAGACCCAGGAAGAGTTCTACTTCGCCCTGCCCTACGACAAGATGGACATCTGCCTCTACGGGCTGGAGAACGCCGTGCCGCCAGCGGAGATCGCCGCAGCAACGGGCCTCAAGGCAAGCGACGTCGAACTGGTCTGGACGGACATCGCCGCCAAGCGCAAGGTTGCCCGCTACCTGCATTGCCCGCCGCTCGTCTTCGATGGTGCGGACTAGGTTCCGCACAACGCGCGGGCGTTGAGCAATCCCCAGCCGTAGACGGCATCCTTGCCGGGCTTGCCGATGTCCTCGGCGGATTTCATCAGTTCCGCCTCGACCGCGTCCGGCGAAAGGCCGGGCTTGGCGGTCAGGAGAACGGAGACGGCAGCGGTGACGAAGGGGGCGGCGAACGAGGTGCCGCTCTTCTGCCTTGCACCGGAAACCGACGCCGCCGTCCACACGCCGACGCCGGGCGCCGCGATATCGATATGGTCCCCCCGCACTGCGCGGCGATAGGGATTGCGCGCCTTGTCGACCGCCGTCACGGCGATCACGTGCTCATAGGCGGCGGGATAGACCGGCTCGGCATTCGGCCCGTCATTGCCGGCAGCGGCAACCATGATGATCCCCCGGCTGGCGGCGGCCGCCACCGCCCGCTCCAGCAGCATATTGGCCGGACCCGTGAGGCTCAGGTTGACGACCCGGATGTCACGCTGGACGAGAAGGTCGAGCGCACGTACGAGGTCGTAGACATTGGCGATGTCGGCGGTCTTGCGAAAACGCTGGAAAGCATCCACGGCGACGACCTCGGCCTCGGGCAGCAGGCCCGGCACGCGGCTGCCGGGTGCTCCGACCAGCAGGGCCGCGACGGCCGTGCCGTGCTGCTCGCCCGATGCCGCACCCTTTTCGTCGCCAAGGCTGAGCACCTCCAGCCGCGCCTTCGCCAGAACGGCATGGTCGGCATTGATCGCCGTGTCGATGAGGCCGATGCGTTGCGGCTTCAGGCAGGCCATGCCGCTGCCGTCACCTCCGGTCGGCCAGCCGACCATGTGGCGCACCAGGCCGCAGCTTTCCCGCACGCAGGCCGCCTTTTCGGCCTCTGCCGCCTGCGGCTGGTAGAAATGGTTGAAATCCACCGCCGCAGTGGCACTGCGGGCCGAGACGGCAGCGCGCGCAGCCTCGAGGGTCATGCCCCGGGGAACGATGAGGCGAACCATCTCGCCGCCGACCAGCGCGACCTCGATGCGGCTGTCGATGACGAAGCCGTCCTGTGTCAGGCCGGCAAGCGCGCCCTCATCGAGGCCCGTCGCGACGATCTCGTTCTGTGCCCGCTCCGGCACCACGACCGGCCGGCGCACGGGCACGCGCCGGACCTCGCGCTCGGGACGGGAGAACAGCGGGCGCAGGATACGCGGCGTCTCCATGCGGCGGTCATCCCCGCGGCCGCCGCGATGGCTGCTGCCGCCGTCGTCATCGTCATCGTCATCACCGTCGTCGCCGTCGTCGTCGTCGGCAAGGGCCATGGCCACGCCCGGCGCCAGGCTACCTTGCGGCGCAGGCAGGGCAACGACCCCGGCCATGACCAGCGCAGCGAGGAGGGAAAGGCGTACGGTTCTGTCCATAAGGCGGCTCGGCATGGTCCGTCTCCCGTGGCGACACCGGTTCATCGGTGCCACCTTCTGTTGATAGTCATCCCTGACATACGTTTGACTCGACAGCTTATTCCATGGCGTGCCAAAGAAATTGCATGACGAACACCATGCCGACGGTGCCGGAACGGCTTGTGGCCTTCCTGCCGAACCTCAGACGTTTTGCGATTTCTCTCTGCCGTTCACGGGAACTGGCCGACGACCTGGTGCAGGCCGCCTGCGAGCGGGCGATCCTCGCCGCAGACAGCTTTGCACCCGACAGCCGCTTCGACGCGTGGATGTTCCGCATCCTGCGCAATCTGTGGATCGACCACCTGCGCCGCCAGAAGACGGCCGGCCCGCATGACGACATCGACGAGGCGCTCGACGTCTCCGTGCCCTCGGGCGAGGCGGCCGCCCATGCGCGCATGGACCTCGCCGGCGTGGCCGCCGCCTTGCAGAAGCTGCCGACGGAACAGCGCGAAGTGCTGGTTCTGGTCTGCGTGGAGGACATGAGCTACCGCGATGCCGCGGAAGTGCTGGCCATTCCGATCGGCACGGTGATGAGCCGCCTTGCCCGCGCACGGAAAAATTTGATGGAACTCACGGGAATAAGTTTCAGCGACGGGCGTTCGTCCGATACGAAAGGCGGCGTTCTATGAGCAAACAGGAATTCGACGACGAAACATTGATGGCGTTTGCCGATGGCGAACTGGACGAGGCGCAGAGCCTCGCCCTGGAAGAGGCGCTCGCCGACGACGAGGCCCTCGCCGAACGGCTCGCCGTCTTTTTCGACAGCCGCCGTCTGGTCGGCGACACCCTCAAGCCGCTGATCGACGAGCCGGTGCCGGAAGCACTGACCGTTGCGGTGCAGCGCATGGTGCAGGAGGCGGGGCAGAAATCAGCACCGCCGCAGGACAATGTCGTCTCCTTCCCCGCAAGGCCACATCCGGAGCCCGTCCGGCCGGTGGCGCGGTCGTGGATGATGCCGATCGCGGCGAGCCTCGTCGCCGTCATCACCGGCGTCGTCGGCTTCACGCTCGGGCGCATGGGCCCTTCGACGACGGATTCCGGCGCAGAGATCGCCGCCGCCCTCGATCGTGAGGCATCCGGCCGGGACGTGACGCTCGGCACTTCCGTGCTGCATGTCGTCGCCACCTTCCGCGACGAGCGCGGCGAGCTCTGCCGGGAATACCGGCTGACACAGCCGGCAAGCAACACACAGACCGTTGCCTGCCGTCAGGACGGCGCCTGGACCACGCGGCTCGCGCTGACGACGCCGCAGGCCGAAGGCTACGTGCCCGCCTCCGCACAGGAGACCGTCGACGCCTACCTCGCCTCCATCCAGGCAGGCGCGCCGCTTTCGGCCGAAGAGGAGCGCAAGGCGCTTTCTCCCTGAAAAACTACTTATACCGCCTTCCGGGCGGCCGGCGGCTCCTCCCAACAAGGGAAGGAGCCTTGCCTGCAGTTTGCGGCAGATCGAAAATCGACAAGTCATAAGGCCCCGAACGGCTCCGCTCCCACATCGGAAAGGCCGGCGGACAAGGCGTTTTGGACGTGATGCCCTGCTCAGGGCATAGGGGACGGCACAGCCAAATAGATTGATATCAATCTATTCTTGACACATACCAACCGTATGGTATGTTACCAACATGTCCAGACCGACCAAACACGCCCCCGAACGCGGCAATGCACGAACCCGGCTCCTCGAGGCGGCCCGCGACATCATCCGCGAGAAGGGATTTGCCGCAACGAGCGTCGATGACCTCTGCAAGGCAGCCGACGTCACCAAGGGCGCCTTCTTCCATCACTTCGCCAGCAAGGAGGCGCTGGGCGTGGCGGTTGCAGAGTTCTGGACGGAGACGACGACGGCCTATTTTGCAGCCGCGCCCTATCATGCGCCGAACGACGCACTCGCCCGGGTCCTTGCCTATGTGGCGTTCCGCAAGGCGATCATCACGGGCGCGCTGAAGGATTTCACCTGCCTCGTCGGAACGATGGCGCAGGAGGTGCACGCGAGCGCGCCCGATATTCGCGACGCCTGCGGCCGCAGCATCTTCGGTCATACGGCGACGCTGGAGGCCGATATCGAGACGGCGCGGCAAGAGCGCGGCATCGCCGCGGACTGGTCGGCCGACAGCCTGGCACGGCACATGCAGGCCGTGCTGCAGGGCGGTTTCGTCCTTGCCAAGGCCGGCAACGACCCCGTGCTCGCGCGCGAAAGCCTCGATCATCTGGAGCGATACATACGACACCTGTTCAACGCCATGGAGGATGACGCGCATGATGAGAGCGACCCAGATCGGCTGCGCCTGCGGGCGGACATGCCTTGAACTGCGGGGAGACCCGATCCTCGTTTCGGAGTGCCTGTGCAACAGCTGCCGGGCCGCCGCCGGCAGGCTCGCCGCCCTTCCCGGCGCGAAGAACACACTGACAGCCTACCAGGCGACACCCGCGGCGGAGTACCGCAAGGACCGGATACAGTTCCTCTCCGGCGCGGAAACCCTCCGGGAGTTTCGCCTCTCCCCCGGCGCTGGCTCGCGCCGGGTGATCGCGACCTGCTGCAATACACCTGTTTTCCTGGAGATGAAGGGCGCGCACTGGCTGAGCCTCTACCTGCATCTGTGGCCGGAGGCGGCAAGGCCGAAGGCGACGTTCCGCACGATGACCGGCGACCTTGCCAATACGTCCGGCCTGCCGGCCGACATGCCGAACCTCAAGACCCATACCGTCACCTTCTATGCCAAGCTTCTGGCGGCATGGATCGCCATGGGCTTCCGCAATCCGAAAATCACCGTGGGAGGAACCGTCGATGCCTGAGAAAATCGAAATCGAGAACGTCAACATTCCCGGCCGCACGGAGCGGGTGGACCACACGAAATACATGGCGATGCGCAAGGCGCTTCTCACCGCCCTGCCGGACACCGCGCCCGGCATGACGGTGGCGGAGGCCCAGGCCGCCCTCCTGCCCTTCCTCTCGGAAGCGGATTTTCCGGAGCGGCAGAAGGCGGGCTGGTGGATGAAGGCCGTGCAACTCGACCTTGAGGCGAAGGGCGTCATCCGGCGTGCACCGCGCAAGCCGGTGCAGCTCTACCGCCTTGCTGCCGCTGTGGCCGGCTGAACGGCATCTCCCGGCTTTTTTCGGGATGCCGGGAATAGACTGCAGCCGGCGCCGTTCCTCCTTCAATCGAACGATGAGGAGAACAGCGATGGTACTCGCCCTTCTGAAGAAACCGCAGCCCCGGCTGACCTTCCTCTGCCGCAAGGAGGACGAGGGTGTCATCCCCGCCCCGGTGCGCGCCAAGACGGCCCTGCCCGACTGGTTCCGCAAGCTGCCGCCCGTCGATGCCGCCCATGTCTCTCCGACGAACAGCGGCCTGACGGTGAAGCGTTGCATGCCCTTTCTCGACGCCATGGCGGCGGGATGGGTGATCGGGCTTTCCGGCACGGTCCGCATGGAGATATCCGATGGCGGCAGGACCGTGGATTGCGGCTGGGATTTCGATCGCACGCTGGTCAGCAACCATGCGAGCCACCAGGTCGCCGGCAATCCGCGCGAGCCCCTGCCGCCCTGCAAGTTCCACAACTACTGGACCATCCGCACGCCGCCGGGCTGGAGCTGCCTCTTCGTGCCGCCGCTCAACCGGGCGAACGGCGTCTTCGAGGTCGTGGCCGGCGTCGTCGACACCGATACCTACCAGTCGGAAATCCACTTCCCCTTCTTCGCCACCGGCGAGGACGGCCTGCATGTGCTCGAACGCGGCACGCCCCTCGTACAGGTCATCCCCTTCCGACGAGAAACCTCCGACCTCGACGCTGACATCCGCGCCGAGTGCGAGGCAGAGGGCACGGTCCGCAAGACGATCCTACGCAAGACACTCGCTGCCGACGGCTGGTACCGCAAGTTCGCGCGCGCACAGCGATAGCCCGCAGAAGACGAAAACTGCCCTTTCACCGCCGTTGCACACGCAGCGGCGGCGATGCCGCATGGACACAGAAACGATCTATGCAATTGAAAAATATTTGGTTTTTTTTGGGAATAGACACCCTATCCCGCCGTTCCTCCTTTGCAGCCGGCAAGGCTGTCATTCAAAGGAGACATGCCATGAAGAAACTCATCGCAATCCTCGGCACCTTCCTCGTGGTCGGTGCGGCAGCGCCGGCCCCTGCTATCGCGGACGATCCGGTCCAGCAGTTCCTGCAGAAGATGACGCGCAGCAACAAGGCGCACCACAGTCGCGCCTATCGTGACCGGGACGACGACCGCCGGGGCAGCTGGAGTTCCAACCGCAATTCCAACAGCAGCTCCAACAGCTCGTCGAACTCCTCGCGGAACTCCAACTCCAATTCGAGTTCCAATTCGTCAAGCAACTCCTCCTCGAACAGCTCTTCCAACTCTTCGAGCAATTCGAGCTCGAACTCTTCGTCGAACTCTTCGTCCGACGACGATTGAGACCCCGCCTGAAAGACCGAAAGGAGGGCAGATCTTGGCCCTTTATGCAATCGCCCCGCCCGCACCCCACGCCGCCCGGCGTGGGGAACCGTCCCCGGTTTCGCAAGCCACCGTCCCGCTCGCCCGCGTCAAGCAGATCGTCGCGGCGATCGTGCTCGCCTTCAGCGCCATGCTGATCTTCCTGGCGATCGACGGCCTGACGCTGCCTATGCGGCTGACCCTTGCGGTCTTCGTCGCCGCAATCACCGCCTGGACTATTCTCGATCTGCCGGATACGCCGGTGGCGTTGGCCGGCGCGGCGGTGCTGGCGGCCGTCGGCGCCATCGACGAGGACGTGCTTTACCGCTCGCTCGGCAACGATATCGTCTGGCTGATGCTGGCGGCCTTCGTCGTTGCCGGTGTGCTGCGGCAGGTCGGCGTGGTCGAACAGGTCATCGCGCGCCTGCTCGCCCGGCTCAACACCGTGCAGAGCCTGTTCTGGACGCTGACGCTCCTCATCTTCGTCACCGCCTTCGTCATTCCCTCCACCTCGGCGCGCGCCGCCATGCTGGCGCCGGTCTATCTCGGCCTGTCGGCGGCCATCGGCAACGGGCGGGTGAACCGTGCATTGGCGCTGCTCTTTCCCTCCGTCATCCTGCTGTCCGCCGGCGCATCGCTTATCGGCGCGGGCGCCCATCTCGTCGCTGCCGACATGATGAAGAAGACGGGTGGCGAAAGCCCCGACTTCCTCGGTTGGCTCGCGCTCGCCGGCCCGTTCTCCCTCCTCTGCTCGCTGATCGCCTGCGCGGCGCTGCTGCATCTCTTCCTGAACCCCGAGGAACGCAGCATGGCGCTCACCCGCCCTGCCGCGGAAGCGTCACCCACCCGCATGACACGGCGCCAGTGGACCGTGCTCGCCATCGCCGCGGCAATGGTCCTCCTTTTTGCAACGCAGCCGCTCCACGGCATCGGCATGGCGCTGATCGGCATCGCCGCCGCCCTGCTGCTGACGACCGAGCGCATCTCCGGCCTTTCCCTGAAGGCCGCGCTGAAGGGCGTCGAATGGAACCTCCTGCTGTTCCTCGCCGGCACGCTCGTCATCGGCGAGGCGCTGCTCGAGACCGGAACGGCGGCCGTGCTCGCCGAGCGGGTGGTCGGACTTGCCGGCAAGGGTATCGCGGCCTGGCCCGTCCTCGTCATCGCCTTCGCGGCAATTGCCGCGACGCTGTCGCATCTCGTCATCACCTCCCGCACGGCGCGGGCGACGGTGCTCATTCCCGCCCTCGCCCTGCCGCTCGCCGCCCTTGGCGCCGATCCCGTCGCTCTCGTCATGGTCGTCACGCTGGCGAGCGGCTTCTGCCAGACGCTGATGGTGTCGGCAAAGCCCGTGGCGCTCTTCGGCGGCATGGATCCGCCGGCCTTCGGCCAGGCCGACCTCTTCCGCCTCGCCGCCATCCTGATCGTGCCGTTCGTTGGACTCCTCGTTGTCTTCGCAACGCTGATCTGGCCCCTGCAGGGTGTACCGCTGCGCTAAACAAGCGCAACACGAGAGAAGAAGGCCGCCATTGGCGGCCTTTTTTATTTAGCCGACTAATTTTTTTCAACCCGATGGAATAGACCGCGCGCGCGCGCGTTCCTCCCCTGTCACATGGTTGTCACAGCAGAAAAGGAACGCTCCATGTCTTTCACGGTTCTTGTCGCCCCTTCCGGTTTCAAGGAAAGCCTGTCGGCGGATGAGGCAGCCGATTGCATCGCAACGGGCGTGCACCGCGCCTTCCCGAACGCCACCATCCTGAAGGCACCGATGGCCGATGGCGGGGAAGGCTTCACCAGGGCGCTCGTCAAGGCGACCGGCGGCACACTGCATAACCTCTCGGTGACCGGTCCGATCGGTGAACCGGTCGAGGCCCATTTTGGCTTCCTCGGCGGTTGCAGCGAGCCGACCGCCGTCATCGAGATGGCCGCGGCCGCGGGTCTCAGCCTCGTGCCGCGCGACCGGCGCAACCCCTGCCTCACCACAAGCTACGGCGTCGGCGAACTGGTGCGCACCGCACTCGACCGCGGCGCCCGCCGTATCCTGCTTGGCTGCGGCGACAGCGGCATCAACGATGGCGGCGCGGGCATGGCCGAGACGCTCGGCATCCGGCTGCTCGACGATACGGGCGCGCCCCTTCCCCGCGGCGGAGCAGCCCTCGCCCGCCTCGCCGCCATCGACATGGCCAACCGCGACCCGCGCCTTGACCGCGTGCGCATCGACGCGGCCGTCAACTGGCACAACCTGCTGCTCGGCGAGCGCGGCGTCGCCCGGGTCTTCGGTCCGCAGAAGGGCGCAACCCCGGCGCAAGTCGAGGTCCTTGCAAGCGCGATGGAGATCTATGCCGACGCCATCCGGCGCACGACCGGCATCGAGGTCGGCACGGCACCCGGTGCCGGCGCTTCCGGCGGGCTTGGCGCAGCGGTGCTCGGCCTTCTCGGCGGAAGGCTGCATCCCCGCTACGACATCGTCATGCAATATCTGGAACTCGATCGCTTCATGGCGACCGCTGACCTCGTCATCACCGCGGAAGGCAGCCTCGACGGACAGACGCCTTTCGGCAAGGTGCCGGCCGAGGTGGCCCACCGGGCAAAGCAGATGGGCGTGCCCGTCATCGCGCTCGCCGGCACGCTCGGCAAGGGTGTACGGCTCAATTTCGAGCACGGCATCGATGCCTTCGCCTCCATCCTCAGCCGCCCCTGCTCGCTGGAAGACGCAATTTCCGGCGCCCCGAAGCTCCTGGCCCGGGCGGCGGAAGATGCCGCACGCATGGTGATGGTCGGCATGAGCCTGCGCGATCGCCTCGACAGGGCCGCATGACGCTGGAGACGCACCACGGGACCGCACCGAGAGTATCCTGACATTGTCCACACTCTTCGCAAAGGGGCATTCCGCTTGCTTTACTTTACCGACCAGACGGTATAGTGATTTCTCGTGCTTAACGCGGTGTGGGAGGAAACACAGTGCAGCGGGATGGATTTCTGAGAACGACGGCGCTCATCGGCGCCGTCCTGTGGGGTGGCTCTGCGGCAGCGGCGGAAGTGTCGATCTTCTGCAGTTCGGCCGGGGCCGAACTCGAACTCTGCCAATCGGCCTCCGAGGCCTGGGCAAAAGAGACCGGCAACACGGTCAAGATCAACAAGATGCCGGCGAACTGGGGCGAGGCCCTGCCGCTCTACCAGCAGCTTCTCGCCGGCAAATCGGGCGACATCGACGTTCTGACGCTCGACAACATCTGGGTCGGTGCACTCGCCTCGCATCTGGTCGATCTCAAGGAAAAAGTGTCGGCAGAGGAGCTTTCGGGACATTTCGAGGCTGCGCTCGCCGACAGCACCATCGAGGGCAAGCTGCTCGCCATGCCGTGGTTCGTCGATGCCGGCCTGATGTTCTACCGCAAGGACCTGCTCGAAAAATACGGCAAGGCCGAGCCGAAGACCTGGGCGGAACTGACCGAGACGGCAAGGTCCGTCCAGGAACAGGAACGCACCGCCGGCAACAAGGACATGTGGGGCTACGTCTGGCAGGGCCGCGCCTATGAAGGCTTGACCTGCGACGCGCTCGAATGGGTCGCCTCCTATGGCGGCGGCACCTTCATCTCGCCGGACGGCGAGATCACCGCGAACAATCCGAAGGCCATCGAAGCGCTGGAACTCGCCCGCACCTGGATCGGCGGCATCAGCCCGGAAGGCGTGCTCAACTATGACGAGGAAGGTTCGCGCGGCGTCTTCGAGGCGGGCAATTCCATCTTCCACCGCAACTGGGGCTATGTCTGGGGAACCAGCCAGGCGGAAGGCTCGTCGCTGCTCGGCAAGGTCGGCGTGATGGCGCTGCCGGTCGGCGCGGAAGGCGAGAAATCCAGCGGCTGCTACGGTGCCGGCCTTCTCGGCGTCTCGAAATATGCCGACGATGTCGATGCGGCCGTCAGCCTGGTACAATACCTCACCAACGCCAAGGAACAGAAGCGCCGCGCCCTGCAGGGCTACAGCCCGACGCTGAAGGCGCTCTACCAGGATACGGAAATCCTGGAAAAGAACCCCTCGCTGCGCTTTGCCGAAAAGGCCTATGCGGAAAGCGCCTCACGGCCGTCGCAGGTCACGGGCGCCTCGTACAACCGCGTCTCGCAGCGCATCTTCAACGGCGTTCACAACGTTCTGAGCGGCAAGGAAAGCGCCGGAGACGCGCTCGCCAAGGTGAGCAGCGACCTGGAACGGCTGAAGAAGCGCGGCTGGTAACCGCCGTGGGCAATTCCGGAAGGACAGCATAGCGCCTTTGGTCCGGAGTTGCGCGAAACAGAAGCCCGAGCGTTTCGGCGGTTCGAGGAACAGTCGAAACGCTCGGGGAAACCCAAGGAAAAGACAGTGAATATCGCGATCGCACCGTGCTGCTGGGGCGTCTACTGGCCCACCGGCAACGACCTCGGCTGGACCGATTATCTCGACCGTATCGTCGCGGCCGGATACCGGCATACCGAACTCGGCCCCTACGGCTACTTCTCCACCGATCCCGCAGTGCTGTCACGCGAGCTGACCAGCCGCGGCCTCTCCGTGGTCGCAGCGGCCCATGTCCACACGCTGGCGGATGTGGGGACCGCGGACGCCCTTGCGGAACGGACGCATCAGATCTGCTCTCTGCTCACGGCTGTCGGCGGCACGCATTTCATCCTGATGGATGAATCCGAATTCTACCCGAAGGACCAGATGGGTATTGTCGACGAGGCCGGCTGGCGCACCGTCGTCGAACTGACCCTGCTCTCCGCCCGGATCGTGCGGGACTACGGCCTGCAGTTCAGCTTCCACCCGCATGTCGGCACCTGCGTCGAACATGAGGACCAGATCGATCGGCTTCTTGCGGAGACCGATCCCGATCTCGTCGGCCTCTGCCTCGATACCGGCCACCACGCCTATTGGAAAGCCGATCCGAAGGCGTTCTTCCTGCGGCACACGGCACGCATCAATGCCATCCATCTCAAGAATGTCGACGGCGCCTTCCGCGACAGGGTGCTGGCGGAGAACATCCATTGCGACCGCGCCTTCGAGGACGGCATCATGACGGATCTCGACCGCGGCGCCGTCGACATCGCCGATTTTCTCGAGACGCTGCTGGCGAGCGGCTATGACGGCCCGCTGGTCGTCGAACAGGATCTTGCGCCGAAACACCCCGAGACGCCGGAGGCGATCGCCACGCGCAACTTCACCTTCGTCTCGACCCTGCTTGCGGGACGGAGCGGCCGATGAAGACCCTGATCCACGACACGCCCGAGGCGATCGGCGCGCATCTCGCCGCCCGCATCCTCGCGGAAATCCATGCCGCCAATGCCGCCGGGCGACCTTATGTGCTCGGCTGCCCGGGCGGGCGAAGCCCGATGCCGGTCTATCAGGCGCTGGAGCGCCAGCTCGCCGCCGCGCCCGTCGATTGTTCGCATCTCGTCATCGCGATGATGGACGAATATCTGCTGCCCGGCGGCGCCGGCCTCTTTCCTCCAGCCGCCAGCGCGCACTACTCCTGCCGCGGCTTCGGCGAACGGGAGATCGTCGGTCGCATCAACCGGGCGCTGCCGGACGGCCTGCGCATGCCGAAGGCAAACTTCCGCATGCCTGCCATCGCCGAGCCGGAAGCCTATGACGGCATGCTCGCAGCTCTCGGCGGCATCGACCTGTTCCTGCTCGCCTCCGGCGCCGGCGACGGTCATATCGCCTTCAATCCACCCGGCTCCGCCCGCGAGAGCCGCACCCGCATCGTCACGCTCGCCGAGCAGACGCGGCGCGACAATCTCGCGACCTTCCCGGAATTCCGCGGTATCGAGGACGTGCCGACCCACGGTCTCACCATCGGCATCGGCTCCATCGCCGCGCTGTCCAAGGCCGTCGCGATGATCGTCTGGGGTGACGGCAAGCGCGAGGCCTTCCGCCGCCTTTCGGGCGCAGAAGCCTACGATCCGTCCTGGCCGGCGACCATTCTCGCCGAGTGCCGGAACGGCGAGCTCCACGCCGATACGGCCGCCGGAGCGCAACCATGACACGGCACGCGATCGGGGTCGATGTCGGCGGCACCAAGACGAAGGCCTGCATCGTCAGGCTTTCGGACGGCGCGGTCGTCGCCGAGCGCACTGAGGCGACGCCCTGCCAGGACGGCGGCAGCGCGGTGCTCGATCTCGTCTGCCACCTCGCGGCAACCATGCAGGATCGCGCACGCGGGCAGACCCTCGACATCGCGGCCCTCGGCATCTGCCTGCCGGAACTCGTGACACGGGACGGCGAGCCGGCCTCTGCCTGGAATTTCGACTGGCGCGGCCTCGACTACCGCACCCAGCTTGGCGCCTTCGCCCCCTTGCACATCGACAGCGACGTGCGCGCCGCCGCCTTCGCCGAGGGCTGGATGGGCGCCGGCAGGGGCGTCGATCCCTTCGTCTACGCCACCATCTCCACCGGCCTCTCCCATTCGCTGGTCATCGGCGGCACGCCCTATAAAGGCGCCCGCGGCTTCGCCATCCATTTCTCCGGCAGCGATATCGTCGCCTTTGACGGAGAGGGCCGCGCGGTGCGGCACAATCTGGAACTTTTTGCCGGCGGCAAGGCGCTCGGCGAGCGCTATGGTGCGATCACCGGGCGCCCGGATGCCTCCGCACTGGCGCTTTTCGAAGCCGAGGCGACGGACCCGCGCGCCGCGGAGATGGTCGCCAATGCACTCCTTTCGCTCGCCTCCTATCTCGGCCAGCTCATCAACACGCTCGACCCCGCCCTGCTCGTCCTTGGCGGCGGCATCGGCAGCGACCCCAAGGTGACGCCGCGGCTTGCCGCACTGACGCGCGAGTTCATCTGGGCGGACGGAGCGCGTGACATGCCGATCGTGCCGAGCCTCATCGGTGACACGGCCTGCGCCATCGGCGTGGCAGCGCTGGCAGCCCGGGCGCACGAAAAAATAGCGGAAAAGACACTCAGCAAGATGGAACGGCCATGAGCGGTATAGATCTCATCAATGTCGTCAAACGGTTCGGCGCGCTGACGGTCATCGACGGCGTCGATCTCGAGATTGCCGAGGGCGAGTTCGTCGTCTTCGTCGGCCCCTCGGGCTGCGGCAAGTCCACGCTGCTGCGCATGATCGCGGGGTTGGAGGAAATCTCCGATGGCGAGCTGCGCATCGCGGATAGCCGTATGAACGAGACGCCGCCGGCAAAACGCAACATCGCCATGGTCTTCCAGTCCTACGCGCTCTATCCGCATATGAATGTCGAACGCAATCTCGGCTTCGCCCTGGAAACCGCCCGGCTTCCCGCCGCCGAAATCCGCGAGCGCGTCACGAAGGCCGCAAAATTCCTCAAGATCGACCATCTGCTCGACCGCCGCCCCGCCCAGCTTTCCGGCGGACAGCAGCAGCGTGTCGCCATCGGTCGCGCCCTCGTGCGCCAGCAGAAGCTCTTCCTGTTCGACGAACCGCTCTCCAACCTCGATGCGGACCTGCGCATGGAGATGCGCGTGGAAATTGCCCGCATCCACCGCGAGGTGAAGGCCACCACGGTCTATGTTACCCACGACCAGATGGAGGCAATGACGCTCGCTGACCGCATCGTCGTGCTGAAGGACGGCCGCATCGCGCAGGTCGGCACCCCCATGGAGCTTTACGAGCGTCCGGCCAACCGTTTCGTCGCCAGTTTCATCGGCTCACCGCGCATGAATTTCCTCCCGGGAACGCTGGGGCGGGAAGGTGAGGAAAGCGTGCTGTCGCTATCCGGCAGAAGCTATCGCCTTCCCGCCCATGACTATGCCGGCGACGTCAGCCTCGGCATCCGCCCGGAAGACCTGGTCCTCGGTGGCGGCGAGGCAACGCTGGAGGCCGAGGTCTTGCTCGTCGAGCCGCTCGGCGGGGAATCCCTCGTCCATCTCACCGTCGGCGATGGGCGTTCGATCGTCGTCAAGGCACAGGGCAAGCCGGATATCCGGTCTGGCACCACCATCGCCGTCGGCTGGAACCACGCGCGTGCGCATCTCTTCGACAAGGAAGAGTGCACGATCAAGCCGGGGAGGATGTGACATGGCGACGGGAGCGATACGCATCGGCCTCAATGCCAAGCGGGCGCGTACGGCCTGGCTGTTCCTCGCACCGAGCCTCCTCGTGCTCTTCGCCGTGGCGCTCTGGCCGCTCGGGCGGACCTTCCTCTTCTCCTTCACCGATGCCTTCCTCACCGAACCCGACATCTACGACTATATCGGCCTCGAAAACTATTTCACGCTGTTCGAGGATCCGCTGTGGTGGCAGTCGGTCCGCAACACGCTCTATTTCACCATCATTTCGGTCTCCATCGAGACAGCGCTGGGACTTGCCATCGCGCTTTTGCTGAACGCCCACATTTCCGGCCGCGGCTTCATGCGCGCGGTCATCCTCATTCCCTGGTCCATCCCCGTCGTCGTCAGCGCGCGCATGTGGCAGTGGATGCTGCATGACCAGTTCGGCATCCTCAACCATGTGCTGAAGCTCATGGGCCTCATCGATAACGGCATCGCCTGGACGGCCAATCCCGATCTCGTGATGCCCGTCATCATCGCCGTCGACGTCTGGATCACCACGCCCTTCATGGTGCTGCTCATCCTTGCCGGCCTGCAGATGCTGCCCAAAAGCATCTACGAGGCCGCCTCGATCGACGGCGTGTCGGAATGGCGGCAGTTCACCGCGCTCACCCTGCCGCTGCTTGCGCCCAGCATCGCCGTCGCGGTGCTGTTCCGGCTGCTCGATGCGCTGCGCATGTTCGACCTCAGCTTCGTGCTGTCCTCGAACAGCGACGACACCAAGACCGTGTCGATCTACGCCCGCGAGGTGCTGGTCAATTTCCAGGACATGGGCGTCGGCTCGGCGGCAAGCGCCGCAATCTTCCTGATGATCGCCGTGGTGACGGCGATCTACGTGACCGTCTTCCGGCTCAACCGCAAGCTCCTGGGGGTGTGACATGGTGCGCAGTTCAACGGGCAGGCGCCTTCATCGCATCGCAATCTACACACTCTTTGCCGTGGTCGCGCTCTACACGCTGTTTCCCTTCTACTGGATGATCGCCTCCTCGCTGAAATCCGGCCAGGCGATCTTCGACGTCACCTTCCTGCCCGACCTGAAGTTCAACAATTACGAGGCGATCCTGTCGGACGGCGTGTTCCTGCGCAGCCTGCTAAATTCGCTCATCGTCGCCGCCTCCGTCGTGGCGCTCTCGCTGGGGCTGGCAATCGCGGCGGCCTATGCGCTGGGCCGCATCGATTTCCGCGGCCGCTCGCCGATCATGTTCCTCTTCCTCGCCGTCTCGATGTTCCCGCAGATCGCCCTGCTGTCAGGCCTCTTCGAGATGATCCGCTGGCTCGGCCTCTACAACACGCTCGGCTCGCTGATCTTCGCCTACATGATCTTCACGCTGCCCTTCAACATCTGGGTGCTGACGACCTTCATGCGCAGCCTGCCGCGACAGATCGAGGAGGCCGCCATCATGGACGGCTGCTCGCCGCTGCGCATCGTGCGCTGCATCTTCCTGCCGATGATGGGGCCGGCGCTGATCTCGACGGGCCTGCTCGCCTTCATCGCCTCGTGGAACGAGTTCCTGTTCGCGCTGACCTTCATCCTCACGGATGAAAACCGCACCGTACCGGTGGCCATCGCCCTCATTTCAGGCTCCAGCCGCTACGAGTTCCCCTATGGCGCGATCATGGCCGCGTCGACCATCGTCACCGTGCCGCTGATCGTGCTGGCACTGCTCTTCCAGAAATACATCGTTTCCGGCCTCACGGCCGGGGCGGTCAAGGGATAGGCCCCTTCCGGGGCAGAAAGGTCTTTTCCATGCGTATCGTCCGTGTCGGCCTCATCGGCCTTGGCGAGGTGAGCCAGCTCATGCACCTGCCGATCCTTGCCGATCATCGTCACCTCTTCGAGGTCGCCGGCGTCTTCGACGTCTCGCCGAGCCTCACCGCGCACTGCGCAGGCCGTTATCCGGGCGCCCGCGCGTATGAGAGCGCCGAAGCGCTGCTTGCGGCATCCGATATCGACGCCGTCTTCATCCTGACGCCCGACCAGACGCACCGCCACTATCTCGACCTGGCGCTGAAGGCCGGCAAGGACGTCTTCCTCGAAAAGCCCGCCTGCCTGACGCTCGGCGAGATCGACGACGTCCTGCCGCTTGCCGAAAAATCCGGCCGCCTCGTCTTCGTCGCCTATATGCGGCGCTATTCGGCAAGCTTCCTGAAGGCCAGGGAGATGATGCCGGCGCAGGAGGAGCTGCGCTATGTGCGCGTGCGCGACCTCATCTGTGAAGGCCCGTTCTTCATCCGCCAGACGCGCAACATCTTCTACCCCAACGACCTGGATGGCGCCTTCCTTGCACAGTCGCGCGCCGAGACCGAAGCGCTTCTGCGCGACGTCGCCGGCAAGGACGCTTCGCCCAGCCTGATGCGCGCCTACCAGGTGCTGACCGGCCTCTCCTCGCACAGCCTCTCGGCCATGCGCGAACTGATCGGCCTGCCGCACCGGGTCATCGCCGCCCATCACAAGCAGAACGGCGAGCAGATCGTCGCGCTCTTCGACTACGGCCACTTCACTGCGATCTACGAGGCGCTGATCGACAATGTCGCGCGTTTCGACGCCCGCATCGAGGTCTATTCCGACCGCCGCCGTCTCAGCTTCGGCTATGACACGCCGTACATCCGCAACCTGCCGACATCGCTGGAGGTCACGGACTCGACCGACACGGAAACAGAAACCCGCACCTTCGGCCCGAACTATACCGACCCCTTCGCCATCGAACTGCGCGCCTTCCACGACCATCTCGTGAACGGCACGGCGCCGAAGACGACACTCGGCGACTCCCGCCAGGACCTTGCTTTGATGGCGGAAATCGTCGGTCGCCTGCGCGAAAGTTCGTCGCTATAGCGGGAAGACCAGCAACAGCATCGAGGTTCGACATGGCAAGACGTGGCACCGCCCGGGAACGCATTCTCAGCGCCGCTGAGGAAATCATCGTCAAGGAAGGCGTTTCCTCGCTCACTTTCGACAAGGTGGCGGAGGTGACCGGGCTTTCGAAGGGCGGCATCCTCTATCACTTCGCCAGCAAGGATGCGCTGGTGCGCGCCATGGTCGAACGCTTCGTCTATCGCTTCGAGACCGGTCTTTCCGGCCTCGAAGGTGAGGACGAGGAACCGCATGGCCGCTACACCCGCGCTTATGTGAAGGCCACCATGGGCGGGGCCGCCAGCACCGGCGACCAGTACGACCGTCTCGGCGCCAGCATCACCGCAGCGCTGTCGAACTTTCCCGACCTGCTCGAAATCGTCCACCAGCAGAACATCCGTTGCCAGGCTTCCGTCGAAGCGGACGGCCTGGACCCGGTCGAAGCGACGATCATCCGCCTCGCCATCGAGGGCATGTGGATGGCCGAAGTGTTCAACGTCATGCATCTCGACCCCGCCACGAAACAGGCCGTCATCGACCGGCTGATCGCGCGCACGCGCCCGGCGGGCGCCGCCCCCTAGCTTTCCATATCATGAAGAGGAGTTTTCCATGGGCTACAAGCCGTCCCCCCGCCCCGTCTTCGACCGGCCAAGCCACATTCCCTATGCCGGCGTGACACGCCATCTTTGGGGCGAGGAGAATGCCGGCCTCGTCGACGACTGGATCTATGCCTCGACGGACAACATCCACCAGATCGTCTTCGGCATGCAGCCCGGCGGCTGCTTCAAACACACCGATGCCTTCCGCACTATTTTTGGCGCCGACGAGCTGCTCTATGTGATCAGCGGCACGCTGGGGCTCGCCAATCCGGAAACAGGCGAAGTCTGCATCGCCAAACAGGGCGAAGCACTGTTCTTCCGTAAGGACACCTGGCATCACGGTTTCAATCTCGGCGAGGAGCAGGTCCGCGTTCTCGAATTCTTTGCGCCGCCGCCGGCCAAGGGCACGTCGGGCCCCTATGCCCGCACCAAGCCGCTGCTATCGGAAAACCGCTACATCCAGGACGAATTCCTCGGTCGCTGGCCAATGGAGGCGGCGGCGCAGGAGAAGGCCCGCACCATCCATCCCAAGCGCGATGCCGACATGCTCTGGAGCCTCGATGCCGCAACGCAAGGCGCCTATACCGGGTTCTACTGCGCGACGGACCAGCTGACGGTCGGCAAGACGACGGTGCTCGGCGGCAAGCGCACCCGCATCGAACGCCACAAGGGCGACGAATGCCTGTATGTCGTTTCCGGCGTGCTCAACATCCATATCCCGGATGCCGAGGGCCAGGCCTGGTTCGAACTCAACCCGCGCGACGGCTTCTACATCCCCGCCGGGTTCGACCACCAGTATTTCAACATGTCGCACACGCCTTGCGAATTCGTCTTCGGCGTGGCGCCGGATTTCTGATCTGAAAATGGGCTCTCGAAAACCGGGAGCCCTTTTTGTTTCAGCCTTCGAACACCATCAGCGTGTCGCCAGCCTGAAGGTAGTCACCTTCCTTGACGCGCAGGCGAAGTCGGCCGGCCTTGGGGGCGAGGACCTGCGTTTCCATCTTCATCGCTTCCATGACAGCCACAAGGTCGCCTTCCGCGACGGTGGCGCCATCGGCGATCTTGAACGCCTGCAGCGTGCCGGAAACCGGAGCGGCGATGCCGTCCTCGGCAGGGCGCCCGCCCTTGCCTGCGGCCGATCCAGCGCCCTGCCCTGCAGCGCCGAGGCCGGCGAGCAGCAGGCTCGGAAGGGCGAGCGACACGCGCTTGCCGTCGATTTCGAAGTGGGTGCGGACCAGCGTCGGGTCTTCGGCCGGCTCCGGCCGGGCCATGGCCTCCGGCATGGCGGCGAAATCGGTCTCGATCCAGCGCGTATGCACCTTGAAACCGTCCGTGCCGATGAAATCCGCCGTGTCGATGGCGGCACGGTGGAACGGCAGGACCGTCGCGACACCCTCGATGCGAAACTCCTTCAGCGCACGGCGGGCGCGGCGAAGGGCCTCGTCGCGCGTCGCACCGGTCACGATCAGCTTGGCGACCAGCGAATCGAAGACACCGGGTACGGTGGAGCCGCTGACGACGCCGCTGTCGAGGCGCACGCCCGGGCCGGAGGGCGGATCGAAGACCGTGATGGCGCCCGGCGTCGGCAGGAAGCCGCGGCCGGGGTCTTCCGCGTTGATACGGAACTCGATGGAGTGGCCGCGCGGTTCCGGCGTTTCCAGCACACGCAACGGCAGCCCTTCGGCGATGCGGAACTGTTCGATGACGAGATCGATACCGGTCGTCTCTTCCGTGACAGGATGCTCGACCTGGAGACGGGTGTTCACCTCCAGGAAGGAGATCGTGCCGTCGACGCCGAGCAGGAACTCGACGGTACCGGCGCCGGAGTAACCGGCGGCGGCGCAGATCGCCTTTGCGGAGGTGTGGATCTTCTGGCGCTGTTCGTCCGAGAGGAAGGGCGCCGGCGCCTCCTCGATGAGTTTCTGGTTGCGGCGCTGGGCCGAGCAGTCGCGGGTGCCGAGCACCAACACGTTGCCGTGCTTGTCGGCGATGACCTGCGCCTCGATGTGGCGCGGCCGGTCGAGGAAGCGCTCGAGGAAACACTCCCCACGCCCGAAGGCCGCCGTTGCCTCGCGCACGGCGGATTCGTAGAGGTCCGCAACCTCCTCCATCTTCCAGGCCACCTTGAGGCCGCGCCCGCCGCCGCCATGCGCGGCCTTGATGGCGACCGGCAGGCCATGCAGCTCCGCAAAGGCGACGACCTCGGCTGCAGAGGACACCGGGCCATCGCTGCCGGCGACCAGCGGTGCGCCGACGCTTTGCGCGATACGCCGTGCCTCGACCTTGTCGCCGAGCGCTTCAATGACGGACGGATCGGGGCCGATCCAGATGAGGCCCGCGCCCTGCACGGCCCGTGCGAATTCGGCACGCTCGGAGAGAAAACCGTAACCGGGATGAACTGCATCCGCGCCTGCACGTTTTGCGACAGCGATCAACTTCTCGATATCGAGATAAGTTTCCGCCGGACGCACGCCACCGAGCCCATAGGCTTCGTCAGCGAGGCGCACGAACAGCGCGTCCGCATCCGGATCCGCATAGACGGCCACGGACTGGAGGCCATGGTCCTGGCAGGCGCGCGCGATGCGCACGGCGATCTCGCCACGATTGGCAATCAGCACTTTCTTCATGGCGGTTCTCCTAGCGGGTCGCGGTAATGTCGGCGAAGGGGCCGATCG
This sequence comes from Shinella sp. HY16, assembly GCF_028534175.1. NCBI lineage: Bacteria > Pseudomonadati > Pseudomonadota > Alphaproteobacteria > Hyphomicrobiales > Rhizobiaceae > Shinella > Shinella sp. HY16. The sequence goes on along the minus strand of NZ_JAHYXL010000003.1, from coordinate 182,852 downwards.
GGCGGAAACGGATTTTTGCATTGATCGGGATCTGGCCGGCGAGGTCCAGATGGTATTCGGCGACGGCACCGATGACGGGATAGCCGCCAGTCAGCGGATGGTCAGCGAGGAAGAGCACCGGCTGGCCGCTGTGCGGCACCTGGATGGCGCCCGTCGCCGTGCCTTCGCTCGGCAGCTCCGCACTGTCCTTGCGCTCCAGCGGCACCTCGCCGGCAAGGCGGATGCCGACGCGGCTCGATTGCGGCGTCACCTGCCAGAGCTGGCTCGTCAGCGTCTCGATGCCCTTCTGCGTGAACCAGTCCGTTCGCGGGCCGAGCACCACGTCGAGCACCACCACATCACCGGCCGAGGGCAACCCGAAAGCGGGAAGCTCATCGGGCGAAACGCTCGCCAGCCCATCCTTGCGGCCACCAAGCGCGAGCACCGTCCCGGCCGTGACCGGCTCGGGGCCGACGACGGCCAGCGTGTCGGTAGCCGCACTGCCGAGGATCGACGCGACATCGAAGCCGCCGCGCACGGCAAGATAGGCCCGCATGCCCGCCTTCGGATGGCCGATCGTCACGACGTCGCCCGGCTCCAGCGCGATAGGCTGCAGAATCGAAAAGTCTTGGGCGCGGCCGTCCACATCGCGGACTGTCACGGGACAGGCGGCACCGGCAAGACCGATCACGGCGCGCACATTGCTTTCGAAGGAGAAGCCGCCGAGGGTGAGTTCGAGCGCCGGCGTGTTGGCCGGATTGCCGACAACGCGGCCCGCGGCGTTGAACGCGCCGCGATCCAGTGCGCCGGAGGCGGAAACACCCTGCCCCGTCTGGCCGAAGCGGCCAAGATCCTGGAAGAGAGCCGGCATCGGTGCGGCCAGAACCCTGAACTGCGGCGCATCCGCCACGACGGTGCGATCCGCCTTGGCGGTCGGTACGGGAAGGCTGACCGTCCGGCCCGTTGCCTCCATATCGAAGAAGCGCACACGATAGCCGGGCTGGAACAGTGCACCAGGCTCGCGATCGATGTCCCACATCTTGACCGGCGTCGTGCCGATGATCTGCCAGCCGCCGGGGCTTGCCTGCGGGTAGACGCCGCTGAAGGCGCCGGCAAGGGCGACCGAGCCGGCCGGAATGCGGGTGCGCGGGCTCTTGCGGCGCGGGACATGCAAGGCCGGATCGCCGCCGACGAGATAGCCGAAACCCGGCGCAAAGCCGCAGAACGCCACGGTGAATTCGCTTTCCGTATGCCGGCGGACGACCTCCTCGACACTGAGGCCGGTCAGCTCCGCAACATCGCGCAGGTCTTCGCCGTCATACCGCACGGGAATTTCGACCAGATGCTCCGACGGTGCGATCTTGGCAGAAAGGTCGCGAATGCCGATCCGGGCTGCAAGATCCGCCGCAGCCACCTTTTCCGGGCGGAAGCGGATCATCAGCGTGCGCGCGGCCGGCACCATTTCCTCGATACCATCGATGGGATCGGCCTGGAGTGCAGCAAAGAGAGCGAGCGTCTCGTCGAGATCGGCGAGCTCGACGAGGATGGTGGTCAGGCTGACGGGAAGAAAGCGCATCGAACCCTCACGCGTGATAGGCGGAATCGGGGATATCGGTGATGAACATGTGGCCCGGCGCATGGGTGATGGCAAAGGGCACGCCCGATGCCATCACGGCCGCCTGCGGAGTGACGCCGCAGGCCCAGAAGACCGGCACCTCGCCGGGCTCGATGCGCACCGCATCGCCGAAATCAGGCTTTGCGAGGTCGCTGATGCCGATGTCCTCGGGTGCACCGACATGAACCGGCGCGCCGTGCACCGCCGGGAAGCGGCCGGATATGGTGGCGGCGTCGGCAACGCGCGCGGCCGGGATCGGCCGCATGGAGACGACCATGTTGCCCTTGAGGCGGCCGGCGGGCCGGCAGGCCTTGTTGGTCAGGTACATCGGCACGTTGGTCTTGTCCGTCATGTGGCGGATCTCGATGCCGGCCTCGACCATCGGCGTTTCAAAGGTGAAGGAACAGCCGATGAGGAAGGCGACGAGATCGTCGCGCTCCGCCCAGGCCGCCGACGCGTCCGGCGTTTCCTCGGCAAGCTTGCCGTCACGCCAGATGCGATAGAGCGGCAGGTCGGTGCGCAGGTCCGCGCCGGGCGCCAAAAGCGTCGTCGGCGAGCCGGGGTCGGAGACATCGAGCACCGGGCATGGTTTGGGATTGCGCTGCGCGTAGAGCAGGAAATCGAACGCCCAGTCGCGCGGCAGTACGATCATGTTGGCCTGTGTAAAGCCCGGTGCAATGCCGGAAGTGGGCGCAACGAGCCCATCACGGTAGGTGGACCGCGCTTTGCGGGCGGCCGTGGCGTCGGCATGATCCAGGAAGGCGGTCGGGATCGTCATGGCCGCTCCTTACGTCTTGTCAGCGAAGGAGCGGATGGCGATGCCTTCCGCCTCGAAGCGGCGGCGGATCCCCTCTGCAATCGCCACCGCGCCGGGGCTGTCGCCGTGCACGCAGATCGACTGCGCCTCGATGCGGATCGTGCTGCCGTCGATGGCTTCCAGCGTGCCCTCGCGGGCGAGCTGCACCATGCGGTCGGCGATTGTCGCCTCGTCGTGCAGCACGGCACCCGGCTCGCGGCGCGAGACGAGCTCGCCCTTCGGCGTATAGGCGCGGTCGGCGAAGGCTTCGGCGACGACGGCAAGGCCGGCCTTGCGGGCGAGATCGAGGATTGGCGCATTGGCAAGGCCCATCAGGATCAGCGAGGCATCGACCGCCTTGATGCCGTCGATAACGGCCTGGCCCTGCCTGGCATCATAGGCGATGCGGTTGTAGAGCGCGCCATGCGGCTTGACGTACCGCACGGTGGTGCCGGCCGCAGCGGCGACGCCCTTGATCGCGCCAATCTGGTAGATCACGTCGGCGATCAGCTCCTCGGGCGTGGCGTCGAGGTCGCGTCGGCCGAAGCCGACGCGATCGGGATAGGAGACATGGGCGCCGATGACGACACCGTTTTTCGCGGCAGCCTGCACCGTGCGGTAGATGCCCGCCGGGTCGCCCGCATGGAAACCACAAGCGATGTTGGCGGAGGAGACAACAGCGAGCATCGCCGCATCATCGCCCATGCGCCACGCACCGTAGCTCTCACCGAGATCGCTGTTGAGGTCGATCGCTGCCATTGTTTCCTCTCCCTTTCTTGAGTTTTGCCGCTGTTCCGAACGCAAAACCGCTTCGCACGTTTGCTGGAATAGCTCTAGAGACCAAGCAGTCCGAAGATCGTGCCGGCCGACTTGTAGCCCATATACCATGTCAACAGGCAGACCAGGACGCCAAGGGCGAGCAGCCAGCGCGGATAGTGGTAGCCCCCCATCAGGTCCTCGCGCTTCCAGGCGGCAAAGAGGAAGATGCTGAGGCCGATCGGCAGGATGAGGCCGTTGAGACCTCCGACGAAGACCAGCATGGCCGCCGGTGGCGTGGTGATCAGCAGGTAGGAGACCAGCGAGATGGCGATGAAGACGACCGTGGCCATATTGCGGGCGTGTTCGCTGATATCCTGCTTGAAGACGGTGATGAACGAAACCGAGGTATAGGCCGCGCCGATGACGCTGGTGATGGCCGCTGCCCAGAAGATGATGCCGAAGAGGCGCAGACCGACATCGCCTGCTGCCGCCTGGAAGGCCTGGGCGGCCGGGTTGGCGGCCTGGCTCGCCGTGTCGATGACGACGCCACTGGCGACGACGCCGAGGATGGCGAGGAAGAGGACGTAGCGCATGAGACCGGTCACGGCGATGCCGGTGAGCGCGGCGCGGGTGACAGCCGGCAGGTGCTCCTGGCCGACCATGCCGCGGTCGAGCAGGCGGTGTGCGCCGGAATAGGTGATGTAGCCGCCGACCGTGCCGCCGACGATGGTGGTGATCGTGGCGAAGTCGATCGTGTCGGGCAGGACGGTCTGGAACAGCGCGTCGCCGACCGGCGGGCCGGACACGAAGGCGACGTAGAGCGTCAGCACGATCATCAGGATGCCGGCGAAGATGATGAAGCGGTCGACCGCAAGGCCGGCGCGCTTTGACAGGAAGATGCCGATCGAGAATACGGCGCTGATCGCTCCGCCGATCTTCGGATCGAGACCAAAGACCGCATTGAGGCCGAGGCCGGTGCCGCCGATATTGCCGATGTTGAAGAACAGGCCACCGACGATGACGAGGATGGCCAGAAGATAGCCGGAGCCGGGAATGGCGGCATTGGCGACGTCGGAAGCGCGCATGCGCGTGAGCGTCACGATGCGCCAGATGTTCAGCTGCACGACGAAGTCGATGAGGATGGAGGCGAGGATGCCGAAGGCGAAGGCAGCGCCAAGCTTCGTGGTGAAAGTCGCCGTCTGGGTGATGAAGCCCGGGCCGATGGCGGAGGTCGCCATCAGGAAGATCGCGGCGATCAGCGCCGAGCGACGGGATTTGACGGTTTGAAGGCCCTGCGCGACCACACTCTGGCCGGCAGGCACAGCAGCATTCTGTTCCATGAGATTTCTCCGCTCTCACGCACCCGCCCCTCGCGAGTGGTTCATCGTTAAATGATGAACCGCTACACAAAAATGTCAAGATTGTTCAACAATATTTCCATATCGTTCCTTATTCCTGCCGTTTTACCAATCACATAGCACTGGATTCGCCACACTTTTCGGCCCCATCGCTCACCCATTCATGCTATGCCCAGCCAGGAAAGAGGGTGCCCGAAGCAAACGGAATCGGGCCGGGGAGAAGACCATGACCGATGACGGAGAAGGCCTGCCGCTGGCGGATCGACTGGCGCGGCGCATTCGCACGCTTCTGATCTCGGGCGAACTCTCCCCCGGCCAGCGCCTCTCGGAAGCCGCCTTCAGCGACCGTTTCGACGTCTCGCGCAATTCGCTGCGCGAGGCCTTCCGCCTGCTCACCAAGGATGGCCTGCTGCGCCACGAGGCCAATCGCGGTGTCTTCGTCGCCGTGCCCTCCATGGCCTCGATCATCGACATCTACCGCGTGCGACGCATGCTGGAATGCGGCGCACTGCGCCAGGCCTGGCAGAAGCATCCGGCAATCCGGGCCATGCGCGCGGCGGTGGAGATGGCCCGGGAGCGGCGTATCGAGGGCGACTGGATCGGTGTCGGCAGCGCCAACATGATGTTCCACACCGCCGTCATCGACCTTTCCGATAGCGCGCGGCTCAACGAATTCTATGAGCGGATCTCGGCGGAGCTGCGCCTCTGCTTCGGCCTTCTCAACGACCCGGAACACCTGCACGCGCCCTTCGTCGACATGAACGACGCCATTACGACTCTCGTCGAAAAGAACCAGCCGCATGAGGCTGCGGCGCAGATGGAGATCTATCTGAACCTCGCCGAACGCACGATGCTCAAGGCACTCGAGCGGGCTTCGGAACTGGCCTAGCGCCAGTGGAACCTATGCGACGTCGGCGCGGCGCAGCGGTGCGGCAAGGCCTGTCGTTTCCGGCAGGAAGGGCTCCGGGCGACCAATGGAAAAGCCCTGCGCATAATCCACGCCGATCGTGCGCAGCGCGGCAAGAATCTCCGTGTTTTCAACAAACTCCGCGATCGTCTTGCGGCCGGCGAGGTGAGAAATCTGGTTGATCATCTCGACGGTCATCCAGTCCGCCTTGTCCGCCAGCATGTCGCGCACGAAACTGCCGTCGATCTTCACATAGTCCACCGGCAGGCGTTTGAGATAGGTGAGCGAGGACATGCCGACGCCGAAATCGTCAAGCGCGAAACGGCAGCCCATGGCGCGCATGGCGTTCATGAAGGCGATGGCTTCGTCAAGATTCTCGATCGCGCTGGTTTCGGTGATCTCGAAGCAGAGCACTTCGGCCGGCACCCGGCTGCGGCGCAGGGCTTCCCGCAGGAACGGCAGGAAGGTCTCGTCCTTCAGCGTCAGGCCGCTGAGATTGATGGAATAGGTGCCGGATGCCGCGCCCTTGCGGCGACCGATGATGTCCAGCGCATGGCGCACGACCCAGCGGTCGAGCGCCGGCATCAGGCCGAAACGTTCGGCAGCGGGGATGAACGCGCCGGGCGACAGCAGCGTGCCGTCCTCTTCGAGGCGTAGCAGGATCTCGCAATGCTCGCCCGTCTCGCCACCTTCCCGCAGGGTGGCGATGGCCTGCGAAAACAGCCGGAAGCGGTCCTCCTCCAGCGCCCGGTGCAGGCGCTGCACCCAGTTGAGATTGGCCGTGAACTGGGTCTGTGCCGCATCGGTCGTCTCGAAGACGTGCACGCGGTTGCGGCCCTTTTCCTTGGCCATGTAGCAGGCAATGTCGGCGGCGCGCAGCGCCTCCTCAAGCGTGTAGTTGCGCCCGGCCAGATGCACCACACCGATGCTGGCGCTGATCGAATAGCGATGGCCGTTCCAGACGAAGTCGATCGCTTCCGTGATCTCGCGCAGGCGCATGGCAATGCGCAGCCCATCCTCCGGCGCACAGTTCGGCAGGATGATGCCGAACTCGTCGCCACCCAGCCGTGCCAGAAGATCCGTACCCCGGATGGCGTTGACGAGATCGCGCGAGACGCGGCGCAGCAGCGCGTCGCCGGCCGCATGACCGCCATTGTCGTTGACGGCCTTGAACTGGTCGAGATCGATGAACATCAGTGCGTGGCGGGTCTTCGGCCCTGCCAGCATGCGCTCCAGCTCGCGCTCGAACAACCGGCGGTTGGCAAGCCCCGTCATATCGTCGTGATTGGCGCTGAAAGACAATTGCTCCTCGATCCTGCGCCGGTGGGTGAGGAAACTGTTGAGCCGCCAGACGGTCAGCACGATGAAGAGCAGTGCCATCGCCACATTGGCCGCAAGAAGCACCGCCTGGACCTGCCGCGTTCCCTCGCCGAGGCGATCGGAGAAACGTTTGGTGAGTGGCGTGACAAGCGCGTTGATCTCGTCGAGTTGGCGGGTAATGTCGCGGCGGTCGGCCTCGCTGATATGGGGGGACGTGTCGATCGCCTCGCCGATCGGCAACAATTGCATCAGCACCCCTTCCGCCGTGCGCCAGTCGCGCACGCAGGCCTCCATCACCGGAAGCCAGCGAAAATAACGGAACAACCAGATCACGTTGGGAATGTCATCCGGATGGTTGCCGCCCTTCAGGAAACCCTGATAGGCCGCCTGGATGTCGGGCTGATCGGCCTCGAGCGCGAGCCGTGCCGCCCGGTCGCCGAGCGGGATGGCCATCGCCTGCCGATAGCGATCGACGAAGGAGCGGTTGCCGCTGTCGGCATAGCGATTGAGGTAATAGAGCGCGTCGTGCTGGCCCTTCGACCACAGGCTCTCGCCCGTCACAAAGGCGCGCAGCGACGTGCTGACCTGCAGGCTGAACGTGGCAAGCGCGGTCTGCAGCACAACGATCAGCACGAAGGGCCAGGCGACCGAAATCAGGCGAAGCGTGCTTCGAGGAGACCGCATCATGACCGGTACCGTGCGGCCCGGCTCGTGTACGGGCATATGGCCTTAACCCCGATGCGGCACACCCCGTCATTCGCGATCGCTGTCGTCCTGTCCAAAGGCCGTACCCGTCTCACCACATTTGTCCCTTGCGCGCAGGCGCCCGGAAACCGGCAACCGCACCATCGCTTCGGTACGGACGAGTGGAGCACAAGAGTGTGAGAAAACCCCTAATACAACCATGAGATTGCACCCTATCGGCACGTTTGCGCCCCGGTTCGGGACGCTAGAAGGCCCAGGGATCGACGACCTCGATGCCGGTGCCGGTAAAGTCACGCGTGTTGCGGGTCGCAAGCCGACCGCCGTTGACGCGGGCGATCGCGGCAATCATACCGTCAGGCGCCGACATCGGGCGTCCTTCCCGCACCGCCTGCCCCATGATCTCGCCATAGGCAAGGGCCGCCGCCTCGGTCAGGCCGAAAATCCGCCCGGCAAAGCGCCGCCGCCATTCGGCCAGCCCCTGCTCCAACCTCACGGCCCGCTCGTCCGGCCTGATCTTCTGGATGCCGAAGGCGATCTCGGCAATCGTCACCGTCGGCAGCGCCAATTCGGCGTCGAAACGCGTGAGCCAGGCGAGCACGTTTTCCGAGGGCGCTTTCTTCAGCGTCTCGGACACGACATTCGTGTCGAGGAAGATCAAAGGTCCAGACCCTTGTGCGGCGTGCGATGCTCGCGGATCACGGCCTCCAAGTCGACTTCCGCACCGAAATCGGCGGCAAGCCGGCGGTAGAAATGGGCCGCCGGCTCACTGCCGGCCTCCCGCACCTCATAGGCCTCCAGCGCCCGCTCGACGATGTCGGCGACCGTGCGGTTTTCCCGCCGGGCAAGGCGATGAGCAAGATCGCGGGCGCGGGCGCTGCGGACGGAAAGTTGCGGTTCTGCCATGACGGTCTCCTTCGAGGGGAAATATAACCCTTCGCCTTGACGCCATCAAGATGGCAGGGGATGGCAAGCCATCAGGCTTGTGCCAGAATCGCCTCCGCCGCCTTTTCCGCAATCATGATGACAGGCGAATTGGTGTTGCCGGAAACGATGGTCGGCATGATCGAGGCATCGACGACGCGCAGCCGGTCCAGGCCGTGCACACGGAGCTTCGTATCGACCACTGCCATCGGATCGCTTCCCATCTTGCAGGTACCGACGGGGTGGAAGATGGTCGTGGCGATATCGCCGGCCTTGCGGATCAACTCCTCGTCGCTGTCATACTCCCGGCCGGGCAGCATTTCCTGCGGATGGAAGGGCGCAATGGCCTTTGCCTGCATGAGGCTGCGCGCATGGCGGATGGATTTTGCGGCGAGCAACCGGTCACCGACCGTCGAGAGGTAGTTCGGCCGGATTTCCGGCGCAAGAGCGAGATCGCGGGTCGCAATGTGCACCGTGCCGCGGCTTTCCGGCCGGAGATTGCACACCGAAACGGTGACCGCGGGATAGCGATGCAGGGGCTCGCCGAGTCGGTCGGTGCTGAGCGGCTGGACGTGATATTCAAGATCGGCCGTGGCGACGGCAGGATCGCTCTTGGCAAAGATGCCAAGCTGGCTCGGCGCCATGGAGAGCGGGCCGGAGCGGCGGAAGGCATATTGCAGCCCCATGCCGGCGCGGCTGAACAGGTTGTGGTAGAGCTGGTTCAGCGTGCGCGCACCCTCGATCCGGAAGACCGTGCGGATCTGCAGATGATCCTGAAGGTTCTCGCCGACGCCGGGCAGCGCGTGGTGAACGGGAATGCCGAGCGCGGAAAGCAATTCCGGCCGGCCGATGCCCGACAGCTCCAGGATTTTCGGTGAATTGATCGCGCCCGCCGACAGCACGACCTCCCGCGTGGCGCGGGCAAGGCGGGCGCGTCCGCCCTGACGAAAGCGCACGCCCGTCACCGCCCGGCCGTCGAACTCCAGCTGCTCGGTCTCCGCGCCGGTAAGGACACGCAGGTTCGGCCGTTTCATCGCCGGCCGCAGGAAAGCCTTCGTCGTGTTCCAGCGCAGCCCGCCGCGCTGGTTGACCTCGAAATAGCCTGAGCCCTCATTGTCGCCGTCGTTGAAATCGTCGGTCTTCGGGATGCCGAGTTCCTCGGCCGCATCGCGGAAGGCGTCGAGGATCGGCCAGGAGAGTCGCTGGCGCTCGACGCGCCACTCCCCGCCGGCCCCGTGCATGCCGGTTTTTCCGCGGTAGTTGTCTTCCGACTTCAGGAAATAGGGCAACACGTCGTCCCAGCCCCAACCGGCATTGCCCGCCTGCCGCCAGCCGTCATAGTCGGCCGCCTGGCCGCGCATATAGATCATGCCGTTGATCGACGAGCAGCCGCCGAGCACCTTTCCGCGCGGATAATTGAGCGCGCGGCCGTTGAGACCAGCCTCTGCAGCCGTCTTCATCATCCAGTCCGTGCGCGGGTTGCCCATGCAATAGAGATAACCGATCGGCACATGAATCCAGTGGTAGCGGTCCGAGCCGCCGGCCTCGATGAGCAGCACCCGGTTCTTCGGGTCGGCCGAAAGCCGGTTCGCCAAAACGCAGCCGGCCGAGCCGGCACCGACGACGATGAAGTCGTAGCTGCCCTCGTCCACCGGCATTTCCTGTTCCCTGACGGTCACGCTGCAACTCCTGCTGCCATCTCCTGCGAGGCTGTAAGGCGCCGCCAAAGCGGCGTCATGGCCTCGCCAATATCCCTGTAGAGGGCGTAGCGCCGGTCGTAGTGGGCGGCAAGCGCGACATTCGGCCTGTAGTGCCGGTCGGTCCGCACCATGGCATTGGCGCCTGCGGTGAAATCGGCAAAGAGGCCGACCCCGGTGCCTGCCGCAATCGCCGCACCGAGCGCGCCCGTCTCGCGTGACATGGCGACGGAGACAGGGACGCCGAGCACGTCGGCGAAGATCTGCGGCCAGAGCCTGCTGCGCGAGCCGCCGCCCGACAGAACCGCCTCCTCGAACGTCGCCCCGGCCTTGCGGATCGTCTCGACATGCTGGCGATGACCGAAGGCGACGCCTTCGAGCAAGGCACGGACCAGATGTCCCTTGGTGTGCCAGCCGGCAATACCGTAGAAGCCCGCCCGCGCATGGCCGTCCTGTTGGGCGCCGTAGAGATAGGGGTGGTAGAGCGGATCATCCGCTGCAGGCTCCACCGCCGCGGCATGCGCGCAGCAGGCGTCGAAAGGCGAGACGTCGGCGGTGTGGTCGCCTTCGAAGAACTCCCGCACCAGCCACTCGAGATTAGCGGCCGAGGTGGCGCTGTTTTCCATCGCCATGTAGCGGGTACGATCGAAGGTCGATGACATGAAGACCGGACCGTCGAGATCCGGGCCGTCGATGACGACCTGGTTGATGCTCCAAGTGCCGGCGATGACGGACGCGCTGCCGGTGCGCGAGACACCCGAACCGAGCGCCGAAGCGACGACGTCGAAGAGCCCGCCGATGACCGGCGTGCCGGCGGCAAGGCCAGTCTCCGCGGCCACCGCCTCCGTCACGTACCCGGCAATATCGGCGCTTTCGATGAGCGGCGGCAGGAGATCCATGCAGTCACCGAGGCCATAGGCCTCCATCAGCGCCTTGTCGTAGCGGCGCGCGGCAAGATCGAGCAGGCCGGCGCCGGACATATCCGAGACCTCGCTGACACGCTGGCCGGTCAGCCGATTGACGACGAAGTCCTTCGAGAAGAACACCGTGCCGATGCGCTTGAAGAGTTCCGGCCGGTGACGCTTCAGCCAGGCGAGCAGGGTCGGCGTCTGCGACGGCCAGGGGCGTTGGCGAGCGATCGGATAGGTCCGTTCGCCGACGCCTTCTGCCAGCCATGTCTCGACGAGGCCGGTCGCCCGCGTGTCGAGCGACTGGATGCCGACAAGCGGCTCGCCCGCCCGATCGAGCGCATAGAGCCCGTTGCCATGGCCGGCGCAGCCGATGGCGGCAATGTCGCCCGCCGCAATGCCCGCCCGGTCGAGGCAGGTGCGGATGACACGCCGCGCATTGGCCCAGAGCTCCCCGAGATCGCGCTCGACATGGCCGGGACTCGGCATGCGGCTATGGCCTTCTTCGCCCGCATGCGCCAGTTCCCGGCCCGTCCGGTCGAAAATCACCGCCTTGATCACGGTGTTGCCCGCATCGAGCCCCAACAGATATTCCTGCATGCTGAACCCCTCCCAAGGTTCTGGTCTATCTTACCCCTGCTGATAGCGCGCGAAAGCCTCTTCGCCGCTCGCATCCGCATGGATGATCGCCATCAGCCCGCGCACCACGGCGCTCGGATTGGCATGCTGGTAGATGTTGCGTCCATAGACCATGCCCACCGCGCCCTGCCGCATCAAGGCCGCGGACTTGTCGAAGACGGCGCGAAGATCCTCCTTGCCGCCGCCGCGCACGAGGACCGGGCAACGCGCCGCCTCAACGACCCAGTGGAAATCCTCGGCATTCGTTGTCGGATCCGCCTTGATGATATCCGCACCCATCTCGCGGGCAAGCCGCGTCAGGGTGACGATCTTCTCCGCATCACCGTCAACCATATAGCCGCCACGCTCCGTGACGGGTTGCATGACGAGCGGCTCGATCATCAGCGGCATGCCGTACTTCTCGCAATCCGCTCGGACGCGCGCGATATTCTGCACGCACTGGCGAAAAAGATCGGGCTCGTCCGGCAGCATGAAAAGGTTGACCACCACACAGGCGGCGTCCATCTCCAGCGCACCGATCAGCGGTTCCGCCTCGTTCTGCAGGACAGCCCACATGTCGCGGTGGCGAATGCGGTTATAGGGATTGCCCATGTCGATGCGCATGACGAGGGCAGGCTTGTCCTTGCCGGGAAGGCCCTGCAAAAGGTCGGCCTGGCCGTAGTTCATCTGGATCGCATCGGGCCTCGCATCGACCAGCGCCTTCACCACGGCCGGCATATTCTCCAGCCCGTCGAGGAAGGACGGCTCGTTGCACACGCCGTGATCGATCGCCACGTCCAGGCAACGACCGTTGCCGAACAGCCGGTTCATCCGGACCTTGCGGTTGTTTCGCATACATCACTCCTTTGTTCGTTCCTTGCGGAAAGGTTTTCCTCCGCGACGCCGTGGCGCTCGCGCATGAGGGTCAGAAAACGGGTGCGCTCCTCGGCCCTGCGCGCCGCGGGCCAGCCTTTTTCGGCTGCCAGCACATCAAGCGCGGCCTCCGTCATGCCAAGCGAGAGTTCGCCGGTAACGGCGAGCGCGGTGCGGCGCAGAAGGAGGTCGTCCAGATGCTCGACGGCTTCGGAGCGAATGAGATAGAGAAGTTCGCGAGCGCTGTAGGCCGGATGAGGCAGGACATGATCCGGCCCGGCGGCGATAAAGCAGGCGATGTCAAGCGCATCCGTGCCGTAGCGCGAGAACAGCACCGCGGTCTGTTCCGCGGGAAGGCCTGTAGAGGCCGAGAGCGCCCGCGTCCAGTCACCACCATTCTCGGGGTAGTCCCGGCCGCCACCGAGCGGGCGTTCCGCCGTGTCGATGCGGCGCGGCAGGCCGAGCCTGTCGAGCGCCATGTCGGCGGAGAGTTCACCGAAGGAACGGAACGTCGTCCACTTGCCGCCGATCATGCAGAGCACCGGCGGCCCGCCGTCGCGCCCTTCGAGGACGGTGCAGAAATGGTCGCGGGGGATACGGCCGGTAAAGCTGTCCTTGCTCGCCGGCAGCGGGCGCACGCCGGAAAACTGGAAGACGATCTCCTCCGGACGGATGCGGATGCCGGGCAGAACGAAAGCCAGCGATTGCAGGATGTAGTCCCGTTCGTCCGCCTCGCAGCGCACCATGCCTGGATCGTCGACGCGGATATCCGTCGAGCCCACCAGCACCTTGCCGAGATAGGGGAAGAGGATGCAGATGCGCCCGTCCTCGTTCTCGTAGTAGATCATGTGCCCGTCGAGCATGTCGCGCAGCGCGGGATTGTCGATGATGAGATGCGAGCCCTTCGTGCCGCCCATCAGCGGCACGGGCCGCGCCTCCGCGGGAAACAGGCTGGCATTGGCAATGTCGATCCAGCCGCCCGTCGCGTTGACGATGAGCCGCGGCTGGAGGGCAAACGTCTCCCCGGTGAGGCCGTCGTGCAGCCTGTAACGCCCGCCGCTCGCCTCCTCGATCGTCGCGTAGTTGAGAGCCCGTGCCTGCTCGCCGCCGGAAAGGCCGTCGCGCAGAAGCTCGATGCCGATACGCTCGGGATGGCTGACCCAGGCGTCGTAGTACGTCGCCGAGTTGCGGATCGCCGGATTGAGCGCCGGCCACTTTCCAAGGGTCGCCTTGCGGCTGCGGAACTGGTGCTTCGGCATCAGCGCCCGTTTGCGCGTGAGGAAATCGTAGATGCCGAGTCCCGTCTTGATGGCGATCGCGCCGCGGCGACTGGGGCGGCGGGTGAGGCCGAGGAAACGCACGATGCCATTGGCAAGGCCCGAAAAGATGTCGAAGACCGGCACCGTCGTCGGCAGCGGCGCGACGTAATGCGGCGCATTGCGCAAGAGGCGGTCGCGCTCGACGAGAGATTCCTTGACGAGGCTGAACTCGCCGTTTTCGAGATAGCGCAGCCCCCCATGCACCATGCGCGAGAGGGCGGCGCTCGCACCGGAACAGTAGTCAGCCTTCTCGACGATGAGCACGTTGACGCCCTGCAGCGCCAGCTCGCGAAAGACGCTGAGCCCGTTGATGCCGCCGCCGAGGACGCACACGTCCACCTTCGGGCTCTGGCGGAGCCCGTCCAAAGTCTGTTTCCGGTTCATGATGGCAGTCCGTTATCCGTCCATGGAGACGAGGTGTGCCGCGATGGCGGTGTCGATGGCCGCCAGATCGTCCGCCCCGAGCCGCAATGTACCGGCCCGCGCATTGTCGAGCGCCTGCGCCGGGTTTCTGGCGCCGCAGAGCGCGAAGGTCACGCCCTTCTGCGCCAGCGTCCAGGCGATCACCACCTGCGCGATGCTGGCGCCATGGCGCTCGGTGACGGGCCGGATCGCATCGGAAAAGGTTTTCGCCTTCTGACGGTTTCCAACGGAGAAGCGGGGATTGTCCTTGCGCTGGTCGTCGCCGGAAAACACGCGGTCCGGTCCGATCGTGCCGGAGAGCAGGCCGAGCGCCAGCGAGGAATAGCTGAGCGTCGACACGCCGTTCTGAACAGTGAGCGGCAGCAGGTCCGCCTCGATCTCGCGATCGATCATGCTGAACCGCTCCTGGATCGCATCGAGCGACCCTGTTTCGATATACTGCGCAAGCTCCGACCTATTGACGTTGCTTGCACCGATGGCGCGGATCTTGCCCGCTCTCTTCAGGTCCTCAAGCGCCGCAACCGTTTCCCCGATGGGCGTCGTCGCGTCCTGCCAGTGGGTGATGTAGAGGTCGATGTAGTCCGTGCCGAGCCGGCGCAGGCTCTCCTCCACCTCATGGATGATCGCATCCCGGCCGAGATAGCGGTGGACCGGCTTGCCGTCCTGTTCGAAGAAATGAGTGCCCTTTTGCGTGTGCCAGACGAGACCGCATTTCGTGGCGATGACGGCCTTGTCGCGGCGCCCGGCGATGGCCTTGCCGACGATTTCCTCCGAGCGGCCGAGGCCATAGGCGGGGGCCGTGTCGATGAGCGTTACGCCGGCATCAAGCGAGGCCTGGATCGCAGCGATGGATTGCGCCTCGTCCGTGCCGCCCCACATCCAGCCGCCGATCGCCCAGGTGCCGAGGCCGACGGCCGAGGCCTTGACGCCGGAGCGCCCGATGTCGCGGATCAATTGTTCGCCGCTCATGCGGAAACTCCTTCTTCGGATGCCAGTTCAAGAATGCGCGCGCCGGTCGCCTCGTCGGTGACGAGCGTGTCGAGATGATCGCCGCGCAGGACGCTGAGAATGGAACCGGCCTTGTTGAAGCCGCTCGCGACACCGATCTTCGTAGGGATGGAGGCGAACTCCGGAAGCGTCAGCGAGACCAGGGTACGGTTGAGGCTGTAGTCGCAGATCCGGCCCTCGCCGTCGAGCAGATGGGCCAGCAGCTCCGAGCTTGCGCCGGAATGCTCGATCGCCTTGCGGTCCTCGCTCGAGGAGGGATGCAGGTCGTAATAGGTCGAATCCGTGCTCATGATCGAGCCGATGCCGACGACCGCCACCTTCGCCTCGCGTGCCCGCTGGAAGACGTCGGCGACGGAGCGCATGTTCATCAGCATTGCGCGCTGTTCGGCATCGTCGGCAAAGAGCGGTGCGTGGATCTGGTAGGAGCGCCCGCCGAGCCGTTCGGCCATCAGCGTCGAGACGTGGTTGACGTCCGTATAGTGCTTGCCCTGGACGCAGCCCGTTGCGGGAATGACCTCGACATCGAAGCGTCGCGCTGCCTGCAGACCGGCAACGACGGCGCTGACGCCCTTGCCGCCGGTGATGCAGATCGTGTCGCCATCGGCGATCTCTTCGAGCAGCAGCCGGGCTGCGGCCTCCCCCACCGCTTGCAAGGCGGTCTGCGGGTTGTCGGAGACGGTCGGCACCACGACGGCGCGGCTGATGCCGCCGAGCGCCAGAAGCCGTTCCTCCATATCGACCAGCGGCTCGACCGGCGACTTGATCTTGATCTCGACGAGGCCGAGCTGGCGGCCGCGCTTGATGAGGCGATTGACGGTGGCGTGCGACAGGCCGAGCTGGTCGGCGATCTGCGCCTGCGTCAGGCCTTCCAGGAAATGCAGCACGAGCGCCTGATGCATCTGGCGGGCGATGACGATCTCTTCACGCGCCGCTGTGGTCTTGGGTTTCAGCTTGGCGATCGGCATGTCAGGAAGCCTTCCGCTTGTGCAGGAAATGGTCGATCGAGACGGCCGATAGCAGGATGCAACCCTTGATCATGTCCTGCCAGTAGACCGAGACGTTAAGCAGGATCAGCGACGAGGTGACGACCGAGAGCAGCGCGATGCCGAGGATGGCGCCAAGAATGGTGCCCGAGCCGCCGCTGAGCGAAGCCCCGCCGATGACGGCCGCAGCGATGATGTTGAGCTCCATGCCGGCACCGAAGGTGGGCGTCGCTGCACCGAAGCGGGACATGTAGATGACGCCTGCGACACCGGCGAGGGTGGAGCACAGAACCGTTACCCAGAACTTCACTTGGTTGGTCTTGATGCCGGAATAGAGCGCAGCCTTCTCGTTGCTGCCGGTGTAGAAGACCTTGCGGAACGCGGTCGCCCGGCGCAGCAGGAAATCGAACAGGATGACGACCGCGACGAAGATCAGGATGACATAGGGCACACCGTAGAAGGTGCCCTGGCCCACCGCCTTGAAGCCGGCCGGCAGCGTGAAGAGCGACAGCGGCGTACCCTTGGTGATGATGAGGCAGAGACCGCGCACGATCACCATCGCGGCCAGAGACGTGATGAAGTGGTTGAGGCCGACGACCGTCACGAAGAAGCCCATGGCGCCGCCGATGGCGCTCGAGGCGAGAATGCCGATCAGCGAGGCCGTCCACGGATCGAGCCCGGCCAGGAACAGCGAGCCGGACAGCACCATCGCGAAGCAGACGACGGAGCCGACCGCAAGGTCGATGCCGCCGACGATCAGAAGGATCGTCATGCCGACGACGACAATGCCTTCCACCGAAAAGCTCATCAGCATGGCGCGGAAATTACCGAGCGTCAGGAAGTGCGGCGAGGCGAAGCTCATGATCACGCAGAGCACGAGGATGATCGCGATCAGCCCGGCCTCACGCATGGTACCAATGCGCCTGAAGGACGATGTCTTCGGCGTGCTTGCCGCCATCGTGTCGATTGCCATTCCCGTCTCTCCCAGTTTCTTCTCACGCGGCATGGTTCGCCGCCCTTGCCGTACTCATGCCCGAAGCGAGCCGAATCACGGCTTCCTCCGTCATCTCCTCCGCGCCGAGTTCACCCGCGATGCGTCCCTCCCGGACAACGAGCACGCGGTCGCAGAGCCCGAGCAGCTCCGGCATTTCCGAGGATATGACGACGATGCCGATACCCGAGCGTGCAAGCTCGCGCAGCAGGCGGTGAATTTCTGTCTTCGCCCCGACATCGATACCGCGCGTCGGTTCGTCCATCAGAACGACCTTCGGCTTGACGGCGAGCTGCTTGGCGATGGCCACCTTCTGCTGGTTGCCGCCGGAAAGCGATTTTACCGGCGCGTCGATGCCGCCCATGCGCACGGCGAGCCGCTTTGCAAAATCCTCCGCCAGCGCCGCCTCGGCGCGGCCGTCGAGCAGGCCGAGCGGGCTCGTCAGCGACTTGAGGTCGAGCACGGAGATGTTCTGCGCGATGGAGAGATCGAGGAAGACGCCGGATCCCTTGCGGTCCTCAGAAAGGTAGACGATGCCGGCCCTCACTGCATCCGCATAGGAGCGGATCGCCTGTGTCTCGCCGTGCAGGCGCACCCTACCCGCCGTGTGCGGCCGCAGCCCGCAGATGCCCTCTGCGATCTCCGTCCGGCCGGAGCCGATGAGGCCGCCGATGCCGAGGATCTCGCCCTTGCGCAGAGTGAAGCCGACGTCGTGGAAACGGTCGCCGTCACCGAGGCGATCGACCTCGAGGATCGTCGTGCCGGGCGCTTCTCCCGCGCCAAGCTTGTCCGGATAGAGCTGCGTGATCTCGCGTCCGACCATGCGGCGTACCACGTCATCAGGCGTGATGTCGGCGATACGGTCGGTGCAGACATAGCGGCCATCGCGAAAAACGGTCACACGGTCGCAGAGCGAAAAGATCTCGGCCATACGGTGGCTGATATAGATGATCGAGATGCCGTTCGCCTTGAGGTCGCGGATGATGGAAAAGAGCTGCTGCGCCTCGGTTTCGGTGAGGGCGGCGGTGGGTTCGTCGAGGATCAGCACACGGCAGTCGAGCGTCAGCGCCTTGGCGATCTCGACGAGCTGCTGGCTGGAAATCGGCAGGTCCGCCACCTTGCGGCGGACATCGATGGCGGCAAGGCGGTTCATCACGGCCTGCGCATCGCGCTCCAGAGCGCGGTAGTTCATGAAAGGCGAGCGGCGCCGGTTGGTGGCGGCCATGAACATGTTTTCGGCAACCGTCGCATCCGGGCAGAGCGCGATTTCCTGATGCACGAGGCCGATGCCGAGTGCCTGTGCGGCGGCAGGCGAAGCGATGCGCACGGCCTTGCCGTCGACGCGGATTTCCCCCTCTGTCGGCTGCAGGACGCCGGCGATGATGTTCATCAGCGTCGACTTGCCGGCGCCGTTCTCGCCGCAGAGCGCATGCACTTCGCCGCGCGCCAGGGTGAAGTCGACCTCTGTCAACGCCTTCACCGCCCCGAAATGCTTGGTCACGCCATGAATGGTGAGCACCGGCTCCGCCATTGTCTTCCTCCCTCTTCCCGGAACCATCCGCGCCACACGGCGCGGATGGCGTTCACCTGGGAAGCTTACTCCTCGATGCCCTTGGTGCCGCGGCGCTTCAGGTACTTGTCCCAGTAGAAGTCGTCGGCATTTTCCGCCGTCACGATGGACAGGCCGTTGTCGACAACCGGGATGCTCATCGGGTTGAAGCCGGAGCGCTTGGCGTCGTTCATCGGGTCGATCAGTTCCGGATGCTTGGCAAGCCAGAGCAGCATGAAGCCCATATAGCCCTGCATGCCCTGGTTCGGGTTGATCGAGCCGAAGACTTCGCCGGCCTTGATCATGTCAAGGATGTTGGCGTTGACGTCCGCGCACATGACGAGGACCTTGCCGCCGGCTTCCTTGTTGGCCTGCGCCGCGCCGATGGCGGAGTTGGCTTCCGGCATGAAGACCGCGCCGAGGTTCGGGTTGGCCTGGATGAGGCTCGACAGGCCCTGATAGGCCTTGGTCGGGTCCTGGTTGGACGCAGCGCGGCCGACCAGCTTCATGTCTGGCCACTTCTCCTCCATGCGGGCGATGAAGGCGGAAATGCGCTTGTCGTGGTTGTCCTGACCCGGATTTTCAAGGACCGCATATTCGCCCTTGCCGCCCATCTTCTCGGCGATCGCATCGGCGGCATAGGTGCCTTCGCGGGTATTGTCCGAGGTGATGAAGGAGACGCGCTTGGAAAGCGGCGAGTCGGCAGCGAAGGTCACCACCGCCGTGCCCTGGTCGATGGCGCGGTTGATCGGCTCGATGAACGGGTCGGAGTTCATCGGGTGGACGAGAATGCCCGCCGGGTTCTGTGCCAGTGCCTGGTCGAAGGTGGCGATCTGCTTGTTGACGTCATATTCCGGCGTGCCGGTGTATTCCGTCTCGCAGCCGAGCTGCTGGCCGGCCTGCTTGAACATTTCATAGACCGGGAACCAGTATTCGACGCCCGAGACCATGACATTCATGACGTATTTCTCGCCCGGCTTGCAGCGGAACGGGTTCTCCGTTTCGGCCGCCGCGGAACCGGCAAAGAGCGTCGTCGCAAGGACCGCCATCGCGGTCGTCGTCAGAAAAGTGCGCAAGTATCCTCCTCGGGGCGAAAGCCCCTCCCAAAAAGCCCGTGGGCGTCGTTCCGACGCCGGTGATCTCCGTGAAGACCGGAATTCCTCCTCGAAGTCCGGTATGGGCAACTAATCGCAAAGCAGAGGGGGTGTCAATATAATTCAGACATTGAAATATATTTCATACTCAAATGGTGAAATCAAGCCCGGAGACTGAAATATCTTTCATCCTTTGGAGACGGCCGCCACGGAAGCGGCGAAGACCGGATCGGCCATCAGCGCGCGGCAACGGGCAAAACGCCCGTCTGCATAAGCGCGGAAGTCGGCGGCCGGATTGCCGTTCGCCAGCTGGATGAGCCCCCACAGGGTCCAGAGCAGGTCGCACATCGCCTTGTAGATGACGATCCGGCCGCGCTCGGCCGGTTTCGGCTCGCCACCGAAATAGGCGCGAATCATGGCCTCTTCCTGCGCGCGGTCGAACTCCGCCTCCACCGAGAGGTCGCCGAGATCCCACATCGGGTCGTTCATGCCGGAATATTCCCAGTCGACGATCCACATGCGGTCTCCCGTGTCGAGGAAGTTCTCGCAGAGCGGATCGCAATGGCAGGCGACGACGGGCAGCGGATGGGCGGCAAGCGCGGCGCGCACCGCCTCCGCCTCGCGCAGTCCCTCGTGATAGCCTTCCGGCAAGGCGACATCCTTGGTGGCGAGCACCGCAAGGTAATCGTCGATCATCGCGAAGAGCTCGAAGCGCGCGGGAAAGACCGCACCGCTGTCGTGCAGGCGGCGGAAGGCCTCGCCTGCACGCGCCGGGGCGCCGGCGACGGCCTTGAAGCCCTCCGGCGTCATCGTCGTCGCACCGGGAATGAAGCGCGTGACCATCAGCCCGCTCGCCGGATCCGCGTGAAAGACCTCCGGCCCCACGCCGACACGCGCGGCTTCCCTTGCCGCAGCGGCCTCGTTGCCGCGATCGATATATTCCTCCGTGCCCCTGCCGGGCACGCGCAGGCACCAGTCACGGACGCGGAAGACGAGGTTGGTGAGGCCACCGAGCCGTTCCACGGGACCGTCGTAGCCTGCCAGAAGGGGGATTTTTGCGATTGCATCCAGGGCCTGCCGCTCGTCGCTCATCAACACCTCCTTTTGGCCGCCCGGGACGGTTTCACAGATTTCGGCCTTTCGCTATCATCATCAGAATACGGGAGAAAAGGCTATGGCAAACGGGCATCACGAGGGCGCACTCGGCGCGGTCTACAATGCAAGCGGCACGGAGGAGGTCGCAGCCCTCTATGACGGCTGGGCGGAGACCTACGACGCCGACATGGCGAGCGCCGGCTACCGTCATCCGTCGATCTGCCTTGCGCTGCTTGCGCGCCACCTGCCGCGTGGCGCCGCGCCCCTGCTCGATGCCGGTGCCGGCACCGGGCTCATCGGCGAGTGGCTGGCGATCCTCGGCTATGCCCATGTCGAGGGCCTCGACATTTCCGAAGGCATGCTCGCCCGGGCGGCAGCAAAGAGCGTCTATGCCGCCCTGCATCGCGCCGCCCTCGGCAATCCCCTGCCCTTCCCGGACGGTCACTTCGCCGGCATCGTCTCGTCCGGCGTCTTCACGTCAGGCCATGTCGGGGTGGAGGGCCTGCCGGAGCTTGTCCGCATCACACGGCCAGGCGGCATCCTCGTTCTGACGGTGAAGAACACGCTCTGGAACGACGGTTTTTCCGACCATCTGGCTACCCTGGAGCGCGGGGGCATCCTCGAGCGGGCCGAGGAAACGGCGCCCTATGTCTCGATGCCCGGCGAGACGGGCACCGTGCCGAGCCGCGGCGTCGTGCTGAAGGTGCTGCGCCACGGCTGAGGCAGCGCCGGTCAGGCCGGCTGCACCTCGACGGTCACATGCGACAGCGCACCGAGATGGGCAAGCCGCGCCTTGTAGTCGGACGGCGCCTTCGGCTGCGGCGAGGACAGCGAAACGATGGCGGCGTGGTGGCCCGGGCCGACCTGCCAGACATGCAGGTCGGTAATGCGCTCGTCGCCGCGCTCCAGCGCCGTGCGGATACCGTCCGCCAGCGCGCCGCCCTCCGGCACCGCATCGATCAGCACGCCGCCGGTCTCGCGGATGAGGCTCCATGACCAGCGCACGATCACCAGCGCCCCGACCACGCCCATCAGCGGATCTGCCCAGAGCCAGCCGTAGCTCCGGCCGACCAGCAGCGCCACGATGGCGAGGATCGAGGTCAGCGCGTCCGCCAGGACATGCAGATAGGCGGCGCGCAGGTTGTTGTCGCGCGCGGAATGCGGGTGATCATGCGCATGGTGATCATGATCATCATGGTCGTGGTGATGATGGTGCCCGCCATGACCATGGCCATGACCGTGATGGCCATGGTGGTGATGCGCGTGATCGTCCCGCAGCAGCCAGGCGCTGACAAGGTTCACGGCAAGGCCGGCAACGGCGACGGCGATCGCCTGGCCGAAATGGATCTCGACCGGGTTGGCAAGGCGCTGGAAACTTTCCCAGCCAATGAGCAGGGCAATGAAAGCGAGGATGATGGCGCTGGCAAAGCCAGCGAGATCGCCAAGTTTTCCCGTGCCGAAGGTGAAGCGCGGGTCGCGCGCATGCCGGCGCGCATAGGAATAGGCAAGCGCCGCGATCAACATGGCGCCGGCATGGGTGGACATGTGCCAGCCATCTGCCACCAGCGCCATCGAGCCGTAGATCGCACCCGCGACGATTTCCGCCACCATCATGCCGGCCGTCAGCGCGATGACGAGCCAGACCCTGCGCTCGTTGCGGCTATGGTCTGTGCCGAGAAAGACGTGCTCGTGTGTGGACCTTGCCGTCATGTCGTTTGCCATGGGATTTCCTTTCGTTGTAGCCGGCGAGACTGGATCCCTTCGACAGGTCCCGCTGCGCGGTACATCCCGCCGTAGCGGGAACTGCGCTACTTCATGTAGGTCCGGATGACCCCGATCAGTTCCTCGCCGCCCTGAAGACAGTCCGCCTTCGTTTCGGCCTCCATCACATGGTGGCGCAGGTGATCCTCCATCACCTCGGCCGTGAGGCCGCCGAGCGCGCCGCGCACCGAGGCGAGCTGGCGCATGATCTCCGCACATCCCGCCTCGCCTTCCAGCGCCCGTTCGATGCCCTCGATCTGGCCACGAATGCGACGCACGCGGGCGATCAGCTTGTCCTTCTGCTGGATGGTGTGGCCCATGCAGGTCGTCCTTCGAATCTATACTATAGAGGGGTATACTATATGAATCATTCTCCGGGAAGGCCCGAGGGCCCTCCCTTCCTCAGGATCAGGCTTTCACACGCGCACCGGCCGGGTCGTAGAGCGGTTCGAGATGAATCTTTGCCGGCGTGCGCTCCATGGCGACGACGAGTTCATAATCGCCGCCTGTCAGGAAATCGTCGTCCACGCCCTCGGCGCGGCGCACATAGCCGTAGCCGACATTCTTGCCGAGCGTGTAGCCATAGCCGCCGCTGGTGAGGTAGCCGACGGGCTCGCCGTTGCGCAGGATCGTCTCACGGCCGACGAGCACGATATCGGGATTGTCGACCGTGAAGCCGGCCAGCGCCTTCCTGCGCTTTTCCCCTTGCAGGGCCTCCAGCGCCCGGCGGCCGAGGAAATCGGTATTCTTGCGCAGCTTCACCGCCCAGCCGAGACCGGCATCGAGGGGGGTGTCGTTCGGCGTGATGTCGGATCCCCAGGCACGATAACCCTTTTCGAGGCGCAGCGATTCCAGGGCGCGGTAGCCGACAGGGCGTATGCCGAACGGGGCACCGGCCGTCATCAGCGCGTCGAAGACCGTGCCGATGGCATCGATCGGCACATGCAGCTCCCAACCGAGCTCACCGACATAGGTGACGCGCAGCGCCCGCACGACATGGCCGGCGAGCACGATTTCCCGCACCTGGCCGAAGGGGAAGCCCGCATTGGAGACATCGGCATCGGCCAGCGCGGCCAGCACGTCGCGCGCCTTCGGCCCCATCAGCGAGAGCGTGCCGAAATCCTCCGTCACATCGCGAAGCGTCACGTCGAGACCATCGGGAAGGTGATCCGTGATCCAGCCGAGATCATGGGTGCGGAAGCCCGTGCCCGTCACGATGTAGAACTTTTCCTCGGCGAGCCGCGCCACCGTCAGGTCCGCCTCGATGCCGCCGCGGGTGTTGAGAAGCTGCGTATAGGTCAGCCGCCCCACCGGCTTGCCGACATCGTTGGCGCAGATCCAGTCGAGCGCCTTCAGCGCGTCCGGCCCCGTCATCTCGTACTTGGCGAAGGAGGATTGGTCGAAGATGCCGACGGCCTCGCGCACATGGCGGTGCTCGTCGCCGACCGTCGAGAACCAGTTCTGCCGGCCCATCGAATAGACGTCCCGTGCCTCCATGCCCTTCGGCGCAAACCAGTTCGGCCGCTCCCAGCCGAGCTTGGAACCGAACACCGCGCCATACGCCTTCAGCCGCTCATAGAGCGGCGAGACGACGCGCGGGCGCCCGCTTTCATATTCCTCGTGCGGGAAGCCGATCGTATAGTGCTTGCCATAGGCCTCCAGCGTGCGGTCGAGCACCCATTGACGGTCGCGGTGCATGCCGGCGAAGCGGCGGATATCGACCACCCAGAGATCGAGCGGCGCCTCGCCGTCAACGACCCATTGCGCCAGCACCCAGCCGGCCCCGCCGCCCGACGCGATCCCGAAAGCGTTGAAGCCCGCACCGACGAACATGTTGCTGCATTCCGGCGCCACACCGAGAATGAAGTTCCCGTCGGGCGTAAAACTCTCCGGTCCGTTGATCATCTGCTTGACGCCGACCTTTTCCAGCGCCGGCACGCGGGCGATCGCCTCCACCATATGCTGCTCGAAATGGTCGAAGTCGTCATCGAACAGCCGATAGGCCCACTCATCCGGCACATCGCCGGTCGTCCAGGGCTGCGGGTTCGGCTCGTAGCCGCCCATGACGAGCCCGCCGACCTCTTCCTTGAAGTAGGTGCGGCGATCCGGATCGCGGATCGTCGGCGCATCGGTTGCAAGCCCCGGCACGGCTTCCGTGATGATATACTGGTGCTTGACCGGCTGCAGCGGCACGTTGATGCCGGCCATCGCGCCCACCTGCCGCGCCCACTGGCCGGCGCAATTGACCACCTTCTCGCAGGCGATGTCCCCGAGCGTCGTGCGCACGCGCCGGATACGGCCGCCCTCGATGTCGAAACCCGTCACGCGCACGTTCTCGACGATCTTCGCGCCGTGCATGCGCGCGCCCCTGGCGAGCGACTGGGTGATGTCCGAGGGGCTCGCCTGCCCGTCCGTCGGCAGCCAGCTTGCGCCGACGAGGTCGCCGACCTCCATCAGCGGCCACATGGCCTTGACCTCCTGCGGCGTCAGGAGATGCATGTCCATGCCGAAGCTCTTGGCGGTGGTGGCGAGGCGGCGGAACTCCGTCCAGCGGTCCTGGTTGGTGGCGAGCCGCAGGCATCCCGTCATCTTCCAGCCGGTCGCAAGGCCTGTCTCGGCTTCGAGACCCTTGTAGAGATCGACGGAGTATTTCAGCACCCGGGTGATCGACGCCGAGGAACGGAGCTGACCGACGAGACCGGCCGCATGCCAGGTCGAGCCCGAGGTCAGCGTGCCCTGCTCCAGGAGGATCACGTTCGCCTTGTGGTCGCGGGCGAGATGATAGGCTGTCGAGCAGCCGATGATGCCGCCGCCGATGACAACGATCTCAGCATGGGATGGCAGGGTCATTTGGTGTGTTTCCCGTATTTCGTTCTGTAGTGGTCGAGCGCCCTGTCGAGGCGATCGAGATTTTCGGCCGTGTAGCCGACATAGTCGGCCCCCGGGGCTTGGAGATGGAGTTCCGACACCATGCTCCACATCGCCTCACGCAGCAGCGAGGCGCATTGCATGGCCGCGTGCGAGCGAAGGATCGCCGGGTCGGGGGCACCGGCGAAATAGGCATCGAGAAAATCCTCCGCCTCGTCGGGCGAAAGCCCGGCATTGGAGGTGGCGCCGGCAAGATCGAACATGGCGGTGGAGAAGCCGGCATATTCGAAATCGATCAGCCAGAGCCGATCGCCATCGTCGAGGATATTGGCCGGCAACAGGTCGTTGTGCGCGAAGACGATCGGCAGCGGCGCCTGGGCGGCCTCCAGTTCAGCGGCAAGCGCGAGGTAGCCCGGAAGATGCGGCTTCATGCGGCTGCCACCCTCCCGCAGCGTGCGGGCATAGTCGCGCACCACGTGGAACGGCCAGAAGAGGAAGGCGGCGCCGCTGACCTCCTGCGGCATCTCGCCATGGAACCGGCGCAGCAGGTCGGCCACCCGCCGCCGCCCGGCGGCAACATCTTCCGCGCTGAACGTCTTCGCACCGAGAAAGGCAGAGACCATCACACCGGGCTCAGCATAACGCACTTCGGGACCGAATCCAGCCGCATGCGCCGCGCGGGCCGTCATCAGCTCCCGCTCGCGGAAGACGTGATGGAAGGGATAGTCCCGGCCAAAGCGCACGACATGGCGCCCTACCGCATCGCTGACGAGATAGCTCTCGTTGCTGATGCCGCCCTTCAGCGGCGCGATCTCGATGCGGCCCTCCCAGCAGGGCAGAGCGCGGATGCGATCCTCGACGGCCCGGCTGGGTTCGACATGACCGTCCATCAGCTCACCCTTTCACGAATGCGGTTCGCGCCGGCTGAGATCAGCCGGTCCGCGATGATGGCGATGAAGGCGACGGACAGACCGGCGACGAGGCCGCGCCCCGTATCGGCCTTGGTGAGCGCGATATAAACCTCCTGCCCAAGATCACGCGTGCCCACCAGCGCCGTGATGACCAGCATGGAAAGGGCGAACATGATCGTCTGGTTGAGGCCGAGCAGGATTTCCGGCAGCGCCAGCTTCAGCTTGATCTTGACGAGAATCTGCCCGGGCGTGCAGCCCATGGCTCGGCCCGCCTCCACCACACGCGGATCGACGCGGTGAAGGCCCAGCACCGTGTAGCGGATCGCCGGCACGACGGAATAGGCGACGACGGCGATCATCGCGGTAAAATCCCCGACGCGGAAGAGCATGACGACAGGCATGAGATAGACGAAGGAAGGCAGCGTCTGCAGCGTGTCGATAAGGAGTTGCAGCCAGCGCCACAGCCGGTCGCGCTCCGCCGCCAGAATACCCAGCGGCACGCCGATAAGGCAGGCAAAGACGACGGAGACGCCGCAGAGATAGACGGTGATCATCGCCTTCTCCCATTGCCCGGTTGCGGCGATCAGGAAAGAAAGCACACCGACCAGCGTGGCGAGACGCAGGCCGCCCAGCCGGTAGCCGGCCAGCGCGAGCAGCGCGACGACACCCGCCCAGGGCAGGTCGCCAAGCAGTCGCTTCAGCGGAACGAGGAGGTTCAGCAGAATGGCGTTGCGGATCGCCTCCAGCGCATCGAAGAAATTGACGTTGATCCAGCGCACCACTTCGGACCAGAAAGTGCCGGTGGAGACCTGCCAGCTTTCCGGAAAGCTCTGCAGCGCGGGCACGGCAAGCCCGGCGAGGAAGGTCACGACGACGATGGCGAGCGCGGCGACGAGATAGGCATGACGGGAAACGAAGCCGCCATCCGTCGGGAGACCGGCTGCAGGCCGCCCAGCTTTCTCCGCATAGGCCTGGCTCAGCCGGTCGAGCGCCACGGCGAGCGCGACGATTGCAAGCCCGGCTTCGAGGCCCGCGCCGATATCGAGGCGGCGGAGCGCGGCGAGCACGTCGAAGCCGAGGCCGCCGGCACCGATCATCGAGGCGATGATGACCATGTTGAGCGAGAGCATGATGACCTGATTGACGCCCACCATCAGGCTGTCCTTGGCCGAGGGCACCATGATCTTCCAGGTCATCTGCCGCCGGCTGCAACCGACCATGTTGCCGAGGTCGCGGATTTCCGATGGTACGGAGCGCATGGCGAGGATCGTGACGCGCGCCATCGGCGGCAGGGCATAGATCAGCGTCGCGACGATGGCTGCGGTCGGACCGAAGCCGAAGAAGACGAGCACGGGCACGAGATAGGCGAAAACGGGGATCGTCTGCATGAGGTCGAGGATGGGAACCAGTACCCGCTCGAAGACCGGCCAGCGCCAGGCGGCAAGGCCGAGCAGCAAGCCGGCCACCACGCCGATCGGCACCGCGACGACGATGGAGGCAAGCGTCACCATGGCGCTCGTCCATTGGCCGAAGAGGACGAGGAAGCCGAAGCAGGCCGTGACGAGCGCGGCGAGCCGCACGCCGCCGGCATGATGGCCGATCAGCGCAACGATGGCGAGAACCGCCAGCCAGGAGAGTGGCGGCAGGTGCTGCACGGCGCTCGAGCCCTGCCCCGACAGGAGCCCGCTCGAGAGCAGGCCGAGCGCCACCCGATAGGGCAGGTCGATGATCTCGGCGAGGAACCGGGTGAAGTCCGTGAAGGTGAAGAGGCCGAAGCTCGCCTCGTCCACCAGCCATTTCGTCGCCTTGCCGATCCAGCGCGCCGCCGGGATCTCGAAAGCGCGCGGGTAGGAGAAGGCCCATTTCGCAACGCCCTCGCCGAACTGCCAGAAGAGGACGAAGAGGGCGAGCGCCGCAGGCCACAGCCAGCGTGTCCGCACAGCACCACGCGCGGTCGGGTTTTCCGGGATCGGTTCGGCGACTGGCTGGAGAACGGGGAAGGACGCGCCCATGTCGTCAGCCCCGCATCATCACGTCAACGACCGCCGCGCGGTCGAGGAGGCCGACGGGTATTCCCGCCCCGTCGAGTGCGGCGAGTGTCTCCGCACCGTGCGAAAAAAGCGGCGCGGCTTCGGCCACCGGCGCATTGGCGCGGATCGAGGCCTGCGGCAGCGTACCGTTGAGCGGCCGCATGAGGGTGGCCACCTTGACGACCTTGGCCCTGGCGACGCTGCGCGTAAACTCCGCCACATAGGGGGTCGCCGGGTTCAACACGAGATCCTCCGGCGTGCCCGCCTGCACGATCTCGCCATCCTTCATGATGGCGATGCGGTCGGCAAGGCGGATCGCTTCGTCGAAATCATGTGTGATGAAGACGATGGTCTTCCTCAGCACCGATTGCAGGCGCAGGAACTCGTCCTGCATCTCCCGTCGGATCAGCGGGTCGAGCGCGGAAAAGGGCTCGTCGAGGAACCAGAGCTCCGGCTCGACGGCAAGCGAGCGGGCAATGCCGACGCGCTGCTGCTGGCCGCCGGACAGCTCGCGCGGGAAGGCATTCTCGCGGCCGGCAAGACCGACGAGATCGATCATGCGCCGCGCCCGCTCCTCTCGCGCCGCTCGCTCGACACCCTGGATCTCCAGCGGAAAGGCGACATTCGCCAGCACCGTGAGATGCGGCAGCAGGGCGAAATGCTGGAAGACCATGCCCATCTGGTGGCGGCGGATCTCGATCATCCGCGCCTCGCTCGCCGCCAGGAGATTCTCGCCGTTGAAGAGGATGTCGCCGGAGGTCGGCTCGATGAGACGGGAGAGGCAGCGCACCAGCGTCGACTTGCCCGAACCGGACAGGCCCATAATGACGAAGATCTCGCCCTCGCGCACCTCGATGTTGACATCGCGCACCGCACCGACAGCGCCGGCCGCGCGCAACTCCGCACTCGTCAGCCGGACAGACGAGGAGCCGACGAGGGATTTGCCGCCTGCTCCAAAAATCTTCCAGACGCCGCGGCAGACAAGTTTCGGTTCGCTAGAGGCCATTTTCATTCCGGTCGCGTCATCGAAACGCGGTCCTTGCGGGACCGCACGAAAGGTGCCCGGCCTCCCCTGCTGGCGGAGGGCCGGGCCTTGCGCGCTACTTCTTGATCCAGCCGGACCAGCGCGCTTCGTTCGCCGTCATCCATTCGGCGACCACCTCGGAGACCTTCTTGCCGTCGAGGTCCACCTTGGTGATCATCGCCCCCATTTCGTCGTTGTTGATGTTAAACGCCTTAATGGCGGCATAAGCGCCCGGCCACTTGTCCTTGACGCCGGACCAGCCGACCTTCCAGATCGGGCCGAAGGGCTTGCCGCAATCATAGGCGGCATCGGGGTTCACGCCGGTCGCCGCATCCTCGTAGCATTCCTTCGAATAGGGCGGGAACTCGACCCACTCGCCCTTGTACTTGGCCGGCGCCCAGTGCGGCGCGTATATCCACAGGAGGATGGGCGCCTGGCGCTGGTAGGCGCTTTCCAGTTCGGCAAAGAGCGCGGCGTCCGTGCCGGCATGGATCACCTCAAAGGGCAGGTCCAGCGCCTCGACGCGCTCGTCATCGAAGCCGCCCCACGTGACGGGGCCGCCGAGATAACGCCCCTTTGGCGCGGTTTCCGGAATGGAGAAGGCTTCCGCGCATGCCTCGCTCTTCAGCGCCTCCCAGTTCGGCAGGCCGGGGCATTTCTCCTTCATATAGGCCGGATACCACCACTCTTCCTTGGCCTGCATGCCGGTCTCGCCGAAATTCTCGACCTTGCCGGTGGCCGTCGCGGCGTCCATCGCGTCGCGGCCGGTCGTTTCCCACATTTCCATGGCGACGTGCAGGTCGCCGGTTTCCAGCCCCGCAAACTGCGCGAGATAGTCGGCCTGGACATATTCGACGGAATAGCCGGCCTTCTTCAGCACCTCACCCATGATCTCGGTGGTGATGAGCTGGCCCGTCCAGTCGTGCAGAGTCAGCTTGATGGGGTCAGTGGATTCCTGCGCCGCTGCGGGCGCAATCGTGAAGGCCGCGGACAGGCAGAGCGTCGCGGCAAACAGTCCTGACAGGCGAATAGGTTGAAACATGCGTGATCTCCCGGTCGCACTTTGAAGTCGATGCTGTATGATGCGCCGGATGCCGTTCCCCGTACTTTTGTATCTGTCGGCCTGCGCACGGTAGCGATCTCACGCTGGATAAAAGCGGCTGTCAATCCTGCAATGTGGCTTTTTCTGCCTTTATGACCGAATTTGCGGCTTTCTTGCCAGATGATCCGTCTAGGATTATGAAGCAGGAGAACGCATGCGGACATGACGACGATGAACCACTCCAAACGGCACAACGACATTCTGAGGCTGCTCCAGCAGGACGGCACGGTGACGATCGCCGACCTTGCCAAGAAACTCGACGTTTCGCTGGAAACCGTGCGACGGGACATCAAGCCGCTGACGACGAACGGCACCGTGCTGAAGATGCACGGCGCCGTAGCGCTGCCCTCCGTGGTCGGCGAAGCGCCCTTTGAAAAGCGCATGCGCGAAAACAGCGAGGCGAAGAAGGCGATCGCCGTCGCCATGGCCGCGACGATTCGCGACGGTGATTCGATCATGCTCGATACGGGCACGACGACGAGCTACCTCGCCCGTGAATTGCTGGGGCACCGACGGCTGACGGTCGTGACCAACTCCTCCGACATCGCCCGCACCCTTTCAACGGTCAACGACAACAGGGTCTACATGGCGGGCGGCGAATTGCGCAGCGACAACGGCGCCGCCTTCGGCGTCTCGGCGATCGAGTTCATCAGCCATTTCACCGTGGGCCATGCCGTGATTTCCACGGGCGCGATCGATGCCGGTATCGGGGTGATGGACTACGACCTCGAGGAGGCGGAGTTCGCCCGGGCCGTGGTCTCGCGCGGCAAGCGAGCCGTCGTCGTCACGGATCATACGAAGTTCGGCCGGCAGGGGCTGGTACGGGTCTGCGAATTCAGCATGCTGACCGATCTTTTCACCGACAAGACGCCGCCCCGCGATGTCTCCGCCTCGCTGAAGGCGGCTGGCGTCAACGTCACGCTGGCACGCTGACGAAAAAGCGGCCCGGCGGATATCCCGCCGAACCGCTTTGCATCCCCCTCGGAAACCCGGGCGATCACGTCATCATCGAGCACTGGCGCCCGAAAAGAGCGCAGGGATCCTTGTAGACTTCCCCGCACTCAAAAGCCTTGTGGCTAGTAGGCATTTTCGTAGGCGGCGCAGATTTCCGCCTGCGTCTTGCCGGCAAGGTAGGCGATCTCGCCTTCCTTGTGCTTGACGTAGACATCGGCAAAGCCTTCCGGGAACCAGCCGCACACCGTTGCATTGCCACGGAACCGCTGGAGCGCGGCCTCCAGCGTCTGCGGCAGACGAACGTAGCCGCGTGCAGCCAGCGCCTCGACGGTCAAAAGAGATAAATCCTCCTGCGTCGCCTCCGGCACGGCAAGCCCCTCTTCGATACCCTGCACGCCGGCATGCACGATGGCGGCAAGCGTCAGATGCGGATTGGCCGTGCCGTCGGCAGCACGGAACTCGAAATTGAACTGGGCAGCGCGGGCGATGTCGCTGATGTCGGAAACCGGGCAGATGCGCACCGACGCCTCACGATCGCGGAAACCGAGATTGTTGAAGGCCGCGCTCCAGCGATGCGGCGTGAGACGCAGATAGGAGACGACGCTCGGCGCGGTAATGGCGATGATCGAATCGAGGTATTTCAGGATGCCGGCAACGAACTTTCCGGCGACGTCGGAGAGCTCGTGCTTGCCGTTCGGATCATGCGTGACGGGATTGCCGGCTGCGTCCAGCATGCTCATATGCACATGCACGCCATTGCCGACGCCCGCGGGGTCGCGGATCGGCGTGAAGGTGGGATCGTAGCCAAGCTCGCGGGCGACAAGACCGACGAGCTCGCGGGTGATCAGCGAATGGTCCGCGACGGTGACGCCCTTCTGCGGGCCCATCGTCACCTCGAACTGGCCGGCGCCGAACTCCTTCAGGATGGTGTCGGGCGTGACGCCCGCTTCCCGCATCGCCGCGATGATCGCCTCGCAGAAATGCCGCTCCTCCTGGAATCCCCCGAGCGTAAAAGCCTTGCCGATATCGGAGACGAGGTGCTTGATCTGGAATTCGTGCTCGAAAGCGCCGTAGAGCGTGACGCCCGCCACCCTTTGCAGGCGATCTAGCGCCGCCTCGAGGATCGAGCGCGTGCAGAATTCCCAAGGCCGACCATCGGTATAGCGGATGTTGCCGAGAACGAAATTCTCGTTCGGTGCCCCCTCCTCGCTCTCGATGCTGACGCTCGTCGCCGGATCGGGAATGAGCACGAGATCGCCGAGCGAGCCGAACGGGCTTTCGGCGATGTTGTCGAAGCAGGTGATCTGCACATTGGTCGGCGTCCAGCCGACGCCACGCCTCAGGCGCTTTTCCATCTGCACCAGCGGAAAAGCCTTGCCGCGCACTTTGCCCGAAAGGTCGCCGCAGCAGGCGACCATCATTTCTTCACGTTTCATCAGCGTCCCCGTTGATCTGATCATAGCCCGGCATCGAAAAGCGGATGCCGTCCCAATCCTTGATGCGTTTCTGCGTCGCCCCCCAATCGGCCTCGGAGACGCGCACGATCAGCGCCTCGACAAGTGCCATGGCGGCCGCCACCGTATCCCAGGCCGTGCCGGCATCGATCGGCAGCGCGACGATATGGTCGGCGCTGCGTGCCGCCGGCGACATCCACTTGTCGGTGACGACGACGATCGTCGCGCCGCGCTTTTCGGCGATGGTCTCGGCAAGGCGCGCCAGGCTGAGCTGGTAACGCCGGAAATCGAACAGCAGAACGACGTCCTTCCGGCGCATGCGCAGGACGTGCTCCGGCCATATTTCCGGGTTGCCGGCCATATGGTAGATGCCGCTGCGGATCTGGCGCAGGTGGATCGACAGGAACGCGGCGACATTGTCGCTGACGCGCCCGCCGAGCAGGAAAATGTTGCGCGCAGGATCGGCGAGCAGCTCGGCAAGGATGTCGAACTGCGCCTGCGACACCGTCGCGGTCATCTCCTGCATCACGGCCGAGACGCGCGCGACGTATTCCGACAGGAATTCCGAATGGCCCACCGGCTTCTGGCTCGATTTCAGGTCGAGCGGCGAGCGCTGCCCTTCCTTCAGCTCGGCAATCAGCTGGCGCTGCAGGTCCTGGAAGCCCCCGCAGCCGATCTTGCTGACGAAACGGGTGATCGAGGGGGCGCTGACACCGGTCTTGGCCGCCAGTTCCTGGATGCTTTCGAGGCCCGTGAAGGGGTAATCCGCAAGAATGGCATTGGCGATCTTGCGCTCGCTGGCGGTCAGCTGCGCTGCGGCATCGCGAATCCTCGTGCGGATCGTCGTCGACGATTTCCCATCGCTCATTGGCGTTCGTTCCCTTGGTTGGTCCGGATATTTGCGCCATGAAAAAAATTAGTCAAATGGAAAAATGCAATTGACTATGATCGAAAAATTTCTTTGACTGACTGTCATGAAAACCCGACCCACCGGGTCCACGACGGATGCCACTCCATGCTCAGGTTCGCCGACCGCGACACGACCAGACTGCTGCAGACGGGCGATCCGGAGCCGGTGGAATGGATCAATGCCGCCGGTGCCTCTTCGATCTTCCTGACCTGCGAGCATGCCGGCCGCGCCATTCCGGCGGCCCTCGGCGATCTCGGCATTCCCGCCGCCGAAATGGACCGCCACATCGCCTATGACGTCGGCGCCGAGGGCGTAGCCCGCGGTCTTGCCGAACGGCTCGACGCCGCGCTCGTCCTGCAGCGCTACAGCCGCCTCATCATCGACTGCAACCGTCCCTTCGAGGCGAAGGACTGCGTCGTCCTTGAGAGCGATGGCACCCCGGTGCCGGCCAATGCCGATATCTCCGATCTCGACCGCCGCCGCCGCTTCGTGGAGATTCACCAGCCGCTGCACGAAGCGATCGCCGCCGCGCTCGACCAGCGCCAGGCAAGCGGAAAGCCGCTTCTCCTCGTCTCGGTGCACAGCTTCACGCCGGTGATGCGCGCGACGGGCGCCGTCAGGGATTTCGAACTCGGCCTGCTCTACAATCGCGACGCCCGCCTTGCCGAACGGCTCGCGCAGACGTTCCGCGCCGCCAATCCGGACGTTACCGTCAAGCTCAACGCACCTTACCACGTCGACGACATCTCCGACTACACGATCCCGGTGCATGGCGAGCGGCGTGGCATTGCGCATGTGCTTCTGGAAGTCCGCAACGACCTCATCAACGATGCCCGCGGGCAGGAGGAATGGGCAGGCCGCCTGGCCGGCCCCCTCCGCCTTGCGGCAGACAGCCTCGAAGGAAACGCCTGATGGCCGCTGACCATCTGACCACCCGTGACGTGCCGCTCGATCCGGCCGCCTCCGCCATTCTCTTCATCGACGTGCAGAACTTTTCCGTGCGCCGCGAGGGCGGCGAGTTCAAGGACGTGTCCGACGCCGATATCGCCGGGAAATACGGCTATTATTTCAAGCGCATCCACGAGGTGGCGATCCCGAACATGCAGCGCCTGCTCGAAGGCTTCCGCAAGGCCGGCATCGAGGTGTTGCACACGACCATCGAGAGCCTCACCAGGGACGGCCGCGACCGCAGCCTCGACTACAAGATCACCGGCTTCAACGTGCCGAAGGGCTCATGGGACGGCAAGGTCATCGACGAGCTGGAGCCGCTCGACGACGAGATCGTCTTTCCGAAGAGCTCGTCCAGCGTCTTCGTGTCCACCCATATCGACTATATCCTGCGCAATCTCGGCGTAAAACAACTCGTGCTGTGTGGACTTCTGACCGACCAGTGCGTGGAATCGGCCATTCGCGATGCCTGCGACCTCAACTATCTCGTGACGCTCGTGCCGGATGCCTGCGGCACCTATTCGCAGGAGCGGCATGATTTTTCGCTCAACGCCATCAAGGGCTATTGCCGCCAGGTCTCGACCGACGCGCTGCTGAAGGAAATCGGGCAGTAAGGCCCGCAGACGAACAGACGGGACGGAACAAGGAGCATCCGAAAGCGGGCCGCAGAACAAAACAAAAAGGCCGGACCGCGCGACATTTCACTGCCGAAAGGCATTAAAAAGGGGAACGACCATGATGAAGACTTCAAGACTGCTTCTGGCGGCCGCAAGCCTTGCGCTCGCCGCCTCCGCGGCCTTTGCCGAAGACGACAAGATCGTCATCGGCGGCGCACTTTCCATGACGGGCATCCAGGCCCCGCTCGACACGCCCGGCTATAACGGCGCGCAGGTCGCAGTGAAATATCTCAACGACAACGGCGGCGTGCTCGGCAAACAGATCGAGTTCATCAACATCGACGGCAAGTCCGATCCCGTCACCGTCGGCAACGTCGCCGTCGAGCTGATCGACAAGGGTGCCCAGGTCATCGTCGCGCCGTGCGATTTCGACTTCGGCTCGCCGGCGAGCCGCGAGGCGCAGTCGGCCGGCCTCGTCGGCATCTCCACCTGCGCGTCCGACCCGCTCTATTCTTCCTGGTCGCTCGGCGACAAGCAGTTCACGCTTTCCATGTGGAACACCACGATGGGCGCGACCGCGGCCGATTTCGCCTTCAAGGAAAAGGGCTGGAAGACGGCCTATGTCGTTACCGACCAGTTCATCGCCTATACCAAGTCGCTCTCGAAATACTTCGTCGAGCAGTTCAAGGCCGATGGCGGCGAAATCCTGCTGGAAGACACCTATACGAACGGCGACAACAATTTTTCCGCCCAGCTCGCGCGTCTCCAGGCGCTCGGCAAGAAGCCGGACGTGATCTTCGTCTCGTCCTACGGCACGGATATCGGCGTGATCATCCGCGCGTTGCGTGAAGTGGGTTATGATGCGCCGATCCTCGGTGGCGATGCCTATGACGACCCGGCGATGCACCAGGCGCTCGGCGAAAAATTCGGCAACAACGTCTACTTCGTCACGCATACCTGGATGGGCCCGGAAGCCCACCCGGACATGGCGAAATTCATCGAGCTATACACCGCCATGCATGGCAAGGCACCGGATACGTCCTTCGTCTCGACCGGCTGGGATACGATCATGCTGCTTGCCGAAGCGATCAAAGCGGCCGGCACGACGGAAGGCGGCGCACTCGCCAAGGCGCTGGAAGACGGCCAGTTCAAGCTTCTGACCGGTGACCTCGACTATGGCACGGCAGAAGAGGGCCACGTTCCGAACAAGGCGGCGGCACTCATCGAGCTGAAGGGCGGCAAGCCGACCTTCGTGGGCTGGCGCAAGCCGGAATCCCTGCCGAAGCCCTGATCGCACCTCACGGGCCGGCCCTTGAAGCCGGCCCATCACCTTCGGAAAAGCCATGTCTGAAACCCGCCTCGCGGTAAACGACGTGTCGGTGGAATTCACCGGCCTCCGCGCCCTCGACCATGTATCGCTCTCCGTTGCAACCGGCGAGGTCGTCGGCCTCATCGGGCCGAACGGCTCCGGCAAGACCACGCTCATCAACGCCATCACCGGCCAGGTGAAGCTTGCGGGCGGCACGATCACCGCCGGCGGCACAAAACTCTCCGGCCTCTCCCCGCGCGAGATCGCACTGGCGGGCGTCAGCCGTTCCTTCCAGATCGTTCGCCTCTTCAACACGATGACGGTGCTGGAGAATGTCGAGGCCGCGGCGCTGGCAAAGGGCGCCTCGCGCACCGTTGCCGCCGAGCGCGCCAAGGGCCTGCTCGCCGAACTCGCCCTCTCGGCAAAGTCGGACGAACTGGGCGAAAGCCTCAGCTACGGCGACAAGCGCCGCGTCGAGATCGCCCGGGCGCTCGCCGCCGAACCGCGCTTCCTGCTGCTCGACGAGCCCGCCGCCGGCATGAACGACGCGGAGACGGAAACCCTGCTGCACACCCTGTCCGAACTGCCGAAGAAGCGGGGCCTCGGCCTACTCATCATCGACCACGACATGGGCCTCATCATGCGCCTCTGCCACCGGCTGCATGTGCTCGCCTCCGGCCGTACCATCGCAGAAGGCGACGCCGCCCATGTCCGCAGCCATCCTGATGTCATCGAAGCCTATCTCGGCAAGGGAGCGGCGCATGCTTGAGATTTCCGACCTCTCCGTCAGCTACGGCACGATCCGCGCGGTGCGTGGCGTCAGTTTCTCCGTCGCCAAAGGCGAGCTGGTCAGCCTGCTCGGTGCCAACGGCGCAGGTAAATCCTCCACCATCAAGTGCATCGCCGGCGCGCTGAAGGCGGCGGGCGGTTCGATCGTGCTCGAAGGCAAGGACATCACCGCCGCCAACCCTGAACAGGTCATCCGCGCCGGCCTTGCCACCGTGCCGGAAACCCGTGACGTCTTTCCCGACCTGACGGTCGCCGAAAACCTCATGCTCGGCGCCTACATCCACCGCCGCGACCAGGCCGGCAACCGCCAGAACCTCGAAAAGCTGCACACGCTTTTCCCGCGTCTTGCCGAGCGCGCGCACCAGCCTGCCGGCACGCTTTCGGGCGGCGAGCAGCAGATGCTGGTCATCGCCCGCGCGCTGATGGCGCGGCCCAGCGTGCTCCTTCTCGACGAACCCTCGCTCGGCCTTGCGCCCGCCATCGTCGAGCGCATCTTCGAGATGATCGAGACACTGAAGAAATCCGGCCTCACCATCCTGCTCGTCGAGCAGAACGTCAACCAAGCGCTCTCCGTCGCCGACCGCGCCTATGTCATGCGGCTCGGCGCCATCGTCGCCTCCGGCACCGCCGACGAGATCCGCTCCGGAAGCGATCTTAGCGCACACTATCTGGGAGGCTGACCGATGGCTTTCGCGATCCAGTTCGTCATCGACGTCCTTAGCCTCGGCGGGGCCTATGCCCTCATGGCGCTCGGACTCGTCATCATCTACGGCATCCTGCGCCTCGTAAACTTCGCCTATGGCGAACTCATCATGGTCGCCGGCTACACCATGTATCTTTCGAGCGGCTCGGGCCTGCCCTGGCTGGTCATGGCCGTCGTCGCTGTCGCCATGGCCGTGCTTTTCGGCATCCTCACGGACTACGCCGCCTTCCGTCCGGTGCGCGCCAAATCGGTAACCGCCGTCCTGATCACCTCCTTCGCCTTCTCCAACCTGTTGCAGAACGCCGCCCTGCTCTTCATCTCGCCGCGCCCACGCAACGTGCCGCTGCCGGAGATCTTTTCGCAGACCGTCTCGATCGGCGGCGCGATCACGCCGGTGCGCAACCTCATCACCATCGCCGCCTCGATCGTGCTGCTCGCCGCCGTCGCCTTCCTGATGCGCAAAACGACGCTCGGCATCGCCATGCGCGCGGCGGCGACAAACTTCACCATGGCACGCATGCTGGGCGTCCCGGCGAACCTCATCATCTCCTCGGCCTTCGCGTTGTCCGGTTTCCTTGCCGGCGTCGTCGGCATTCTCTGGATCGGGCGCATCGGTACGGTCGTGCCGGGCGTCGGACTGGAGCCGCTGCTCGTCGCCTTCATCGCCACCGTCATCGGCGGCATGCGCAGCCTTCCCGGCGCCGTCGTCGGCGGCTTCCTCCTGGCGCTCATCGACACGACGCTCAACTACACCCTGTCGCAGGACCTCCTGAAATTCCGCGACGCCTTCACCTTCAGCCTCGTCATCCTGATCCTGCTCTGGCGTCCGCAGGGCCTCATCAAGGGTCCGGCGAGCGGGCAGCGGACCTGAGGAGCGGATCCATGAAACACACCTATCTCACCGCGCTCATCCTCATCGCTGTCGTCGCCGTCATCGCCATCGGCAGCCAGATGCTCGGCATTCGCCTTTATGACCGCATCGCCACCAACCTCCTGATCTCGCTGGTCCTCGTCGTCGGCCTGCAGACCTTCATGGGCAATTCGGGCCTGCTCTCCTTCGCCCATATCGGCTTCATGGGTTTCGGGGCCTACACCTCCGCTGTGCTGACCATTCCCGCGCAGATGAAGGGCATGGCGCTGCCGGATCTCTATGACTTCCTGAAGGTCGTCGAAGTCTCGCCGTTCCTCGCCATGCTCGCGGCCGGCGTCGTCGCCGCGCTCGTGGCGGCAGTCGTCGCCTATCCACTGATGCGGCTCTCGGATGCCGCGGCCGTCATCACCTCCTTCGCGCTGCTCGTCGTGCTCTACACGGTCATGAACAACTGGAGCGCGATCACCAACGGGCCGCGCACGCTCTTCGGCCTGCCGAAGACGACGGACATGCCGCTCGCCGCCATCATCGCGGCCATCGTCATCGTCGTCGCCCTCCTCTTCAAGGAATCGCGCACCGGCAAGCTTCTGCGCGCCTCGCGGGAAGACGAAGTGGCCGCCGCCGCACTCGGCGCCGATATCCCGCGCCTGCGCTGGCGCGCCTTTATCCTCGCCGCCTTCATCGCCGGCATCGGCGGCGCGCTCTGGGGCCACTTCATCACCTCCTTCGCGCCGAAAGCCTTCTACCTGAAGGAAACCTTCCTCATCGTTACCATGCTGGTGATCGGCGGGGCGAACACGGTGACGGGCGCCGTCGCCGGCGCGATCCTCATCACCTTCGCCTATGAGGGCCTGCGCGGCACCGAAAGCGCGCTGAACGCCTCGGCCATCGGCGCCGGCCAGGTCGTCGGTCTCACCGAGATCGTGCTGGCACTCGCCATGATCGCCGTGATGATCGTCAAGCCCGGCGGTCTCTTCCCCAACCGCGAGATCGGCCACATCCTCACCCGCGCCCGCCGCAAGAAGGAGTTTTCGTCGTGAACTGGAAAACCGCCTACCGTTCCTTCTACTATGCCAATGCCGAGGAACCGGACGACATTACGCTCGACCCCGATACGACGGCCCTGCTCGTCATCGATATCCAGAACACCTACCTCGACCCGAAGGACACGCTGGAGGAAACCGCCCGCTGGCAACCCTTCTACGATCGCATGCGGGGCACGGTGATTCCGAACACTGCACGACTGATCGAAGAATGCCGCAAGCGCCAGGTGGAGGTCATCTTCGCCCGCATCGCCTGCCAGAAGCCGGATGGCCGCGACCGCTCGCTGAGCCAGAAGAAACCGGGCTTCAACTACCTGCTGCTGCCGAAGGAACTGCCCGAGGGCCAGGTCGTGCCGGAACTCGAACCGCGCGCTGACGAGATCGTTATCACCAAGACGACCGACAGCGCGCTGACCGGCACGAACCTTCGCCTGATCCTGCACAACATGGGCATCAAGGACGTCATCTGCTGCGGCATCTTCACCGACCAGTGCGTCTCTTCCACCGTGCGCAGCCTTGCGGATGAAAGTTTCGGCGTGGTCGTCGTCGACGATTGCGGCGCGGCGGCGACGGACGAGCTGCACCGGCGTGAGCTGGAGATCATCAACATGATCTACTGCCACGTCGTCCAGCTCGACGAGGTCCTGACCTTCTTCAAGTAACGAGGAGAGCGACATGTCCGGCCTCTACGCCCGCGAAAGCCGATCGGTCTCGACGATGGCGCATCTGCGCTTCTTTCCGCAGGCGGTGGTCGGCGGAAACGGGGCCTATCTGACCGGCGACGACGGGCGAAAGCTGCTCGATTTTGCCGCTTCCTGGGGCGCAGCGAGCCTCGGCCATGCGCATCCGGCCATCCGCGAGGCGGTAAACCGCGCGCTCTCCGACCAGGCGGGTGCAAGCTACCTCTCCACCGCCAACGAACCCTGCGTTCTCCTCGCCGAGAAGCTGCTGTCCCTCGTGCCGGAGCGCGCCCGCGGCCGCGTCTGGTTCGGACATTCCGGCTCGGATGCCAACGAGACGGTCGCCCGCATGGTCGTCGCCGCCACCGGCCGGCCGCGCATCCTCGCCTTCGACGGCGCCTATCACGGCGGCACCGTCGGCTCCATGGCCGTCTCCGGCCACCCATCGCAACAGGGCGCGCGTGCGAAGAACCTGACGCTCATACCCTACCCCAACAGCTACGCCGCCGGCAGCCCGGATGCCGCGAAGGACGCCGCCCTCGCCCACCTCGAAAAACTTTTCGCGACGGAGGTCCCGCCGCAGGAGGTCGCCGCCTTCTTCATCGAGCCGATCCAGTCGGATGGCGGCATGCTGGTTCCACCGGACGGCTTCTTTCCAGCGTTGGAAGCGCTCTGCCGCCAACACGGTATCCTCATCGTCTCGGACGAGGTGAAGGTCGGCCTCGGCCGCACCGGCCGCTTCAACGCCTTCGAACATCTCGGCATCGAGCCCGATATCGTCGTCTTCGGCAAGGGCCTCGGCAGCGGTCTGCCGATTTCGGCGGTGGTCGGCCCGGAGGCGATCCTGAACCACGCCGTCGCCTTTTCGCTGCAGACCGTGCACGGCAATCCCGTCTGCGCCGCGGCGGCGCTCGCCGTGCTGCACACCATCGAGCGCGACAACCTGGTGGCAAACGCCGAGCGGACGGGCCGCGTGCTGCGCGAGGCGCTCGACCGCCTCGCCGCCCGCCACGCCCTGATCGGCGATGTACGCGGCCGCGGCCTCGCCCTCGGGGTCGAGTTGACGGACGCACGCCAGACAGCGCTGACGGTCTACCGCGCCTTCCAGCTCGGCCTCGTGCTCTATTATGTCGGCGTGAATTCCAACGTGCTGGAGTTTACGCCACCGCTGACCTTGACGGAGGCGGAAGCGCAGGAGGGCGTCGCGATCCTCGGCCAGGCGCTCGCCGATGTCGCGGCGGGGCGTGTCGACGAAGCGTTGCTTGCGGACTTCGCCGGCTGGTAGGTTTCAGGCGGCCGAGAGGCGAAGCGCGACGCCCAGCAGGGTGCGTGCACCGGCGATGATATGTTCGTCGGAGACGAACTCCGCCTCGTTGTGGCTGACGCCGTTCCGGCACGGCACGAAGATCATCGCCGCCGGTGCAACCCGACCCACGAAGAGCGCGTCGTGGAAAGCGCCCGACACCATCGGCCGGCAACGGATGACGAGCGCCCGGCACGTCTCCTCGATAGCCGCCGTCACCGACGGGGCAAAGCGCCCGGGAGCCATATCGACCCGTTGCTGGATGGCCGTCCTGCAACCCCACCGCTCGCCAGCCCCCTCGCATTCCTCCCTCACACGCTGCTCCATCGCTGCTAGCGTCGCTGCGTCCGGATGGCGGATATCGACGGTAAAGGAGACCCGGCTGGGGATGACATTGATGGAGCCGGGCTCGGCAGCAATGCGGCCGACCGTCAGCCGCGCTTCGGGATCGGCAGGCATGATATCGTCCTGGATACGCGCGATGGCGGCCGCAGCCGCCCCCATGGGATCCTTGCGGAACTCGAGCGGCGTCGTGCCGGCATGCGCCGCCTCGCCGGAGAAGGCGACCTCCAGCCATTTCGTGCCCTGAACAGCGGTGACGACACCGATCGGCACATCCTCGCGTTCAAGGATGGGGCCTTGCTCGATATGCAGTTCGACAAAGGCGGAGATCGGGTGCCCGATGGGGCGCACCCTGGCCTGGGGCAAGGCATCGAGCGTCGCTGCCAGTTCGTCGGCAAGCAGCGCACCGTCCGTCGCCTGCGCACCCCGCCAATCGGACATGCTGCCCGCCCTGGCAAAGGCCATGGAGCCCATGCATCCCGGTGAGAAGCGGCTGCCCTCCTCGTTGGTAAAGGCGACCACTTCGATGGCGCGGTCCGTCTCTATGCCCGCATCGGCGAGCGCCTCCAGCGCCTCGAAGGCGCTGAGCGTGCCGAGCGCGCCGTCGAAGCGGCCGCCGGTCGGCTGACTGTCGAGATGGCTGCCAATAAGGAGCGGCGGCAGCGCCGTATCCCGGCCTTCACGGCGGAGAAAGAGATTGGCCGCTTCATCCT
Source organism: Shinella sp. HY16 (assembly GCF_028534175.1). Classification (NCBI taxonomy): domain Bacteria; kingdom Pseudomonadati; phylum Pseudomonadota; class Alphaproteobacteria; order Hyphomicrobiales; family Rhizobiaceae; genus Shinella; species Shinella sp. HY16. Next base: position 139,602 of record NZ_JAHYXL010000003.1, on the reverse strand, counting down.
GAAACACGCCGAAACCGCGGGCCATTGCACGTTCGGCGAGGAGCCGCCGGGCAGCACGATCTTCGACGCTCAAGGCCTGCCGATTGACGCCGCCGGCGGGTGTCGCGCCGATGGCCGCGAAGTCGGCAACGGATCTGAGGAGGCGCGCGGGGTTGACCTCCGGCTGCCGGCTCATCGGCCGAGGCCTGCGATGAAACGCTTCACCCGGTCTGGATCGACCGCGTTCCACCAGACACCGTCATATTTGAGGGCACTGGCGATGATGACGCCGTCGGCGACGGCAAGGATGTCATTGGCATTGTCGTGGGTGACGCCGCTGCCGACCAATGTCGGCAGCGAGGCGGCCTCCTTGATCATGCGGATATAGCCGAGATCAGCCGTATGGCCGGTGCGCTGGCCGGTGGCTATGACGACGTCGGCGTCGAAGAAAACGAGATCCTTGACCTGCTCCTCCACCGGCCGGTCGGCGACGATGGCATGTGCGCCGTGCTTGACATGGGCGTCAGCGAAGATGCGGATACCCTTGGCGCGAAGCTGCGCGCGGTAGCGCATGGCGCGGGCGGACTCTCCCTCCACGATACCTTCGTTGGCGATATAGGCGTTGGCCCACTGGTTGACGCGGATGAAGGAGGCCGACGACGCCGAGGCGATGGCAAGCGCCGGGATTGCCGCATTGGCGAGCACGTTGATGCCGATGGGCCGGCCGAGTTCGCGGCGGATGCGGTCGGCGATGACGGCCATATGGGCGGAGGTTTCATGACCGATATCGTCAGGCTTGGCGAAGGGCACGTCACCGTGGTTTTCCACGATCAGCGCATCGCAGCCGCCGGCGAGGTAAGCGCGCGCATCCGAGAGGCCGCGCTCGTAGATTGCATCAACGCCCTCGTCGTCATACCGCGGCGCGCCGGGCAGCGGCATCAGGTGCACCACGCCGATCACCGGCTTGTCGCGCCCGAAAAGCGTCTTCAGCGTATCCTTGTCCTGTCGTCCGATAGGGTTGCTCATGGCGATCACACGTTTTCCAGTTTCAGTGTCTTGGTAAGGGCGGAGATTTCCGCCCGGGTCGGGAAGGAGGCGAGCGTGCCGGGGCGGCCGACGGCAATACCGGCCGCTCGTGTCGCCAGTAGCGCAGCGTCCGGCAGCAATGCCCCCTGGGCAAGAAGGCCCACCAGCGTGCCCGCGAAACAATCACCCGCGCCGCTGGCATCGACGGCCTCCACCTCTCCGGGCGGCAGGCGGATGCCGGACGAGGCCCCCTCATCGAGAAGCAGGGCGCCTGCACTGCCGAGCGTGACGATGGCGCTGCCGGCGCCCATGGCGAGCAGGCGGCGCGCGGCGCGCTCGGCATCGGCCTCGCCGGTCAGGGCTTTCGCCTCCGGCCGGTTGACGACGATGAGCGACACCGCCGAAAGATCGAACGGGTCGGCCGGCAGCGGGCTCGGATTGAGGACCGTGACGAGGCCCGCGGACCGCGCCGCCGCCAGGCAGGCCAGTGTCGCCGCCTGCGGGAGATTGCCCTGCATCAGCAGGATGTCCCCGGCTGCCCATGTGTCGCAGAGGGCGGTCATGGCGAGCGGGTCGAAGGCTTCCGCACAGGCTGCGGCGGTAACGATGACGTTTTCGCCGTCACGGTCGATCATGATCACCGAGCGGTCGCAAGGCAAATCGAGATGCAGGAGGTGAAGCGCCGGGATTTCGGCGGCGATCCGCCTCTCCACCCAGTCGCTCGCCGCATCGCGGCCGACCGGCGCCCAGAGGGCCACCGCGGCCCCCGTGCGTGTCGCGGCGACCGCCTGGTTGGCGCCCTTGCCACCCGGGCCGTCGCCGGCAGCGGTCGCATTCAACGTTTCGCCGGGCAGCGGCAAGCGCTCCAGGCGAAAGCTCGTATCGATGCAGACATTGCCGACGACGTGAATGGTCATGGGACGCGTTCCTGGGCTCTCCGTCAGTCCGTCGCCCAGGCGAGCATCTGCTCGAACAGGGTCTTGTAGCCCGGCCAGGCGATGAACTCCGGCGGCAGCCAGTGCGGGCCGACGTCGGAGGTCCAGACCAGCGTGCGGCCCTTTTCATAGGTGCCGGTGACGAGCAGCGGCAACGAGCCGTACTCGCTGGAAACCGTCATCAGCTGGTTGGCGCCGTCCTTCAGCGTCACTTCGTTGAAGCCGAGCAGGTAGGGGAATTCGCCGGAAATGCCCGACAGGATCGGGTGCGACGCATCGCCTGACACGACGGGTGTAAAGCCCTCCGGCACCTCGACTCGGTCATCGACCGAGAGGCAGGAGACGGGCAGGACTTCTTCGACGGCGGTGTTGCGGAAGCGCGCGCCGCCATTGATGCCCTGGAAGGAATAGTAACCGCCGAACATCAGGAGCGCGCCGCCGTTGGCGACGTAGTCACGCAGCAGCTTCAGGCGGTTCGGCGTGCGGCGGGAATGGATCCAGGTGTCGGGATGCAGGAGCAGCGTGTTGGCGCCGATATCCGAGAGCACGATGGCGTCATAGGCCTCAAGGCCCTCCAGCGTGTTCGGAAACTCCTTCTGCGCCTCGTGCGCCGGCATGAAGGTGACGTCGAACGGGCTGTCCTTCAGCGCCTTCAAGAGTTCATCGGCGCCGGTGTGGTAGGTGACGGTCGGAAACTGGTCGAAGCCCTTGATATGGGTCGCGGTCGACACCCAGGATTCGCCGGCGAGCAGCACTTTCTTCTTGGTCATGGTAACTCCTTGAACGGTTGGCCGGCGCTCAATGCGCGGCGGAGAAAACGGATTTCGGATTGTCGATCAGCATGCGGTCGATCGCCGCCTGCTCGACGCCGTGCCGCTTCAGGCGCGGCAGGAAATGCTTGAGGATATAACCGTAGCCGAAGCCGCCGTAACGGGTGAGCATGATCTTGAGGAACACGTCCTGCGAGAGCAGCAGACGGTCGGCAAACCCCTTGTCGACGAGCGACGCGATGGCGCGGGCGTTCTCCTCGTCGGACGGCGACTGGGCGTCCTGGTCGGCATAGTAGTAGTCCATGCCGATCATGTCATACTCCAGGAAGGCACCGCGCTTTGCGAGCGCCATCTGGTAGTCTGGGTCGCCGTGGCTCGGGTTCATGTGGCAGAGCACGGTATGCGCGGGATCGGCCCCCTCCTCCTCCACCACATCGAGCACGCGGTGGGCGAGGCGCTCCCAGCCGGGCAGGTGGATGGAGAGCGGCAGACCGGTGATGCGCGCCGCCCGCGCCGAGGCGCGCAGCGACTTTTCCTCCTCGGTGGTGAAGTTCCGGCTGACGCCGACCTCGCCGATGATACCCGCCATGATCTCCGGCTGGCTCTCGCCGCCGCCGACATCCGCGACGATGAACTGCGTCACCTCCTCCACGTCCATTGCCTTCAGCCAGTCAGGATGGGTGTGTTCGAGGTAGAAGCCGGTGCCCATGACGATGCGCAGGCCGGACATACGGGCGATGCGGGCAAGGCCGGTGGCATCGCGGCCGATCCCGAAATTCGTCGTCTCCACCACGGTGCAGCCGCCCAGCCCCTGGAAACGCTTCAACTCGCTGAGCGCCAGGTCCCCGTCATCGAGCGAGACATTGTCCCGGTTCATGTAGGGGTTCATCCGGAGGTCACCGACGATCTCGATGGAAACCTTCTGCTCGGCGATCGCCTTCTCGTCGGGGTGGCAGGGGCAGATCCAGCTGCGCGCGCCGTCGAGGAAGATATGCTCGTGCATCAGCGTCACGCCGAGGTCGTCGACGGGAATCGGGCCGGTCACGGTCATTGCGGTGCCGGACTTCACGCCGATGGGATGGCGCTTCCTCGGCTCCTCGGCAAAGAGGTGGTCGAGCATGTCAGCGTCCCCTCGCCCCGCCCTTGAAGAGGCGGAAGTTGAGCCAGATCGCGACCAGGATGATGAAGCCGGTGACGATGGGTGTGAAGAAGGGCGAAAGATGCGACAGGATGAGGCCGTTCGCCAGCACCGCGACCGTCAGCGCCCCGAGGATCGTGCCGACGAGCGAGCCTCGCCCACCGAACAGGCTCGTGCCGCCCAGCACCACGGCCGCGATGACATCGAGCTCGAATCCCTGCCCCGCATTCGAGGAGCCGGAGCCGAGGCGGGCGGAGAGGATGACCCCAGCCGCTGCCGAAGCTGCACCCGACAGGACATAGACCCAGAGGATGATGCGCTGCGTGTTGACGCCGGCCCGGCGCGTCGCCTCCGCATTGGCGCCGACCCCGGTGACGTAGCGGCCGAAATGGGTCTCGTTGAAGGCGATATAGGCGACGATCAGCACGACGATGGCGATGAGCGCCGGCGCCGGAATGCCGAGGATCCAGGCCCTGCCGATGGCGACGAACGGGCTCGTCGGTTCGATCGGGATCGAATAGCCGCCGGTGATCAGAAGCGCGAAGCCGCGGATGACGGAAAGGCCGGCGAGCGTGACGATGAAGGCGGGAATGCGCTCGTAGGCGATGAAATAGCCTTGGATCAGCCCCACCGTGCCGCCGAGTGCGAGCATCAGCAGAATGGCGAGCGGCCAGGGAACGCCGGCCTGCAGGGCGGCAGCGGACAGCGTGGCGGTCAGCGCGAGGACGGAGCCGACGGAAAGATCGATGCCGCCTGTCGTGATGACGAAGGTCATGGCGGCAGCGACGATCAGCAGCGGCGCGGACTGGCGGATGATGTTCAGGAGGTTCGGCGCCGTGAGGAAGGCATCCGTCGTCACCGCGAAGAAGAGGCAGCAGACGATGAAGAACAGCGCGATCGACATCACGCCGCCATTGGCGACGATTTTGTCGAGGATGGTCGCCTCACGCAGGCGCGGGGGATGGCTGGAATAGGCGTTGGGCTCGGAGCTCATGCGGAGGCGCCTCGTTCCTGATGGTTGTTGCCGGCAGAACGGGCGGTGAATTTCCGCCCGACGATGAGATTGACGACATCCTCGATATTGGTGTCCTCGATGCGCCGCTCGGCGACGTTGCGGCCCTCGTACATCACCTGGATGCGATCGCAGACCAGGAACAGGTCCTGCAGCCGATGCGTGATGAGGATGACGGAAACCCCGCGCTTCGAGACGGTACGGATGAGTTCGAGAACGGCCTCGACCTCGGCGACAGCAAGGGCTGCCGTCGGCTCGTCCATGATCAGAACGGAGGGATTGAAGGACGCGGCGCGGCCGATCGCGATCGACTGGCGCTGGCCGCCGGAGAGGTTCTCCACCTTCATGCGTGTGTCGGGAATGACGATACCGAGATTGGAGAGCATGTCGCGCGCCCGCTCGTGCATCGTTCGCTTGTCGAGCATCGGCACGCCGGCGAGGCGCCGCTTCGGCTCGCGGCCGAGGAAGAGGTTGCCCGCGACGTCGATCGTGTCGCAGAGGGCGAGGTCCTGGTAGACCATCTCGATGCGCGCGGCGCGCGCCTCCGCCGGAGAGGTGAAGGAAACCGGCCGGCCGTCGATCTCTATCGTGCCGGTATCGGGGATGACGGCGCCCGAAAGCACCTTGCTGATGGTGGATTTTCCCGCACCGTTGTCGCCCACCAGCCCGAGCACTTCGCCAGGCTTGAGGTTGAGCGAGGCGTTGTCGAGCGATTGCAAAGCGCCATAGCGCTTGGATATGCCGGTCATCCGGACGCGGCTGACGTCACTATCGGTCATGTTCGATGGCCCCTGAGGAGGTTCCGGTTGCCCGATCCGCCAAGCGGACCGGGCAGCGGCGGTTCGGCTTACTTGAACATATCGCGATACTGGTCGACGTTCGCCTTGGTGACGATCGTCACCGGAACGTTGATGATCGGCTCGATTGTCTCGCCCTTCTTCACCTTGACGAGCGCTTCGACGGCGGCCTTGCCTTCACCGGCCGGGTCCTGCTGGATGACGGCGGTGACAAAACCCTGGTCGATGCCGTCGATGGCGGATTTCGTCAGGTCCCAACCGAAGACCTTGATCGAGTCGCCGCGGCCCTGGCTGGCGACGGCGGAGACTGCGCCGAGCAGCGCTGGCTCGCCGGTGGCGTAGAGCGCGTTCATGTCGGGATTGGCGGTCATCAGGTTTTCCGCCGCTGCAAGCGCGACGTCCTGCACGTTCTGGCCGTCCACGGTGTTGAGGAACTCGACCTTCTGGCCGCCCTCGCCGACCGCCGCCTTAAAGCCGTCGAGGCGCTGGTTCTGGATGAAGGAGTTGAGCGCGCCGACGACGCCGACCTTGGCCGCGCCGCCCATGTCGCTCTTCACGTAATCGGAGAAGAACTTGCCGATTTCACCGCCTGCCGCCGTGTTGTCGACGCCGACGAAGGCGATGTTGTCGCCATCGGGGATCTGCGCGTCGATGGCGATGACGGGGATGCCGGCATTCTTGGCAGCGGTAATGGCCGGCTTCACGCCGTTGACATCGATGGCGACCAGAATGATGCCGTCGACCTTCTGGGTGATGTAGGTCTCGATCGCATCGTTCTGGGCAGAAGGCACGTTGTTGGCGTTGAAGATGACGAGCTCGGCGCCGGCTTCCTTGGCCGCCGCGCTGGCACCGTCATTGATCTGGTTGAAGAACAGCGCCTGCTGGTTGATGGTGACGAGCGCGAACGTATCGGCGAAGGCGTTTGCAGCGCCCATGGAAAGCGTCATGGCAACGGCTGCAGCGCAGCCGAGGAGATATTTGGTCCGACCCATTTTGATGTTCCCCTTGTTTGATGCCGTTGGCGGCAACCGGAATTTACGAGAGGCATTATTCAAGTGACTTGAATTTATGTCAAGAGACTTGAATTGCGCGCCTGCAAAATCCGCTGGGGAGATTTTTAAAGAGGAATATCAGAAGGTTGGCGGCGTATTCACCCAGAAGATCGAGGCACGCTCGGCTCCGACATTGCGATACCAGTGCGCAAGCTCGGAATTGAACACGAAACTGTCGCCCGCCGAAAGCCGGAAGGTCTTGTCACCGATCATCAGCTCGATCTCGCCGACCAGCACGTATCCCACTTCTTCCCCGACATGCTGGATCGGCCCGGCGCTCTGGCCGCCTGCGTCGATATGGTGGATGTTGCACTGGAGAAGATGGCCGGTCGAATAGGGAATGATGCGCTCGAGCGAGATGCCTTCGCCGCGCCGGAGAGGATCGAGCGCGATGAGCGGACGGGTCCCCGCGCGGAACACAACGCCCTCCTCGCCATCGGTCTCCTCGAACATCCAGCCGATATTGGAATCGAGCGCCCGTACCAGGCGGTGCAGCATGGGCAGCGAGGGCGAAGCCTTGCCGTTCTCGATCTTCGACAACAGGCTTTCGGAACATTCCGCCGCCAGCGCGAGCGCCTTCAGCGTCAGCCCGCGCGTCTGGCGGGCGAGCTTCAGGCGCGCGCCGAGCCGCACGGGATTCGACTGGATCCTGTCCTCCCGGCTGCTGTCAGACGGTAAAGGCGGCTTGAGCATGTTCATGATATGAGTATCGCATTGATCGAGACCGCAATCATAAATCCTTCAATCGACGGCTGTCCAGAGACCGCCGCACGCCCGTCCGGCGCCACCTACGCGACGACGGCCGCGAGCACGCTGACGCAATCGCCGGGCTTGACCAGCCCAGGGAAATGGCGTGCCACAAGGATGCCGTCCATCTTCGCCGTCACCTCCAGCGGCGCGGCGCCGGTACGGCCAACGGGATAGATACGGGCAACAACGGCACCGGCCGCGACCGGATCGCCGAGATCGAACAGCGGTTCGATGAGCCCGCCGTCCTCGGCAAAGGAGAAGCAACTGCCATCGGGCATGTCGAGCCAGGTCGTCCCGGACGCCTCGACCGCGCCTTTCAGGATACCTGCCGCCTTCAGCACATTCGCGACGCCCCGCTTGGCGATGCCGGCGCTTTTCGCCGTCGCCGTGCCGCCACCGCCGAGTTCCGTTGTGATGAAGACCTTGCCCATCTCCTCGGCGGCCGTGTCGTACATGCCGACCGCATCGATCTCCAGCATCTTCATCGACCAGGGCGCGCCGAAGGCGCTGACGAGGTCGAAGGCCTTTGCCTCCTGCGCCTTGTCGGGCAGGATGTGGGCGGCGCAGAAAGGCAGGAAATCAAGCGTTTTTCCGCCGGAATGAAAGTCGAGAACGACATCGGCGAGCGGCAGCAGCGTGCGCTGGAAATAGTCGGCGATCTTTTGGGTCACCGTTCCATCCGGCGCGCCGGGGAAGCTCCGGTTCATGTTGCCCCTGTCGATCGGGGAGGTGCGCGTGCCGGCAAGGAAGGCCGGATAATTCATCGCGGGCACGATGATGACGCGGCCGGTCACCTCCTCGGCTCTCAGCGAACGGGCAAGATCGAAGAGCGCGATCGGCCCCTCGTATTCGTCGCCATGATTGCCGCCGGTGAGGAGCGCGGTCGGCCCCTCCCCGTTCTTGATGACCGTCACCGGGATCATCACAGAGCCCCAGGCCGAATCGTCCCGGCTGTAGGGCAGACGCAGGAAGCCGTGCTGCACGCCTTCGGCTGAGAAATCGACCGTGGGCGCAATAGGAGAAGCGCGCATGGTTCAGTCCTTCACGAGAAGCTTGCGCGGCACGTCGGCGAAACATTCGACACCGGTCTCGGTGATGAGAATGCTCTCCGTCGTCTCGAAACCCATGTCCTCAAGCCAGAGGCCCGTCATGAAGTGGAAGGTCATGCCCGGCTTGAGCTCGGTCCTGTCGCCGGGGCGAAGGCTCATCGTGCGCTCGCCCCAGTCCGGCGGATAGGAGACGCCGATCGGGTAACCCGTGCGGTTGTCCTTGACGATGCCGTACTTTTTCAGCACCGCGAAGAAGGCGTTGGCGATGTCCTCGCAGGTGTTTCCGGGTTTGGCCACGGCAAGGCCCGCCTCCATACCCTCCAGCGTCGCCTTTTCGGCATCGAGGAAGGCCTGTGTCGGCTTGCCGAGGAAGACGGTGCGCGAGAGCGGCAGGTGGTAGCGGTTGTAGCAACCGGCGATCTCGAAGAAGGTGCCCTCGCCCGATTTCATCGGCCGGTCGTCCCAGGTGAGATGCGGCGCGGAGGCCTCGACGCCGGACGGAAGCAACGGCACGATGGCCGGATAGTCGCCGCCGATGCCCTCCGTGCCGCGGATGCCGGCGTCATAGATCTCGGCGACGAGATCGCATTTGCGCATGCCGACCTCGATCCTGTCGAAGATACGCTGGTGCATCTTCTCGACGATGCGCGCGGCCTTGCGCATGTACCGGATTTCCGTCTCGCTCTTGACCGCGCGCTGCCAGTTGACGAGCGCGGTGGCATCGACAAACCGGGCGTTCGGCAGATGTTTCTGGAGCGAGGCGAAGGCAGCGGCGGAGAACCAGTAATTGTCCATCTCGACGCCGATGGTCATTTTCTCGAGACCGCGTTCGGCAAGCCTGGCGGAGAGATAGTCCATCGGGTGGCGTTCGGTGGACTGCACATAGTTGTCGGGATAGCCGATGATGTTCTCGTGGCTGAGATAGGCGGTGAATTTCGCGCCGTTGGCGTCCTGTCCGCGGCCGTACCAGATCGGCTCGCCGGCCGGCGGCACGACGACGCACTGGTGCACGTAGAAGGACCAGCCGTCGTAGCCCGTCAGCCAGTTCATGTTCGAGGGATCGCTGACGATCAGGACGTCGATCCCCTTGGCCTCCATGGTCTTTCGCGTCTTTTGAAGACGCGTTTCATATTCCGGAAGTGAGAACTTCAGGTTCGCTTGTTTCATCGGTTTTTCCTCTGTACCCGGCTGGTCTTCCGCTAGCGGGAGGCCGGTCTCAACTTTCGAAGGTCGCGCCAGCCCCGGCCGCCGCCGCGCGAGCGGCTGCGAGCGTTGCGATGGCGGTGTCCTGGATGCCCGTGCCGGTAAGATCCGCCACGGTGATCTGCTCGGGGCCGGAGCGGCCCGGTTTGCGCCCGGCAATGATCTCGCCGAGTTCGGTGAAGAGGGCGCCCTCCGTCACAAGGCCGGCCTCGATGGCGTGGCGCAACTCGCCAAGCCTGCGCGTCTGCTTGAGGCTGTCGGCGACATAGAGACCCGCCCCGGTGACGATGGCAGGTTCGATCTCGTTCTTGTGCTCGGCATCCGAGCCCATCGCGGTGACGTGCTGGCCCGGCTGGAGCCATTCGGCCTTGAGGATCGGCGTTTCCGATGGCGTCGTGGTAATCACGACATCCGCGCCATCGACCGCCGCCCGGCCGCTCGCCTCGGCACGCACGGGAAAACCGAGCTTTTTCGCCAGCTCCGCCGCGACAGCCTCCGCCTTTTCCACCTCCCGCGCCCAGATGCGCGCCTCCCGGATGGGGCGCACCAGGCTCAAGGCTTCAAGCTGCAGTTTCGCCTGCATGCCCGCACCGAGGATGGCGGCAACGGAGGCGTCCTCACGCGAAAGATGCTTCGCCGCCACCGCGCCGGCCGCGGCGGTGCGCACGTCCGTAAGATAGCCGTTGTCGAGCAGGACGGCCTGCACGAGGCCGGTCTTCGTCGAAAACAGCACCATCAGGCCGTTGGTGCTAGGCAAGCCGATCTTCGGGTTGTCGAAGAAGCCGGGGCTGATCTTGATGGCGAAGCCATCGAGGCCGGGCACATAGGCGGTCTTCACATCCACCTCGCCGCGATGCTCGGGAATGTCGAGCCGGAGGACCGGCGGCATGGCGACGGCCTTGGTGGCGAGCGCATGAAACGCATTCTCCACGCAGTCGATCGCCTCGAGATCGAGCGGGACGATGCGCCGCAACTCCGCTTCGGTGAGTATCTTCATCGTCGTCACGCCCTCTCCTCCGCAAAGGGATCCACCGCGCCGTCAAGAACCCGTTTGTGCAGGCCCATATCCACATTCCGGCCGGAAAGGACGACGGCCACCGGACCGTCCAGCCGGCCGAGCCGGCCGGAGAGCAGCGCCGCGATGCCGACCGCCGCCGCCCCCTCGATCACCTCACGCTCCTCGGCATAGGCATGGCGCATACCGGCGGCGATCTCCGCTTCGGAGAGCAGGATCACATCGTCGAGCAGCGCGCGGCACATCTGAAAGGTCACGGCATTGTCGAGGCCGATGCCGCCGCCGAGGGAATCCGCAAGGCTTGCGACCTCCTCGACCTCGATCGGCCGTCCGGCAACAAGGCTCGCCTTCATCGCCGCACCGCGCTGCATGGTGAGGCCGATGACGCGCGCCTTCGGAACACGCCCCTTCACCGCCGCGGCGACACCTGCTGCCAACCCGCCACCGGAGAGCGGCACAAGCACGGTCGACACATCCGGCATCGCCTCCGCGATCTCCAGTCCGAGCGTGCCCTGCCCGGCCACCACGGCCCTGTTGTCGAAGGGCGGCACCATGACGAGGCCCTCTTCGGCCACCAGTCGCTCCACCTCGACCTGCGCCTCGTCCTGCGACCGGCCGGTGATGCGCACATCGGCGCCGAGCCGGCGGATTTCCGAGACCTTGTTCTCCGGCACCAGCCGCGACATGCAGATCGTCGCGACCGATCCTTCGACCTTCGCCGCATAGGCAAGCGCCCGGCCATGGTTGCCGGTCGAGGCCGCCACGACGCCACGCGCCCGCTCGCCCGGCGAGAGCGACAGGACGGCATTCGTCGCACCACGCAGCTTGAAGCTGCCGGTCGTCTGGTGGTGCTCGAGCTTCAGCCCGACCGGCACGCCGCAGCGCTCGGCCAGCGATGCCGACGGCACGAAGGGCGTGCGCAGGATGCGACCGTCGATGCGCCGGGCCGCCTGCTCGATATCTGCCATGGTCACGGGGAGATCTGACGTCGTCATGCGTCACCGCCCGGATAGGCGCAGGTCATCAGCCGGCCGAGCGCCGGCCGGGCGGTCTCGTCGCCGCAAAGGTGCAGGCACGCCCAGGCGGTGGCGAGGTTGCTGGTAACGACCGGCCTGCCGATGGCAGCCTCGATCTTCGCCGCCACGCCCGCCGCGCGCACGGCGGTGCAGGAGATGAAGAGCGCCTCGCAATCCGGCGCCGTCGCTTCCTTCGCGAAGGCGACGATCTCTTCCGGGGAAATCCGCGCCATGTCCCGATCGTCGGAGAGGCCGAGGCAGGTGAAACGGGCAATGTCGAAGCCGAGCGCCAGAAAATAGTCGGCCATCGGCCGGCTGGTGTCGAGCGTATAGGGCGTCAGCACGGATATCCGCCTCGCGCCGAGGGCCTTCAGGCCAGAAACCGCGGCAGCGGTCGGCGTCACGACCGTGGCGGTGGGCTTGGCTGCCCTGATCGCGGCCTTCACCATCGCATCGCCGATGACGACGGAGGCCGAGGTGCAGGAATACATCACCACATCCAGGGGCTCGTCCGGCAAAATGAGTGCCGCGCCCGCCGTCAACGAGGGCTGCATGGCGGCAAGGTTCTCCGGCGTCACCGGATTGGCATAGGGAATACGGGTGGCGTAGACGCCGATGCGCTCATTCGCCACCATGCGCTGGAAGTCCACCTCCGTCGTGTGGTCGGTCGCCAGAATGATCAGGCCGAGACGTTTTTCCAGCGGCCGGTCGTCGAGTTTTGGTGCGCGGGAAGCGAGCGCGAGATCAAAGGTGCGCATCAGCGTTCCTCCACCCGGGCGTAACGTTCTTCCAGCCAGCGCAGGAAGACGACGGAGATCAGGCTCATGATCAGGAAGAACACGCCGACCAGCGTCATCGGCTCGATGTAGCGATAGCTGCTGTTGGCGACGCTTTTCGCCTGGTTCATCAGTTCCAGCACCGTGATGGCCGACAGCAGCGGCGTCTCCTTGAACATGGCGATGAGATAGTTGGCGAGGGCCGGGATCATCGGCGGGATCGCCTGCGGCAGGATGACGTGGATCCAGGTCTGGCGGCCGGTGAGGTTCGTCGCCTTCGCCGCCTCCCATTGCCCGCGCGGCACGTTCTCGATACCCGCGCGATACACCTCCGCGGCATAAGTGCCGTAGTGCAGGCCGAGCCCGATGACGCCGGCGAGCAGCGCCGGCAACCGGATGCCGATGTCCGGCAGCACATAAAAGATGAAATAGAGCTGCACGAGCAGCGGCGTGCCGCGAATGAACTCGACGACGAAGCCCGTGGCCCTGGCAACCGGCTTCGGCGCCGTCATACGCAGGATCGCGAAGACGAGGCCGATGGCTGCGGCGAGCACCGCACCGAGAGCGGTCGCAAGAATGGTGATCTTCAGCCCCTCGAGGAGGGTCGGCATGATTTCCCAGACGAAATTCCAGTCCCATTCCATCGTCAGGTCCTCACACCATCGAGACCACGGGTGATCCGGCGCTCCAGCCAACGCATGCTGGTGGAGATGGCGAGCGCCATCAGGAAGTAGAGGACGAGGATCGTCGCGAAGGGGATCAGCGTGCTGCCGGTCTGCGCGCGCACCACCTGGGCCTGGAACGTCATGTCGGTGAGCGAGATCAGCGAGACGACGGCCGTGGCCTTCAGAAGTTCGATTGCGTTGTTGCAGAAGGTCGGCAGCATCAAGGGCAGCGCCTGCGGCAGGATGACATGGCGCATCGCCTGGCCGCGCGTCAGGTTCAGCGCGATGCAGGCCTCGCGCTGCTCCCGGCCAATCGCCTTGACCGCGCCGCGCACCACCTCCGCGCCGTAGGCTCCGACATTGAGCCCCAGCGCCAGAACGCCGGCCTGGAGCGGCGACAGCGTGACGCCGGTGAGCGGCAGCACGAAATAGACCCAGAAGAGCTGCACGAAGATCGAGGTACCGCGGAAGAACTCGATATAGGTGGTGGCCAGCGCCCGGACCGCCATGAAGCGGCTGACGCGCCCGAGCCCGGCGATAAACGCCATGACAACGGCAAGCGCAGAGCCCATCACGGTGAGCTGCAGCGTCACCAGCGCGCCTTGCAGGATCAAGCCTATATAGCCGGACCAGTCGGTCATGGTGTGTTCCAAACTAACTTCAGCGGAGCGGCGCCCCTCGTCCGCCTGTCGGCAGCTTCTCCCCGCAAACGGGGAGAAGGTCGCGGCAGCGGGATGAGGGGCAAATCCGCCATCCTCACTTCGCCGCGCAGAGCTTTTCGCGCGTCGTCGACATCGCCGCGGCGGCGGAAAAGCCATAGGGCTCGATGATCTTGGCAAACTCGCCCGTCTCCTTCAGCTTGGCGAGCTCGACGTCGAAGGCGTCCCGCAACGCTTCGTCACCCTTGCGGAAGGCAGCACCGTCGCAATAGACCGGAGCGCCCTCGACAGGCGCGACGACCTCGATGTTCGGATCATTCGCCTTGGAAACGAGGTCGTTGATCGAGAGGACCGGCAGCGAATAGACGTCGATGCGGCCGTCCTGGAGCATTTTCAGGCCGCTCTGGCCGTCCGGCACGACAATGACGCGGTCACGCGGCACGCCGGCTTCGAGCGCCAGCTTCTCTTCCGTGCCGCCACCCGGCGCGCCGATCTTCGCGTCCGGATTGTCGGCGATGTCCTTGTAGCTCTTGAAACCGAGCGGGTTGCCCTTCTTCAGCGCGAAAGCCTCCGCGTCACACAGGACCGGCTCCGAATAGGCGACAGCGGCGCAACGCTCCGGCTTCATGAAAAGACCGGCGGTGACGACGTCGTGGCGGCGGGCCTGGAGCCCCGGGATCATCGCGCCATATTCCGAGATCGAGGCGACGATATCGGCAACGCCGAGGCGCTTGAAGACCTCGCGGGCGACATCGGGCGCGGCGCCCGAAACCTTGCCGTCGGCGGCGACCGCCGTGAACGGCGGCTCGTTGGCTATGGCGACGCGGGCAAAGCCTTGTTCCTTCAGTTCCGCAAGCTTGCCGTCATCGGCAAAAGCCGGCGCGGCGGCAACGACCGCCATCAGCGCGCTCGCGCTGGCGGCAATGGTCAAAAATGTCCTCATGCTCATTGTTCCCAACTCCTCTGGCTGTCCTTGGTTGTTGTTTGGAGCGTTGTTTCCGAGGGACACCCCTCAGACGCGGTGCCCTGCCGCGATGATCTTGCGCAGGAAGGTTTGCGTGCGTTCCTGCCTTGGATTGCGGAAAATCTCGTCCGGCTTGCCCTCCTCGACGATCTTGCCGCGATCGAAGAACAGGATGCGGTCGGCAAAATCGTGGGCGAAGCCCATCTCGTGCGTGACGAGCAGCATGGTCATGTCGGTCTCGGAAGCGAGCTTGCGCATGACGTTCAACACCTCCTCGACCAGTTCCGGATCGAGCGCCGAGGTCACCTCGTCAAACAGCATGATCTTGGGAGAAAGCGCGAGAGCACGGGCGATGGCGACACGCTGCTTCTGTCCGCCGGACAGCTGGGCGGGCATGTTCCTCGCCTTGTCGGCAAGGCCCACCATGTCGAGAAGCTCCATCGCCCGCTTCTCGGCCGTCGCCTTCGCGACGCCCTTGGTCAGCATCGGCGCCAGCGTGACATTGTCGAGCACGCATTTGTGCGGAAAGAGATTGAAGTGCTGGAAGACCATGCCGATCTTCTCGCGCATTTTGTGCAGGTGCCGGTCGTCCGCCGGCACCAGGCCGCCGTTCTTCGGCATGTGGTAGAGCTGGTCGCCATCGACCTCGATATGGCCGCCGCTGATCGTCTCCAGCGTCATCAGGATGCGCAGGATCGTCGTCTTGCCGGAGCCGGAGGGGCCGATGAGCGCAAGCTTCTCGCCCGGCAGCACCTCCATCGACAGCCCGTCGAGCACGGTCAAGGGACCGTAGCGCTTCACGATGTTGTCGATGCGGATGATGGGTGCGGCCATGCATGTCTCTCCCTGTTGAGACAAGTGATGGCCTAACGATGCGCGGCGATCGAAATCATGTCAATGTAGATAATAATCTCATGACAATTATTGTTTCATCGCCCATTTCTCGGGCACCGATCGTCAAATCGCGAGCAGCAACGCCTCCGGGTTCCCGCTGGCCAGTGAAGCCAGAATGCCAAGGCCCGTGCGAAGTTCCTGCTCCGTCGTCGAGCCGAGGGAAATGCGCACCGCCGGCTGCCAGCCCTGATCCGCGGTGCGGAAGGAAGAGCCGGGCGCGATGGCGACGCCGCGCAGACGCGCCTGCGAGACGAAGCCTTCCTCCGTATGTCCTTCCGGCAGCGGCAACCAGACATGCAGGCTCTGTGGATGCGAGCGGTACGGCAGGCCGGCGAAGACCTCCTCCGCAATGGCATGTCGCACCGCCAGCGCCCGGCGCTGCCAGCTGACGAGCTCCATCGCCGTGCCGTCGCTGACCCAGCGCGTGGCGATCTCGGCAATGGAGGGCGTCGCCATCCAGTTCGAGACGAGATGCCGGTTGGCAACGGCCGCGACATAGCGGTCGGGCGCGGCGAGATAGCCGATGCGCAGGCCCGGCACCGTGATCTTGGTGAAACTCGTCACGTAGAGCGCGCGCTCCGGCGCATAGGCGGCAAGTGGCGGCGCCCTTTCCGCGACGAGCGGCCCTAGAATATCGTTCTCGATGATCGCGATGTCATGGCGCCTCGCCACCTCGGCCAGCGCCTGCCGCCGCTCCGCGCTCATCAGCGTCGCGGTCGGGTTGATGACGGAGGGCTGCAGGAAGACGGCGCGGATGACGCCCTTTCGGCAGGCCTCGTCCAGCGCCTCCGGGATCATGCCGTCGCGGTCGATCGGCAGCCCCTCCAGGTGCAGGCCGAGATAGGTGGAGAGCGGCACCAGCGTGTGGTGGCTGATCGCCTCCGTCGCGACCGTCGCGCCCGGCGGCGCGACGCTCATCAGCGCCACCGTCATGCCCGACGTCGCGCCGTTTGTAAGACTGATGTTCAGCGGCGAAATGTCGAGCCCGCAGCGCGCCAGCCATTCGGAGGCAACGGTGCGGTGGCGCGGGAACACCATGTTGGGCCGGAAGGAGAGCGCCGAACTCGACGGCAGGTTTTCCGCAAGCCAGCCGAAGGCCTCGCGCATGCGCTCCAGGTGGATCTGCTCGCAGACGGGCTTCAGGATCGACAGGTCGACCAGCTCGCCGAGCCGCTCGGGCAGATAGGGCGGCTCCGGCTCCTTCGGCCGCGTCTGCACGAAGGAGCCGCGGCCGATCTCGCCGGAAATCAGGCCACGGCGGATCAGTTCGTCATAGGCGCGACTGACGGTCTGTACGGAGAGTTTCAGCTCGTCTGCGAGCTTGCGGTGTGGCAGAAGGCGTGTACCGTTGGGCAGCAACCCCTCCTGGATGGCGCGGGCGATCTGCTCGGCAAGCGACAGGTAGGCCGGCCGGCGCAATTGGGATATATCGGGTCGCCAATTTGTCATGATTTCAACAGTGCTCAAATTCAGTCCAATTGACAACGCCAAAATGCCTTTCCATTGTCTTTTTTCAAGCTTTGACATGATCTTCGCCCGGAGGGCGACCGCATGAAACTCGACGCCATCGACCTGCGCATCCTGGAGGCGATCCAGGAGAACGGCCGCATCACCAAGCTGGCGCTGGCAGAGAAGGCGGGCCTTTCCCCGACGCCCTGCTGGCTACGGCTGCGCAAGCTGGAGAAAGCGGGCATCGTCACGGGCTATCATGCGCGCGTCGCGGTGCGGCGCCTGGCGCCCGTCGCCAGCGTTATGATGGAAGTGACGCTCGCCAACCACCGCCAGGCGGATTTCGACCGTTTCGAGCGTGCGGTGGCGGCGACACCGGAAATCGTCGCCTGCTGGTCCGTCGGCGGCGGCGTCGACTACATCCTGAAGATCATGGCGCCCGACATCGACGCCTACCAGCGGCTTGTCGACGATCTGCTTGACCGTGAGCTCGGCATCGACCGTTACTTTACCTACATCGTCACCAAGACGGTGAAGGAGGAGACCGCACTGCCGTTGGCAACGCTGCTGCCGGCCCCGGACTGATCGCGACGTAGAGAGATTGTCTACGCGTGGTCGCGGGTTTGGCCAAAGTCTCTGCGGCCAGCCCCGGCAATAGACAATCTTTTGCCCCCGCCTCTGGCAGACTCATGGTCGACACAGCCAGAGGAGGCCGACTTGACCGCCCTATTCGCCCGGACCGTTTTTCACGATGCGCTCGCCCGCCTGAGCGATCCGCATCTGCTGCGCGAACTCTCCTATGTCGGTGGTCGCTGGGTGGCCGGCCGCGACGGCGACAGTTTTGCCGTAACGGACCCCGCCTCCGGCGCAACGCTCGCCTGGGCCGCCGCGCTCGATGCCGGCCAGACGACGGAGGCCGTTTCAGCCGCCGCGCAGGCCTTTCCCGCCTGGCGGGATCTGCTGCCGCAGCAGCGCGCCGAAACCCTGCGCAAATGGCACGGGCTGATCCTTGAAGCGCGCGAGGACCTCGCGCTGCTGATGACGCTGGAACAGGGCAAGCCGCTCGCGGAATCCCGCGGCGAGATCGATTATGCCGCCTCCTTCATCGAGTGGTATGCGGAGGAGGGCAAGCGCCTCAACGCCGAGAGCGTGACGAGCCACCTGCCCGGCGCCGAGATGATCGTGCGGCGCGAGGCGCTCGGCGTCGTCGGCATCGTGACGCCGTGGAACTTCCCCTCCGCGATGATCACCCGCAAGGCCGCCGCAGCGCTTGCCGCCGGCTGCACGGTCGTCGCCCATCCCTCCAGCGAAACGCCGCTCTCGGCGCTCGCCCTTGCCGAACTCGGCGAGCGGGCCGGCCTCCCGGCAGGCGTCTTCAATGTCGTGACGGGCGATGCCGCCACCATTGTCGGCTGCATGAACGCGGACGCCCGTGTGCGCGCCATGAGCTTCACCGGTTCGACGGAGATCGGCAAGCTGATCGCCGGCCAGTGCGCGCCGACCATGAAGCGGCTCGTCATGGAGCTCGGCGGCCATGCACCGCTGATCGTCTTCGCCGACGCCGATATCGACAAGGCCGCGGATATCGCCGTCGGCGCCAAGTTCGCGACGTCCGGGCAGGATTGCCTTGCCGCCAACCGCATCTATGTCGAGCGCCCCGTGCTTGCCGCCTTTACCAAGGCCTTCAAGGCGCGCATCGAGGCGCTGAAGGTCGGCGCCGGGCTGGACGCGGATGTCGAGATCGGCCCGCTGATGCACGAGCGCGCCATCGCCAAGGTGGAAGAACAGGTGGCCGATGCCGTCAAACAAGGGGCAAAGGTTCTCACGGGAGGCAAGCGCCACAAGGCCGGCCCGCTGTTCTACGAACCGACGCTTCTTGCCGAAGTCTCCGACGACGCGCTGATCATGCGTGAGGAAACCTTCGGCCCCGTCGCTGCCGTCACGGCCTTCGACAGCGAGGCGGAGGTGATCGCCCGCGCCAACGACACCGAATACGGCCTTGTCGCCTATGTCGTCACCGAGAACGGCGCACGACAGATGCGGCTTGCCCGCGCGCTGGAATACGGCATGGTGGCGGTCAACCGCGTGAAGATCACCGGCGGGCCGATCCCCTTCGGCGGCTGGAAACAATCCGGCCTCGGCCGCGAGGGCTCGCGCCACGGCATGGAGGCCTTCACGGAACTGAAATATCTGTGCATCGACACGGCGGCATGATTTTCAACACCTGCCACGGCCCGGAACACGCAAACAGACTGACTTCGAAAGGAAAGACCATGCTCGACAGACGCAACGAACTCACCGCCTGGGATCGCGACCACTTCTTTCACCCCTCGACCCATATGGGCATGCATGCGCGCGGCGAAACGCCGACCCGCGTCATCGGCGGCGGCGAAGGCGTCTACATCACCGATACGAACGGCAAGACAAGCCTAGACGCCTTTGCCGGCCTCTACTGCGTCAATGTCGGCTATGGCCGCACGAAGATTGCCGACGCGATTGCCGAGCAGGCAAAGAACCTCGCCTACTACCACGCCTATGTCGGGCACGGCACGGAAGCTTCGATCACGCTTTCCAAGATGATTATCGACCGAGCACCCGAGGGCATGAGCCGTGTCTATTTCGGGCTTTCCGGCTCGGACGCCAACGAGACGAACATCAAGCTCGTCTGGTACTACAACAATATCCTCGGCCGGCCGGAGAAGAAGAAGATCATCTCGCGCTGGCGCGGCTACCATGGCTCCGGCGTCATGACCGGCTCGCTGACCGGCCTTCACCTCTTCCACAATGCCTTCGACCTGCCGCGCGCCCCGATCCTGCACACGGAATCGCCCTACTTCTTCCGCCGCCCGGACCGATCGATGGACGAGGAGCAGTTCGCGCAGTATTGCGCCGACAAGCTGGAGGAAATGATCCTTGCCGAGGGCCCGGACACCATCGCCGCCTTCATCGGCGAGCCGATCCTCGGCACAGGCGGCATCGTGCCGCCGCCGAAAGGCTACTGGCAGAAGATCCAGGCCGTGCTCGACAAATACGACATCCTTCTGATCGCCGACGAGGTCGTCACCGGTTTCGGCCGCCTCGGCACGATGTTCGGCTCGGACCACTACGGCATGAAGCCCGCCCTCATCACCATCGCCAAGGGCCTCACGTCTGCCTATGCGCCGCTCTCCGGCACCATCGTCTCCGACAAGATGTGGGAGGTGCTGGTCAAGGGCTCGGACGAGCTCGGCGCCATCGGCCATGGCTGGACCTATTCCTCGCATCCGATCTGCGCCGCAGCCGGTGTCGCCAACCTCGAGCTCATCGACGAACTCGGCCTCGTGGAAAATGCCGGCTCCACCGGCGCCTATTTCCGCAGCGAACTCGCCAAGGCCGTCGGCGACCACAAGCATGTCGGCGAGGTACGCGGCGATGGCCTGATGGCTGCCGTCGAATTCGTCGAAGACAAGGACGACCGCGCCTTCTTCGATCCGGGCAGAAAGATCGGCCCGCAGGTCTCCGCCGCCCTCCTCGAACGC
This sequence comes from Shinella sp. HY16, assembly GCF_028534175.1. Classification (NCBI taxonomy): domain Bacteria; kingdom Pseudomonadati; phylum Pseudomonadota; class Alphaproteobacteria; order Hyphomicrobiales; family Rhizobiaceae; genus Shinella; species Shinella sp. HY16. The sequence goes on along the minus strand of NZ_JAHYXL010000003.1, from coordinate 118,935 downwards.
GGCGTCATCGGCCGCGCCATGCCGCAGGGCGATATTCTGGGCTTTGCCCCGCCGCTGTGCCTCACACGCGAGGAGGCCGACACCGTCGTGAAGGCGGCCGCCGATGCGGTAAAGGCGGTTCTCGGCTGAGCCTGACGAAACGGGCAGGCAGCGAAACCCGCTGCCTGCCGCAAAACCGATACCGGCACAGATCCATTGAGGGCGGGTGGCGAGCGCCGCCCGCCCTCAGCGCGCCGGCCTACTTCCGGTGATGCACCGGTTGGAGGGCGTAGACCGGCGTCGGGATGCCTTCCATGCGCGCCTTCAGCTGCAGGGCGAGATATTGCGAATAGTGGCGCGACTGGTGCAGGTTGCCGCCGTGGAACCACAGCGCCTCCTGCTGCGTCGGCTTCCACATGTTGCGCTGCTCGCCCTCCCAGGGCCCCGGGTCCTTCGGCGTATCCGAACCGAGACCCCAGACCTTGCCGACCGCATCCGCCGTCTCCTGGTCGATGAGATCGGCGACCCAGCCGTTCATCGAACCATAACCGGTCGCATAAACGATAACGTCAGCCGGGATTTCCTTGCCTTCGGAGAGCTTGATGGAACTCTCCGTGATCTCCTCCACCTGGCCGGCGGCGAGCTTGACCTTGCCGTCGATGATCAGCTGCGAGGCGCCGATGTCGATATAGTAGCCGGAACCGCGACGCAGGTACTTCATGAAGAGGCCCGAACCGTCCGAACCCCAGTCCAGCTGGAAGCCGGCCTTTTCCAGCGCTGCGTAGAAATCGGCGTCGCGCTCGCGCATCTTGTCGTAGAGCGGGATCTGGAATTCGTGCATGATCCGATAGGGCAGCGAGGCGAAGATGAGGTCGGCCTTCGCCGTCGTCACGCCGTTTGCCAGCGCCTGCTCCGAATAGAGCGAGCCGAGGCCGATATCCATCAGCGTGTCGGAACGCACGATATGCGTCGTCGAGCGCTGGATCATGGTGACGTCGACACCCGCCTCATAGAGCGCGGCGCAGATGTCATGGGCTGAATTGTTCGAGCCGACGACCACCACCTTCTTGCCCTTGTAGCCATCCGGCCCCGGATGTTGAGACGAATGGTGCTGCTCGCCCTGGAAGCGCTCGCGGCCCTTGAAATCCGGGATGTTCGCCTTGCCGGACATGCCGGTCGCAAAGACGAGCTGCTTCGGCCGCAGCACCACCTCCTCGCCGTCACGGTCGACGACGATGGTCCATTCCTTGGCGGCTTCGTCCCATCTGGCGGATTTTGCGGCGGAGCGCGTCCAGTAGTTCAGCTCCATGACCTTGGTGTAGAATTCCAGCCAGTCGCCGATCTTGTCCTTCGGCGCGAAGACCGGCCAGTTCTTCGGAAAATCGATGTATGGCAGGTGATCGTACCAGACGGGATCGTGCAGGCAGAGCGACTTGTAGCGCTTGCGCCAGCTGTCGCCCGGCCGGTCGTTCTTTTCCAGGATGATGGTCGGCACGCCGAGCTGGCGCAACCGGGCACCGAGCGCGATACCGCCCTGCCCGCCGCCGATGATGACGGTATAGGGCTGCTTCTCGTAGCCGAGTGTGCGCTCCTCCTCCTCACGCGCTTCCTTCCAGGTCTTGGCGCCGACATTCTGGCCGTGCCTTGCGCCGAGCGGGCGAGTGAAGCCGGACTTCTCCTCGTGGCCTTTCAGTTCGGACAGCACGGTGAGAAGCGTCCAGATGAGACCGTTCTTGAAGCGCACCAAGCCGTAGCCGCGCCCGGTCGCCGTCTCGAACGAGATCCAGCTTTCCAGGACACCGTCCGCCTCCGTCGCCGCCTCACCGTCGGCAACGCGCCAGTTGGAGGGTTTCGCCGTGGAAAGCTGCGATTGCAGCATGTCGCGCACCTGGTCCCGCCCTTCGACGGTCTTGAGGTTCCAGGTGAAGGCGACGAGGTCGCGCCAGTAGCACTCCTCGGCGAAGAGGTTGGCGGCATCGTCGACCCGGCCGGCCTCGAGGGCCGAGCCGAGCGTGTCGAGAAGCGTCTGGACGCGCGTGGTGGGGGTTTTGTCGAGCATATGTTTCTCCTCCTGCTCAAGTGAAAGACGGGACGGCTCCTCAACCGCCCCGCAAGACGGACCGGCCTAACGGGAAAGGTCGATCAGGATTTTCAGGTGTTTTCCGGCCGGGTCGAGCAGCTGGTCGAACCCTTCCGCAACGGCCTCGCCGAGCGAGACATATTTCGTGACGATACGGCTTGCGGGGATCTGGCCGCTGGCGATCAGCCGGGCGACACGCGGCCAATAGTGGGTCGGGTAGGCCCAGGAACCGCGGATATCGATATCCTTGAAGGTGACGTCGAACCAGTTCAGCGGGTTCTCGCCGGGGTGAAGCCCGGTCTGCACGACAACACCCTGTTTGCGCACGGCATCGGCGCAGTTCTTCAGCGCGTGTTCGTTGCCGACACATTCGATGGCAACATCGCAGCCGACGCCGCCCTCCGTCTCGGCGCGGATGACATCACCGACCTTTTCCGTCTTCGGATTGATGGTGCGCACGGCGCCCAGCGCCTCGCGCGCCAGCCCCAGCCGCGTGTCGTTGAGATCGGAGAGGAAAATCTGCGAGGCGCCCGCAGCGCGTGCCGCCATGGCGACAAGAATACCGATCGGTCCAGCGCCAGTGACGAGCACGCTGTTTCCGGCCGTCACGCCGCCGCGATCGCAGGCGTAGACGGCAACCGCCGTCGGCTCGATGAGGGCGGCCTCCTGATCGCTGAGCGCATCGGGAATGGGCTGGACATTGTAGTCATTGAGAAGGGCAGCCTCAGCCATGCCGCCGGAGTGCCAGGAAAGGCCGGCAAGCGCGAGGTTGCCGCTGAGATGGAAGAGGCCGCGATCGGCGTAATAGTCGCCCTGACGGGGCATGATGAGCGGCTGAATCGACACCCGGTCACCGGGCTTCACATGCGTGACGCCCGCACCAACTGCCTTGACGACCCCGCCGAATTCGTGGCCGAGGATCTGCGGTCCGTGCGCGCCGGTGAAAGGATGCGGCTCCTTCGGCACGAAGATCGGCCCGTAGGCATATTCATGCAGGTCCGTGCCGCAAATGCCGCAAAATCGGTTCTCGACCAGAACTTCACCCGGACCGGGCGACGGCGGGGCATCGACCTCCTCGATACGCAGATCCTTGGCGGCGTGAAAGCGCAGAGCCTTCATTGTGTTTCCTCCTGTTGTTCTTGCACAGGAAGGTCAGCAAGCGCCGTGCCAGACCGGAAGGACGCCTGATTTCACTTTGTTTTCAGATTGTTGCGATGAGCAAGATTTCCCTGCCTGAAGCAATGCAACAGGTGGCGTGCAACAGGTGTTGCAGGTGCCGCGTCAGTTGAGGCGCTTCAGGCGGCGGTGGATGGTGGAGCGGTTGACGCCGAGCTTGCGGGCAAGCGCAGAGACACTGTTGCCGCAGTCGCTGAGCGCCTGGCGCAGTTCCCCGTCATCGTCGGACGCAGCCGCGACCGGACCGGCGAAGAGATGGTCCGGCAGGCAGCCGACATCGATGACGCCGCTCTCGGAGAGCGCCGCAGCAACGCGCAGCGCATTGGAAAGCTCGCGCAGATTGCCCGGCCACGTATGGGTCAGCAGAGCTGCCCGCACTGCCTTGTCGACGCGATAGGTCTCACCGTTTTCCTTTTCGACACGGGCGAGAAGCTGGTCGATCAGCCAGCCGAGGTCTTCCCGCTCGCGCAGGGCCGGCAGGCTGAGGGTCGCGGCATTCAGGCGATAGTAGAGGTCCTGCCGGAAGCGGCCCTCCTTCACGAGATCGGCAAGGTCGCGGTGCGAGGCGGAGAGCACGCGCAGGCGCACCGGGCGCGCCTTCAGCGCACCGACCGGCTGCACCTCGTTTTCCGAAAGCACGCGCAGCAGCCGGCTTTGCAGCGCGAGCGGCATGTCGCCGATCTCGTCGAGGAACAGCGTTCCGTCCTGTGCCTCCTCGATCAGGCCGCGCTTGCCCTTCTGGCTGGCCCCGGTGAAAGCGCCGGGCGCATACCCGAACAGCTCGGATTCGATAAGGTGCTCGGGGATTGCAGCACAATTGACGGCGACGAAATTGCCGCTGCCACCGCAGCTTTCATGGATCGCACGGGCCAGAAATTCCTTGCCGCTGCCGGTCTCCCCCTGGATGAGGATCGGAATGTCGCGCGCCGCCAGTTTCGCGGCGCGGGCCTGCACCCGCTCCATGGCTGCATCGCCGTTGCTGAGGTCGCGCAACGCCCGCGGCAGGCGCGGTTCCGGCCTTGTGGGCGTACGCAGGCTGACGGCGGGAGCAACGGCGCTGGCGAAGAGCACGAGGCCGTTTTTCGCACGAAGCAGGCGCTCGCCGTTCGGCCGGCCGCGCATAAAACGCGGCAGGTCATCGACATCCATGTCGAATACCTCGGAGATCGGCAGACCGAGAAAATCGCGTGTCGCAAGGCCCCGCATGTTCATCGAGCGGGCAAGCGCGCCGAAGCCACCATGGGTCATGCCGGTGATGCGGCCGGAACCGTCGAGCGCGATGGCGGCATCCGGGTCCACGTCCAGAAACTCCGGCGAGCGGGCAAGGCGCAGCACCCAGTCGTTGCGGGTGCGGGTCATGAGATTGGCAAGCTCGATGCGCCGCGCGGTGGCGGCGGCAAGATGCAGCGCCAGTTGCTGGCTCGCCTTGACGGTGGGCGAGCGGAGTTGGGAAATATCCAGCACGGCCGTGAGGTCGCCGAGCGTGTCGAAGATGGGCGCGGCCGTGCAGGTCAGTCCGATATGGCTGGCGTCGAAATGATCGTCCTGGTGAATGATGACAGGCTCGCCGGAGACGATGCAGGCGCCGACGGCACAGGTGCCCGCGCGGTTCTCCGACCATTCCGAGCCGAGATAGAGCCCTGCCTTGCGGAGCTGGTTGTCGAAGGTCGGATCGCCCATGAAGTCGACGGTGACGCCGCGCGCATCCGACAAAAGCAACACATAGTTCTGCCCAGCAACCTGGTTGAACAGGCCTTCGAGGCCGGAGCGACCGATGCGGATCAGCTCCTCCGCCTGCTCGCGATGCTCGCGCAGCTTCAGTTCGGGAACGATATAGGCTTCCTGCGCGATCGCGGGGTCGAGCTTGTAGTCGTTGAGGCAGCGCAGCCAGGATTTGACGACCGGCGCATCGCGCGGGCTGACGGCGCCCATGCCGACGCGCTCGATCTCCCGTATGTGCGACAGCGTCGACACCATAAGACATCCTCCCATGCCCATGGTCGCACAGGAGCCGCCCCGGGACAATCGCCCATAGGTCGGATGCGCAAGCCGGTGCGGGGTGGCGTCAAGCCGTCGATGCCAGCCGCACGCGATGGCCGGGCGCGATCTCGGTGAGTGCCGAAGGCACCGGCCGCGTGAAGACATCCGGCGCCACGCTGCCATCGGAAACGAAGCGGCGTCCATCGGGCAGAGCCGCATCCGTCGCGAGCAGGGCCTCGCCCGGGTTCAACGCCGTGTCCGGGTCGGGAATGGCGGCGATCAGCCGGCGGGTATAGGGATGGGTCGGCGTCTCGAAGATCTGCCGCCAGCCGCCCTCCTCCACCACCTCGCCGAAGAACATCACCAGCACCCGGTCGCTCATATGCTCGACCACGCTCAAGTCGTGGCTGATCATGATGTAGGAGAGGCCGAGCTTTTCCTGCAGATCGAGCAGCAGGTTGATGATCTGGGCGCGGATCGAGACGTCGAGGGCGGAGACCGGCTCATCGAGCACAACGATCTCCGGTTCGAGGATCAGCGCGCGGGCGATACCGATGCGCTGGCGCTGGCCGCCGGAGAATTCGTGCGGGTAGCGCCCCGCCTGTTCGGGCGTCAGGCCGACATTCTTCAGCATGGCCTCGATACGACCCTCGATTTCCGACGCCGCGGTGATGCCGTGCAGCTTCAGCGGCGCAGCAAGGGAGGTGCGCACGGACTGGCGCGGATTGAGCGAGGCATAGGGGTCCTGAAAGACCATCTGCACCGCCTTCGCACGCTGCATGCGCCCCGGCGCCCCAAGGCCGGCAAGCGGCTGGCCGCGATAGCGGATCGTCCCTTCCGTCGGCTCCTGAAGACCGAGGATGGAGAGGGCCGTGGTGGACTTGCCGCAGCCGGATTCGCCGACGATCGACAGGCACTCGCCCTTGGCAAGGTCGAAGCTGATGCCGTTGACGGCGTGCAGCATGCGCCGCCCTGTGCCGAACAGGCCGCCGCCGGAAATCGGAAAACGCACATGCAGGTCGTCCACCTGCAGCAGGGGAGCGGTCATGGCTGGCTCCCTTCCGGCCCGCGCGGGGTGATGAAGCGCGTCTGCGTCAACGTCGAGCGGTCGGCGATGATGCTGTCGATATCGACGAGACGCTGGCGGCCGTGCGCGCTGCGGCTGCCAAGGCGCGGCAGGGCGCCGAGCAGGCCGCGCGTATAGGCGTGCCGGGGATCTTCGAAGAGTGCTCGCGTCTCGTTCTCCTCGACGAGGCAGCCGGCATACATCACGCCGACACGCTGGCAGATGCTGGCGATGACGCCGAGATCGTGGCTGATGAAGAGCACAGCCGTGCCGCGCGCGGCGCAAAGCTCCTTGATCAACCTCAGCACCTCGGCCTGCACGGTCACGTCGAGCGCCGTCGTCGGCTCGTCGGCGATGAGGAGATCCGGGTTGCAGGCGAGCGCCATGGCGATCATCACGCGCTGGCGCAGGCCGCCGGACATCTGGTGCGGATAGTTCTTCGCACGACGGTCGGGATTGGGCACGCGCACATTGCCCAGCGCCTCGACGGCGAGCCGTTCCGCCTCGCCCCAGCTCTTGCCTTGATGCAACACGAACATTTCGGCGATCTGCCGGCCGACCGTCGAGAGCGGGTTCAGCGCCGTCATCGGCTCCTGGAAGATCATGGCGATGCGGTTGCCGCGCAGGCGCCGCATCTCGCGCTTCGGCAGGGACAGCAGGTTCTGGCCCTTGAACCGGATCTCGCCACTGGTGACGGCGAGCGGCTTCTTCAAAAGCCCCATGACGGCAAGCGAGGTGATCGACTTGCCTGAGCCCGATTCGCCGACGAGCCCATAGGCCTCGCCCGGCATGATCTGGAAGGAAACGTCCTTCAGCAGCGGATGGTGGACGGAGCGGCCGAGGGCGACGCCGAGCCGGAGATCCCTGATATCGAGAAGCGGCGCGGTCATGGCTTGCGCGTCCTCATATGCGGGTCGAGACTGTCGCGCAGCCCGTCACCGAGAAGGTTGAAGCCGAGCACGGAGAGAAAGATCGCAAGGCCCGGGAAGATCGCCACCCAGGGCGCGAGCTGGATGAGCTGCCGCGCATCCGTCAGCATCGAGCCCCAGCTCGGGAACGGCGGCTGGATGCCGAGGCCGAGGAAGGAGAGTGCGGCTTCGGAGAGCACCGCGGAGCCCATGCCGAGCGTCGCCATGACGAGGATCGGCCCCATCATGTTGGGCAGGATCTGCGTGAACATGATGCGCAGGTCTCCATAGCCGAGCGTCTGCGCCGCCTGCACGTAACCCTGCGATTTCAGCGACAGCGTCGAGGAGCGGGCGATACGGCAGGTCCAGCTCCAGTTGGTGAGGCCGAGTGCGATGAGGAGCGACGGCAGGCCGGGACCGAGCACGGCCATCACGGCGAGCGCGAAGATCAGCGAGGGAATGGCGAGCATGACGTTGGTGAGGCCGTTCACCAGGTCGTCCCACCAGCCGCCCCAGTAGCCGGCAGTCATGCCGAGCGTGACGCCGATGGCCGAGTTGATGACCTGCGAGACGATGCCGACCGTCAGCGAGATCTGTGCACCGTAGAGGATGCGGGTATAGACGTCGCGGCCCTGCGCGTCCGTACCGAACCAGAAGGTGGCGTCGGGCGGCAGTTCCGAGCTCATCAGGTCCGCATCGAGCACCGGGTCGAAGGGCGCGATCCACGGTGCGAGCACGCCGGCGAGGATGACCAGCGTCGTCAGCGTCGCGCCAAGCCAGAAGTTGAAGCCGAGACGCATTCCCGTCACTCCTGCTTGATGCGCGGATCGATCGCGGCATAGATCAGATCGACGGCCGTGTTGATGACGAGGAACCACAGCACGATGACGAGGATCGTGCCCTGCACCACGGGAATGTCGCGGATCGCCACGCTGTCGACCAGAAGCGAGCCGATGCCGGGCCAGGCGAACAGCTTCTCGATGACGACGGCCTGACCGATCAGCGAGCCGAACTGCAGGCCGACCGTGGTGACGATCAGCACCAGCGCATTGCGCGCCACATGCCAGCGCACGACCGTCACCTCGCTCATGCCCTTGGAATGGGCGGTGCGGATGAAATCGGCATTGAGCACATCAAGCACGCCGGCCCGCGTGGTGCGCGCGAGAAGCGCGAGCGGCGTAACGCCGAGCGTGACGGCGGGCAGGATGAGGTTCTGGAACGAACCGTCGCCATAGCCGAAGCTGGGCAGCCAGTTCAGTTGCAGGGCGAAGAGGTACATCAGCAGGAGGCCGAGCCAGAACTGCGGCATGGAGAGACCCGAGACGGCACCGATCATCGTCACGGTATCGAGCACGGAGCCGGGTCGCAGCGCCGCGAGGAAGCCGAGCGGCACGCCGATGACCAAGGCAAAAACCATGGCGGCGATGGCAAGTTGCAACGAGGCCCACATACGGTCATTGATGAGGTCGATCACCGGCTGGCGGGTGCGGAAACTGGTACCGAGATCGAACTGCGCGAGGTCCGTGACATAGGTCACGAAGCGTTCCATGAGCGGCTTGTTGAGGCCGAATTCCTCGTTGAGGCGGGCGATCATCTGGGGATCGGCGGCGCGCTTGCCATCGGCGAAGAGGCTGGCGGCAAAGGTGCCGGGCACGACGGAGAAGATGACGAAGATCAGCAGCGCCACCACGACGACCGTCGGAATGATCTGAAAGATGCGGCGCAGGGTGAAACGAAGCATGAGCGGTTCCGTGTTGGCCGCCCGCAAGGGCGCGACAATCGATGCGGGGGCGGCAGTCACGCCGCCCCCGAACCCCTCAAGATCTTACTTGCGCGAGTCCGGCGCGGTCTCGTCGATCCAGATCTCGTCATAGGGCTGGACCGCCAGTTCCGTCGCGTTGGGAACGAGGCCGTGGATCCACGGCTGATAGGCCATGACCGCCTTGTTGTAATTGAAGAACCAGACCGGCGCGTCGTCCTGCACGATGTTGTTGGCCTGGCGCAGGAGGTCGTTCTGCTTGGCGGGATCACGCTCCTGCTGGGCCGCGTCGTAGAGTTTGTCGAAGTCCGCGCTCGCATAGCTCGTATAATTGCAGGCCGATTGCGCCGTCTTCGAATGATAGCAGCGCAGCGCGTTCAGCGGATCGGGACCAGAGAGGTTCGACCAGATGAAGGCCTGGAAATTGTTGGTCGTGACAGCCTCGCCGAGCGCCGAGCTTTCCACCGGCTTCGGCTTCACGGTGATGCCGACCTTCTTCAGCATCGGCAGGATGGCCTCGACGATCGGAACGCCCCAGCTTTCATTCGGGCTCGCCGTCACCTCGAATTCGAAGCCGTCGGCATAGCCGGCTTCCGCAAGCAGCGCCTTCGCCTTTTCCGGATCGAAGGCATAGGCCGGCTTGTCCTTGTCGAAGGCCGGCGAGGAGAGCGGCAGCCAGCCGGACGCCGGATAGGCCTTGTTCTTGACGAGGCGCTCGATGATCAGCGGCGCATTGATGGCATGGTTGATCGCCTGGCGTACCCGCTTGTCCTTGAAAGGCTCGAAGGCCGGGTTGAAACCGATATTGCGGGTATAGACCTCGGCAACCTCGAGCAGTTGCCCCTTCAGCGCGTCCTCACCCTGATAGGCCTGGTACTGGGTCGGGCCGAGAATGGAGACGTCGATCTCCTTGTTGCGGAAGGCAACGTCGCGCGCGGCATCCTCGGCCATCAGCACGATGTTGATGCGATCGAGGTAGGGCTTGCCCTCCTCGTAGTACTTGTCGAACTTTTCGACGACGACCTGCGAACCCGGCACATGCTCCTTGAAAACGAAGGCGCCGAGGCCGACGGGGGTCTTGCCGAAGCTCGATTCGTCCTCGACATTCGACGGGTAGATGACCGTCGTGTTCTGCATCAGCGGAAAGCCGGGATTGATCGGGCCGGTATAGGTGATCTCCAGCGTGTTGTCGTCGATCTTCTTGAGGCCGGAAATCTCCTCGGCCTTGCCGGCGATATAGTCGTCCGCGCCCTTGATGTTGGCGATGAAGCTTGCGCCCGGGAAGGCATTCTTCGGATTGGCGATACGCTTGTAGCTGTAGATGAAGTCGTCGGCCGTCAGCGGCTTGCCGTTGTGGAAGACGGCGTTCTTGCGCAGGTGATAGGTATGGACCGTGCCGTCCTCGGAGACGTCTTCGGAATCCGCCAGCTCCAGCACCGGCTTGTTCTGGATGGAATCCCAGCTGTAGAGCGCGCGGTGGATCGCCTGCGTGATGAACTCTTCCTGCGTGTTCGGGCTCGCCTGCACGTCGAGCGTGGCAAAGCTCGAGCCGTAGGGTGCGGTGAAGACGAGCGTTCCGCCCTGGCGTTCACCCGCAGCGAGCGCCCCGGAGGCCACGCCGAGGCTGAGCATTGCGGCCAGTGTCAGTGTCTTGAGCATGTCGTTCTCCCTCTCGTGCCGTTTTCGGCATCGTTTCGATTCAGTCTGTCAGGCCGTCACCTCGCATCATGCACGACACGGCCTGCAAGCAGGGTCAGCAGGCAACGTGTGCCTGAGAGAATGGTCTTGGGATCCGCGGTCAGAAGATCGTTGTCGAAGACCGCGATATCGGCCCACTGGCCGGGCACGAGCCGTCCCTTCACGCCCTCGGCCTTTTGCGACCAGGCGCCATATTCCGTATAGGCCTGCAGCGCCTCTTCCGGGCTCAGCCGTTCGGAAGCATCCATGACCGTGCCCTTGCCGGTCTGGCGCGTGATCATCGCGTGAAGATTGGGGAAGGGATCGGGCGAGCAGACCGGTGAATCCGAGCCGGTCGATGGCTTCAGGCCGAGGCGCGCCCAGGTACCGATCGGATAGGACGCCTTGCCGCGCGCCTCTCCGAGCACGGAAATGTAACTGTCGCCGAAATCATGAATGAAGGCCATCTGCGGCGCGGGCAGGATGCCGGCCGCCTGCATGCGCGCGTGCTGCGCGGGCGTGGAGAAGCCGCAATGCTCGATGCGGTGACGACGATCGGGATCCGGGTTGGCGGCAAGCGCCTTTTCGTAGGCCGTGATCAGCTGTTCGATCGCGCCGTCGCCGATGGCGTGGCAGACCATCTGGTAGCCGCGGTCATGGCAATCCCGAACGACCGCCTCGACCGTCTCGTCCGGCAGCATCTGCACGCCGATGTTGTCGGGCTCGCCCTCATAGGGCTTCGTCATCCAGGCGGTGCGCCCGCCGGCCGAGCCGTCGAGGAAGACCTTCACGCCGCCAACGCGCAGCATGTCGTCGCCGCCCCCCGACAGCAGCCCCGCCCGCCAGGCATCCTCGACGATGGAGACGCCGGGATCACCGAGCAGCGTCAGCCAGACGCGCACCGGCAGGCGGCCGGACAGTTTTGCCATCTCATAGGCCTGGATCTCCGAGAACCCGGCAACGTGGCCGACAGCCGCATCCATGCAGCTGGTGATGCCGAAGGAGAGCAGATGCCGCCCCGCCCGCTCGATACCGTCGATCAGCTCCTCGGTGGTCGCCGGCGGCATGACGGCCTTGACGAGATTCTGGGCGTTCTCCGCGAGAAGACCGTTGAGCTTGCCGTCCGTGATGCCGATAACGCCGCCGTCCGGCACCGGCGTCGCCTCGCTGATGCCGGCAAGCTCCAGCGCGCGGGAATTGGCGATGGAGACATGACCGCAGGCCCGCGTCAGATACACCGGATGATCCGGCGCGGCGCGATCGAGATCCTCGCGCGTCGGATGGCGCCCCGTGTCAAGCTTGACCTGGTCATAGCCGCGGGCGCGCACCCAGCCACCCTTCGGCGTCGATGCGGCACGCTCGGCGATGGCCCGCGTAAGGGCGGCCACCGTCGGCGCAGCGGCGGGCGTCGCGTCGACGAAGCCCATGGCGATGCCGGTCGCGATGAGATGCAGATGATTGTCGATGAGGCCGGGGGTTGCGAAGCGCCCCTCCAGGTCGATCACCTCGGTCGCAGGCCCCTTCAGGCTCAGCATGTCGGCTGTGCTGCCGGTCGCCAGAACTTTGCCCTGCCAGACGGCGAGGGCCTCGCTGATGCCTTCTTCCCGCCCCCGCCAGATCCGGCCGTTGATCAGGATACGGTCAGCCTCAATTCCGAATGCCATGCACAGCTCCCCCTGTCGGCACCGGCGAACCGGCGCCTCTTTCCTCCACACGCAACGTGAAAGGTTGCGGCGGCCTTGGCCAATTCGCTTTTGGCACGACCCCATGCGAAATCGGCATACCTATTTCGATTGAATGACTTATGATCACCTTTGCCGCGCAGAAGGCACCGGAGGGACACGTGAATGGAGATCAAGTGGCTGGAGGACTTCGTGACGCTGGCCGACACGTCCTCCTTTTCGCGCGCCGCCGAATTGCGCAATGTCACCCAACCGGCTTTCAGCCGCCGCATCAAGCAGCTCGAAGGCTGGCTCGGCGCCACGCTGATCAGTCGCGCCACCATGCCGGCCGAACTGACGCCTGCGGGGCGCAACTTCCTGCCCGTCGCACAGGAGGCGATCCGCACTTTCTATGCGGCTCGCGAAGCGCTGCGCCCCTCGCATGAGCCGGGCCTCATCCGCTTTGCCGCCCTGCATACGCTGACGGTCACGTTCTTTCCGCGCTGGCTGAAGACGCTGGAAGGCGCGGGCGGCACCTTCAGCACATCGCTCATCCCTGACCGCGGCGGCATCGAGGCCAATCTCGATGCGCTCGTTGGCGACGAAGCGGATTTCTTCCTCACCTATGCCCATCCGGAGGTGCCGTTCCATCTCGATCGCGGGCAATTTGCTTCGCTGACGGTCGGTCAAGACCGGCTGATGCCGCTTGTATCGGCGGAGGTCACGATTGCGGGCCAGGTGCAGCCCGGACACAATCTCCTCGACCGCGCCGTCGCGCAGCCACGGCTCGCCGTTCCCTATCTCAGCTATGGATTCAATTCCTTCTTCGGCGTCGCCCTGTCGCGCCTCCTCCTGCGCCGCCCGCCCTTCCGCCGGCGCACGACGCACGAGAACACCATCAGTGCCGGCCTGATGAACATGGCGGTAACGGGCGCCGGCCTCTGCTGGCTGCCGGAAAGCCTTGCGCGCGAGGAGATGGAAGCGGGACGCCTCGTGTCGGGCTCGTCGGACGAGGGCTGGAACCTCGACCTCGAAATCCGTCTCTACCGCCATGCGGCAAGCCGGACCGGCAAGGTCGAGGATTTCTGGCGCGCGGCGCGGCAATTTCTGGAAGCAGCGCCTGCCGAAATCAGACCTTCAGGAAGAGCAACGCCCTGAGGATTTCCGAAAAATCCCTATGCTCGAAGGCGACGGCGCGAGGACCGTGCGCCTTGGCACCGGGATACCAAGCGGCCCGGTACGCCTCGGTCGGCGTGCTGAACTCGATCACCACCTCGTAGTGATCCGCCTTCGCGGGCAGTGCCTGCGCGAAATCGCCCGACAGCGCTGCTGCCACGCCTTCACGGATGAGGCGACGCGACCAGGCGGGCGAGATGGATGTCGAGGCACGGCCCCTGCCATCGAGCGTTTCCACCGTCGCAAGGCCCGGCACCATGGCCCGGGCCTCGGCGCAAATACCCACGTCTCCCGCGAGAAACACGGAAGGCACACCATAGCCGGCCGCACAGAGCGCGTTGAAAGTGAACTCGGACGCGACCTCGCCATTCAGCAGCAGGCGCGAGATACGCAGGTTGGAAGTGTGGGCCAGCGGATTGACCTCCGTGCCGGCCTTGGAATGGTAACCGGTATAGATCGCGGCGGCGAAACCGGCGTCGATGCCGAACATCATTTCGTCCGGGTGGCCCGACCAGCCGCGCACGATGCGGGCGTAATCGGGCAGGCGATCGAGGATGAGGTTGCGGCCGCTGTCATGGGCATCCTTGATCACCACTTCCGTGGCACCGGCGGCGCGCGCGCCCTCGCAGGCGGCAACCACCTCGCCCGTCATCAGCGCGCGGAACTCGGCCCAGTCCGGATGGGTGCGCTCGGCCTCGTTCCAGTGGGCAATGCCGGCGGTGCCTTCGATATCGGCGGAGATGAAGACTTTCATGATGCGGGGCTCTCCTTCAGCCAGTCCGTGAGGGCGGGATAGGTGCGGCCGCTCCGTGCCGGCGTGGCCGGCGCGGCACAGAGCGCGTTCAGCACCGCCTCCTGCGTGGTCTCGGCAGCGGCGCGGAAGGCGATGTCGATATAGCTGTCAGACAGCCGTTGCTGCATGGCGACGGGCGCGGCCGGATCGTGCTCGACCGGATCGGCCGTTGTGAAACAGAGGACAACGTCGCCGCTGCCATGGCCCCAGAAGGCGCCGAGCCGGGCAAGCCCGGCCCCGCCACGCCGGGCGACGCGCTGCAACTGCCTGTCCCCCAGCGGCAGGTCCGTCGCCATGACGACGATGACCGAGCCGCGCTCGGGGCTTGCCGGCACACGCGGATCGGGCCGGCGGCCATCCGGCAAGACGAGATCGCCGGCCGCGCCGAAATTGGCGAGGACCAGCGTGCCGAGCGTGAAATCGTGCTTGCCGATGCGCATCAGCCGCGACGCGGTGCCGATCCCGGCCTTGAAGCCGAAGGCGGTCATGCCGGACCCGGCGCCGACCGCCCCCTGCTCGACCGGCCCCGGACGCGCGGCGTCAAGAGCGGCATCAGCATCGGCGGGCGTCACGCCGAGGGCCTGGATATCGTTGATGCCGCCGTCGTTGCATTCGCAGACCAGCGCATTGACGGTCGAGGTTTTCCGCCCGATCGCCGGATTGGCGCCGATGGCGCGGCGGATGAGCGCCTCGGTGCAGGCCGCAACGCCAAAGGTGTTGGTGAGCAGGATGGGCGTCTCGATCGTGCCGAGCTCGGCCACCTGCATCAGCCCGGCCGACTTGCCGAAACCGTTGACGATCTCGACCGCTGCCCGCGGCTTGACGCGGAAGAGATCGCCCGGATGCGGCACGACGGCCGTCACGCCGGTGAAGAGGCCGTCCCCGCGCAGCGAGCGGTGGCCGACGGCGACCCCGGCAATATCGGTGATGGCATTGCCCGGCCCCGGCTCCAGCCGCCCCTGCGGGATCAGGCCCAGTTCGCGCGCCGTGTTCATGTCCGCCCCTTCCGGCATTCCAGTTCTTGAAAAGATGGTTCTTTTTCAACGAGCAACCATAAGCCGCCTCGCCGGGCATGCTCTAGACCGAAACGCCGGCCGCTTCCAGATAGAGCGCCTGCAACACCCGTGTCCGGGGTCCGGGTTTTCCATCGCCGATCACCCGGTCGCCGATACGCACAACGGGCATGACCAGGCTGGAAGCGGAGGTCTGGAAGGCCTCCGCCGCATCCTGCGCCTCTTCGGGCGTGAAGGCGCGCTCCTCGATGCGCAGGCCCTCGGCGGCGCAGAGGCGCGCAAGGGCGCGCTGGGTGCAGCCCGGCAGCGTGGCCTGCGAGGCGGCGCGCGTGAGGATGCGACCATCGGCGGTGATGAGATGGGCGGTCGAGGAGGCGCCTTCCGTCACCAGCCCGTCTTCCACCAGCCAGACATCGTCGAAGCCACGGGCCCGCGCCGTCTGCTTGGCCATCACCTGCCCGAGCAGCATGGCGGTCTTGATGTCGCGGCGCTGCCAGCGCGGATCAGCGGCCAGATCGACCGAGATGCCGTTCTGCTGGGTCTTTGTCCCCGTCAGGGTCTTGGCCTGGGTGAAGCCGACCAGCCGCGGCGTCAGAGTGGCAGGGTAGAAGAAGTCGCGATCCGCCTCGCCGCGCGAGACCTGCAGATAGACGGTGCCGTCCTGCAAGGCATTGCGGGCGATCAGTTCCGCCTGAATGGCCTCGATTTCCGTCCGGCCGAGCAAGAGGGCAATGCCGAGCTCCCTCAGCGAGCGTTCGAGCCGGGCGAGATGCAGGTCGTTATCGATCATTCGTCCGGCAATCACCGCCGTCACTTCGTAGACCGCATCACCGAACAGGAAGCCGCGATCGAACAACCCGATCCTGGCCTCCTCCTCTGCTACGAATTGACCGTGGACGTAGACGATCCTGCCCATCTGTTCCTCTTGCTTGCGCCGGTTGCCTTTGGCGCGGAACATTGGTGTGACTTGCCGCGGCTGACCAATTCAATTTGGGCAGGATCCTATGCAAAAATCGCCTGAGGTCTTGTTTTGCAATATGTTAGACGGCGTCAGTTGCGCCGGACATAGCGGATCCCGCGGGCCAGCCAGCAGCCGAGCACCAGACCCGTGATGTGTCCGGCCGCATCGCGCTCAGCCACCAGCGTCCAGTCCCCCGGGGCCGGCGCATCCATCGAGCGACGGGTTACGACGAGCCAGACATCAGGACCGGCCGGCCGGACGATTTCGGGCCGGCCCGTGCCGAGGAAGCCCTCAGCCCAGAGATAGGTCCCGCCGTCACGGCATTCGATGACGATGTCGGCCTCCAGTTCGGGGGAGCGGTAGCGGCCCGCAAGACGCGCGTCGCCTACCGCCGGCGCCGATGCGACCGGCACCAGCCTCTCGGCGTAGTTTTCCTGTGCGCGCTGCATCAGGAGGTCCTCACCGGCACGGGCGACCTTGACGGACGAAGAGGCAAGACTGCCCTCCTCCGCCTCCAAAAGGCTTTCCGGCGACGTGCCGAAGCGCAGTGTCGCCGAATCGAAACCTGGCTCCAGTCGCGCAAGAAGACCGGTCTCGCGACTCATCCATTGACCGCCCCAGCGCTCGCCGAGCGGCTTGGAAGCGGGATGCGGCAGGCCGAGCGCGGCGCGCAGCAGCCGATGCGCCGCCCCATGCGCATCGCCGTGATGATTGAACATCACCACGACCGAAAGCCGCGCCTCGGCCGAATAGGCCCGGAAGGCCCGGAACCCGCGCAAGGCGCCGCTGTGGCCGGTGAAGGCGACATCACCGACACGCGAATGCTGCAGGCCGAAACCATAGGAGGCGGCCGCCCCGTCGCGGAAGGTCTGTGGCACGGCGATCTTCCGGTAGAGGCTGTCCGGATCCCCGCGTGTCGCATCGATCCAGCGCTCATAGGCGAGCATGTCGTCGAGCGAGGCGGAAATGCCCGCATCACCGCGCCAGTAGATGCCGTTGTCTGCCGGCAGATAGCCTGTCGCGTCACTGCCCTCGTAGCCGACCACGCCGTCCTCCGGCTGGCGGGTATCGGCGGTCAGCACGGCACCGGCCATGCCGGCCGGCTCCCAGATGTGCCGCGCGTAGAGCGTCTCAAGCGTGTCGGAGGAGAACTCCTCGAGAAGATCGGAGAGGAGGCGGAAATTGCCGTTGCTGTAGGAATAACGCGTACCCGGCGCAAAATGCCCGCTGCGCATACGCTTGAACGCCGATGCCGCATCATCACGCGAAAAGGCCTGCTCGGCTCTGGCACCGTGCAGCACGGTCAGCGCCCAGTAGTCGCGCAGGCCCGACTGGTTGTTGCAGAGGTCGCGCACCCGCGGCAGCGGACCGTCGAAATTCGGCAGATGCGCGGCGAGCCGGCCATCGAGGGCCTCCGGCGTGCCGCAGGCGGCCAGCATGGCCGCGCAGGTGAACTGCTTGGAGACCGAGCAGATCGGCAGCCGCGTGCCGGCCGTCATCGATCGCCGCGCGTCGAGATCGGAGAAACCCCAGGAACGAAGGGCGACAATCCGCCCCTCGCTGACCACACCGGCAACGCCACCCGGCCCCGGAAACCGCACGGCGAGTGCATCCATTTCCGCTTCGAGCCGCTTCTCGTCGATCATGCCCTGCCTGCCTTCCGTTCCCGCCCCGCCCGGCGCCTGCCCTGCGGGGATCGCTGCGAATCTTTCCGGTGGCCATTCTTTCCATCCGCGCCGGCTTCGCAACTCGGCAAATCTGGCCGGCAGGGCATGCCGGGTCACTCGATGCCGTTTGCCCGCTGCACCTCACGCACGTAGGCGATCACGTTCTGGAGATCGGCCTTCGTCATGGCCGGCTGGGGCGGCATGTCGCCGAACCTCCAGTGATGCGCCCGCACGCCGTTGGCAACGGCCATCTCGAAGGCGTAATCGCCATGATGAGAGGGCTCGTAGATCTTATGCACCAGCGGCGGCCCGGCCTCGGTTCCCGCAGCATTTGCGCCGTGGCAGGCGGCACAGACGGCGTTGAACGCCCTTTCCCCCATCTTCGCCGCCTCCGACAGGGTTGCCGGAACCGTGACGGCGACGAGAGCGCCCCCACCTGTCGCAGCTTCTGCCGCCGGGGCCTCCGCCCCCCGGCGCGTCCAGACAGCGGCGGCGGCAATGCCCACCGCGACGATGGCGAGAACGGCGATCTTTCCCTTGTTCATGCCGCCAGCGGCATTTTTCGAGTGGCTCTTCTGTTGTTCGTTTCGTGTCATGTGCGTGTCCTGATCGGAAGCCGGCTGCGGCAATTGCCACCCGGCGAAATTGTTTTCTGAAGGGCCACGGGGCAATCCCCGCGACCGGATGTGCAAGATCAGCCGCCCGAGATCCGGCGCTGATAATCCGCCTCGCGCTGCGGCCAGGTGCTCTTGATGAAATCAAGCACCGCCGCGCTTTCGGCATCGCTGAGGATGCCGGCAAAACCCGGCATGTCGCTCTCGTAGCCGCCGCCAACGACCGCGGCCGTACCGCGGCGGATGATCGCCAGAAGCTGCGCGTCGGCATGATGCCAGGTGTGGCCGGTGGCATCGTGGGGCGGTGCGGGCAGGCGGCCGTCCGCCCGCGGGCTGCGCCAGTCAGGCTGGCCCTCCAGCCTGACGCCGTGACAGCTCGCGCAGTTCTCCGCATAGAGGGCTTTTCCGAGGGCGATACGCGCGTCCGCCTCCCGGCCCGGCCTTTCCAGGACGAAGAGAACCACGCCGGCCACGGCCGCAAGGACCGCGCCGCCTGCAATCCACGCCGCCTTCACGCCTCGACCCGGAACTCGGTCATCATGCCGGCCGAAAGATGCGGCATGTGGTGGCAATGCAGCATCCAGCGCGCGGCCTCGCCCGCGTCCAGCGCCACCGTGACCATCGACATCGGCGGCACATAGATCGTGTCGCGTCGGGCGCCGGCAAAACGACGAGCATTGATCCCGACCACCTGGAAGGCATGGCCGTGCAGGTGCATCGGGTGTCCCATCATCGACATGTTGTGGAAGCCGAGTTCCACCCGCTCGCCGCTCTTTGCGACGATGGGGCGGTGCTTGCCCCAGACAGCCCCGTCGATGGTCCAGACATAGGGCTGCATGGAGCCGCCCAGCATGACCATCTGGTTGCGCTCGATCGGCCTTTCCGGCAACGTGTCGATGCCCGAAAGGCTCGCTTCCTGCGCAAGGTCAATATCGAAGGCCGGTGCCTCTTTTTCGGCAAGGGCGTCGATCCTGGCGATGGCCGCACCGGGCGTCGCAAGGACGATGCCGGTCCGCTCGCGCGCACCCTCGCGCAGCGCAAGCACGGGCCATGCCCCGCCTTCGTTCGGCAGGTCGATCTCGATGTCGAGCCGCTGTCCCATGGCAAGGCCAAAGCGGGAGCCGGCGAGCGGGCGGACCTGATGCCCGTCCACGGCGACGAGCTGCCCTGTCAGCGCGCCCGTATCGATCCAGAAAACCGTGGCGGCGGCGGCATTGATGACGCGCAGCCGAATCCGTCCGCCGTGCTCGACCGACACGACCTCGGGATCGGACAGCGTGCGGTCATTGGCAAGATAGGCATCCCAGTCGTAGTCGTTCAGGTCCATGGTCATGCCGCCCATCCCGGCCATGTTGCCCATATCCATCTGCATCGCCATCGCACCCGTGGTTCCGGCGCTGTCCATGTTCATTCCGGCCATGCTGCCGTGGTCCATGCCCTGCATGGCGCCGGAGGGGGCGGCGCCCCCATGCCCGCCGGTGATCTCCGCCAGCACCTCTTCCGGCGCCTTGAAGGAGAAATCGTGCAGGAAGAGCACCACATCCTGCCGGTCGGCGGCGAGGTCTTCCGGCCGGCGCACGATCAGCGGGGCCGCAAGCAGCTGCATTTCCTGGATCGGCACATGGCTGTGCATCCAGTGCGTGCCCGAAAGCGGGGCGAAATCAAAGCTGCGCGTCTCACCTGGCGCTAGAAGCGGCTGCGGCATATCCGGCACGCCGTCCTGCACGTTCGGCGGAATCTGGCCATGCCAGTGCACGATGGTGGGGACGGGCAGGTCATTGCTGAGGTCGACCCGAAAACGCTGGCCGGGATCGAGGACGAGGCCTTGCCCGCCGGGGCCGGAAAGGCCGAAGACGGTGGCGGCGCGACCGTCGATATCGAGTGTACGGCGCGTGGCGGCAAGCCGCAATGGCGCGGCCGTCTGGCCGAAGACAGGGATGGGGAACTGGGTTGCAGCAAGCGTTGCTGCGCCGGCGGCCAGGAAGCCGCGTCGGGTAAAGGATCTCATAGCATCACCTCGGGACAGACGTCCCGTTCAACAATCTGGAGGGGTGCGGCAGGAAGAGCCCGCCGCGGCTTCAAAGGCGGTGCGCTATGGGAGGTCGGTCGTCGAGGGCGGGCGGCGTCGAGACGAGCGCCGCGTCGGGATGACGACGGTAGGTTTCGCGGGGCGAGGCAAGGCCTGCCGGGATTCGCTCGGCCGGCAGAAACACGCCGATACCCATGCAGACGAGATCACACAGGCCGGGATCCGTCTTGCACGTCCCGTCATCGGTACAGGACGCCTTCGCCATGGACGTGTGGTCCATCGGCTGCATGCGGCTGGCCAGTTCCGTCGACACGATCATGCCGGTCTCGTGCGCCGAGGCCGTGAAGGACACGACCGCGAACAGACAAGCCGAAACGATGAGCAACAGAAACCGCAGCATGATACAAAAATAGGGATCCGATCCCGCTTTGTCCATCGCTCAGCGCCCGGGCAAAGTGCCGCGCAGATTTTCTCCTGCCGCCCGACAGGCCAGAGCCATGGATTTAAAGGCAAAAGGCCTTTAAGCCTCGCAGCTGCGGCCCGGTCGTTCGTTGGGATTGCAAACGAACCGACGGACACCCGGGCCCGAAGCTCATGCAGGGAGTGCGCAGATGCTCGTCGGAATTACGATCTTGCTTGTTTTCCAGTTGATCGGCGAAGTGACCGCCTATTACCTCGGCGGCTTCGTGCCGGGGCCGGTCATCGGCATGGCGATGATCGCCGTGGTTCTCACGCTGACCGGCGGAAAGCCGTTTCTGCAGTCCGCCCACCAGCAAACCCTCGACACGTCGAAAGCCATCCTTGCCAATCTTGGCATCCTCTTCGTGCCCGCCGGGGTCGGCATCATCCAGCACCTGGATCTCATCCGCGACCGGGGTTTCGCGTTGCTCGCCATCGTACTGCTGTCGACCGTCATCACACTGACCGTCACCGTCTGGGTCTTCATCCTGGTGAAGCGACTTTCCGGAGGCTATACGAATGACTGACGGGCTCTGGGTCTATCTCGCCACCTCGCCGCTCCTGTGGCTTGCCTGCACGCTGGTCGTCTGGCTCGCGGCCACCGGCCTTGCCGGGCTCCGTCCGGGAAATCCCTTGCTGAACCCGATCCTCTTCTCCATCGCCGCCATCGCCACCGTGCTCTGCGTCACCGGGATCGACTATGCCACCTATTTCGAAGGCGCCCAGTTCATCCATTTTCTGCTGGGCCCGGCGACCGTCGCCCTCGGCATCCCGCTCTATGAAAAACTGGCGCTCGTGAAGAGCAACCTCCTGCCGCTGCTCGCCGCCCTCTTCGTCGGCAGCCTCACCGCCGTCGGCTCGACGGTGTTTTTCAGCCAGTTGTTCGGCTTCGCACCGGAGGTCGTCGCCTCGCTCGCCCCGAAATCCACGACCGCAGCGGTTGCCATGGCCATATCCTCCGGCCTTGCGGGGGACCCGGCCCTCACCGCGGCCGTCGTCGTGCTCACCGGCATCTGCGGTGCGATCGTCGTGACGCCCATGATGAACGCCATGCGCATCAAGGACTACAGCGCGCGCGGCTTTGCCGTCGGCCTCGCCTCGCACGGCATCGGCACGGCACGCGCCTATTCGGTGGATCCGGTGGCCGGGCTGTTTTCGGGGATCGCGATGGGGCTGAACGCGGTGCTCACATCCCTCATCGTGCATCTCTTCCTGTGATCGCTCACGCGATGGCGGTGATTTCGAGTTCCTGGTCACCGACTGTCACCAGATCGCCGACAGCCTTGCCCATGAGAATGCGGGCCACGGGCGCCACGTAGGAGATCGAGCCGGCCTTGGGGTCGGCCTCGTCCTCGCCGACGATGCGATAGGTCTGAACGCGTCCGTCGTCGCGGCTGAAGGTGACCGTGCTGCCGAAGGAAACGACATCGTTCGAGGCAGGCGCGGCAACGAGCTCGGCGGTTCGGACCCTTTCGGCAAGATAGCGCAGGTCCCGTCCCGGGCCGGCCGCCTGCCGCCGGCGCTCGTTGACGTCCTCGATGGCGTTCGCCGCCGCATAGGACTCGCGGGCCTCCTGAAGCTGCGCCTCCAGTGCCCTCAGCCCGGTCTCCGTCACAAGATTGAGGTGCGGGGAGATCGCCCGTTCGGGCAGCAGGGTTTCCGCTGCCGTCTCGGCGCTCTCTTCCTTCATGAAGGCTACGCTCACACTCGAACTCCATCGTGACGCAGAGGGCACACGCCCTGCGCTTGTCATTTGCTGTTTGCGGAAAAGGCCCTTCGCCCGGCCTGCCGACCGTCCATGGCCGGGCGGCTCGCAAACCGGACCCGCCACCGGGAATCTACCCATCGTCGGGAGATGGGTCAATTCCTCGACACGCCCGGCCCCGGCTGCAAAGACCATGCACGAGGATCAGGGGTGCGCCGACTGTCTCGCCGTATGCGCGATCGCAGATCCGGCGGCCGAGATCGCCGGCGGCGGCGATATGACCATACGGGCCTTCACCGCGCTGTCCGGCCCCGCTTCGCCCGCGATCTCCACACGGTTGCGGCCGTTCGACTTGGCGCGGTAGAGCGCACTGTCGGCCCGGCGCAGGATATCGTCATAGATTGTGTCGCCCGGGCGCAGGACGGCGATACCGCCCGAGATGGTAATGTCGATCCTCGCGTCGCCGACAGTGAAATCACTGCCCTCGACGGCGGCGCGCATCCGCTCGGCAATGGCGAAGGCATCGTCCGTGCCGAGATCGGGGAACAGCACGGCGAATTCCTCGCCGCCCATCCGGGCGATCGTGTCCGTCGGGCGTACTTCGGCGCGCAACCGCCTGGCGACATGGATGAGCACCCGGTCGCCGGTCTCGTGGCCGTAGGTGTCGTTGATCGCCTTGAACTTGTCGATGTCGAAGACGGCGATGGAAAAATCACGGCCCCTCGGCTTTGCGGCGAGAAAGGCTTCCGCGGCGCGACCGGCGAGGCTGCGCCGGTTCGGCAGGCCCGTCAGGTAGTCCGTCGCCGCAGCCCGCTCGAGACCTCGCCGCAACCGGTCGGAACACATCAGCAGGAATGCCGTCGTGCCCATGACGGGCAGCAGCGTCAACAGCATGGCGGACAAGACGTTCAGCCAGTTGTCTCCCGTCTCGACGGCGAAGGCATCGGGTACCCCCACCCGCAGATAGAGCGCGCCCCGCAGGGCCGAATAGGCACCGACCCCGATGAACATCGCGGCAAGGATGGAGCGCGCCAGAGAGGCGTGGCCGCGCGTCCGGTCGAGCAGCACCCGCACGCATAGCGCCATCAGCCAGATCCAGGCGGCGGAAACGATCAGGATGCGAATGCGGAAATCCGGCATGACGGTGGAGAACCGCACCACGGACAATGTCGCGATGGTCGCGGGAAGAAAATGCCAAACCCTCACCTCCAGCCGGTGAAACGAGAGGATCGCGGCATAATAGGCGGTCAGGCCGAAGGCGAAGGCGGCATTGGCCGCCGACAGCATGACCGGCCGGGGCAGCGGCGCGCCGAAAGCAAAGACGATGCAGCCGAAAGCGACCAGCAGCGTTCCAAGACACCATTGGCTGGCCGCCCCGCGCAGCCGTGCCGGCAAGTCGCGGTGGATGGCGGCGAGGATCGCGCCATTGGCAAGCACCATCACAGACGCCGTCGTGAATATGGTTTTCGCATCCATCATGAACGCGCTTCCCCCAATCCGAAGATCGTTGACCGACGCCGTCTCAGGCGGCGCGGGACGGTCGGCACGCAAGCGCCGCCCATCGCCCGCACCCTATCCGGGAGGCCCTAAGAGCGCGTTTCGAGACGAGGCCAACAGAGCGTTAAGGTGTCGCCTCCGATTTGCGGCAAGCGCCGGCCGAGCCGATCGTCAGGCTTCGGCAGGCGCGGCCTGCGCCCGGTGATGGCTCGCCCGGAACAGCGTGCGGGTATAGTCATGCTGCATGTCGCCGGCGCGCAGCTGTTCGCGCGTCAGCGTTTCGACCGTCCGGGCATTCTGCATCACCATCAGCCGGTCGCACATATAGGAAATGACTGCGAGATCATGGCTGACGATGATGAAGGTCAGCTTCAGCTCCTGGCGCAAGCGGTTGAGGAGGTTGAGGATTTCGGCCTGCACCGAAACATCGAGCGCCGAGGTCGGCTCATCGAGCAGCAACACGCTCGGGGCGAGCGACAGGGCGCGGGCGATCGCCACCCGCTGGCGCTGGCCGCCGGAAAGCTCATGCGGGAAACGGAAGCGGTGCGCCGCCGTCAGCCCGATCATCTCCAGCAGCTCAACCGTACGGGCATCCACGTCAGGCAGACGGTTGATCAGCATTGGCTCCGCGATGGCCTGGCCGATCGTGTAGCGCGGATGCAGCGAGGCATAGGGGTCCTGGAACACCATCTGCGCCACGCGCACGAGATCCTTCCGCCGCCCCCGGCGCAGGTCGATGCCCGCAATGCTGATATCGCCGGTCCACTGGCGATTGAGCCCCATGACAGTGCGCAGCACCGTCGACTTGCCCGAACCGCTTTCCCCGACCAGCCCGAAGCTCTCGCCGCTCTCCACGGCAAGGCTGACATCCTGCACGGCGACGGCGCTGCCGAAACGGACGCCGAGATTGTCGATACGGATCATGGGCGTGCCTCTCCCCAGCTTGCCGCGCGCGCAAGGATCGGCAGCGGCGTCAGCGGCCCATCGATGGCGGGCAGGCAGGCGAGCAGGCCCTGCGTATAGGGATGCGCCGCCTCGTGCATGCGCCGCGCATCCAGCGTCTCGACGATACGGCCGGCATACATGACCAGCACCCGGTCGCAGAAGCGCGAGACGAGGTTGAGATCGTGGCTGATGAAGACGAGGCCCATGCCGCGGCGCCTGACCAGCTCGTCCATGATCTCGAGCACCTGCGCCTGCACGGTGACGTCGAGGGCGGAGGTCGGTTCGTCGGCGATCAGCAGTTCCGGCTCGCGCACCACCATCATGGCGATCATCACCCGCTGGCCCATGCCGCCGGAGAGTTCGTGCGGATAGAGGTCGTAGACGCGCTCCGGTGCACGGATATGCACCGCCTCCAGTATCTCGAGCACCTTCCGGCGCACCTTTGCACGCGGCAGCGAGCGGTCGCCGAGCCGGATCGCCTCGGCGATCTGCGCGCCGACGCGCATGACGGGGTTGAGCGAGAATTTCGGGTCCTGCAGGATCATGCCCATGCGGTTGCCGCGCAGCTGCCGACGCACGCGCGGCGAGGCCGTCAGGAGATCGATGCCCGCAAACGACATGGCGTCGGCGGCGACATGGGCATGGCCGGGCAGAACCCCCATCAGCGCACGGCTGGACAGGCTCTTGCCCGAGCCGCTTTCGCCGACGATGCCGAGCTTTTCCCGGCCGACCTCGAAGGAGACGCCCTTGACCGCCTCGATCGTCGCGCCGCCCTCGCCGGCAAAGGCGATGCGCAGGTTCTTCACGGTGACGAGCGGGTCGCTCATGCGCGCCTCCTCAGATGCGGGTCGAGCAGGTCGCGCATGGCGTCGCCCAGAAGATTGAAGCCGAGGCTGACGACGAAGATCGCAAAGCCGGGCATGGTCGCCACCCACCACTGGTCGAAGATGAACTTGCGGCCGGTCGAGATCATCGCGCCCCATTCCGGCAGCGGCGGCTGGGCGCCGAGGCCAATGAAGCCGAGGCCGGCGGCCGTCAGGATGATGCCGGCCATGTCGAGCGTCATGCGCACGATCACCGAGGAAAGGCACATGGGCATGATGTGGCGGAAGACGATGCGGAATTCCGAACCGCCGGCAAGGCGCACGGCATTGACATAGTCGCTGTCGCGCACAATCAGCGCTTCGGCCCGCGCCAGCCGCGCATAGGGCGGCCAGGCGGTGAGCGTGATCGCCAGTGCCGCATTGACGATGCCCGGCCCGAGCGCCGCGACGAAGGCGAGTGCCAGCAGGAGTTTCGGAACCGCCAGGAAAACGTCGGTGATGCGCATGAAGACCGCATCCACCCAGCCACCCGCCGTTCCCGCCACGGCACCGATAACAAGACCGATCGGCGCGGATGTCGCCACGACCAGGCCGACGATGAGCAGGGTCAGCCGGGCGCCGTAGAGAATGCGGGAGAAAATGTCGCGGCCGAGCTCGTCCGTGCCGAGCCAGTTCTGCGCGCTTGGCGGCGAGAGGCGGCGCACGAGATCGGGAAGGTAGGGATCGTGCGGGGCAAGCAGCGGCGCGAGGATCGCGCTGGCCAGCAGCACGCCAAGGATGGCAAGGCCGATCATGCCGAGCGGATTGCGCGCAAAGCGGCGGGAGAACCTGCCGAATTCGCCGAGGCGTGCACGCCTTAACTGTCGGCGGCTGTCGGCGTGGGTGGGATTGGCGGTGGTCATGGCGGCCTCCTACCGGCGGCGAAGGTTGGAGCGCGGATCGAGCATCTGGTAGACGACGTCCGAGACCATGTTGAGCAGGATGAATACGGCACCGACCAGCACCGTGCCGCCGAGCACGGCATTGATATCGGCCCGGAAGAGCGAGGAGGCGATGTAGTTGCCGATGCCGGGCCAGGCGAAGACCGTCTCGACGAGCACCGAGCCTTCCAGCAGACCGCCATAGGAGAGCGCGATCACGGTGACGAGCGGGATCGCGGCGTTGCGCAGGGCATGCAGCATCACCGCCCGGTACTCCGTCGCGCCCTTGAGACGGGCCGTCAGCACATATTCGCGCGAAAGCTGGTCGAGCATCATGGAGCGCGTCATGCGCGAGATGTAGGCAAGACTGTAGTAGCCGAGCAGCGCGGCCGGCAGCACGATATGGCTGAGGGCGTTGCCGAACACCTCCCATTCGCCGGCAATCAGGGAATCGATCAGCAGCGATCCCGTCACCGGCGTGACGATACCTTGAAAGAAGACGTCGATCTGGCCCGGACCGGAGACCCAGTCGAGCCGGGAATAGAAGACGAAGAGGCCGACCAGCCCGAGCCAGAAGATCGGTACCGAATAGCCGATGAGGCCGATGAAGCGGATGAGGTAGTCCGGCCAGCGATCATGCCAGTAGGCGGCGGCGACACCGGCCGGCACGCCGACCAGCGTGCCGATCAGAAGGCCGAGCGTCGCCAGTTCCAGCGTCGCGGGGAAGAAGCCGGCGAGATCCGACAGGACCGGCCGGTTGGTGACGAAGGAGGTACCGAAATCGCCCTGCACCAGCTTGCCGGCATAGAGCAGGAACTGCTGCCAGAGCGGCTTGTCCAGCCCCATTTCGAGGAAGACGCGCTGATAGACCTCCTCGCTCGCCTTCTGCCCGACCACGGAGAGCACCGGATCGATCGGCACAAGACGGCCGATGCAGAAGGTGAGCGCAACGAGACCGAGGAGCGTGATGCCCACGGTCAGGACGAGGGTGACGATCCGGCCGGTAAAACCGAGGACCCGCTGGAATAGAACTGCCGGCACGAACCCCTCCGGTTTGATTGCCTTGAACCCGCCTTCGACCACGGCCAGGCCGAGCCTGTCGTGGCCGAAGCCCAGATCCTACGCCTACTTGCTGACGTTCCAGTAGCGGTCGTCGGAGAAGGTCTGGCCGAGGACCAGGCCCTTCAGCGAGCTCTTCACCCCGACCTTGCGCACCTGCTGGAACATGTAGAGGAAGGGCGAGGTATCGGTATGGGTCTTCTGCAGCGCCTCGTACATCGCCCGGCGCTTGTCCGTGTCCTGCTCGCGCACCGCGGCCATCGCATCCTGCGACAGTTTTCCGGCATCCCAACCGAAGCGGTCGGCAAGCCCGGTGGAGCCGTCCGGTGCGTCCTTCTGATTGACGGCGAAGGCCTTGCCGTTGGAATGCGGGTCCGGATAATCCGGTCCCCACAGGCCGAACCAGATATCGAGGCTCGCAGAGCGGTAACGCTCCAGCCATTGCTGGCCATCGACCACTTCGAGGTTCAGCTTGACACCGGCCTGCGCCATGGTCGCCTGGATGGCCTGGGCGAAATCCGTGTAGGGCGGCGTGTTCCAGACGACGGAATCCAGCGTGAATTCGCCGGAGACACCGGCCTCGCCAAGTAGCGCCTTGGCCTTCTCGATGTCGAGCTTGTAGGGCTTGTAGTCGATCGCCCCGAGGAAGCCCTTCGGCACCAGCGTCTGGTGCACCTCCATCGTGCCGCGCGAGATCGTGTCGGCAATGCCCTGATAGTCCACGAGATATTTCAGCGCCTCGACGACCTTCGGCTTGGCGAGGTACTCGTTCCGCACGTTGAGGCCCATATAGTAGATGGTGCCTGAAACGCCTTCGACGAAGCCGACATCCGGATTGCCTTCCAGCGCTCCGAAATCGTCCGGGCCAAGCTTGTTGGCGATATCGATGTCACCCTTTTCGAGCAGCAGGCGCTGGGCGGCGCTTTCCGGAATGTGCTGGAGGAAGATGCGCTCCAGGCCACCGCTTTCGCCGGTATAGTTGGGGTTGCGGGTCAGCATGATCGACTGTTTCGGCTCCCAGCGCGTCAGCACATAGGGGCCGGAGCCGGCGGAATTCTCCGACTTCAGCCAGGCATTGCCGAAGTCGCCGTTCACCTCGTGCTCCTGCACCAGCTTGGAATCGACGATACCGCCGACATAGGAGGAGAGGCAGTAATAAAGGAAAGACGGTGCATAGGTATCGCCGATCTCGATGACCAGCGTCCTGTCGTCGGTCGCCTTGATGCGGTCCTTGACGTTTTCCGGCGAGAAACCGAACTGGGTCAGGATGAAGGCGGAGCGCGACTTCATGGCGACGACGCGGCGCAGCGAATATTCGGCATCTTTCGCCGTCACCGGATTGCCGGAGGCGAATTTCAGGCCGGAGCGCATCTTGAACGTATAGGTCTTGCCGTCTTCGGAGGCCGTCCAGCTCTCCGCGAGCACACCGATGATCTTGCTGGAATCATCCGGCGCCACGCTTACCAGCGGCTGGTAGATCTGGTTCGCCGCCAGCACGCCGCCCACCTCCGAGACTTCGCCCGGATCCAGCGTGATGATGTCGTCGATGGCGTCGGCCACGACGAGCGTGTTCTTCGGCGTTTCGGCAAGGGCGCTGGTCGATGCCAGTGCCAGTGCGATCATCGCGCCGCCAATCAGTCTTTCTATACGCATGTTTCCTCCTCCAGCCGGGCAGAATGTCCTGCCGCCGGCCGCTCCCGCGTTGCCGTTCGTGAAATGCGCCCGCCCCATGATCCCGTCCGCGTTTCGGGCGCGGAACCGGCGAGGCGGCCTCCCCAAATCGAGCGGCCTCCACCGCACCTCTCAAAAACTTTAGTCAGGCTAAAGTTTTTGAGAGGTGCTTGTCAATCGATTTTGCGAGAATCCCTGCAAAGAATTGAAAGCACCCACCGTCAGCGCTCCGGGATG
This sequence comes from Shinella sp. HY16, assembly GCF_028534175.1. Lineage (NCBI taxonomy): Bacteria > Pseudomonadati > Pseudomonadota > Alphaproteobacteria > Hyphomicrobiales > Rhizobiaceae > Shinella > Shinella sp. HY16. The sequence goes on along the minus strand of NZ_JAHYXL010000003.1, from coordinate 89,079 downwards.
ATCCGCGTCGTGCCGACCCAGAGTTCCCGCGCCTCGACGGCGCCGACATTGCGCGCCCGGTGCGGCAGGGAGGAGGGAAAATGCAACGTATCGCCCGCCTTCAGCAGATAGTTCCGGTCGCCGACTTCGTAGAGCATCTCGCCCTCGATGAGATAGAGGAAGTCCTCGCCCTCGTGGCGCGTCAGCTCCGAGACATAGCCGGGTGGCATATGGGTGATGCAGCTGTTCAGCCGGGCATCGGGAAAGCCGCGCTGCAGGATCTGATAGACCCGCTCCTCCGCATCGATGCTGCAGCCTTGCCGTTCACTCGCCCGCGAGACCATGGAATGGGCGGGCTGGGGGTTTTGCGGCAGAAAAGCCTCAATGCTGATGCCGAGCGTATTGGCGACATTGTAGAGCGAGATCAGCGAGGGGGTGGAAAGTCCGCGCTCGATCTGGCTGATGAAGCCTTCGCTGAGCCCGGCCTCCTGCGCCACCTCCTTCATCGTCTTGCCGATCTCCTTGCGCCGCTGACGCAGCGCGCGGCCGAGCGAGGTCGCGGAGGGCGGTTGGGCCAGGGAACCGGCGCCCGCCTCCGGCGCCTCCCGTTCATCGAAATTCATGCCGTCTTTCCGCACTGTGCCATCATCATCGCACACTTTAGTATCACTAAAGTTCATTGCGCAAGCGGGAAATTGACGAAAACCGAGGAACGCGAAACAACGAGGATATGCCGGCAGGACCGGAGCTCGCCCCTGTCAGAGCCAGCCGTTCTTGCGGAACCGCCAGTACAGGAACAGGCAGGTCGCACCGATCGCTGACAGCACCATGGGGTAGCCGTATTGCATGCGCAGTTCGGGCATGTCGCTGAAGTTCATGCCATAGATGCCGGCAAGCGCGGTCGGCACGGCGAGGATCGCCGCCCATGAGGCCAGCTTCTTGGAGATTGCCGTTTCCTGGCTCTGGCCGACCAGCAAGCTCGCCTCGAAGGCGAAGGCCAGCACCTCGCGCAGGCTGTCGATCTTTTCCTGCACGGTGCGGATGTGATCGGTGACGTCGCGAAACAGCGGGTGCATGGCCTGCTGGATCTGCGGCAAGTCCGAGCTCGTCAGCCGCCGGCAGACCTCGACCAGCGGCAGCGCGGCATTGCGCAGCCGGAGCAGGTCGCGACGCATCATGTAGAGGCGCTCGATATCGCCCGCCGTCATCGGCTTGATCAGCACCTTGTCCTCGATTTCCTCGACCTCGTCTTCGAGTTGCTCCAGCACGGGCATGTAATTGTCGACGATGAAATCGAGAATGGCGTAGAGGACGAAATCCTCCCCCTTGGCCAGCGAATGAGGGCAACTCTCCCAATGCTGGCGGACCGAGGCGTAGGAGGTTGACGGGCCATGGCGCACGCTGACGATATAGCCCTTGCCGACGAAAAGATGCGTTTCACCGAAGATCACGCGGCGGTCGATCAGTTGCGCCGTGCGCGCCACGATGAACAGCGCGTCGCCATACTGCTCCAGCTTGGGTCGCTGGTGCGGGTGCTCGGCATCCTCGATCGCTAGATCATGCAGGTTGAATTGCGCCTGAACGCGCAGGAGAAGCTCGCGGCTGGGCTCCAGCAGCCCGATCCAGACGACATGGCCATCCTTGGCCGCCCATTCGCCGGCCTCTTCGATGGTGATATCGGCGATCCGCCTGCCGGCGGTGTAGACGCTGGAGGCAACGATCCCGGCCTCGGCCGGGGCTGGCGTGAACTTGCGGACATGATCCATCAGCACCTCCCGGTCGCGACCGCCGTCCCTCAAAGAACGCACTCGCACCACCAATCTAGCGCACTTTCGCCGCCGGTTCGAGGGTGGTTGTCGCAACAGGAGCAATCCGTTGAACGGACGTTTCAGCGATACGTTCAACGGGCACAGCCGAGCCGCAGGTGGAGACCGCACCGCCTCGGAAACCCGTGTTGCAGCGCTTCAGGGCGGGTCGAATTTCACCATCGTGCCGCCGCCGGTGGCCTGGTCCGTCGGGAAGACCTCGATGCGGGCGACGTCGACATGGGCAGGCAGTGCAATGACGTCATGGACGATCTGCGCAATGTTTTCCGGCTGGATGGGACGGTAACCGTCATAGAGCACGGCATTCGCCTGGCCGCCGGGAAGCGAGGTGCGGTAGAGCGCCGTCTGGACGCGGCCGGGCACGATCTCGCTCACCCGCACGCCGGTGCCGAGGAGATCGCAGCGCAGGTTGTCGCAAAACAGGCTGAGACCCGCCTTCGAGGCACCATACGCGCCCATGTTCGGATAGGGTGCCTGACCGCCGCTCGAACCGATATAGAGGAGATGGCCGCGCTTGCGCGCCACCATGCCGGGCAGGAACACTCGCGTCAGCTGCATCGGCGCCTTGAGATTGACGTCGATCATCGCGTCGATCTCGGCGGGGTCGATGTCCTGGAAAGCCGCGCGGGTCGAGAGGATACCGGCATTGTTGACGAGGATGTCGACCGCGACGCCGGCCAGCACTTCGGCGATGCGCGCCGTATCGCGCACGTCCGCCTCGACAGGGATCGCTCCGCAGCGTTCCGCAAGCCCGGCAAGCGCTGCCGCGTTGCGGCCGATGGCATAGACCGTCAGTCCCCGCCCCCGCAGCATCGGCACGATGGCCTCGCCGATGCCGCTGGTCGCGCCGGTGACCACGGCGACGCGGTTAGCGTCAGACATAGATGTAGCCCCCGCTGATCACGACATTCTCGCCCGTCGCATAGGTGTTGCGGCTGGAGGCCATCATGACGATCCACTCGGCCATTTCTACCGGCTCCGCCGCCCGGCCGAGCGCGCTTGCCCTGGCAAGCTCCGGCAGGAAGCCGAGCTCCCTGGCCCGATCGGTGGCAAAGCCGGCCGGCGCGACGGAGTTCACGAGAATCTGGTCCTTGGCGCATTCCTGGGCGAAGGATTTGGTGAGGCTGACGACCGCCGCCTTGGTGGCGGCATAGTGGGCATTCTGCGGGTGCGCCTTGAAGGCATCGACCGAGGTGACGTTGACGATACGGCCGGTCACCTCCGGCAGGGTCACGAAGCGGCGCATGTGGCGTACCGCCGCGACCATCATATGATAGGTGCCCTTGATGTTGATGGCGTTTTCCAGGTCCCAGTCCTCGTCGGTGATCTCGAGGATGGGCTTGCGCGGATAGATGGCCGCACTGTTGACGAGGGCATGGACACGGCCGAGCTTTTCCGCAACTGCCTCGAAGCCGCCATGCGCCGTCTCGGCCCGGGAAATGTCGGCGACGGCAGTCGCCACCTCAGCGCCCATCGCCGACAGCGTTGCCGCGGAGGAGGCAAGCAGCGCTTCGTTGCGGTCGACAAGGCCGATCTTCGCAGCACCGCGCTCGACCATCAGCCGGGCCGTGACGAAACCGAGACCCGAAGCGCCGCCGACGATGACAACAGACTGATCCTGCATGCTTCATCTCCCCCGCAATTTTCGCGGCAACGCTATATTGGTATGTTATCACTTATATGCTAACTTTATCGAAATGCAAGCTGCCCCCGGAGTTCGCCGCAGGCGCGCTTCCTCTGGGGAAGCCTGCGACATATGATATCTGATACCTGAAAACCCGGGAAAGGCTGGATCGGCATGTCGATCATCACGCAGCGCGGCAACCTCGCAGAGATCGTTGTCGCCAGGCTCGCCGAGCGGATCGACTCGGGCCTCTATCCACCCGGCGAAAAGATTCCGTCGAGCGCCCAGCTGTGCGAGGAGTTCGGCGTCTCCCGCACCGTCATCCGCGAGGCACTGGCTTCGCTCAAGGTTGCCGGCCGCGTCATCGCGCGGCAGGGCGCCGGCGTCTATGTCACGGAGAAGGACACGCGGGCGCTGAACTTCGAGATCAGCCGCATCGACGACATCCGCTCGGCCATGCAGATCCTCGAGCTGCGGCTCGGCGTCGAAATGCAGGCCGTGGCACTGGCCGCCCAGCGGCGCACCCCGGAAGCCCTCGCGGAGATCGCCCGCGCCTTCGACCATATCGAGACACTCAACACGAACGATGCCGAGATCGAGGCGCGCGCCGATTTCGAATTTCACCTCGCCATCGCCAAGGCGACGCGCAACCCGCATTTCCCGCGTTTCCTCGAAGCCGTGATGGGCGAGATCAATCTCGACCTTGTTCTCAAGCACCGCCAGTCCGGCCCTGCCTCGAAGGCCTATCTGAAGAAGATCAACCGGGAGCACGCCGCCATCCTCGCCGCGATCACCCAAGGCGATCCCAAGGCCGCCAAGCAGGCGCTGGTCGCCCATCTGGAGGAAAGCCTCAACCGCTATCGCGCCCTCCTGGACGAGCCCGCGGGCAGCGAAGGGGACGATTGAAGGCTCGGCGCGCGCACCCTCAGATGACGGTGTCTTCCAGGAAGGGCCGGTTCGCGGCGACGCGCGCGTAGCCGAAGGGCGAGAGGTCGAGCGTGCGGAAACCTCCATAGGTGATCAGTTCGGAAAGTCCGCGCCCCATGGCCGGCGATTGCTGGAGGCCATGGCCGGAAAAACCGTTGGCAAAGAGGAAATTCTTCACCTCGACATGCGGGCCGAGGATGACGTTGTGGTCGAGCGTGCAGTAATCATAGTGGCCTGCCCAGCTGTTGACGACCTTGATCGCCTCGAAGGCCGGTACGCGGTTTGCCAGCGTTGGCCAGATTTCCGTTTCGAACTCGTCATGCATGACGGCGAAATCGGCCGGATCGACCTCCGGATCATGCTTGGGATAAGTGCCCATCAGGTAGAATTTCCCCTCGGGGCGGAAGAAGACGCCGGAAGGGTCGATGGTGAGGCCGACGCCGGGGCCGAGCGGCGTGCGGCAATCGACGACGAAGATCGAGCGGCGACGCGGCTCGACGGGAATGTCGAGACCGGCCATGCGCGCCATGACCTTGCCATTGGTGCCCGACGTGTTGACCAGCGTACCGCAGGCGATGGTCTGCCCACCCCTGATCGTCACGGAGACGATGCGGTCGCCTTCGCGGTTGATCGCCACGACCTCGTCCTCGATGTATTCGACGCCAAGCGCGCGCGCCTTCTTGCGGAACCCTTGCAGGAGGCCGACGCTGTCGAACCAGCCCTCCCCGCGTTCGCCCTTGCTGCCGAGGGTGAGGCCTTCCGTGTTCAGCCAGGCAAAGCGCCTGGTCAATCCGTCCGGGTTGAGCAGCGAGACCTCCGCACCGCAGGCGAGCTGCGTTTCATGGTTGCGGCGAAGCACGTCCGCGCCCCGCCTGTCGCCTGCCAGGAAGAGATAGCCGTTCTCGTGGAAGCCGATCTCCGGCGTGTCGGAATCGACCGCGACATTCTCCTTGAAGTTGCGGATGAATTCCGTGCCGAATTGCGAGACTTTCACGTTGATGGCATTGGAAAACTGGTGGCGGATCGAGCTGGAGGAGAGCGCGGTCGCCGATCGCTGGTAGGTCCAGTCCTTCTCGATCACCAGCACGGAGCCGGTGAAATCCGGATTGGTCGCCAGGAAATAGGCCGCTGCGCTGCCGACCACCGCGCCGCCGACGATGACGACGTCATAGGCTGTCCGAGACGCCTGCATCACCGGTCCTCGAAATGGCCGGCCGCGCAGAAGCCGCCCCCTTGGTAACGCACCGCCGGATCGTTCGGATCACCCTGTCCGGTTTCGGCAAAAACCTTGTCCGCATAGTCGTCGGCGCTGTCCTCCGGTCGGTAGCCGAGCGAGGCCGCCGTACGATTGTCCCAGAAGGCGCGGCTGTTGTTCGACATGCCGTAGGCGACCATGAAACCGACGCGTTCCGCCGAAAGGCACTTTTCGACGAGCTGGCGGCAGTCGCGGTAGGAGAGCCAGGTGATGAGATGGCGCCGGTCGGTCGGCTCCGGGAAACAGGAACCGATGCGGATGTTGACGCTCTCGATGCCGAACTTGTCGAAATAGTAGCGGCCGAGATTTTCGACAAAGGTCTTCGAAACGCCGTAAAGGCTGTCCGGCCGCGTCGGCACGTTGCCGTCGATCGTCTCGGTGCGCTCATAATAGCCGATGGCGTGCACGGAGCTGGCATAGACGATGCGCTTGACGCCGTGGCGGCGCGCCGCCTCGTAGAGGTGGTAACCGCCGGAAATGTTGCTGTCGAGGATCGTCTTCCATTCGGCCTCGAGCGGCTGGCCGCCGAGATGCACAATAGCATCGCACCCCTGCACCGCCGTACAAACCGCCTCGAAATCCGCAAGGTCGAGCGTGAAGTCCTCCTCGTGGGAAGCGAGGTTTTCGCAGGGCCTGCGGTCGGAAAGCCGCACGACCTTGCCGAGCCGCGTGCCCGACTGGCGCAGTGCCGTGCCGACCCGGCCCGCCGCGCCTGTCAACAGAACCCTTTGAAAATGCGACATGGTCTTTCCTCCAGAATCTTTTCAGTCGAAGCTGGCCACGATGGCGGACGACAAGAGCAACGGCGACCTGAGATGCCCGTCTCAGGCTTTGCCCTCCGCCTTGCCGTAAAGCGCAGCCTGTTCGCCGGTGATGTAGCCGTGTCTGACGTCATGGGCGACGGTATCGGCGGGGCGTTCGGCCGGATCGCCATATCCGCCACCGCCCGGCAGAGAAAGCACGAGGCGGCGCCCCTCCGGCACGAACTGCAGGCCCTTGCCCTTCAGCACCGTGCCATCATCCAGCGCTACACCGCCGGGCGCGCCATCAAGGCCGCCGTCGCGACCGCGGGCGGGATGACCGAGGCGATCGAACATCGCGGAAAAGCGGAAAGAAAAACCCTCGGCCGCTTCGATCTCGATCATCTGGCCGAGACCACCGCGCTGCGCACCGGCGCCACCGGAGCCCTGGCGCAGTTCCTTGCGCCAGACGATGACCGGGCCGACATTTTCCGTCGCCTCGATCGGCATTGTATGCACGCCACTCGGAAAGGCCGTCGCGTTGAGCCCGTCGAGCGCGGCGCGCGCGCCGGTGCCGCCGGAATTGAACATCAGGATTTCCGCGCCCTTGCCGCCGATCTCGTCGCTCAGCGGACGCACGCTCATATGCAGGTTCCAGAGTGCACTCGCGCCTTCCGCCGGCACCTTTCCGGGCAGTGCCTGATGCAGCGCGCCGAGCACGAGGTCCGGCACGAAATGGCCAAGCACGTGGCGCACGGCAACAGGGGCCGGACGTCTGGCATTGAGGATGCAGCCTTCGGGTGCGGCAACGTCGAAGGGCGCAAGCGAGGCGGCGTTGTTCGGAATGTCGGGCGCCACCACACATTTAATGCCGTAGCAGGCATAGGCTTTCGCATAGACCAGCGGCACATTGATGCCGAACCGGCTCATGCCCGAGGTACCGTCGAAATCGACCAGCACGCCGTCGGGACTGACGGTCAGCCTTGCGGCAAGATGCACAGGCTCGTCATAACCGTCGAGATCGAGGCTATAGGACCAGCTGCCATGCGGCAGCGCCTGCAGCCGCTCCAGCGTCGCCTCGCGGCTGTGCTTCAGGATGAAGCCGCCGATCACCGAAAGGTCTTCGAGGTTGAACTCCGTGAGCATGTCGACGAGGCGGCGGTGGCCGGTCTCGTTGCAGGCGGCCAGCGCATGGAAATCGCCGACCACCTTGTCGCTCTCACGCACATTGTTGCGCACGATATGGATGAGCGTGCGGTTCAATTCGCCGCGCTCGAAGAACTTCATGATCGGGATGAAGAGGCCTTCCTCGTAAACCTCACGCGCATCCGGCCCGAAGCCGCGACCACCGATATCCACCACATGGGCGGTGGAGGCAAAATAGCCGACAAGCCTGCCATGGTGGAAGGAGGGCGTGACGACGGTGATGTCGTGCAGGTGGCCGGTGCCCTTCCAAGGATCGTTGGTGATGTAGACATCGCCTTCGAAGATGTTCTCCGGGCCGATGTCGCGAATGAAATGGGCGACGGATTCGGCCATGGCATTGACATGGCCCGGCGTACCGGTGACGGCCTGTGCCAGCATGCGGCCTTCAAGGTCGAACACGCCGGCCGAAAGATCGCCCGCCTCGCGCACCGAGGTGGAGAAGGCCGTGCGGATCAGCGTCTGCGCCTGTTCCTCGACGACGGAGATCAGGCGGTTCCACATGACCTGCATGTGAATATCGATCATCGACCGGTTCATGCCTTCGATCCTCGATCAGGTCCGGGTGACGAGCAGGCAGCCGTCGTTCTGCACGACGGCCCTGAATGCGGCGGTGAGCACGGTGGACGTCTCGCGCTCGACGATGACGGCCGGCCCCTTGACCACGTCGCCGGGCATCAAGCTGTCCCGCTCATGAATGCCGGCATCGCGGAAGACGCCGTGCGCGGCGTCGAAGAGGCGGCGCGTCCGTGGAGGCGCCACGACGGCGCCCTCATCGACGATGGAAACCCGGGCGACGGGCGGCAGCGGGGAGCTTGCCTTGACCGACCAGCTGACGATCTCGACCGCAAGCCCCTCGATGGCGCGGCCGAAAAAGCGCTCATATTCCCTCTCGAACAGGCCCGCGATTTTCACCGCGCTTACAGCATCGAACTGCTCGACGTCGAGCGGCACCGGAATGTCCCAGCCCTGCCCCGCGTAACGCATGAAGAGCGTGCGTTCGATGACGGGCGTTCCGCGATCGAGCCCGCCTTCTACGAAGCCGAGGGCCTCCGCCTGCATGGCTGAAACCAGCACGTTCGCCGCGGCAAAATCGAATGCCGAGAGATTGAAAACGGCGCTGCGCACGGATTCGTAGCCGAACGGCGCGCGCAAAAAGCCGATGGCGGAGCCGACACCGGCACCCGGAGGTACAAGGAAAGTGGAGATGCCCATCTTCTCGCAGAGCCGCGCGGCATGCAGCGGGCCGGCGCCGCCGAAGGTGATCATGGTGAAATCGGCAATGTTCTTGCCGTTCTCGACCGTGTGGACACGGCCGGCATTGGCCATGTTCTCGTCCACCATCTCGCAGGTGCCGAAGGCGGCAGCCTCCGGATCGAGGCCGATGACGGCGCCGATATCGTCGGCCATGGCCTGCCTGCTGGCCTCGACAGAAAGCGGGATGACGCCGCCGGCGAAATTGTCGGGATCGAGCTTGCCGAGGATAAGGTCGGCATCCGTCACGGTCGGGCTCCTGCCGCCGCGCTGGTAACAGGCCGGGCCGGGCTCGGAGGCGGCGGAATGCGGGCCGACGCGGATCTGGCGCATGCCATCGACCGAGGCGATGGAGCCGCCGCCGGCACCGATCTCCACCATTTCGACGACCGGGATGGAGATCGGCATGCCGGAGCCCTTGCGGAAGCGATAGGTGCGGGCAACCTCGAAGGTCTTTGCCGTCTTCGGCACCTGGTTCTCGATCAGGCAGATCTTTGCCGTCGTGCCGCCCATGTCGAAGGAAAGCACGGTGTCGAGCCCATGGCGGCGGGCGATGTCGGCGGCGAAGATCGCCCCGCCCGCAGGGCCGGATTCGACGAGGCGAACCGGGAATTCCGCGGCGCTCTCCACCGAGACGATGCCGCCGCCGGAATGGATCATGAAGACCGGACAGGATACGCCGATCTCCTTCAGCGAGACGACGAGCCGATCGAGATAGGATTTGATCGCCGGCTTGACATAGGCATTGGCTGAGACCGTGTTGAACCGCTCGAACTCGCGCATCTGCGGCGAGACTTCGGAGGAAATCGACACGGAGACATGCGGCAGGCGCTCCAGGATCGCCGCGCGCACCGCGACCTCGTGCGCGCCGTTGGCATAGGCATGGATGAAACCGATGGCGACGCTCTCGTAGCCGCCGGCGGCAATCGCCTCGACCACGGCGGCAACGGAGGCCTCGTCCAGCGGCAGAAGCACCTTGCCGGCGGCGTTCATGCGCTCACGCACGACAAAGCGGTCGGCGCGGGATATCAGGGCCGGTGGCAGGGTAATGTTGAGATCGTACTGCTCGAACCGGTTTTCCGTGCGCATTTCCAGCACGTCGCGAAACCCCTCCGTCGTGACGAAGGCGGTCTTCGCGCCGCGCCGCTCGATCAACGCATTGGTGGCGAGCGTCGTGCCGTGGATCAGGAGGTCGATCTTGGAAAGGGCGATGCCGGCGAGATCCGCGACGGCAACGACACCTTTGAGGATCGCCTGTTCGGGCGCCGTATAGTCGGTCAGCACTTTCGTCGAATGAAGGACGCCGTCGATGTCGAGCGCGATATCCGTGAACGTACCGCCGATATCGACGCCGACCCGGCAGTTTCGCGGGCTATCCTTCACCATCGCACTCTCCACAGACGACATCCTTACAGCGCCGCACCCCTGCCGTATCTGCCGCCCGGCCCGGCCATCCAACCGCAAAGGGTATTCAATCGCAAAATGGATATATCACTTATCATACATGTGTCAACTTAAACCAACCCAGAGGCTCCGCGCAATCCAGGCTGCGACGAGCACCGTGGCGGCACTGGATCACACGATGGCAGGCTTTGGTAACGAACACGAGTCGGTGCAAGCGGCAAGCCCCGCCGACGCTCGGCCCCACGCGGTGGTGAGCCTCTCGCGGAGGTCGAAAGGACATAAAACAGGCGGTACGGATCCACCAAGCGGCCGTTCGGCGCCGCCGCGCAGATCGCCCCCGGACACATGGGCGGCACGGCAAAGCAGGAACGAAGGGGTCGGGAACGGCAGGATCCCTCTCGCCGGACCTGCTTCAGGCTAGCGGGCACGGTGATCGGTGCAGGCCTGCTGGCCTGAAGCAGGACGCCGATAGGATATCTACCTTGTGATCAAGACAGGCGATCAATTCTCACGAAGAAACATCGCCCTTGCGTCAACGATATCCGCAAGGCGCCGTCATGGGTTGTAGCCCGCCTGCACCACCGTGACCGCGATCATGTGAAAGACGTCATCGGCGTTGCAGCCACGCGAAAGATCGTTGGCGGGCTTGGCAAGGCCTTGCAGGATCGGGCCGATGGCGGTGGCGCCGCCGATGCGCTGGGCGATCTTGTAGCCGATATTGGCGGCGTCGAGATTGGGGAAGACGAAGACATTGGCCTCGCCGTGCAGCGCGGAATTGGGCGCCTTGGCGGCGCTGACGGCCTCGACGAAGGCGGTGTCGAACTGCAGTTCGCCGTCGATGACGAGGCCGGGCGCGGCGGCATGGGCGAGCCGCGTCGCCTCCACCACCTTGGAGACGCGGTCATGCGCGGCGCTGCCCGCCGTCGAGAAGGAGAGCATCGCCACCTTCGCCGGCTTGCCGGCCAAGGCTTCGAAGGAGCGCGCCGACATGACGGCGATATCGGCAAGGCCCGCGGCATCGGGATCGACCACCAGCCCGCAATCGGCGAAGACGAAGGCGCCCTTCTTCACATGATGCGCCTCGCACAGCATCATCAGGAAGAAGCTCGACACCAGGCCGGCCTCCGGCGCGCGGCCGATCGTCTGGAGCGCGGCGCGCACCGTGTCCGCGGTCGTCGCCACCGCCCCGCCCACCGTGCCGTCCGCCTCGCCCTCCCGCACCATCATGGCGGCGAAGACGAGCGGGGAGCGCGCCGCCTCGGCCGCAGCCGCTGCATCGACGCCCTTGCTCTTGCGCAGCGCATGATAGGCGGCGGCAAAGCGCGGCGTCAGCGGAGACGTTGCCGGGTCCTCGATGCGGATTTCGCCCGGGCTCGCACCGGCGGCAGCAAGCCGTTCCTCGACGATCGCACGGCTGCCGACCAGCGTAATCCCGGCGATGCCGGCGCGCACGGCCCGCAAGGCGGCTGCGACGACACGCGGGTCCTCCCCTTCGGCGAGCACGATATGGCGCGGCGCGGATTTGGCGGTTTCGAGAATGCGGTCGAGCGGTTTCATCAGGCGTGCCCCAGATAGTGAATGCCGACGAGGATGAAGACGGCGATGAAGGCGGTCTCGGCGACGATCAGCGCGACGGCGTCGCCGCCGACATCCAGCACCCGGCGCAGCGAGGTGCGCATCCCGACGGCGACGATGCCGGCGAGCAGCGCCCAGCGCGAGGTCTCCATGCCGGCCGTCGCGACCATCTCGGGCACGAGGCCGAAGGAATTGAGCGCGGCGAAGATCAGAAAGGCGACGACGAATCCGGGCAGGAGCGGCGGGCGTTTTCCCGCCTCCCCTTCCGGCTGCGGCACATTGCGCAGCGCCAGCGAATAGGTGAGCACGACCGGCGCCAGCATGGTGACGCGAATCAGCTTGACCAGCGTCGCCGTCTCGCCCGCTTCCGGCGAGACGGAAAAGCCGGCGCCGACGACCTGCGCCACGTCATGGATGGTGCCGCCGAAGAAGATGCCGGTCGCCCGCGCATCGAGCCCCATGGTCTGGGCGATGATCGGGTAGGCGATCATGGCGAGCGTCGAGAGCACGGTCACCGAGAGCACGGTGAAGATCAGGTTGCGCTCGGAAAACTCGTTTTTCGGCAACACGGCGGCAATCGCCATCGCCGCGGAGGCGCCACAGATGGCGACGGACCCGCTGGTGAGCAGCGCCAGCCGCCAGCCGCGGCCGAGCAGTTTTGCGGCAAGCAGGCCGAAGCCGATCGTCGAGACGAGGGCGGAGACGAGCAACAGGATGGTACCAGCCCCAAGCCCGATCAGGAGATCGACGCTGATGCGCACGCCGAGCAGCGCGACGCCGATCCGCAGCACATGTTTGGCGCAGAAATCGATGCCGGCGACGCAGCGCCCCTCTTCCGAGAGGAAATGGAAGGCGATGCCGAGCAGCAAGGCCATCAGCATGGCCGGCGCGCCGTAGTGATCGGAGAGGAACTGGGCGGCGACGGCCACGGCGGCGGTGACGGCGAAGCCCGGCCAATAGGCGGCAAATCCGGAGGGCATGCCCCTGAAACGGTCTTGGACGGAGGCGGCGAAGGTCATGATGTCGTTCCGGTCACTTGCGGGAAGACGGGCCCGCCCGGTTTTTCCGGGCGGGACATGGGTCGGGGAGGATCAGGCCCGCGTCTGCGGGCGCATGTCGGCGCGCTCGATACCGGCGACCGGCACCGGCTTCTTCATCGCATCACGCCGGAAGGGTTCGCCGAGTTCCTGGTTGAGGATGACCTCGACGAAGGTCGTCACGCCGCGCTTCTGGTCGGCGATGGCGGTGGAAAGCGCCTCGGTGAGGGCCGCCGGCGTATCGACGGCGACGCCCTTCAGGCCGCAGCCCTCGGCCACCTTGGCGTAGCTGAGATTGGGGTTCAGCTCCGTGCCGACGAAGTTGTTGGAATACCACAGCGTCGTGTTGCGCTTTTCCGCACCCCATTGGTAGTTGCGGAAGATCACCATGGTGATCGCCGGCCAGCCCTCGCGGCCGATCGAGCCCATCTCGTTCATCGAGATGCCGAAGGCGCCATCGCCGGCAAAGCCGACGACCGGCACATCCGGGCAGCCGATTTTTGCGCCGACGATCGACGGGAAACCGTAGCCGCAGGGGCCGAACATGCCGGGCGCCAGATATTTCCGGCCGTCCTCGAAAGTCGGATAGGCGTTGCCGATGGCGCAGTTGTTACCGATGTCGGTGGAGACGATCGCCTCCTTCGGCAGTGCGGCCTGGATCGCCCGCCAGGCCTGGCGCGGCGACATGCGGTTCGGCTCGCGGCTCCGGGCGCTCTCGTTCCATTCCGTGCCAACGTCGTCGTCCTCGTGATCCATCGAGGAGAGCTGCTGCTGCCAGGCCGAGCGGGTCTGGTGGATCGCCGCCTTGCGCTCCTCACGCCCGGCATCACCGGCGGAGGGGGAGAGCTGTTCGAGGATCTGGCCCGCCACCTGCTTGGCATCGCCGCAGATACCGACCGTCACCTTCTTGGTGAGGCCGATGCGGTCGGCATTGATGTCGACCTGGATGATCGCGGCGTTCTTCGGCCAATAGTCGATGCCGTAGCCCGGCAGGGTCGAGAAGGGATTGAGGCGTGTGCCGAGCGCCAGCACGACATCGGCCTTGGAGATCAGCTCCATCGCCGCCTTCGAGCCGTTATAGCCGAGCGGGCCGACCGACAGGCGATGGCTGCCCGGGAAGGCGTCGTTGTGCTGGTAACCGCAGCAGACCGGCGCGTCGAGCCGTTCGGCGAGCTTCATGGAGGCGCCGATCGCCCCGCCGATGACGACGCCGGCGCCATTGAGGATGACCGGGAATTTTGCTTCCGACAGCAGCTTTGCCGCCTCGGAAATCGCCTGCGGGCCGCCGGCCGGGCGCTCGAAGCGCACGATGGACGGCAGGTCGACGTCGATCACCTGGGTCCAGTAGTCGCGCGGGATGTTGATCTGCGCCGGGGCGCAGCCGCGCCAGGCCTTTTCGATGACGCGGTTCAGCACTTCGGGAATGCGCGAGGGATCGCGCACCTCTTCCTGGTAGCAGACCATTTCCTTGAACATCGCCATCTGGTCGACCTCCTGGAAGCCGCCCTGGCCGATCGTCTTGTTGGCCGCCTGGGGCGTCACCATCAGGAGCGGCGTGTGGTTCCAGTAGGCGGTCTTGATCGCCGTGATGAAGCCGGTGACGCCCGGGCCGTTCTGGCCGATGGCGATCGACATGGTGCCTGTCGCGCGGCTGAAACCGTCGGCCATCATGCCGGCATTGGTCTCGTGCGCGCAGTCCCAGAATTTGATGCCGGCCTTCGGGAAGAGGTCCGACACAGGCATCATGGCCGAGCCGATGATGCCGAAGGCATGTTCGAGGCCATGCATCTGCAGAACCTTGACGAAGGCTTCCTCGGTGGTCATTTTCATGGCGTGTTCCCTTTCTGATTTCAATGGGTTAGAGGATTTCGTCGCGCAGGTAGTACCAGCGGTACATGCCCCACTGGCCGAGCCGGCGGAACGGGGTGAGAAGCCCGTGGCTCGGCAGCGGCGAGGTGAAGATCGGAAGGTTGAGGCCCGCGCCCTTGCCGGCGACCATCTGCGCCATGCGGCGCCCGGCCTGCGCCGAATACATGACGCCGTTGCCGCCATAGCCCATGGCGTAGAACAGCTTTTGCGCGGGGTCGGGCTGGAAGATGCGCGGCATCATGTCGTGGCTGACATCGACCCAGCCCCACCAGGAATAGTCGATCTCGATGCCGCGCAGGATCGGGAATTTTCGATAGAGCCCTTCCAGCAGTAGCGCGAGATGTTTCGGGTTGGTGGCGTCGCGCCCGGTGATGGCGCTGCGGCTGCCGATCTGCACCCGGCCATCCGGCAGCATGCGATAGTAGTGGCGGAGCGTGCGCGTATCGGTCAGCGGTATCAGCGTCTTGAAGTTCAGCGCCTGCTGCTCCTCCGCCGTCAATGGCCGCGTCACCACCGAATTCGACAGGATCGGCATCAGCCGGTGTTTCGTCAGCGCATTCATGCCGGGAGACGTGTAGCCGGCCGTCGCGATACAGACCGCGCGAGCGCGCACCGTGCCGCCCGGCGTCCGGAGATAATGCACGCCGCCCTTGGCCGTGCAGTCGAGCACCGGGCTCGACGTGTGCACCCTTGCGCCGAGCCGCCGCGCCAGCCGGAGATAACCGAAGGCGAGCTTTGCGGCGTGGATGCCCATGCCGTCAGGCTCGTACATGGCACCGCGGGCCTCCGCGTCGCGGACGAAATCGCTGTGGATCTCCTCGCGCGAGACTATGCGGGCGCGATAGCCAAACGTGTCGTTGAGGACGCGGGCCTCGCTTTCGAGGTTCGGCAGGACCTTGTCACGGTGCGCGATGTAGAGATGGCCGCCGTCCTGCGGATCGCAATCGATCTCCGGTTCACGGACCAGCGAACGGAACAGGTCGAAACCCTCGGATATCTCCGCATGCATGCGCTTTGCGACATCGACACCCCAGCGGGCGATCCATTGCGAGCGCTTCAGGCGGCCGGCGGAAATCTGCGCCTGCCCGCCGTTGCGGGTGCTGCATCCCCAGGCAACGCCGTTTGCCTCCAGCACCGTCGCCTTGATACCGTGCTCGCGGGCGAGATGGATGGCGCAGGACAGGCCGGTATAGCCGGAGCCGATGATGGCGACGTCGACATCGATATCGCGCGTGACCGGGCCGTCGTCCTCCGGCTCCGGGCCGGCGGTGCCGATCCAGTAGGTCGGCGCATAGTCCTTGCCGGTGCCGGGGCTTTTGGCATGTTCGGGATCATAGGCGGGATCGAACGGCGCCCTGCCGGTTTTCGGGGGAATGGTGCGCATCTGCATGACCTTGCCTCCCATCCCTCAGTAGCGGGGCTGCAGAACCGGCCGGTTCTTGCGGAACGCCTGCTTGCGGACGATCTTGCCGTTCTCGAAGGTGAAGAGGTCGCAGCCCTCCGCCTCGATGCGGCTGCCATCGGCGGCCGTGCCGGAAAACGTCCATTCGGAGACGCCGCGGTCGCCGCTGACGAAATGGCTGTGGTTGCCCCATTCGGCATCCGGCATCGCCTTCCAGACGCCGCTGAAGGCGTCGGCGATCGCAGCAAAGCCTTCGATCCGGGTGCCATAAACCTCCGGGCCGCCGACCGCGTTGAACACGCAATCCTCGGCGAAGAAGCGCATGACCCCGTCGATGTCATGCCGGTTGAAGGCATCGAACACGCTTTTGAGATCGGTTGCAGTGAGTGTCATCGTCCTGTCCTTTGTCGCAAGGCATGGCTTCGCCGGAGACGGGAAACGCCGTCTTTGAAAGGCCGCCACGGCCGGGGAAATGAAGTGTCGGGGCTAGAGCATTTCCGCTTTTCTTCGAATCGCTAAAACGCTCTATCTCTTTGTTTTTCCGCAATTCCTGACGCAAAACCGCTGCGCACTTTTGCTGGAATTGCTCTAGCCGCCGCCGGTCAGATGCGCCCCTTCCAGGGGATCAGCGTCTTTTCGAGGTAGCGAATGAGCAGGTCGAAGGCGAAGGCGAAGAGGCCGATGATGAAGATGCCCATGATGACCGTATCGCTTTCGAGGTTTTCCGCCGCATTGAGCACCATGAAGCCGAGGCCGCGGTTCGCGGCGACCATTTCGGCCGCCACCAGCGTCGTCCAGCCGACGCCGATGCCGATGCGCATGCCGGTGAAGATCTCCGGCAGGGCGGCCTTCATGATGACCTGGCTGATGACCTGCCCGCGGGTGGCGCCCATCGCATAGGCCGCGTGGATTTGCTCCGTCGAGACCGAACGCACCCCTGCCCTTGCGGCAATCGCCATCGGCGCGAAGATCGCCAGATAGATCAGGAACACCTTGGGGAATTCACCGATACCGAGCCAGATGATGACCAGCGGCAGGTAGGCGAGCGGCGGCAGCGGGCGGTAGAACTCGATGATCGGATCGAACAGGCCGCGCACGAAACGGTTGACGCCCATCAGGATGCCGATCGGCACCGCCGTGACCAGCGCCAGCAGGAAGGCGCCGAAGACGCGGCCGATGCTGGCCAGCGTATGCTGCGCCAGCGTCGAGTTCGAAACGCCCTCCGTCATCGCCAGCCAGAACTTGTCCCAGACGGACAGCGGCGAGGGCAGGAAGAGCGGCTTGACCCAGCCGGACTCCGTCACGAGGAACCACATTGCGACGAGCACGGCCGCCGTCACGAAGCTGATCAGGCCGCTGCTGCCGTCGCCCGGCGCGCCGAAAATCTTGCCGGCCTTGGCGGGCTTGGCGCGTGTCACTCTGTCAAGCATGGGCCACCTCCGGGTTGCCGGACGCACGTTCGTCGCCATAGATGATGCCGAGCACTTCCTCGCGCATGCGGATGAATTCCGGGCTCGACTTGATCGCGCGGGCATTGCCTTCGGCGAGGAAACGGCGGTTGAAATCAAGCTCGTAGGTATGGGTGATGCGGCCCGGGCGCGGCGACATGACGATCAGCCGCGAACCGAGGAACAGCGCCTCCTCGACGCTGTGCGTGATGAAGAAGAACATCTTGTTGGTGAGCTGCCAGACCTCCAGCAGCAATTCCTGGATGGTCTCGCGCGTCAGCGCGTCAAGCGCCGCCATCGGCTCGTCCATCAAGAGCATGGCGGGGTCGCAGGTCAGCGCCCGTGCAATGCCGACGCGCTGCTGCATGCCGCCGGAGAGATGGTAGATCATGTGGCGGTGGAAATCCTGCAAGCCGACGAGGGCAAGGTTCTTGGTGGCGATCTCCCGCCGCTCCGCCTTGTCGACGCCGCGCAGCTTCAGGCCGAATTCGGTGTTCTCGATGACGTTGAGCCAGGGCAGGAGAGCATGTTTCTGAAAAACCACGCCGCGCTCGGCGCCGGGACCGTTGACCCGGTGATTGCCCAGCGAGATATCACCCTCCGAGGGGGCCATGAAGCCCGCCATCAGGTTGAGCAGCGTGGTCTTTCCGCAGCCCGAAGCGCCGAGCGCGACGACGAAATCGCCGCTCTTGATGGTCAGATTGACGCCTTTCAGGGCGATCACCGCCTGGTCCGAGTACAAGCCCGGATAGGTCAGACTGATGTTCCTGACGCTGAGTGTTTCCATGAGAAATGCCTCCCTGCACCTCGATCACGTCTCTAAGCGAAGATGGCAGCACCGGCCGCTCCACCGGCCGGTGCGCCATCGACGGATGGTTACTTCGCCGCCGCCGCGGCGAAATCCGCATTGACGAAGGGCGTATAATCGTCGAGCGACTTGCCGATCTGCTTCTGCTCGACGAGGAATTTGGCGCTTTCGGTGAGCGCCCGCGTCGCCCCGCCGCCGAGCCAGGTGTCGGAGGCCTGTTCGTCCGCATTGGGGAAGGAGAGCAGCCCCAGCGCCTCCACCGTGCTCGGCCCGTCGCCGCCGATCAGCTTGACGATACCCTGTACCTCGGGCGAGTCCACTGTCCACTTCGTCTTGTTGGCGTTGTAGTCGGCATAGGATTCGGCGAGAACCTTGGTGAAGGCCTCCATCAGCTTGGGGTTCTCCGCCGCCCAGGCCTTGTCGACCACCAGCCCGTCGAAGGTCGGCACGCTGGCCGCGCCGATGACCTCGCTGTCCGAGATCGCCTTGCCGGTCTTGAGGATTTCCGAGAGCGCCGGGGGCCAGACATAGGCGGCGTCGATATCGCCGCGCTGCCAGGCGGCGACGATCTGCGGCGGCTTCAGGTTCAAAATCCCCACCTCGCGCGGATCGACGTTCCACACCTTGCTCATGCCGACCAGAAGGTGGAAATGCGAGGTCGAGACGAAGGGCACGGCGACCTTCTTGCCCTTGAGGTCGGCGGGTGTCTCGATGCCCGAGCCATCGCGGGCGACCAGCGCCTCGGACTTGCCGATGTTGTCGAGGATCCAGAACAGTTGCAGCTCGACGCCGCGGGTCGCGGCCGCCGCCGTGCCGGTCGAGCCGAGCACGCCGATCGGCACGTCGCCGGAGGCGAGCGCCGTGGTGATGTCGCCGGCCGACGAGAACTGGCGCCAGTCGATCGTGTAACCGACCTCCTTGGCCGCCGCGTCGAAACGGCCGTCGGCGATGGCGGCGACGAACGGGCCGACGATCTGCTGATAGCCGACGACCAGATTGGTTTCCGCATAGGCGGCACTGGAAGCAAGAAGGCCCGCCAGAAGGCCGGCGGTCGCGGTCATGCGTTGAAAATGTTTGAAAAGCATCATCGTTCTCCTCATCGATTGGTGCTTGAGCCGGTTTCCTCCCGGTCTTCTTGATGAAAGTGATAAGGGTGAAGTCCGCCTTGCGTTATATCCAGTTTGGAAGTTGAATAGATCCAGACTGGCGGAGCGGAGGACGGAAGACGTGCGCACCAACGTTTCCGAGACGATTTTCTTCATCGACCGGGAGAGCGGACTGGGTCTGCAGGCGCAGTTGCGCGAAACGCTGGTCTCGGCGGTGCTGGCCGGCCGCGTGCAGCCCGGCGCGCACCTGCCCTCCACCCGCAAGCTTGCCGATTACCTCAACATTTCCCGCATCACGGTAACGCTCGCCTATCAGGAGCTGGTGTCGCAGGGCTATGTCGAGGCCGCCGACCGCAGCTCCTATCGCATCGCCGGCAATCCGCCGGGACGCGGCGTCGAAGGCGACCGCCCCTCGGCCGGCTCCGCCCCGGTCGATTGGACGGGCAAGATGAAGATGCGCTTCGAGGTGGTGCGCCAGGTCTCAAAACCGCTCGACTGGCGGCGCTATCCCTACCCTTTCCTCTATGGCCAGATGGACCCGACGCTGTTCGATCTCAACGCCTGGCGCGATTGCGCCCGCCGCGCCTTGGCGCGCGAGGATTTCATCCTGATGGCGAGCGATTTTGCGGCGGCCGACGACGTGCGGCTGGTCAATTACATCTGCTCGCGCACCCTGCCGCGGCGCGGCATCCATGCCAATCCGGACGAGGTGCTCATCACCGTCGGCGCGCAGAATGCGCTGTGGATGGTCACGCGGCTGATCCTCGACAGGGGCTCCAGCGCGGTGTGTGAAAACCCGTGCCATCCCGATATCAGCGCCTCGCTGCTGCTCAGCGGCGCAAAGGTCACCACTGTCGACGTCGATGGCGAGGGCCTGCCGCCGGATGGGCTGCCCGACGATACCGATGCCGTCTTCGTCACGCCGAGCCACCATTCGCCGACGGGCGCGACCATGCCGATCGACCGGCGCACGCGGCTTTTGCAGGCGGCGGCGGAGAAGGATTTCGTCATCGTCGAGGACGACTACGAATTCGAGATCAGCTATCTCGCCCCGCCCTCGCCGGCGCTGAAAGCCTTCGATTCCACCGGGCGCGTGCTCTATATCGGCAGCTTTTCGAAATCGCTGTTTCCGGGGCTGCGCCTCGGCTATCTCGTCGCGCCCGCACCGTTCATCCGCGAGGCACGCGCGCTGCGCTCGCTGATGCTGCGCCATCCACCCGGCCACCTGCAACGCACGGCCGCCTATTTCCTGGCGCTCGGCCACTATGATGCCGTGCTCCACCGCATGCGCACCGAGTACCACAAGCGCCATGTCCTCATGGCCGATGCGTTGGAGCGCGAGGGATTGACGGTCGTCGGCTCCTCAGCCTTCGGCGGCACGTCCTTCTGGATGGAAGGGCCAAACGGGCTCGATGCCGATAGGCTGGTCACCGCACTTCGCCAGGACGGCGTCCTCGTCGAATCCGGCTCGCCGTTCTTCCCGAGAAACGACCAGCCATGCCGCTACTTCCGCATGGGCTATTCCTCGATCCCGCGTGCCAATATCGTCGAGGGCGTTTCACGTCTCAGGGCGGGCATCGAACGCCTGATGGCGGGATGACATGTTGCGCCAAAGGCGCGCGCCTGCTTGCGGCTACCCCGTCGCCGTTCAGTCGAGCACGTCGAGGTCCCGGCTGTGGCGCCAGAACATGCGCGGCGTCTCCAGCGCGTAACGCAAATCCAGCCGGTCGATCATACGCTCGGCCTCGCGCTGCGCCGCGTCGAGCACCGAGTCCTGATCGGCATGGACGGGCCTGCGGTCGCGCAGTAACACCCTGCCATCGACCAGAACGGTGTGCACGTCGTTGCCGTTGGCAAAACAGGTGACGCGGAATTCCGGCATGTGGGCGGGGTAGAGGTGCGGGCGGCGCAGGTCTACGAGGATGATATCGGCCTTCTTGCCCGGCTCGAGTGAACCAATCTCCGCCTCGAGCCCGAGCACCCGCGCGGCGTCGATGGTGCACATTTCCAGCACCTTGCCGGGCGGAAGCCAGCTTGGATCGTGAAAATGGGTGCGGTGGTAATGCATACATTGCTGCATGTGGCGGAACATGTCGGCCGAACGATCCGGTGCCGTCGCATCCGAACCAATGGCCACGGTGACACCCGCATCCAGCAGCTCCGGCACGGGGCACCGCGCCAGGATAGCGGCAACGGCGCTCGGATTGTGCACGATGGTCGTGCCGGTCTCGGCGCAGATCGAAACGTCTTCCGCATCAAGGCCCGTTGCATGGGACAGGAGGGTGCGCGGGCCAAGGATCCCGATCTCATGCGCGATACGCACGCTGCCGCTGGTGTGGCCGTCCTGGGTGAAGACGAGGCCGCGTTCCTCGGCATAGCACTTGACGGTATGTGACTGGGCGACGGCCTCCTGTGCCCCCGCCGTGTCGCGATAACCCTGATGCAAGGTGGGCGTCAGCAAGGCGAGGTGCAGGCGGCCGCCTTGGCTGCCGTGCCAGCGGTCGATAAGCGCCTTGCAGGTCGAAAACTGCTGGTCGAAGGAAACGGGATAGTCGGTGCGTGTCTCGCCGTGCCAGCGGGCATAGGTCAGGGGATGAGGCGGGCGGGTCGTGCCGACCGCCACCACAGAGCGTGTTCCGATACCAAGCACGCCTTCCATATGGGCATCGCCATATTGCGGTTCGTCGGTGCGCATGACGGAATCGCCGCCGCCAAGCAGCGAGACGCCCGTCGTGACGCCGAAGCGCAGGCGCTCCAGCGCGGCAAGTTGCGCTTCGGCATACCAGAAATCCGGCGTCGAGCCGACGGTATAGGCGCCGCGGCAGGCCTGATACCACGGATCGCTCTTCCCGCCACCGAGCGTCTTGATCAGGCCATGGCCGGCATGGGCATGCGCATCGACAAGGCCCGGCAGGATCGCCATACCGCGCGCATCGATGACCTCTGCGGCCGGATGCGCGACCTCCACCTCGGCGGTCGGTCCGACGGCGACGATACGGTCACTGGTGATGGCGACCGCCCCGTCATGGATGATGCGGCGCTGCGGGTCGATGGCGATGACCACGCCGTTCTTGATGAGGATGTCGGCCATGGCGGTCTCCATTGGTTCGGTTCAGTTTCTGACACACGGACGCCTTAACGTGAACCGGTGCCGCTCCTTCCCTTCTCCCCAGCGGGGAGAAGGGAAGGAGCGCAACGTTACTCCGCCGCCTGCCGCGACAGGATTCGGTCGAGCGAGGGCGCGAGGCGCAGCAGTTCCTTGGTGTAGTCGTGCTGTGGTGCGGTGAACAGCGTCTCGGTCTCCGCCAGCTCGACGATCTCGCCCGACTTCATCACCGCGATGCGGTCGCACATCTGGCGAATGACCGCCAGATCGTGGCTGATGAACAGCATGGAGAGCCCGGCGAGGTCGCGCAGGTCCTTGAGGAGGTTGAGGAGCTGAGCCTGCACCGAGACGTCGAGCGCCGAGGTCGGCTCGTCGCAGATCAGGAGCGACGGGCGCGGGCCGAGTGCGCGGGCGATGGCGATGCGCTGGCGCTGGCCGCCGGAAAAGGCGTGCGAGAAGCGGCCGCCCGCATCCGCCGGCAATCCGACCGCTTCCAGCAGCGTCCTGGCGTCCTGCCGGGCCTCCTCCGCATTGGAGGCGAGCTTGTAGAACAGGATCGGCTCGGCGATAGCCGAGTTGATGCGCAAGCGCGGGTTGAGCGCCGAATACGGGTCCTGGAACACCATCTGCAGGGACTTGCGCACGGATTTCTCGCGTTTTGCGCCGAGCGCCGTGCCCTGAAAATCGATATTGCCGGAACTCTGAGTGACGAGGCCGGCAATGGTGTTGGCGACGGTCGTCTTGCCGCAGCCGGATTCGCCGACGAGACCAAAAATCTCTCCGCGGCGCACGTCGAAAGAAACGCCTTTCACCGCGCGGAAGACGGAGGATTTGCGGCCGGGGATCAGCGACCGGCCACCATATTCAACGGCAAGATTCTTGACGGAGAGCATCACGTCGTCGCGGCTGCCCGTCTCGCTGCTCGTGCTCTTGGCGCGCACGGCGGCGCGCGCATCGAGCGTCACCTGCGTTTCCTCGCTCGGCACCGGCAGGCGTTCGAGCCGATGTTCAATCGGCGGCACGGCGGCGATCAGCGTGCGGGCATAGGGGGCCTTGGGAGCGGTCAGCACCTCGCGGGCCGAGCCGCTTTCCACGACGGCACCGTTCTGCATGATGGTGACGCGGTCGGCGATTTCGGCGACGACACCCATATTGTGCGTGACGAGCAGCACGCCTACGCCGCGCTGGTCCGCGAGATCGCGGATCAGTTTCAGGATTTGTGCCTGCACGGACACGTCGAGCGCCGTCGTCGGCTCGTCGGCAACGAGGAGCTGGGGGCCGCAGGCCAGCGCCGTTGCGATGACCACGCGCTGGCGCTGGCCGCCGGAAAGCTGGTGCGGATAGGAGCCGAGCCGGCGTTCCGGTTCGGGAATGCCGACGGCCTTCATCAGCTCCAGCGCGCGGGCCTTCGCCTCGGCGCGGGAGAGCTTCAGATGGGTCAGCATGCCTTCGCAGAGCTGGCTTTCCACGGTGAAGAGCGGGTTGAGGCTCGTCATCGGGTCCTGAAAAATCGCGCCGACGTCACGGCCGGGCACGATGCCCTCGGTGCGGCCGGTGCGCAGGTCGATCGGCTTGCCGGCGATCTCGATGGAGCCGGCAACAATCTTGCCGGGGGCCTGCAACAGGCCCATCAGCGCATTGCCGACGGTGGTTTTTCCCGCGCCGGATTCGCCGACGAGGGCGTGGATCTCGCCGGGGCGGATCAGGAGGTCGATATCCTTGACGGCGACGAGCGTATCGCCGCTCGCCAGCGGATATTCGACGCGGAGTTTCTTGATGTCGAGGACGGGGGTCGTGTTCATCTCAGCGGGCCATCAGTTTCGGGTTGAAGCGATCGCGCAGATAGTCGCCGATGACATTGACGGCGAGCACGAGGATGACGAGAACCGCCGCCGGCATGACCGCAATCCACCAGAGGCCGGAGAACAGGAACTGGTTGCCGATGCGGATCAGCGTGCCGAGCGAGGGATAGGTCGGCGGCATGCCGGCGCCGAGGAAGGACAGCGTCGCCTCCGTCAGGATCGCCCCGGCGAGGTTGATCGTGGCGATGACCATGACCGAGCTCATGACGTTCGGCAGGATGTGGCGGCCCATGATGCGCCCGGAGGGCAGGCCGATCACCTTGGCGGCACGGACATAGTCACGCGCGACCTCCACCATGGTCGAGGCGCGGACCGTACGGGCATATTGCACCCATTCGTTGATCGCGATGGAGAAGATCAGGACGAGCGGCGCCCAGGCGAGCATCGTATCGGCGCTGAGCTGCGCGCGGGCGATGCCGCTGATGAGGAGCGCCACGAGGATCGTCGGAAAGCTGACCAGCACATCCGCGATGCGCATCACCACATTGTCGACCAGGCCACCGAAGAAACCGGCGACAAGCCCCAGAACGACGCCGAACGCGGCGGCAAACAGCACCGCGCCGAGGCCGATGACGACGGAGATCCTGAGGCCGAACAGGATGACCGAGACGAGATCGCGGCCCTGGTTGTCCGTGCCCAGCAGGAAGCGCGGATCGCCCCCCTCCATGAAAGCCGGGGGGATCTCCATGTCGATCAGCGAGTAGGAGGAAACGTCGCGCGGGTCCATCGGCGCGATCAGCGGGGCGAAAAGGACGAGCACGAGCATGATGGCAAGCACCAGGCCGGCGATCATCACGGAAACCGGCGGCAGCCGGCGCATCAGGGATTGCGTGGCCATTATCGTGTCCTCAGGCGCGGATCGATGAAGGTGTAGAGGATGTCGACGATCATGTTGATCATGACGAAGAGGAAGCCGACGAAGAGCAGATAGGCCGCAAGAACAGGCACATCGGGATAGCCGACGGCATTGGTGAAGAGCAGGCCCATGCCCGGCCACTGGAACACCGTCTCGGTGACGATGGCAAACGCGATGAGCTGGCCGATCTGCAGGCCGGTGACGGTCACGACCGGCATCAGCGCGTTGCGCAGTGCCAGCCGCCCGTAGATATAGGCGCGCGGCAGGCCGCGGGCGAAGGCGAAGCGGATGTAATCCGACGACAGCACGTCGATCATCTCCGAGCGCACCAGCCGCATGATCAACGTGAGCTGAAAGAGCGCCAGCGTGATCGACGGCAGGATCAGCGATTTCAGGCCCGAGAAACTGAGGAAGCCCGTCTGCCAGAAGCCGAGGTCGACGAGATCACCTCGTCCGGAGGATGGCAGCCAGCGCAGGTTGACGGCAAAGACCAGGATCAGCAGCAGGCCGGTGACGAAGGTGGGCATGGAAATGCCGACCAGCGTCGTCGCCTGGGTGAGACGGGACAGAACGGAATTGGGCTTGAGCGCGCAGAGCACACCCAGGGGAATGCCGACGGCGAGCGCCAGGAAGGTCGCCACGATCACAAGTTCCAGCGTTGCCGGCAGGCGGCTCATCAGCAGGCTTACGACGGGCTGCTGATAGCGGAAGCTCGTGCCGAGATCCCCTGTCAGCACCTGGCCGACGAAATCCATGAACTGCATCAGCACAGGCTTGTCGAGGCCGAGGGCCGCGCGCAGCGCGTCCTTTTCCGCCTGGGTCGCCCCTTCGCGCACCATGGAGGCAACGGGATCGCCGACGAAGCGGAACATGACGAAGGCGATGGCCGTCACGGCCAGCATGACGAGGACCGCCTGGAGCAGCCTCACCGAGAAAAGTCTGAGCATCGTTATAGTCCTTGCTAGGGAGCGCCTGCGCTCCACGGGCAATTCCGGCAAACGGCCGTAGCGGCCCGGCATCCGGAACGGCATCGAAACACGCCGGTGAACCGGCTCTTCGCCCCGCCTCCCCGCGTACCGTCTTGGCAGGCCGGGAGGATCAAACCGGTTTGCGAAATGGTCCCGGCCGCTTTCGCCGGCCGGAACCATGCCTCGGGAGAAACCCGTTACTTCTTGACCTTCGCGAACCAGGGACGAACGTATTCGTCGGGGAACTGCGGCATGTCGACCTTGGTGCTCATCGCCCAGGCGACGGGCTGCTGGTGCAGCGGCAGATAGAGCACCTGGTCATGAGTGATGCGGAAGGCCTGCTTCAGCATGTCGACACGCTTGGCTTCGTCGAGTTCGACGGCCGCGGCATGCGCCAGCTTGTCAATCTCGGGATTGGACAACCCATCCGCATTGCTGCCGCCGAAGACCCCGTCATTGGTGGCCAGCAGGGACTGCAGCGGGCTGAAACCGTCCATTGGCGGCAGCGAGGCCCAGCCGAGCAGATAGGTATCGAACTCGCCCTTGTCGGTGCGCGGGAAATAGGTCGTCTTGCTCTCGACGCTGAGATCCACCTGGACGCCGACCTTCGCCCACATGGAGGCAATCGCCAGGCAGATCTGCTCGTCGGCGATGTAGCGATCGTTCGGGCAGGCGAGCCCCGTCTTGAAGCCATCGGCATAGCCCGCCTCGGCGAGCAGCGCCTTGGCCTTGTCGATGTCGTAGGGCAGCGGCACGTCGATGGTTTCGTCATAGCCGGTGACGGCAGGGGCGACGAGCATGGCGGCGATACGCGACTTTCCGCGCATCAGGCGCTTCTGGATCGTGTTCATGTCGATGGCATGCCAGAGCGCCTGACGCACCCGCACGTCGAGCATCGGGTTGGGTTTTCCGGGGGCGGCATGAAGCTCTGGCCGGTAGCTGAAGACGAGGAAGATGGTGCGCAGCGACGGATTCTCGGCCACCTTCAGCCCGTCCGTGGCAGCGATGCGGTCGACATCCTGCAACGGCACCGGCGCGATCATGTCGACTTCACCGGACAGCAGCGCGGCAACACGCGTCGCATCGGAAGCGATCGGGCGGAACTCCACCTCGTCGAGATTGTGCTCGGGCTTGTCCCACCAGTCCTTGTTCACCTCGAAGACCGAGCGGGAATCCGGCTCGTAGCTCTTCAGCTTGAAGGCGCCCGTGCCGTTGGCGTGGTTGCTCGCATAGGTGACGACGCCCGTCGAGGCGTTGCCCGGCTTCAGCGCATCATGCTCCTCCATCCAGGGCTTGCTCATGATGTAGATGGCGGCGAGGTCGTTGAGAAGCAGCGGATAGGGGCCGCGCAGGATGAGATCGACGGTATAGTCGTCCACCTTCTCGACGCCGGTAACGGTGGAGAGATTTTCGCGGTTGCGTGCGCCGGGATCGATCTGACGCTGGATCGTCGCCACCACGTCGTCGGCATTGAAGGGCTGGCCTTCATGGAACTTCACGCCCTGGCGCAGCTTGAAGCGCCAGCGCGTCGGCTCGATGACCTCCCAGGAGGTGGCGAGCGCCGGCTCCAGCTTCAGCTCCTTGTTCCGCCGCACCAGCGGGTCGAACACCATGTGGTGCACGCTCTGGGTAAAGCTGTCGACCTGCGCATTCGGGTCGTAGGAAATGACATCGCCGGACGACGCCCAGCGCAGCGTCTCGGCAAGGGCAGGTACGGAAAGCGGCGCCAGCATGGCCAGCCCCGCCAGCAGGGTTTTCACGTAGGTCTTCATGCGGATTCTCCCAGATTTGTATGCATACAATACTATTTTTGCATACGATCACTCCGAATATGACTGTACATAATGAAAATGGAATATCAAGATACCAGCGCTAGAATTTGCACACACTATATGCAAAAATTGTATCCAATTTAGGAGGATTTTGAGTGACCGACACATTGCTGATCGAAAATGGCGTGATCCTCGCCATGGATGCCGGCCGAAGAGTGCTGGAGGGGGCATCCCTGCTGGTGCGTGACGGGCGGATCGCCGCCATCGGCGCGGATGTGCCTGCCATTCCGCCCGAAACGCCTCGCATCGACGCCGCCGGCATGGTTGTCATGCCGGGGCTGATCGACACTCATGCTCACGCCGGACACATGCTGACCAAGGGTCTGGGCGGGGATTCAGAAGACTGGATGACGATCACCGGCCGGGTCTACGCCGAGGCGACGGATGCGGAATTCTGGGCAGCGGAGGCAGCGCTTTCAGCCGCGGAACGCATCAAATGCGGCACGACCACCGCCGCTCTCCTCTTCGGCGGCGGGCCGGATATCATGCGCACCGAAGCGCCGGACGCCGCCGACGCGCATCTTGCCGTTATCGCCGAAATGGGACTGCGGGAAGTGCTGGCCATCGGCCCCAACCGGCTCTCGGCAAAGAGCATCTACCGAAAATACAACGCCAAATCGTATGACGAAATCGCTGTTTTACCGGATACACAACTGAAGGCGTGCACGGCCCTGATCGATGCCTGGGCCAGCCGCAATGACCGGGTCCGGCTCGCCGTCTCGCTGCCGGTCTTCGATGCATGCGATCTCCAAGACCCCGCCGTGCGCGCCCTTTGCCTGAAGGCGCGCGACCTTGCCCGGGAAAAGGGCGTGCTCCTGGTGCAGGACGGCCACCGCGACGGCTCGATCGCGGCCAACGACGCCAGCCTCGACCTCTTCGACACCCGCTCTCTGCTTGCCCATTGCATCGACCTCACCGACGAGGACCGCGCCGTGCTGACGCGTACCGGCGCCAAGGTGGCGCACAATCCGAGCGCGCTGATGTCGGTGTCCGGCCGCTGCCCGGCGCCGGAGCTGATGGAGGACGGTATCACCGTCTCGCTCGGCACCGATGCCGCCGCGCCCGACCGCTCCTTCGACATGTTCCGCAACATGTTCCAGGCGCACCGCTACCACGCCCGGCATTTTCGCGACGACGCCGTGCTGCCGCCGCAACAGCTTCTCGAAATGGCGACGATCGAGGGCGCCCGGGCGCTCGGCATGGAAGACGAGATCGGCTCGCTGGAGGTCGGCAAGCGCGCCGACATTCTCCTTGTCAACATGCGTCAGCCACATCTCTGGCCGCCGGTCGATCCGGTGCAGCGCCTCGCGCGCTTCGCCAACGGCGCGGATGTCGACACGACCATCGTCGGCGGCCGCGTGCTGATGCGCGGGCGAAAACTGGTGCAGGCCGACGAGGGCGCGATCCTCGACCGGGCGGAAAAGGCCTTTCGCCTGGCCATGCGCCGCGCCGGCCTCGCGTGAGCGCGAAAAGGAGAAAGCCATGAGCAAAGACCTTCTCATCCGCAACGCCCGCCCCCTCGGCGGCGCACCGGTCGATCTCGTCATCCGCGACGGCCGCTTCAGCCCGCCCGGCGATCAGCCGCCGGCAGAGGTGATCGACGCCGCCGGTTTCATCGCGCTTCCCGGCCTCGTCGAAGCCCATACTCATCTCGACAAGACGCTGATCGGCATGGACTGGTTCGAGAACCGCATCGGCCCGAACCGCAACGACCGCATCCTCGCCGACCGCAAGGCCAAGCGCGACCTCGGCATCAACGCCCGTCGCCAATCCGCCCGCCAGGTTCTCCAGACACTGAAATACGGCGTGCTGCACATCCGCAGCCATATCGACGTCGATACGGAGATCGGCACCGCCAATATCGAGGGTGTCATCGAAACCCGCGAGGCGGTGCGCGATCTCGTGGACGTGCAGATCGTCGCCTTCCCGCAGAGCGGCATGCTGCCGCGCGCGGGCACGCTGGACCTGATGGACGCCGCGATGCGGGCCGGAGCCGATATCGTCGGCGGCATCGATCCCGCCACCATCGACCGCGATCCGGTGCGCCATCTCGACGAAATTTTCGCCCTCGCGGAGCGTTACGGAAAGCCGATCGACATCCACCTGCACGAACCCGGCGATCTCGGCGCCTTCTGCCTCGAACTGATCGTCGAGCGGACGCGGGCGCTCGCCATGCAGGGCCGCGTCATGGTCAGCCACGCCTATTGCCTCGGCATGCTGGATCCGGCCCGCCAGCGCGCGCTGATCGAGGCAATGGCAGCGGAAAACATTTCTGTCATGACGGTCGGCAGCCCCGCGGCGCCTGCCCTGCCGCTGCGCCTGATGCGCGAATGCGGCCTCACGACCGCCTCCGGCTCGGACGGCATCCAGGGTACCTGGGAGCCCTGGGGCAATGGCGACATGCTGGAACGGGCAAAATACCTCGCTCAGCGCAACGGCATGACCAACGATGCGGACCTTGCGGAAACGATGCGCATCTGCACCTTCGGCGGCGCCGAAGGCGTCGGCCTTTCGGGCTACGGTTTTGCGAATGGCGATTTCGGTGACGTCGTGCTGGTTCCCGCCCGAACGCTCGCAGAAGCCGTGGCGCTGACGCCGCAAAAACGCACCGTCATCCGCCGTGGCCGCGTGCTCGTGCGGAACGGCGAGCCGGTGGCGGAAATTTCCAGCCGCTTCAGCCTATGACAGACGGCCAGCCCGGGCGTTTTCGCGGAATTCGCCCGGCGGCACGCCGAACTCGGCCTTGAAGACGCGGGAAAACTGCGTCTGGTCGCCGAAACCCCAGCGATAGGCGATCTCCGCCGCCGTCTCGACATTGTTCGGGTCTTCCAGCGCCTCCCGGCAGGCCATCAGCCGCTGGTCACGGATCCAGCTCCGCACCGTCTGCCCCGTATCGCGGAAGAGTTCGTGCAGGTAGCGGGTGGAGATACCACAGGCCCGCGCGATACGCTCCGGATCCAGGCGAAAGTCCTGGAGATTGGCACGGACATACGCCTCGATGCGGGCGAGATGCGCACCGCGCACGGTGGAATTGCCCGAGACCAGCACCCGGTCGTCCGCTTTGATCGCCAGAACGAGCAGGTCGACAAGCTGCCGGCCGACCGTGATACGCGCCTCTTGTGTCATGCCGTCGAAACGCGCCGGCAGAAGATGCAGCATGTCGGTGAAGAGGCCGCCCGCCCCGTTGTCCGCCTCGAATTGCAGGGTGCAGAAGCGATCGGGCGCGCGCATGCGGCCCGCCAGTGCGTCGCCCTCCACCTTCAGCACCCACATGTCCGCCGGCTCGGCATGGCTGAACTGGTAGGGTTCGCTGCTGCGCTCCAGGAAGAAGCCGCCGGGCGGGCATCTGATGTCCTTGCCGCACTGGGAAAAGAACACCTCCGCCTTGGCCGGCACCGTCACCAGAAACTCCTCGTCGCGCGCGGCGCGAAAATGATGCGGCAGGCGGTGGTATTGCAGGGCATCCGAGGTGAGCCGCGAGATCGAGACGTCGCCGAACTGCCAGGTCGTCAGGTCGCCGGAAAACCGGTCGGGATCACGGAAACGCAGGTCGAGCGGGAAATAGGCCGAGGCGATGGCCTCGTGCCAGTGCCGGCTGCGGTCCGGGGCGCGTGTCGCGCTTGTGGTGATGCTCGTCTTCATGCGGCTTCCCCTCTTCGGACAAAGGTACGCACAGGATTTCCGCCAGGCAACGAAAATGACAGCTTGTGCGCCCCAGCGCAATTTGTCGTTCCCGCACTGCAAAGACCGAAGCGGAAAACTCTGCCTAGATTGACCCCGGCTTCAACGGTGCGACAGATACCGGCGGCTTAAGGGAACAGTCACATCAGCACCTCCAACGGTTTCCAGGCCGTCGGTTCTCGCCCTCAACCAGCGTGAACACGATGAATCATACCCAGACTTCCAAGGTAGACCCGATCACCCTGTCGGTCGTGCGCGGCATGCTCGAGACGACCCAGCGTGAAATGACGCTCGCGCTCGAAAAGACGGCCCGCTCGTCGGTCTTCAACCTGGCACACGACTATTCGACGGCGCTGTTCAACGCCCGGCCGGAAATGATCCTGCAAGGCCAGGACATCCCGATCCATCTCGGCTCGCTCATTCCCGCCATGAAGGCGGTCGCCGCCTTCTTCGGCGACGACATCCACGAGGGCGATCTGTTCCTGCACAACGACCCGGCCTTCGGCGGCAGCCACGCCATCGACACCTGCATGTACAAGCCGGTCTTCTACAAGGGCGAACTCGTCTACTGGACCGTCTGCAAGGGCCATCTCACCGATATCGGCGGCCCCGTTCCGGCCGGCTACAACCCCAACGCCACGGAAATCTACGCCGAGTGCCTGCGCATTCCGCCGGTCAAAATCTGGGACCGCGGCACGCCGCGCCACGACGTGCTCAACATGATCCTCACCAACATGCGCGCCCGCCGCGACCAGGAGGGCGATTTCCGGGCACTGATCGGCGCCTGCCAAGTGGGTGAGCGCAACCTCATCGCCATGCTCGACAAATACGGCAAGGAACAGGTGGACGCCTGCGTCGACACGTTGCTCGACATGGCCGACCGGCACATGCGCGCGCTGATATCCACCGTGCCCGACGGCACCTACGAGGGGTCCGCGATCCTGGAAGATGCCGGCCACGGTTTCGGCGATTTCGAGATCAAGGCGACCGTGACGGTCACGGGCGATAGCTGCCACATCGCCATCGCGAGCCCGCCGCAGATCCCCTATTTCATCAATTCCTACGAGGGCAATTCCCATTCCGGCGTCTATCTCGGCCTGATGATGTTCGCCGCCCTGCCGCCGCCCTACAACGAGGGCCTCTATCGCTGCGTCAGCCTCGATTTCGGGTCGAAGGGCACGCTCTGCAACGCGCAGGAACCCGCTCCGCACATGAATTGCACGACGACGCCGATGGAGACGCTGACCGACGCCGTGCGCCTCGCCTTCGAAAAGGCGATGCCCTCAAAGGTCTCCGCCTCCTGGGGCCATGCGAACGGCCTCAACATTGCCGGCCGCGATTCCCGCACCAACGAGGAATTCGTGACCATGGTGCTCGCCACCATCATCTCCGGCGGCGGTGCGACACCCAAGCAGGACGGCTGGCACGCCGTCGGCCCGGAATGCTGCTTCGGCGCGCTCACCTCCGGCGACGTCGAACTGCTCGAATATTCCTACCCCATCGTCATCCACCGCTACTCCCTGATGACCGATTCCGGCGGCGCAGGAAAATTCCGCGGCGGCTCCGGCACCGCCTGGGAGGTCGAGCCGCTCAACGGCGACATGCTGTGCATCGGTTTCGGCGAAGGCCGGCGCATTCCCGCCATGGGCGCGGCGGGCGCAAAATCGGCGATGGTCGACACCAAGGTCGGCCGCGTGGAGCTGCGCCGCGACGGCAAGGTCGAGGTCGAGCGCAAGAACATCATCGAGACCATCAAGCCGGGCCAGACCATCACCAACCTCAATCCGGGCGGCGGCGGCTACGGCAATCCGTTCGAGCGGCCGGTGGAGAAAGTCGTCTGGGACGTGCGCAACGGTCTCGTCTCCATCGAAGGTGCGCGCGCCGACTACGGCGTCGCCATCGCCAACCCGCAAACCCTCGCCGTCGATACCGCCGAGACCGCGCGGCTGCGCGCCAGCGTATAAAGAAAGACCCGA
Source organism: Shinella sp. HY16 (assembly GCF_028534175.1). Lineage (NCBI taxonomy): Bacteria > Pseudomonadati > Pseudomonadota > Alphaproteobacteria > Hyphomicrobiales > Rhizobiaceae > Shinella > Shinella sp. HY16. The sequence goes on along the minus strand of NZ_JAHYXL010000003.1, from coordinate 55,341 downwards.
CATGACCCTGCATTCCTATCGTCTCGGCATCGACGCCGGCGGCACCTTCACCGACTTCGTCATCGCCGACCGCGCCAGCGGAGAGGTAAAACTGTTCAAGGCGCTCTCCACGCCCACCGACCCGACCAAGGCCATCGAAAACGGCCTCGGCCTCATCGCCGCCGATCTCAGGAAGCCGATCGAGGAGATCATCGCGAGCTGCGATCTCTGCATCAACGGCACGACGGTCGGCCTCAACGCGCTGATCACCCATCGCGGCGGCAAGACGGGGCTGATCTGCACCGCCGGCCACGAGGATTCCATCGAGATCCGCAATGGCCACAAGGAAGACGGTTTCCGCTATGACCCGGATTATCCGGCCGCGACCATGCTCGTGCCGCGCTATCTCCGCCGCGGCGTACGCGAGCGCATCCTGTCCGACGGCTCGGTGCGCACGCCGCTGCATGAGGAGGACGTGCGCGAGGCCTGCCGCCTGTTCCTGAAAGAGGGCGTCGAGACCGTCGCCATCTCCTTCGTCTGGTCCGTGCTCGACCCGAGCCACGAGCGGCGTGCCGCGGAGATCGTACGCGAGATGATGCCGGACGCGATCCTGACCGTGGGCGGCGAGCTTTATCCACAGGTGCGCGAATACACCCGCACCTCCACCGCCGTCACCAATGCCTATCTCGCGCCCGTCATGCGCCGCTACGTCGCCGCCGTCGATGCCTATTTCCGCAAACTCGGGGCAAAGCAGCCGGTGCGCTATTTTCAGTCGAACGGCGGCCTTGCCATCGGCCAGGTGATGACCGACCGCTCCGTCTATGCCATCAATTCCGGCCCGGCCTCCGCGCCGCAGGCGGGGCTTTATGCCGGCGCGCCCTTCGACCAGAAGAACGTCATCACCGTCGACATGGGCGGCACCTCCTTCGACATCACGCTGACGCGCAACGGCCAGACCAACCTCAACAAGAACATCGACTTCCTGCGCTACCGCATCGGCGTGCCGATGATCCAGGTGGAGACGCTGGGCGCCGGCGGCGGCTCCATCGGCTGGATCGACCCGCTCGGCCTGTTGCAGGTCGGCCCGCAGTCGGCCGGCTCCGAGCCCGGTCCCGCCTGCTACGGCCGCGGCGGCACCGAGCCGACCACCTCGGACGCCAATCTCGTGCTCGGCTACCTCAACCCCGAGGGTCTGCTCGGCGGCAAGCTGCCGCTCGACATCGAGAAGGCGCGCGCCGCGGTGGCCCGGGTCGCCGAACCGCTCGGCATCTCCGTCGAACAGGCCGCCTACGGCATGTTCGCCATCGTCAACAACAGCATGGTCAACGGCATCCGCCGCGTCTCCGTCGAACGCGGCTACGATCCGCGCGATTTCGTGCTGGTCGGCGCGGGCGGCGCGACGGCAGCGCATATCACGGCGCTCGCAAGCGAGATGGGCATCGACACGATCATCCTGCCGAAACTCGCCTCCGGCCTTTGCGCTTTCGGCCAGATCATCTCCGACGTCAAATACAACTACATGGCCCCGGCCCCGGTGCGCCTCGACAATGCCGCCGCCTACCAGCGCATCGACAGCCTGTTCCACGAGATCGAGGAGAAGGGCGTTTCGCATCTGAAGGCCGACGGTTTTGCCGACGACGCGATCGCCATCAAGCGCTCGATCGACATGCGCTATGTTGGCCAGGTGCATGAATGCACGGTCGATATCGGCACCTTCCCGATCGACGGGACGACGATCGAGAAGGTCAAGGACGCCTTCCACGCCCGTCACGAGGAACTCTACACCTATGCCGAACGCCACAGTGCGGTCGAGGTGGTGAATCTCGAATCCACCGTCTACGGCCTCATCGAAAAGGTCCGTCCGCCGAAACTCGCCGAAGGCGGCGAGGCGAAAGCGGCCCTGAAAGGCTACCGCGAGGCGATCTTCGACCAATCCGGCAAGGCGACGTCCACGCCGATCTATGACGGCGCGAAGTTCGGCGCGGGCGCCCGCATCGAGGGACCGGCGATCATTGAGGAGGTGACGACGACCATCGTGATCGAGCCCGGCTGGACGAGCGTGCTGCATGAAAGTGGCAGCTACCTGCTGACCCGCACCTAATCGGCCCTGGGCGGTTGCGCCAGCGGAGCCGCCCGAAACGTCCCGTTGCAAAGCGCCTTCTGGTTTATGGCGGCCATGCATCAAAAAAACAGAAGGCGCTTTGCATACACGCCAATGAAACCGCAAATGCGTTTTGCGAGATACGCCTAAACGTCTGTATAATCGGCGGTTTTTACGGCCATGGCAGCAAATGAACAGTTCTGATTTTCAGATGCAAAGCATGCAAAAATAGAATTTTTCAAAAGGAGGCAATCGGCCTAGCGTTGGCTGGTCAAAGAGGACATGCGTGGGGAGGAGCAATGCACGCGCCAATGTCGATGACGCTTCTCCGAGGTCCCTGATCCCCTTCGCATCGGCAATCCGAAGCCGGCGGATCAGACCCAAGCACCTCGCCACCAGACAGATACGCACCCAATCGCCCGCCCGGCCGACACTGTCGCCGGTCGAACCGCATCACCTGCAACAATCGAGGGGAACAAGATGGCAGGCAACGTATCGGCCACCGAAGCCGACAATTCGGATTTTTCCAACGTGGCGGTCCCGCCGCACGCGCGCATGCCGAAAGGCGCCTTGACCATGGCCTGGTGGGCCGTGTGCAGCGCCGTGTTCTATATCGTCGTCGGCGCGGCAATGGCGCTCAATTTCGGCACGCGCAACGCCATCATCGGCATCGTGCTGTCGGTCATCGCCTATGGCGGCGTCAATGCGGTGCTGAGCCGCTTCGCCATCCGCACCGGGCTTTCCGTCGCGCTGTTCTCGCGCGTCCTCTTCGGCAATGTCGGGGCGGGGCTCGCAACGCTGATCTTCTGCGCCACGGCGATCTACTACGCCGTCTTCGAGGGCTCGGTCATCGCCGTCGGCATCAACACCGTCATGCCGTCGATCTCCTATCCCGTCGCGGCGCTCATCGTCGTGCTCTACAGCGTGCCCCTAATCTTCGGCAGCATCCAGACCTGGCTCGACAAGTTCAACGGCGTGCTCCTGCCCTTCTACATCCTCGGCCTCGTGGTCGCCGTCGCGCTCGCCATCGGCGAATACGGCTACAGCGACAAATGGCTGAACCTCGGCCCGGAAACCGGCGAACCGGCCGGCGGCTGGTGGTCGTGCTTCGTCTACTACATGGGCGTCTGGGTGCTGATGATGTTCACCTTCGACTATGCCCGCTTCGGACGCCAGGAGGATGCCGGCTATCACGCCTGGTTCAACTTCGGCACGCCCTTCTACGCCGTCGCCTTCCTGGTGAGCGGCCTCTTCGGCATGTTCATGATCGGCACCGTGCCGGATCTCGGCGCGCTCTCGGAGGTCAGCGTGCTGCTGGCGCTCCTGAAGCTCATGGGCATCTGGGGCCTCGCCTTCGTCTGGGTCACGCAGACACGCATCAACACGGCGAACTACTACCTCGCCGCCGTCAACCTCGAAGCGCTGGTGCAGCTCTTCGGCCGCCTGCCCTTCGGCCGCGTCGGCTGGGCGATCGCGGTCGGCGTCATCGTCTATCTCCTGATGCTCGCCGACGTCTTCTCCTACCTGCTCCAGGCCCTCGCCTACCAGGGCATCTTCGTCGTCGCCTGGGTCGCCGTCGCCATGGCGCACATCCTGATCGACCGCTACAGCACGCTGGTGGGTTCAGCCATCGAATACCGCTCCAGCCATGTGCCGGCCTTCAATCCGCTCGGTATCAGCGCCTGGTTCGTCGCCGCCGCGGTCGGCATCGCGCTCCATGTCTGGGGCGGCGCCTATGCGGAACTCTCGGCACCCGCGACCGCGGTCCTTGCCTTCTCCATCTATGCCGTGGGGCTGATGCAGGCGCGCCGTTCCTGGTTCCTCGTGGCGGGCTGAGCCCGCTGGCCGTGCCCCCAGCTCGGGGCACGGTCTACCCGCTCAGGCGATCACGACTTCCGTCCCGGCGGCCGCCAGCGCCTCGGCGATCGAGGCCGGCGGCTCCTGTTCCGTCACCAGCCGGTCCAGCGCAGACCAGGGCGCGACCTCGAAAATGCCGTGCTTGCCGAATTTCGAAGCATCCGCCAGCACGGTGACCGCCTCCGCGCGCTCGATCATGGTCTGCGCCACCTCCGTTACCTGCGCGTCGAAGTCCATGACCGAATGCTGATCCACCGCCCCGACGGTGAGAAAGGCGTGGCGCGCGCGGAACTTCCGCACCTGCTCGACAGCGAACTGCCCGAGCGTCTCCCCCGCGTCCGCGCCATAGGCTCCGCCGAGCAGGAAGACCTTGTGATCGGCATTGGCCGAAACCGTCGCGGCGATCTTCCAGGAATTGGTGATGACGACCAGCGCCGGCAGGTCGACGAGCGCCTCCGCCAGGATCAGCGTCGTAGTGCCCGTGTCGATGAACACCGAATCCCCCGGCGCAAGCAGCCGGGCGGCGGCATAGGCGATCCGTCGTTTTGCGGTGAGGTTTTCCGCCATGCGCAGCGCGAAGGGTCCCTCCACGGCCGGCTCGACCGATGGCGTGGAGCGAACCCGCGCGCCGCCATGGAATTTCTTCAGGCGCCCCATCGCATCGAGGTTCGAGAGATCGCGCCGGATGGTTTCCCGGGAGGCGGAGAGCGTCTGGGCCAGCTCATCGACACCGATTTCCCCAGCCTTGTGCACCAGCCGCACAATTTTTTCGTGGCGATCCGCAGGCCTCACAATGGTCCTTTCCGGCAACGGTTTTCGAATGCAAAGCCACTCGTTTGCTATGCTTTCCCGTTGTAGCGCGATGATCGGTCAAGTCAATGACCGGAAAGAGACCGATCGGTCAAAACCTGAGGTTTTCACTCTTGCACAGCGCGCGCTGAGAATCAGGGCTTTCTGTCACACAACGCCCGAACCGGCTCGCAATCCCGCTTTACATTCGGTCAAACGTTAAATACCGTTCAGTCAATCATTGACCGAACGGGAGAAATGTCAGTGCCCCTTCCCCCCGCCATCAGCGGATCATTCGACATCGCGATCATCGGCGCAGGCGTCGTGGGCTGTGCGGTCGCCCGGCGGTTTGCGCTGGCCGGTGCGAAGGTCGTGCTTATCGAGAAGGGAACGGACATTCTCTCCGGAGCGTCCAAGGCGAACAGCGCGATCCTGCATACGGGCTTCGACGCCCCGCCCGGCAGCCTCGAGCTCGATCTGGTCCGCGCGGGCCGGCGGGAGTATCTCGCGATCCGCGACACGCTGAACCTGCCCCTCGTCACCACAACGGCCTTCGTCTGCGCCTGGAACAGCCTCGAGGCCGACAAGCTGGCCGCCATCGACGCCCAGGCGCACGAAAACGGCATCACGGATGTCGTGCTCCGCTCAGGCGCCGAAGCGCGCGCCGCAATGCCGACGCTGTCGGAACGCCTTGCCGGCGCCCTCGAAGTGCCGGGCGAACATGTCATCGATCCCTGGTCGGCGCCGCTCGCCTATCTCACGCAGGCCGTTTCGCTCGGCGCGATCTTCCTGCGCGGCGCGGAACTTCTCAAAGGCGCGTTCGACGGGAGCTGGTGGCTGGAAACGTCGGCCGGCATCATCGAGGCGGGCAGCGTGGTCAATACGGCCGGCCTCTACGGCGATATCGTCGATAGCCGCCTCGGCTTCGAAGCGGCCTTCCGCATCAAGCCGCGCAAGGGCCAGTTCGTCGTGCTCGACAAGGCCGCCGCGCGCCATGTCCCCCGCATCATCCTGCCGGTCCCGACGGAAATCACCAAGGGCATCGTCGTCTGTCCCACCGCCTTCGGCAACGTGCTCGTCGGCCCGACGGCGGAGGAGCAGGAGGACCGGGTGCGCGCCACGGTCGAGACGGAAACGCTCGACGCCCTCTTGCGCCGCGCGGCGGAAATCGTGCCCGCCCTTGCCGGTATTCCGGTGACGGCGGTCTATGCCGGGCTACGCCCCGCCAGCGAGGAAAAGGGCTATCGGGTTTTCGTGCGGCCCGACAAGCGCGCCATCACGCTCGGCGGCATCCGCTCGACAGGCCTCAGCTCTGCTCTTGGCCTCGCGCAGCACGCCCTGAAGCTGTATTCGGATTTTGCCGGTGATTTTGCACACCCTTCCGAGGTTCCGCCGGTCTCAGTCCCCAATCTGGCCGAATGCCGGGAGCGCGACTGGCAACGCCCCGACCATGGCGAGATCGTCTGTCACTGCGAGCTGGTCACGCGCCGCGAGATCGAGGCGACCTTCGACAGCCCCGTCCCGCCCGGCGATTTCGGCGGCCTGCGCCGGCGCACGCGCGCCGGCATGGGGCGCTGCCAGGGCTTCTACTGCAATGCACGCCTTGCCGAGATGACCCGCGGAAAGCTTGCGACACCACTGGCCAGCGAAACGGGGGAGAGCCGATGAGCCCGTTCGACGCGGATGTCATCGTCATCGGCGGCGGCCCCTCGGGCGTCGCGGCAGCCATCGAGATGCGCAAGCGCGGCGCCGGGCGGGTCACCCTGCTCGACCGTGAGCCGGCACTCGGTGGCGCAACCCGCCACTGCAGCCATTCCCCCTTTGGCATGCTGGAATTCGGCCGCGTCTATTTCGGAGCGGCCTATGGGCGCAAACTCGAACGGGAAGCCGCCAAGGCCGGCGTCGATATCCGCACGGGCCATTCCGTCGTGCGGCTGGAAGAAGGTGGGGCCGTCACGGTCACCTCGGGCCGCGGCGTCGAGACCCTCCGTGCAAGCCGCATCCTGGTGACGACCGGCGCGCGCGAAAAGCCACGCTCTGCGCGCCTGCTCTCCGGCGACCGGCCGATCGGCGTCGTCACCACGGGCACGCTCCAGGCCTACATCGCCTTCCACGGCCTCGTGCCGTTCCGCCGCCCGCTCATCGTCGGATCCGAACTCGTCTCTTTGTCGGCCGTGCTGACCTGCCTCACCCACGGGGCAAGGCCCGTCGCGATGATAGAGCCGCGCTCCCATGCCCTTGCCCGGGCACCCCTGCACTGGTTTCCCACACTGGTCGGCGTGCCGTTCCACCGCGGTACCGACGTCGTCGACATCATCGGGCGCGATCGCGTCGAGGCCGTCACCATCCGCCGGAACGGTGAGTTCGAAACCCTCGCCTGTGACGGCGTGCTGCTGACGGGACAGTTCACGCCGGAATCGGCGCTGTTCCTGCAGTCTTCTATCGGGGTCGATACCGGCAGCGACGGCCCGGCGGTCGATCAATATGGACGCGCGCGCGATCCGCTGCATTTCGCTGCCGGCAACGTGCTGCGCGCGGTCGAGACCGGCGGCTGGGCCTATCGCGAAGGCCGCGCGATCGGGCGCTCGTTGGCTGCGGATATCGGCCGCGACCCGGAGGCAGTACAACCGGTTGCCGTCACCTTCGACGATCCGGTCAAGCTCGTCGTGCCGAACATCCTGCGCCGTGCGGCCTCTCTGCCTGCGGCATTCCGGGACTTCCAGCTGCGCTTCCTGCGCCGCGCGAAGGGCCGCCTGTCGCTTGAACTGGAGGGGCGCGAAGTGTGGCACGCCAGCGGCACCTGGATGCCCGAGCGGCGCGTCCTCGTGCCCATTCCGGCGGCGGCGCCGCAGGCGCAGCACGTCCATTTTCGTTTCAGGGAGGAATCATAATGCGGGTAGCCGCCATAGATCAGGGCACGACGTCCACCCGCTGCCTCGTCGTCGAGGATGGCGGGGCCTGGACGGTCGCCGGCACGCGCCGCCATGCGCAGCACCATCCGGCACCCGGCTGGGTGGAGCACGATCCGGAGGAACTGCTGCGCAACATCGAGGCCGTGCTGGAGGGCGCCGGGCCGGTGGATGCGATCGGCATTTCCAACCAGGGCGAAAGCTGCCTTGCCTGGGACGCAGAGACCGGAAAGGCCCTCTCTCCTGTCATCGTCTGGCAGGATGCGCGGACGGCGGACGACCTTGCCGCCCTGCCGCCTGCCGCCTGCCGCGGAGGAACGCTCCAAGAGCGTCTGCGGCCTGCCGCTCGATCCCTATTTCTCCGCCAGCAAACTCGCCTGGCTGGTCAAGAACATCCCGGCGGTCTCCACCGCGCTTCAGGCCGGCCGCCTGCGGCTCGGCACGACGGACGCCTTCTTCCTCGACCGGCTGTGCGGCACGTTCCGTACGGATCTGGCAACCGCCTCGCGCACGGGCCTCATTGATCTTGCCACCGGCAGCTGGAGCGAGGAGATGTGCGACCTGCACGGCGTCCCTCGGCACTGCCTTCCCGATATCGCCGCCGTCAACGAAACCTTCGGGACCATCGGCGGAACGCCCGTCAAGGTCTCGATCGTCGACCAGCAGGCCGCCCTTTACGGCCACGATTGCCGCAAGCCCGGTGATTGCAAGATCACCTTCGGCACCGGCGCCTTCCTTTTGTCCGTCACCGGAGACAGGCGTCCGCCCGCTTCAGACCTTCTGCCGACCATCGCCTGGCATCGTAAGGGCGAAGCGCCGACCTTCGCCGTCGAGGGCGGCGTCTACGATGCCGGCTCGGCGCTCGAATGGGCGCGCAATATCGGCCTCTTCTCGGCAATGGAGGAGCTCGGCAGCTTCGAGGGGCCGTCGGCCCTCAGCCGCGGCATCGTTTTCGTGCCGGCGCTTTCCGGCCTTGCCGCACCCTACTGGGACCGCCAGGCTGCGCCACTCTTCATCGGCATGGACCATGCAACGGACCGACGGGACATGGTTCGCGCGGTGCTGGAGGGCATCGCGATGCTGACGGTGGGCCTCATCGAGGCCGCCGCGCAGGTCGTCCCGCTCGGTGAAAGCATCTCCATCGACGGCGGCCTGTCGCAGAGCAGCTATTTCGCCCAGTTCCTCGCCTCGGCGAGCAGGCGGTCGATCACCGTGCCGCCGATGCACGAGCTGACGGCGCTCGGCCTTGCCGAACTCTGCGGCGTCGACGTCAGCGGCGCCCGCAAGGCGGCGCAGACCTTCACGCCGGATGCTTCCGTCAGCACGGCCGAGCATGCGCGCTTCGCGCGCGCCATCGAGAGGGCTCGAGCCTGGCGTCAGTGACGCCCTCGACCACAGACAGACCATTTCCGGAGCTTAGAACATGCGAAAGATCTTTCTCGCATGCCCCTACGGGCATGCCGACAAAACGGTCGTGGAACAGCGTTTCACGCTGTCGAACGCCGTGGCCGCCCGCATCGTGCGGGGCGGCGGCGCCGTCTTCAGCCAGGTGTCGATGTCCCATCCGATCAACGGCCACCTTGCCGATCTCGACAAGGCGGGCATCGGCAAGCTCTGGGGGCCGGTCGATGCCGTTTTCATGGAGGCGATGGACGAGCTGATCGTCATCGATGCCGACGGCTGGAAAGAAAGCGTCGGCGTCGCGCGCGAGATCGATTTCTTCAAGCAACGCAACCGCCGCGTCAGCCTCTGGAGCGAGGCCGAGGGCGACTTTCCCGCATGACTTGACCGCATACCAAACCTGAAACAGGAGGGGAACCATGAGCAAGAACACCACGGGACGGCCCGCGCCGTCCCATCACGCAAGCCAGCACGACACGCTGAAGCGTGACGTCACCGCCTTTCAATCCTTCGCCGTCGCCTTCGGCTTCGTCTCGATCGCGACCGGCATCTTCACCGCCTACGGCGCCATGCTCTCGACATCGGGACCGATGGGCATCTGGACCTGGCCGGTGGTTGTCGTCGGCCAGCTGATGGTCGCTCTCATCCTCGGCTCGCTCGCCGCACGCATTCCGGTGACCGGCTACGTCTACCAGTGGACGTCGCGCATCTCCAATCCGGTCTTCGGCTGGATCATGGGCTGGATCAGCTTCACCTTCCTTGCCATCGTGCTCTGCGCGGTGGACTACACCATCGCCTCCACCGTGCTGCCGGTCCTCTTCGGCTACGAGGGCACGACCATGAACGCCTGGTGGATCACCAGCCTCGTCATCGTCGCCCAGGCCGTGATGATCGCCTTCTCCACGAAGTTCACCCAGCGCTTCAACGCGGTCGCCGTCACCATCCAGCTCGTCGGCATGATCGGGCTCGTCGTGCTGCTCTTTGCGGTCGGCGCCATCAACAACGAACTCGACTTCGCCAATTTGACGAGCACGGGCACGATCGGCGCGGAAGGCTATTATGCCTTCGGCGAACTGACCAAGGCGGGCCCGTGGATCATGGGCACGCTGCTCGGCGCCTTCACCATCGTCGGTTTCGAATCGGCGGCAAACCTTGCCGAGGAAACCCGCGAACCGGCGCGTGTCGTGCCGAAGGCGATGTGGCAGGCGGTTCTCAGCCTCGGCATCATCGGCATGCTGTTCCTCATCGCCGTCACCGCCCTTCTCGGCGATCCGACAGCACTCGGTGCCTCTGCAACGCCGATCGCGGATGTCATCACACGCGTACTCGGCCCTATCGTCGGCAATTTCCTGCTGGTTCTGGTGGTCATCTCCATCTTCTCCTGCGGCCTCGTCATCCTTCTCAGCGGCACACGCCTCGTCTGGGCCATGTCACGCGACGAGCGCTTCCCGGGATGGCAGCTCTGGCACAAGATCAGCCCGACCCTGCACACGCCGGTCAACGCGACCATCTTCGTCGCCGTCATCGGGCAGGTCATCCTCGCGCTGTTCTCGCAGCAGACCGATGCACTGTTCTCGCTGTTCTCCGCCGCAACGCTGCTGCCGGCGATCATCTATGCGGTGACCGTGCTGATGTATGCGGCCAAGCGCCACCAGCTGCCGCCGAGCCAGGGCTTCACGCTCGGCGCCTGGGAGGTTCCGGTGCTCGTCCTCGCCATCGCCTGGCTTGCCTTCGAACTGGCGATCTTCCGCGACGCCTCCTTCGCAAAGCCGTGGTCCTATGTCGCGATCATGTTCGCCATCGGCGCCGTCTACCTCGGCTACCTGCTCGTCTCGCGCGGCGGTGCCAACGGCCTGAAGATGCCCGACCTCATCGCCATCGACAGCATCCTCGATGCCGATCGCGGCGCGGAATACAAGTCTGCCCCGGCAGAATAGCCGCGCTCTCTGCCGACCGGCCGGGGAAACCCTGGCCGGTCTTCTCCTATATCCGGCGGCCGCTAGGCTCGGGAGTTGTCCGTCACCGTATAGACGCGCAGGCGATGGCCATCGGGATCGACGGCGACAAAGCTGCGGCCGAAGTCGAGATCGGTCGGCGGCATCAGGATGTCGGCGCCTCTCTCCCGCCACGCGGCATGACGGCGATCGACCTCTTCCACGGTCTCGACCTTGAAACCGATCTCGCTTCCGCCACCGGCCGCTGCCGGAGCCGGCGCCACGCCCTCCCTGCCCCACAGGCCGAGACCGAGGCCGGACGGCAGCACGAAAATCGCGAAGGTCGCGCTCGCCTCCACCGGCTCCTGGCCGAGAAGACGTGCATAATAGCGGGCACTTACCGCTGCATCCGCCACATAGAGAAGAACGCTGTTGATGTTGCTCATCGGAGCCTCCTGTCGTTGAAAGACAGGAAACGGCTACCATCCCCTGCTGCCAGTTTATGGCAGCAGCATGCGCTGCTGCGGAATGTTTTCCGCCTCGCGCCATGCCCGCAACAGGGCCTGACGGCGCCTGGGATAGCGGTCGTCTAACACCTCAACCGCATCGATCCGGTCGGTGCGGAAATGCCGGAAGGCCTCGCGCAGCTCGCACCATCCGATCACCACCCGCGCATGGTCGAAAAAGGAGAGCGCGAAGGGCCAGATCACGCGAGCCGACGCAGTGCCCTCCGCCGAGCGATAGGTGATGGAAAGCCTGCGCTCCGTGCGGATCGCCTGCCGCAGGACGGCAAGGTCCACCGAACTTGCCGGAAGCGCATTCCCCGGACCGACGAGCAGCGGCGATGCCTCCAGCGTCTCGCGCAGTTCAGGCGGCAGCACTGCCGATATCCGGGCCAGCGCGTTGCGGGCGGCATCCTGCAGCGGGTCGTCGCCGCGGTTCGCCACCCAGCGGGCGCCAAGGACAAGAGCCTCGATCTCCTCCGGCGAGAACATCAGCGGCGGCAGGAGAAAGCCGGGCTTCAGAACATAACCCAGTCCCGCCTCCCCCTCGATGCCGGCGCCCTGCGCCTGGAGGCTGGCAATGTCGCGGTAGAGCGTGCGCAGGCTGACGCCCGTCTCCTCCGCCAGAACCCGCCCGCTCACCGGCCGGCGATGACGGCGGAGGGCTTGCAGGAGAGCGAAGAGGCGTTCGGAGCGGGACATGTCGGCACTCTATACGCACCTACCGCTGCCAGAAAGCGGCAGCAGGGTGCTATGCGCGCGCTTCGCCACCCAGCAGGCGCTGCGCGATGCCGGCAAACAGCGCGACGCCAGTTTCGAGCGATGCCTCGTCGATATCGAAATCAGCGGCGTGGTGCACGGCTGGTATATCGCTGCCGATGATGCAATAGGCGGCCGAGCCGCCGTTCTCCCGCACATGGCGGATCATCAGGCAGGCATCGTCGCCACCCCCGATCGACCATTCCGGCAGCACCTCGGTGACGCCGGGCAGGCCACGCGCCACGTCGGCGATGAGGTCGGTGGCGTTCCGGCTGTTCTCGTTGCCGGGCATGTGGTTCTTGCGCACGATATCCACGCCGCATTGCTGCATGGCGGCGGCGCCCTCGATGACCGCGTGCAGCCGCTCGACCATGTAGTCGTGCGCCGCACGGTCGTCGGCCCGCACCTCCACCAGCATCTCGCAGGTGTCGGCCACGATGTTGAAGGCCGTACCGGCGCGCAGAACGCCGACATTGACGAAGGTTTCCGCACCGGCAAAACGCGAAATGCCGTGCAAGCCGAGCGCCGCCGAGGCCCCGGCCAGCAGCGCGTTGCGCCCCTCCTGCGGCCCCATCGCCGCATGGGCGACAGCCCCGCGGAACGTGACGACAAAGCGGCTGGAGAACAGGAAGCCGACAGCGCTGGCACCGATCCTGCCGGACGGCAACAGGCAGCCGAGATGGCCGACAAAGAGATGATCGACAGCGTCGACCGCGCCGCCCGCCACCATGGGCGCAGCACCGCGGGCGCTTTCCTCCGCCGGCTGGAAGATCAGGCGCAGAGTGCCGGAAAGTCCCTTCTCCGCGCAAAGCCGGTGGGCGAGCGCGAGGCCGATGCCAACATGGCCATCATGACCGCAGGCATGCATGCGGCCGGCAAAACGCGAGCGGTAGTCCTCCGCATTCGGCCGGTGCGTCTCGGCCCCGGTCTCGTTGACCGGCAGCGCATCCATGTCAAAGCGGAAGGCGACGATCGGCCCGTCGCCAAAACGATAGTCCGCGACGACCCCGGTCAGGCCCTCCGGCATACGGTCCATCCAGACAGGATCGCCGCCCGTGGCAAGAGCCGCCTGCTTTGCTGCCACCACCGCCTCAGCCGAGGGCGGATCGATGACGACGGCTGGATCCATCACGTCCCGGCCGGTGCGCACGGCAAAACCGAGATGGTCAAGATAGGCGGCAACGCGCGAGGCGGTACGGTATTCGAGGAAGGCCGTTTCCGGATGGCGATGCAGGTCGCGGCGCACGGTGACGGCGGGCGCATTGCTGGTGGCGATCATCTCGGCAAGGGTCATGGTGGTTCCTGTCAGTTTAGCCGCGGCTGGCAAGGGAAACGCCGAGCGTGGCGATGCAGAGGCCGGCAATCTGGACCAGGGTGAGGCTTTCGCCAAAACCGATCCAGGCCATCAGGGCCGAGACGCCGGGCACGAGGAAGAAGAGCGACGACACCTTGGACAGTGCGCCCTGGCGGATCATGTGCAGGAGCAAGAGGATCGCCCCGAGCGACATGCCGAAAACCGACCAGGCAAGGCCGATCCACAACGGCACCGCCGTCGTATCGAAGGCCGGCCCGCCGACGAAGGGCACGAGGATCGCCGTCGGCACCAGCGCGCCGATATATTGTGCAGCGGTGTTGGTCAGCGGATCGGCGGTGATCCTGGTGCGCTTGACCAGGATGGAGCCGGTGGTAATAGCAAGCACGCCCGCAAGGCAGACGAGAAGCGGCACGAGAGGAATGCCGCCGGCATCCGTCGCGCCGAGCTTCGGCGCCAGGGTGACCAGCGTGCCGATGGCGCCGATGACGATGCCGATGGCGCCGCGCCGCGACATGCGCTCACCGAGCAGCCGGCCGGCCAGCAACGTCACGAGCAGCGGCTGCATGCCCGCCATCAGCGCGGAAATCGCCGTCGGCAGGCCGTTTGCCACCGACCAGAAGACACCACCGAGATAAAGGCCGTGGATCAGCACGCCGGCGAGCAGCGCCTGTCGCCATTCCTGCGCCGCGCGCGGCCAGCGGGCCCCCTTCCAGAGCGCGATGGCGGCGAGTGCCAGAAAGGCAAGACAGAAGCGCACGGCAAGGAAGGTCAGCGGCTCCGCATGGGGCGCGACGAGCCGCGCCAGCACGAAGCCGCTCGACCACAGCGGCACAAAGATCGCCGGCAGCAAGAGACCGGTGCTGACCGATGGAGCGGTGGTGTTGGCGGGTGCGTTCACGGAAGGCCCCGAATGCTCAAGACCGGGTTTTCGAGCAGCACGCCCGTCGTGCCGTCGGCGATGCCGCGGTCGGTCTGGTGTGGGCCGGCATTGCAGGCGAGCGTCGCGCCGAAGACGGCCTTGAACACCAGGTAGGGCGGTTGCCAGTCGACGATGCCATCGGCCGCGGTGCGCAGCGCCGAGAAGGCGGCGGCCACGTCCTCAAGCGGCGCATCGGAAATCAGGCCGGAGAGCGGCAGCGCGAGCAGCGCCAGCACCTTGCCCTCCGCCGCTACGGCCATGCCGCCGCCGGCGGCAATCACCGCATTGGCCGCCACGGCCATGTCCCGCGTGTTGCTACCGAAGACCGTGAGGTTGTGGCTGTCATGCGAGACGGTGGTGGCAAGCGCGCCGCGCCAGTCACCCCAGCCGGACAGGAGGCCGACGCGGGGCCGTGCATCCGTCTTGCCGTGCCGGTGCGCCACCGCGATCAGCGTGGTTCCGGCGGGCGGAACGACAAAACCGTTCTCGACCTTCGCGACGGCCTCGCCCCATTCGGTGAAGCGCGGTTTGGCGATCAGGGCGACGGTCGCCTCGCTGCCCGCACAGGGAATACGGAAATCGTCGTCCACGAGCGGCGCGAGATGCATGGAGCCGCGAAGCGGCGCCGCGTCGATTTCCTGTGCCGCTTCGATGAGGGCACCATCGCGAGCAACAAGACGCCCGCTGCAAAAGACCCGTTTCGCTTGAAAATCGGCAAGATCCCGGAACAGCACGATGTCGGCCCGGCGGCCGGGAGCGATGAGGCCGAGATCGTCGCGGCGGATGCGGCGGGCAGCGTTCAGCGTGGCGGCCTGCAAGGCCCATTCCGGCTTCATGCCGTAGCGCACAAGGCGGCGCACCACGTCGTCGAGGCCGCCGGCGGAAAAAAGGTCGTCCGGGAAGACGTCGTCGGTGCACAGCGTCACCGTTTGCGGGAAGTGGGGCAGCGCGTTGAGGGCCGCGACGCATTCGGGCAGAAGGTGATCGTGCGAGCCGCGCAATTCGATGGTGAGGCCGGCACGCAGTTTCTGCACGAGATCCTCACCGGAGACGATCTCATGATCGGAGCTGATGCCCGACGTCACGAAAGCCTGCAGATCGGCACCGTCCAGGCTGCGCGCATGGCCGTGGATCGGCTTGCCGGACCGGCGGCCGGCAGCAAGGATGGCGCTCATGCGTGCCCTCCCCTCGATGACGGCGCGCATGTCCATCACCTCGGCAATGCCGCCGATCTCCGGGCGGGCGAGCAGTGCGGCGATGGTTTCCGCGGGAAAATCAGCGCCTGCCATTTCCAGATCCGGCGCGGACGGCACGCAGGAGGGTGCAAGCAGCACATGGCGCTGCGCCAGCGCGCCGGCTGCCTCCGCCGCCCAGTCGACACCAGCGACACCGTGCACATTGCCGAGCTCGTGTGGATCCCAGACAAGCGTGGTGACGCCGCGCGGCAGCGTCGCCGCGGCATAGGCCGCGGGGGTGATCATCGAGCTTTCGACATGCATATGCGTATCGATGAGGCCGGGCGAGACGAAGAGCCCGGTGGCGTCGACTGTCTCCGCCGCATCCTGCCGGGCATCCGGCGCATGAACGCTCGCAATCAGCGGGCCGACGAGGCCGATATCGGCAGGGCGGCACTCGCCCGTCACCATGTCGACCAGCGTGCCGCCACGGATGAGGATATCGAAGGCGCGGTCGCCGCGGGCCGCCGCGACGGCGTTTTCCCTCAGGGTCTCGTCGTCGAGGTCGCAAGCGTCGGTCCGGCCGGTCATCGCTGCGCCTCCGCAGTCAGCGCGCCAAGGATGACCGCACGCGCGGCATCCACGTCGATATCGGAGACGAAGGCGGCATTGCGTCTTGCCGCGGCGGCGCGAACATCCACAACCGTACGTCCACGGGTCAGCATTCCGGACAGTTCCACGTCGATGCGGGCAGCAGTAAAGGTCACCAGCTCCGGTCGCACGAAGACGACGGCAGCGCAAGGGTCGTAGATGGCCATGCCGGGACGGCCACGGCTTGTCCCGATGGAGATGTATCCGGCAAGAAGATCGGCCAGAAGGTCGGCATTCCGCCCGCCTGCAGTGCGGACCGGCGCGGCGTCGTCCGGAAAGGCGACGACCTTGCGGCAGAGGTCGAGATCGACCATGCGCAGCGGCAGGCCATGGGCGAGCACGATGGCGAGCGCTTCCGGGTCGGCGAAGGCGTTGAATTCGGCCGAGGCCGTGTGGTTGCCGGCGGTGACGCCGCCGCCCATCCAGGTAAGATCGTCGATCTTCTTCGCCAGATCCGGCCGGGCGAGCGCGAGCGCGGCGATGTTGGTGAGCGGGCCGAGGGCGAGGATGCGGCGCGGGCTTTCCATCGTCTCCAGCCAATGGCAGAGGGCCGAGAAGGCATCGCTCTCCGGCAGCAGCGGCGCCGGCGGCAGGCTGCGGCCGGCGGTCAGCATGCCGGCTTCGGAAAGGATGTTTTCCGCGGTTTCGAGGCGGCCCAGGACCGGCAGGGACCGGCCGTCGTGGAGGGGAAAGCTCCAGCCGAAGGCTGCTGCAGCCGAGGCCGCATTCTGTCGCACCTGCGCAAAGCCGGAATTGCCGAAGACCAGCGATATGCCGTCGATGGGCTCCCTCGCATGCGCCACCACGAGGATGGCGGCGATGTCGTCGAACCCCATATCCGTATCGATCCAGACGCCCATCGCCGTCACGCGAAACGCTGGAGGGGTGCAGCCGCCTTCAGCGGCAGGTCGAAGGCGAGGTCAGCACCGAGTGCATGGACCGGCAGCGCGGCACTGACCTCGGCCGTGATGGGGCCGAGCGGCGTGTCGAGCAGGTATTCGCGCAGATTGCCCGTGAAGGAAACGCTCTTCACCTTGCCCCTGAACGGGCCGGCATCGAGCACGACGCCTGCCGGGCGCCAGGCAAGACCCGCGGCATTGCCGGGCAGCGTCTCGGCAAGCGCGGTCGCGCCCGCGGGCGTAGCAAGCTTGCCGTCCTTCAGCGCGAAGACATTTTCGAATCCGACGAAGTCGGCGACGAAGGAAGAGACGGGGTTGTTGTAGATTTCCTCAGGCGTGCCGATCTGCTCGACCAGGCCGTCACGCATCACGACGATGCGGTCGGCGAGCGACAAGGCTTCGGCCTGGTCGTGGGTGACGAAGATCATGGTGACCCCGGTCTCCTTCTGCACGCGCTGCAGCTCGGCGCGCATTTCGACGCGCAGGCGCGCATCGAGATTGGAGAGCGGCTCGTCGAGCAAGAGCACCTTCGGCTCCATGACCATGGAACGGGCGAGCGCCACGCGCTGCTGCTGGCCGCCGGAAAGTTCCGCCGGCTTGCGGCCGGAGAAGGCGGAAAGGCCGACCGACTTCAGGCCGGCGGTGACACGCGCCTCGATGTCGGCGGCCGGCATGCGCTTCAAACGCAGACCGAAGGCGACGTTTTCGAAAACGGTCAGATGCGGGAAGAGCGCGTAGGACTGAAAGACCAGGCCGACATTGCGCTTGTTGGCGGAAACGCGGGTGATGTCCGTGCCGTCGAGCGTGATGCGACCGGAGGTCGGCGTCAGGAGGCCGGCGATCGAGCGCATGGTCGTCGTCTTGCCGCAGCCGGACGGGCCGAGAAAGGCGACGAGTTCGCCCTTCCTGATGTCGAGGTTGAATTTGTCGACGGCGATCGAATTGCCGTAGGAGAGCGTCAGGTTTTCGAGGGAGAGGAAAGCGCGATCAGACATAGCGGGAGAATCCAAGGAAGCGTTCTGCGAGGAAGACGATGCCGATCGACATCAGGGCCAGAAGGGCCGACAGCGCAGCGACGGAGGGATCGTAGGTGGTTTCCATGTAGGAGAGCATGTCGATGGGCAGCGTGCGCACGCCAGGACCGGACAGGAACAGCGAGACGGGCACCTGGTTGAAACTCGTTACGAAGCCGAGGATGAAGGCGGCGAGAATGCCCGCCCGGATGTTCGGCAGCACCACCATGAAGAAGGCGCCGAGGCGGGTGGCGCCGAGCAGCACCGCCGCCTCCTCCATGTCGGAGCGCAGGTTGTTGAAGCTGGAGGAGACGACGCGCACCGTATAGGGCAGCACGAGGGCCGTATGGGCAAGGAACAGCGCGACGCCGATCGAGAAACTGAAGGGCACGACGAGATAGCGCAGGAGCGCGAGACCGACGATGATGCCGGGCACGATGATCGGCAGGGTAACGATGGTGTTGATCGTCTCGCCGAAGGGCAGCTTGTAGCGCGACAGCGCATAGGCCGCCGGCACGCCGAGCAACAGCGCAACGAAGGTGCCGCCGACGGCGAGGATCATCGACATGATGAAGCTGTCGCGGAAACTCTCGACGGTGAAGACCTTCAGCACCCATTTGAGCGACAGGCCCTGCGGCGGGAAGGCAAGCGTATCGCCGGCCGAAAGCGAGGCGGCAACGATGATCAGGAACGGGCCGATCAGGAAGACGATCAGTGCGGTAAGGATGGTGAAGGACAGCGTGCGGTTCATCGCTTGTTCCTCGCGGTGGCGAGCCGTTTCAGGAGAAGGTTCGCGGCAAAGCACATGGCGATCAGGATGAAGGCGATGACGCTTGCAGAGACGAAGTCGTTGGCGACGGTGACGCGCTGGAAGAGTAGCGTCTCCAGCATCAGCACCTTGGAGCCGCCGAGGATGGCGGGCGTGATATAGGCCGTCAGCGAACCGGTGAAGACCAGGGTGCCGCCGACAACGAGGCCTTCGCGCGTCAAGGGCAGGATGACCTTCCAGAACACCTGGAACCAGTTGGCGCCGAGCACCCGGGCGGCGAGGATGGCATCCTTGGGCATGTTTTCCAGCGCGCTGATCAGCGACAGGATCATCAGCGGCAGGAAGAGCTGCAGGAGGCCGATAAAGACGGCCGTCTCGGTAAAGAGCAGGCGGATCGGCTCGTCGCTGAGGCCGACGGCCTGCAGCGCCTGGTTGACGATGCCGGTGCGGCCGAGGATGACGATCCAGGCATAGGTGCGCGCGACCGGCGAGATCATCAGCGGCAGCGAGATGAGGCCG
Organism: Shinella sp. HY16; assembly: GCF_028534175.1. Lineage (NCBI taxonomy): Bacteria > Pseudomonadati > Pseudomonadota > Alphaproteobacteria > Hyphomicrobiales > Rhizobiaceae > Shinella > Shinella sp. HY16. The sequence goes on along the minus strand of NZ_JAHYXL010000003.1, from coordinate 35,849 downwards.
ATCATGCGCCCCTTGCCGGAGGCGCTGAGATTGACGATCGCAAAGGCGGCGGCATAACCGATGATGGCGGACGCCACCGTCACGGCGATGCCGAGCTTGAACGTGCGCAGCAGAACCAGCCTGTTCAGTGGCTCAGAGAAGAAGTTTGTATAGGCCGAGAAGGTCCAGCCGGCCGGGCTGCGAAAGCCCTCCGCCAGCACGATGACCACAGGCACCAGGAAGATGACGGTCGCAAAGACGGCGGCCGGCAAGGCCAGCGCCAGGGCTTCAGCGCGATTTTGAAACATGCGTGCTCCTGCCGAAAAGAGGGCAGCGGTTCGGGGTGATGGGAAGCGCAGAGGGCTTCCCTCTGCCTGCCGGCATCTCCCCACGAGGGGGAGCGGTCGCGTATAGAGATTGCCCCTCATCCGGCCTGCCGGCCACCTTCCCCCCGCAAGCGGGGCGAAGGAGATATGCCGTGCCGGCTTGCCCAATTCCTCAACGGTTCGTAGGGCAAGTCCCCTCTCCCCGCTTGCGGGGAGAGGGTGAGGGGCAACTTAGTGCGATCGCCTTCGGTTCAGAACGCCTTTTACTGCGCGACCGTCGCGTTCCACTCGGCAAGCCACTTCTCACGGTAGTCGAGGGTGGTGGCGGCCGGCAGGAAGGTCAGCTTGTTGGCGACGTCGGCGCCGTAGGTCAGCTTTTCGGCGATCTCGGGCGCGACGACGACTTCCTTGTTCGCCGGGCTGTCGATCAGCATTTCGGCGATCTTGGTCTGCATCGGCGTCGAAAGCCAGAAATCCATGAACTTCAGGGCCAATTCCTGGTTCTTGGAGCCCTTGACGAGCACCATGGCGTTCATATCGCCAGCGTCGCCTTCCTTGGTGGCGGCCCAGCCGATCGGCAGGTCCAGCTTCGAGATGCCGGCCCAGGAGAAGTGCCCCATCGGCGCGGCCCAGATCTCTTCTTGCTGCATGAGCTGCACGAGCTGCGAGCTCTTGACGTAGAAGGTGACGAACTCGTCGCGCTTCTCGCCGACGGCGGCCATGGCATCCTTGAGATCGGGCGAATCCTTGCCGAGCGCCTTGCCGATCATGTTCAGCACCGGTCCACCCTGGTTGGTGGTGATGTTCGGCAGGGCGACATGGCCGGCATAGTCGTCCTTCAGGAGATCCGCCCAGGATTCGATCTTCATCTTGTCGGTGCGGTAGGCGATGCCGGTCTTGTAGATCGTGTAGCCGACGCTCATGCCGTCGCCGTTCGGGTCCTTGGCGAAATCATAGAGCTTGTCGTAGTTGGAAAGCTTCGTCGTATCGATCTTGTCGGTCAGGCCCTTGCGCGCGGCGGAAAGCGCATCGGCAAGCGAGAAGACGGCCATGTCGATGACCGGAGCGTCCTTGTTGGCGTCCAGCTTGGCCAGGCGCTCGATGCTGTTGCCGGTCTCGACGACCAGCTTGCAGCCGCATTCGGCCTCGAAGGGCTTGTAGAGCGCCTCGGTGAATTCCTCCTGGACGAAGCCATAGACGGAAATGGTCAGCGTCTGCTCCTCGGCGGATGCAAGCGCTCCGCTCATGAGCCAGAAGACGCTGGCGGCCAGTACTTTCTTATGCATGCGGGGACTCCTCCTCAAAAAAACCGGCAGATGGCGCGGGACCACTGGAACGGCGGATGACAAGCTCCATCGGCACGGCGGCCTTGCGAGCGGTGACGGGCGGGCTCGGCGTGTCGTCCGAGGCCTCGCGGGACTGGATCGCCTCGACCAGCGCATCGAGCGCCAGCGTCGCGATTTCCGGCATGTTCATCTTCACGGTCGTCAGCGGCGGCGAGATGAAGGACGACCATTGCAGATTGTCGAAACCGGTGATGCTGGCCTCCGCCGGAATGGCGATGCCGGCCGATTGCAGCTCGGTGAGCGCACGCAGTGCGTGGGGATCGGAGACGCAGGCGAAGGCGGTAAAGCCCCGCTTCCGCCAGTCTGCAAGCCCGAGCGCACAGCCCTTGCCGTGCCGGGCCTCCAGTTCGACGATCCAGATGGTCTCCGTCCTGATGCCCGACAGCGCGGAACGCATGCCATTGATACGGGCGTTCTGCACATTCGAGCTCGGATCGTCACCGATCAGAAGGATCCTGCTGTGGCCGAGCGCAGCAAGATGGCCGGCAGCCTCCGCGCCGCCGGCGAAATGATCCGCCGAGACTGTGTTGCGCGGGGTCGTCGGCGTGTCGATGATCGCAATGGGGCAGCGCGTTTCCGGCACCGTCGTGCCGCGGCGGGGAACGATGACGATGCCGTCCACCCCGCGCTCGATGAGCTGGAAGATCGCCTTGTCCTGCGCGGCGATCTCGTCGCGCGAGTTGGCGATCAGCACGCCGTAGCCCGCCCCCGTCGCCACGCGCTCGATTTCCTGCGCGATTTCCGGATAGAGCGGATTGCCGATATCGGGCAGAACGAGGCCGAGAACGCCGCTGCGGCCGGTGCGCAGGGCCCTGCCCGCCTGGCTCGGCACATAGCCCAATTCGTCCGCCGCATCGCGGATGCGCTTGGCAAGTTCCGGCGATAGCCGCCCCTTGCCCGACAGCGCATTCGATACCGTCGCAATCGACACCCCAAGGTGGCGCGCCAGTTCCGAAAGGTTGGGTCGCGAAGGCTTCACGGCTGGTCACCGATGTGATTAAACGTTTAATCACATTAGCACAGTTTAAAACATTGTCAATCGGCGCCGTTTTTTGCCGGTGGAAAACAGGGGCCGGCGGCAGCGTTCCCGTGGAAAGCGACCGCCGGAAGCACACGCCGTCAGTTTGATGACGCTGCAGCAAGCTGTTCAGAATCCAGAGGAAAAGCCGGGCGGCGAAGGCGCGTATAGGTCCTGCGCGCAAGATCCGGCGAGCTCAGCCCGCCAGCATCCGTCACGATCATGCGCGCGGCGATCGGCCCGAAGGCGCCCTTGAAATGCTGCATGGATTTCACCGCGAGGATCGCCCTTTTGGTCGGCTCTATGCCCACGGCGCGGAAGATGTTCTTGTCCAGCATCTGCATGCGCTCGGAAACGATCATGATGTCGAGCCCATCGACGCGCAGGCAAACACTCGTGCCGCAGGTGCCGGGCAGGCCGGTGAACATCGGCCCCTCGAAGACGAACCTGCCGTCGGTGATCGCCATCACCGTGCCGGTCACCGTCAGGGGACCGCCACCGACCGCCGGGTCCGTGCGCCCGCCAATCGTCACCGTGACCTTTGCCCCGACGCCAGCCTCTGCGATCTCGCGGACCGCATCGGGATCCAGCAACGCCCCGGCGGCGGCATCGGTGAGCTGCGCGTCCAGCATGGCGGCGATCAGGGCCGTGCAGTCGCTATAGGCGCCCGATCCGGGATTGTCGGAAAAATCCGCCACCACGACGATGCCGTCCCTGGGATCGGCGTCCGTCAGTTCCGCGATGCATGCCGAGAGCGGCACCGGCTGCGTCCACTCGTTGCGGTAGGACCAGATGGCCGCGCAGAGCCTTTCCCCGACGCCCTCCGCCGCTGCGACCGGCACGGTGGCGCTGTCATAGGTGACGACGACGCTTGGTCCGGCGGCCCAGACATCGGCATCGGTGAAGCCGGCATTGATCGAGACGACGAGCACGCCCGGCGCCGCTGCTTCCGCCGCCGCTTTTTCCAGTAGGCGGCACATCGGCCCGTTGTCCGTCGTGCGCCCGTCGTCGCAGCCGAGCAGCATGGGCGGGCGGCGGATGGCGAGTTTCGGCGCGATCTCGCCGGCCATCGCCCGGTGCAGCAGATCGCAGGCCTCGACGCCGACCTCCCGCATGTCGACATGCGGATAGGTGCGGAAGGAAACGGAGATCTGGGCAAGGTCCGCCAGGTCGTCGAAGATGTTGGCATGCAGGTCCAGCGTGATGGCGACGGGCACGGCATCCCCCACCACGGCACGAATTTCCCGCAGGAACTGGCAATCACCGTCCTCGTCCGTCTCCGTCACCATCGCGCCGTGCAGCGCCACGAAGATCCCGTCGAAGGGTCCGCTTTCCTTCAGCCGGCGCAGGCATTCCTGCGTGATCTCCGCGCGTGCCTCTTCAAGGATGATGCCGTTCGGTTCGGCGTGGGCAGCAACGATATAGACCGGCGTCCAGCCCCGCGCATGGGCAACCTCCATCGCTCCGCCCACTTCCGATCCCGTGCCCGCGAAGTTCTGCGGAATCTCGTCGCCCTTGAAGTAATGCGAGGCATGGAAATCGTCGATCCCGGTCCGCTTCAGCGTGAACGTGTTGGATTCGTTGATGAACTCTATAATGGCGACACGATAGGACATGAAATACCCTTCCCTGCCCGCAAGGGCAGACGATGAACTGGCGTGGAAAAATGCGGAATGCGGCCCGGTTTTCGAGGTGGCGCAAAGTTTCAGGAAGCCATGACGCCCCCGTCAGCTCTGCGCGATACGGCTGAGGAAACGTCGGGACCGCTCCTTCGCGTCGACGCCGAAGAACACGTCCGGCGGCGCCGCCTCGATGACTTCCCCCTTTTCCATGAAGACGATGCGGTCCGCGATCTTGCGGGCGAAGCCCATTTCGTGGGTCACGCACAGCATCGTCATGCCCTCGGCGGCAAGCCCGGCCATCACCTCGAGCACCTCTGCGATCGATTCCGGATCGAGCGCGGAGGTCGGCTCGTCGAAGAGCATGATCTCAGGCCGGAGGCAGAGGCCGCGCGCGATGGCGACACGCTGCTGCTGGCCGCCGGAAAGCTGATGGGGATATTTGCCGGCATGGCCGTCCATGCGCACCCGCGCGAGCAGCGCCATGGCAAGCGCCTCCGCCTCTTCCTTCGCGACACCATGCGTGTGGATCGGCGACAGGGTGCAGTTGCCAAGCACGGTCAGGTGCGGGATCAGGTTGAAATGCTGGAAGCACATGCCGACCCGGTTGCGCACCGCGCGAATGGTCTTCGGCGTCTCGTCGAGCAGGATGCCATCGACAGTCAGCCGGCCGGACTGGTGGGGTTCCAGCCGGTTGATACAGCGGATCAGCGTGGATTTTCCCGAGCCGGACGGACCGCACAGCACGATGCGCTCGCCGCGGGCGACCGAAAGGTCGATATCCTTCAGCACATGAAAGGCGCCGTAGAACTTGTTGAGCCGCTCGAAGCGGACGGCGGGCTGCTGCTGCATGAAGCTCTCCTACCGCGCGACCCAGGGCGTGCGCGCCTCGATCCGCCGCACGGCCCATTCGATGAGAAGGACAACGACCAGATAGTGCGCCGCCGCCACGTAATAGACGCCAAGGTCAAAGGTCTTCGAGAAGATGAACCGCGCCTGCCCCATCAGGTCGAAGACGGTAATGATGGCGACGAGCGAGGTGGACTTCAGAAGCAGGATCACCTCGTTGCCGAGCGCCGGCAGCGCCTTGGAAAGCGCGATCGGCAACAGCACCCGCCGGAAGGCCGTCCAGCGCGTCAGGTTGAGCGCCGCATTGGTTTCAAGCACAGACTTGGAAATCGTATCGAGGCTGCCACGGATGATCTCGGCCTGGTAGGCGGCGGTGTTGAGCACCAGAGCCAGAAGGCCGCAATAGGTGGCGTCACGGAAGAACCACCAGAGCCCAATCTGCCTGAGTTCACGGTTGAACTGGCCGACGCCGTAATAGATGAGAAACAACAGCACCAGCAGCGGCAGGCCGCGCAGCACGTTGACATAGCCGAGCGCAAGGAGGCCGAGCACGCCCCTGGAGCGCGAACGCGCCACGCCGATCGGCACCGCGAGGAAGAAGCCGATGACGACCGCCGAGACGGTGAGACCGATCGTGGTGAGGAGGCCGTCGCGCCAGAGCGGCAGATTGTCGAGCCAGAGATCAAGCATGCGAGCCTCCGGCGGCGGAAAACCCGCGCGATGCCCGCAGCTCCAGTGCCTTCTGCGCCCGCGACGACAGGGTCACCAACGCGACATAGAGCATGCCGATGGCGAGATAGAACAGGAACGGTTCGCGCGTCGTGTTGATCGCCATGACGGCGACATGGGTGAGGTCGCTGAGCGCGATCACCGAAACGAGCGAGGTATCCTTCAAGAGGATCACCCAGAGATTGCCGAAGCCCGGCAGCGCATGGCGCCAGAGCTGCGGCAGGATCACCTTCTGGAACGCTCGCATGGGGGACAATCCCAGCGCCGCGGCCGCCTCGAACTGCCCGCGGCCCACCGCGTTCATCGCTGCACGCACGACCTCGCTGCCATAGGCGCTGATGACGAGGCTGAGCGCGACAAGCCCGGCGATGAAGGGGCTGATGGAGAAATCGCTTCCCGGCGATAGGCGCTGCGCCAGCCAGTTCAGCACCGCCTGAGCCTGGTAGTAGAGGATGAGAAGCGTCAGGATTTCCGGCAGGCTCTTGAAGAGCGTCGCATAGGCCTGCCCGAAGAGCCGCACCGGCGCCAAAGACGCGGTGCGTGCCCAATGCACGGCGAAGGACAGCGCGATCGCCACCGGAAAGGTGGCCAGCGCCAGCGCGAGGGTGACGGCAAGGCCCCGAAGGATCTCGTCGCCCCATCCGCCCGCGCCGAAGGCAAGAAGGGATAGCTGGTTCATGAACCTGTCCGGACAAGGGCTGACGGCGGGCGCAGCCCGGTTGCCGGGCTGCGCCAACGTTTCATGCGGTCAGGACCGGATTATTTTGCGAACAGCTCGCTCGCATTCTTCGGTTTCTGACGGATATCGAAGTCGAAGTATTTCTTGCGGATCGTTTCATAGGTGCCGTTGCCCACGAGGGTCGCCAGCGCCGCGTTCACCCGCTCGCGAAGGGCATTGTCCTCCTTGCGGAAGGCAAGGCCGGCGCCGAGCGTACCGTCCTGGAGGAACTCCTCGCCGACGAAGACGCAGCAGTCCTCGCCCTTGGCCAGCCAATCCGCGCTGGCGATCTTCGATTCCACCAGGAGGTCGAGGCGGCTGCTCTTCATGTCGAGGAAGGCCTCGCCCAGCGTCGGATAGAGCTTCACCTCATTGTCGGGGAAGAACTCCTTGAGCATGTCGGCCGCAATCGAGCCAGACTGCGTGCCGATCACCATGCCCTCGGCGGTGGCGGGCGTGACGTCCTTCAGGTCCAGGTCCTTCGACGCGACGAAACGCATGGCGTTGAAATAGTACGGCTCGGAGAAGCTTACCTGCTCCCTGCGCGCTTCCGTGATCGCCATCGACGAGGCGATGATGTCGAACTTGCTGGCCTGCAGCGCCGGAATGATGCCGCTCCACTCGTTGGTGCTCCACACGCATTCCGCCTTCAGCTCCGCGCAGATCGCGTTGCCGAGATCGATGTCGAAGCCCTTGAGCTGGCCATCCTCGGCAACATAGTTGAAGGGCGGATAGGCACCTTCCGCACCCATGCGGATCGTCTCGGCTGCGGCCGATGCTGCCCCCGACAGGACGATCGCGACCGCCGTGCACGCATAGAGCGCCATTTTTCTCATCATCGTTCCCTCATCGTGTTGTGTCGCCGGATTGCCTCGCCCACAGCCCCACCTTCCAGCGCATGACACCGAAGTGAAGGCAACAACCTGAATTTTCCGGGTCTTGGCGAACGATACATCCGGTCGGTTTTCGTTCTGCCCTTGTAGGATTACTGTTGAGCCGACGCTGCAACAATGCAAAAGATATATTCCTAACTATTAGTTTTCCTCATGGTTCGATGACAGACAGGCACCACCGTCGACAACTCGCCAATCTGCGCGCATTGCGCGCCTTCGAGGCCGTGGGCCACCACCGCAGCTTCACGGCGGCGGCGAGCGAGCTTGCCGTCAGCCAGGGCGCCGTCAGCCATCAGATCAAGCAGCTGGAGGAGCGGCTCGGCCGCCGCCTTCTGGAGCGCAACTCGCGCGGGGTCAGCCTCACCTCGGAAGGCAGCCTGCTGCTCGACGTCTGCACACGCGCCTTCGAGGATGTCGCCAATGTGCTCTCGCTCATCGGCCAGGAGACCGAGGCGAAGATCCTGCGTATCCGCACTGGCCCATTCTTCGCCATGGAGGTGCTGGTACCCCGCATGGCGGGCTTCCTCGAACAGAACCCCGGCATCCAGCTCCATCTCAGCAATCTGGAGGAGCGCAGCGGCGCCGTCGAGCGTGAGGACGCCCAGATCAAGTACTGCGTCCATCCTCCGGCCGGAGACTATGCCGTCGAGGTGCTGCGCGAACGCCTTGTCCCCGTCTGCAGCCCGGCGCTGCTCGCCAGCGTCGCGCAGGCCAGAGATCTCCTGTTCAGCCGCAGCGTCGCGCGCCTGCACTATCGCAACGCCAATGACTGGAAGAACTGGCTGACCCACAACAACCTGCAGGAGACGCAGACGAACGCCAATCTCTTCTTCGACGACCAGCATACGCTGCTTGCCGCCGCGCGCTCCGGCCACGGTATCGGCTTCTCGCACCGCGCCTTCGTCGAGGCCGACATTGCGCGCGGCACCCTGTGCGTGCTCTCGGAAGAGACCTTCCAGCCGGAGGAATCCTATAAATTCCTCTGTCCGAAGGAGAGTATCGAGGGCAACCCCGCCCTCGCCCGCTTCCGCGACTGGCTGCTGCAGGAAATCGAAACGGTGCGCTGACGTCAGAAGCTGGGCGGGCTGATCGCCCAGAGCACGACGGCCTCCCGGCTTCCCGGATTGCGGTAGCGGTGCGGCTCACCGGCGGAATAGGAGCAGCTGTCGCCCTCGCGCAGGTGGAAATGCCGTTCGCCGACCCACATCTCCAGTTCGCCTGTCACGACGAACCCGACGGCGTCACCCGCATGGGTGTAGCTTTCCGCGCTTTCGCTGCCCGGCGGCAGGCGGGTGTGAATCATCTCGAGCTGGAGGCTCATCTTCGGCGTCAGCAGTTCGTCGACGATGCCGCCGTCATACTGGATGCGCAGACGGTTGCCGCGGCGGATGACGTACCCCTGCTCGGCCTGCGGCACCGCCGCCGCACCGCCGAAAAACCATTGCACGGTGACCCCGAGACTGCGGGCAATACCGACCAGGGCCGGGATCGACGGGTAGGCAAGGTTGCGCTCGATCTGGCTGATATAGCCGGTCGAAAGGTCGCAACTTTCGGCCAACTGGGCGAGCGTCATACCCCGCCGCTTGCGCAAGCCGCGGATACGCTCGCCGAGCACCGGATCCTCGGTCACCGCGCCGCCCTGCCCTCCAAGAACATCCTCGTCCACCATCACCTCTTCCCTTTCCACGCGATACCGGCGCATGGCGGCAAAGTTGCCCAGAATAGAGCGCATGGCAACAGATTTTGCCGTTAGTAAAAAAAACCGTCGATTTTTTACTTTGAATAAAATATAAGCACCTGGCTTCGCTCAATCAGGATGGGAGGACTGAATGATGGAGAATGCACGGACCGATCGCGCCATGCGCCACTGTCGCAAGACCGGGAGCGCAGCATGACTACGTCCGCCGCCTTTCCGAACCTCTTCCAGCCGCTGACGATCCGCGGCGTGCGGCTGAAGAACCGCATCATGTCCACCGGCCACGACACGACGCTGCCGACCGATGGCCGCGTCAACGCGGCTCTCGTCGCCTACCACGAGGCCAGAGCCAAAGGCGGCGTCGGTCTTATCGTCTCACAGGTGGCCGGCGTGCACGAGACGGCGCGCTACACCTCGCACATGCTGATGGCGACGGACGACGGCTGCATCGAGGGCTATCGCAAACTGGCGGAAACCTGCCACGCCCACGGCTGCGCGCTCTTCTCGCAGCTTTTCCATCCCGGCCGGGAGATCATGGAGGGCGGCGACGGCCTGCTGACGGTCGCCTATGCCCCCTCCGTCACGCCCAACGAGCGGTTTCGCGTCATGCCGCGCGCGCTCGACCAGGCGATGATCGACGAGATCGTCGCCGGCTATGGCGCGGCCGCCCGGCGCATGCTGGAGGCCGGTGTCGACGGCGTCGAACTGGTGGCGAGCCACGGCTACCTGCCGGCGCAATTTTTGAACCCGCGCGTCAACCGCCGCACGGATGCCTATGGCGGCGCGCTGGAAAACCGGCTGCGTTTTGCCGAGGAAGCGCTGAAGGCGATCCGCGCCGCCACATCGGAGGATTTTGTCGTCGGCCTGCGCATCAGCGCCGGGGACCGCGATGAAAACGGCCTCACCCCGGACGAGGCGCTCGACGGCTGTCGCCTGCTCGAACCGCTGGTCGACTATGTCAACGTCACCGCCGGCACCTCTGCCTCGCTCGGCGGCGCAGTGCATATCGTGCCGCCCATGGCCTATCGCAACGCGTACCTCTCCAGCGACGCCGCCCGCTTCCGCAAGGCGCTGAGCGTACCGGTCTTCGTCGCCGGCCGTATCAACCAGCCGCAGGAGGCCGAGGCTGTCATCGCCGAGGGCGCAGCCGATGTCTGCGGCATGACGCGCGCGCTGATCTGCGATCCCGAGATGCCGGCTAAGGCCGAAGAAGGCCGCACGGACGATATCCGTGCCTGCATCGCCTGCAACCAGGCCTGTATCGGCCATTTTCACCGCGGCGTGCCGATCTCCTGCATCCAGCATCCGGAGACCGGCCGGGAACTTGCCTTCGGCACGCTGACCCCGGCCGCCCGGCCGAAAAAGGTCATGGTGATCGGCGGCGGGCCGGGCGGCATGAAGGCCGCCGCCATCGCCACCGCACGCGGCCATCAGGTCACGCTCTATGAAGCCGCAAACCAGCTCGGCGGGCAGGCCCTGCTCGCCCAGCAATTGCCGCGCCGCGCCGAATTCGGCGGCATCGTCACCAACCTGTCGCGCGAACTCGAACTGGCGCAGGTGCGCGTGGTCAAAGGCGTTCGCGTCGATGTGGCCCTTATCGAACAGGAAAGGCCGGACGCCGTCGTGCTCGCGACGGGCGCGAGCCCCTACCTGCCGGAAATCCCCGCCGACGACAGCGTGCAGGTGGTCGATGCCTGGCAGGTGCTGCGCCGCGAAGCCAAGACCGGCAGCCGCGTCGTCGTCGCGGACTGGCGCTGCGACTGGATCGGCCCCGGCATTGCCGAACTGCTGGTCAACGAGGGATGCAGCGTCGATCTCGCCGTCAACGGCACCCACCCCGGCGAGCTTCTGCCGCTCTATGTGCGCGACAACATCGCCGCTGAGCTGCACAGGAAGGGCGTCGGCATCACGCCCTATGCCCGGCTCTACGGCTGCGACGGCGGCACGGTCTACCTGCAACACACCGTCAGCGAACAGCCGATCCTCTTTGAGGAGGTGGATACGCTCGTCCTCTGTCTCGGGCATGCGCCAAACGACGCATTGCGGACGATGCTGACTGGACTGGTGCCGGAGATCCATCTCATCGGAGACTGTCTGGCGCCACGCACCGCCGAAGAAGCCGTCTATGACGGATTGAAAGCTGGAACCGCTCTCTAAGTTGCCATTTTGAAACGGCTTTGCTGCCGAACGCCCTTCCGCCAAGCAGATATCCGCCGAGGGCGGATCCCGGGCAATTCGGGAAAATCGTTGCGCCTTGATTTTAGCAGTTGCCAAAATGCCATTCACTTAATACGCTGTTAAGTGAGGAGCAAAACCATGGACGACATCGCGGTCGCGACGAGGAACCAGGCTGCCGTCGGCGAGAAGGTAAAAGCCTTCCGCACCGCCCGCCGCATGTCGTTGCGCACGCTGGGCGAGGCGACCGGAACGACCGCAAGTTTCCTCAGCCAGCTCGAACGGGGCCTTAGCGGCGTCAACATCAGCACGCTGATGCGCATTGCCGGTGCGCTCGGCATAAGCCTGACAGACCTTTTCGAGGAGGCCGCCCCGCCCGTCGGCCGCGTGCTGCGCAAGCATGAACGCCCGGCTTTGCCGCCGGCCGAGGGCTATCGGAAAATGCTTCTGTCACGGCGGCCGATCCGCGACATGGAAGTCTATATCGGCGAATTCGATCCCGGCGGCTCGACGGGCGACAAGCCCTACAGCCACGGGGATTCGCATGAACTCTTCTTCGTCCTCAAGGGTGAGGTGGAACTCACCCTCGGCGAGGAACGCCATGTGCTGTCGGCCGGCGACAGCATCGAATATCCGACCTCAGTTCCGCACAAGACCGTCAATATCGGCACGGAACCGGCCGAAGTGCTCTGGATGATCGCGCCGCCCACCAGCGTCGCCGATGACCTCGACAAATACCTGCCACGGCCGGGCTCGTAACCGCGGCAGGAACAATTCACGCGAGCGCTACTGGGAGTATCAGTGATGAGGAAATTTGCGAGGGCTTTTGCCCTGACGATGACGTGCGCCCTGGCGTTGCCGGCGTTTGCACAGGAAAAGCCGGTCGCCGGCGATGTGAAGGAAGGCTCGCTCAAGGGCAAGACGCTGACCTTCGTCTCCTATGGCGGCATCTACCAGGACGGCCAGGTCGCCGCCCTTCAGGATTTCGTCACGAAATCCGGTGTGACGCTGCTCAATGACGGCCCGACGGAGATCGCCAAGCTCAAGGCCCAGGTCGATGCCGGCAACGTCACCTGGGACGTGGTCGACACCGCCGACCTGCCGCCTTACGTGCATTGCGGCACGCTGTTCCAGAAGCTGGACTTCTCCAAGCTCGACGTTTCGAAAATCCCGCCCGGCCAGGTCGGCGAATGCTCGGTTCCGGCGATGAACTACGGCGTCGTGCTGATGTACAAGAACGAGACCTACAAGGACAATCCGCCGAAGAGCTGGGCCGATTTCTTCGACACGGAAAAATTCCCGGGCGTGCGCGCCATCGACGGTTCCGGCGATCCGACCGGCGGCCTGATCGAGCAGGCGTTCAAGGCGACGGGCGGCGACCCCAAGGCGATGACGCCTGACGATATCGAGAAGGGCATCCAGAAGCTGCGCGACCTCGGGCCCGACACGATCTACTGGAAGACCGGCGCGGAGAGCCAGCAGCTCGCCGAATCCGGCGAGGCCGACATGGTGATGATGTGGACCGGCCGCGCCATGACCGCGGTGAAGAACGGCGCCGCCTATACGCCCGTCTGGCAGGACTGGCTGGTCGTGATGGACCAGATGACCATCCCGGTCGGCGTCAAGGACACGGATGCCGCCTACGCGCTGCTGAATGCCTATCTCGGCGCGAATGCCCAGGCGATCCTCACCGAAAAGACCTCCTACACGCCGATCAACCTCGACGCCAAGCCGAAGGTCGACGACACCACCGCCGCCTTCCTCACCTCGACGCCCGAGCGCATCGCCCAAGGCTATCAGCAGAACATCCCGTTCTGGGTGAAGAATTTCGATCTCGCCGCGGAAAAGTGGAACGCGCTGCTTTCCGGTAACTGAGGCCTACGGCGGCGACTGCCCCTCACCCTACCCCTCTCCCCGCAAGCGGGGAGAGGGGACCTGCCCCACGAACCGGTTCTGATTGCGGAAAACGGTGCGGCCTATCCCCTTCGCCCCGTTTACGGGGAGAAGGTGGCCGGCAGGCCGGATGAGGGGCCAGCCCAACTGAGAATGCCGCCACCCAACCGAACCACAGGAGACGACCGTGACCGACACGCCTGACAGGCCCGCTCTCCTTACGCGATGGCGCCCGCGCGGTGCGGTGTGGCTCGCCGCCCCCGCCGTGCTGGTGTTGCTCGTCGCCCTCGCGTATCCGCTGGCGATCGTCGTGGTGCGGAGCTTCACCGATCCCGCGCCCGGTCTCGACAACTATGTCTGGTTCTTCCAATCCGCTGTGAACCGCACCGTGCTGCAACGCACCTTCGTCGTCGCCGCCTGGGTCACGCTCGTCTCCCTCATCTGCGCCTATCCCTATGCCTACGCCATGACCATCGTCGGCAAGAATGTGCGGCTTGCGCTCATCCTGTGCGTGCTCGTGCCCTTCTGGCTGAGCGGCGTGGTGCGCACGCTGGCCTGGGTCATCCTGTTGCAGGATTCCGGCGTCATCAATTCCTTCCTGCGCGGCATCGGCCTGCCGCCCGTAAAACTGATCCGCACGCTGCCCGGCGTCATCATCGGCATGACGCAGGTGCTGCTGCCCTTCATGATCCTGCCGATCTATTCCGTGATGAAGGGCATCGACACGCGCCTGTTGCAAGCCGCCCGCAGCCTCGGCGCAAAACCCTGGCGCGCCTTCCTGCAGATCTACGTGCCGCTGTCACTGCCCGGCGTCTATGCCGGCGTCATCATCGTCTTCATCCTGTCGCTCGGCTTCTACATCACCCCTGCCCTTCTCGGCGGCCCGCGCTCGACCATGCTGTCCTCGCTGGTGCAGAACCAGGTGCTGAGCCTGCTCAATTGGGGCCGCGGCGGCGCGATGGGCGTCGTCCTCCTCGTCGCCACCTTCGTGCTTCTCGCCATCGCCGCCCCGCTGATGCGCCAGAAGCACTCCTCGACCCGCAGGGAGGCGTAAACGATGCCGTCCTTCCCCCGCGTCCTCCTCGGCCTGTTCTGCCTGCTCGTTGCGGTACTGCTGCTCGCGCCGACGCTGGTCGTCATCCCCATGTCGTTCAACGGCAACAAGTCGCTCGCCTTCCCGCCGGTCGGCTTCTCCTGGCAATGGTACGACAACTTCTTCCGCAACCCCGACTGGACGACGAGCTTCTCCAATTCGCTGATCATCGCCCTCATCGTCGCGGTGGTGGCGACGGTGGTCGGCACGCTCGCCGCCTTCGGCGTCTCCCGCGCGGCGGCGCGCACCGGCGGGCTGCTACGCGCCCTGCTGATCACGCCGATGGTCGTGCCCGGCGTGGTGCTCGCGATCGGCATCTATGCGGTCTATCTCGATGCCCATCTCGTCGGCACAGTCACCGGTTTCGTGCTGGCGCACACCATGCTCGCCATCCCCTTCGTGCTGATCGCCGTGCAGGCAAGCCTTGAAGTCTTCGACCGCCGCCTTGAAACCGCCGCCGCCAGCCTCGGCGCCGGCCGGCTGACCGTCTTCCGCACCGTCACGCTGCCGCTCATCCTGCCCGGCATCCTCTCCGGCGCGCTCTTCGCCTTCATCACCTCGTTCGACGAGATCATCGTCGCACTGTTCATCACCAGCCCGTACCTGAAAACCCTGCCGGTGCAGATCTACACCTCGATCACCCGCGACGCCGACCCGACCGTTGCCGCCGTCGGCACGCTGCTGTTCCTCGCGACCTCGCTCATCATCATCGCCGGCCTGCTTCTCGGCATGCGCCGCGGAAGGACCTGACCCATGACCGCACCCCAACGCTCGGCCGGCGCCGCGATCGAAATCCGCAAGGCGTCCAAACGTTACGGCGCGTTCACCGCCCTCAACGATATCGACCTCCACATCCGCCCCGGCGAGTTCATGACGCTGCTCGGCCCCTCCGGCTCCGGCAAGACGACGACACTGAACCTCATCGCCGGTTTTACCGACATCAGTTCCGGCACGCTCGAAATCGGCGGCAAGAGCGTAACCGGCCTGCCCTCGCACAAGCGCAATATCGGCGTCGTCTTCCAGCATTACGCGCTCTTCCCGCACATGACGGTCGGCAAAAACGTCGCCTATCCGCTGGCATTGCGCGGCATCCGCGGCGAAGACCGCGAGCGCCGCGTCAAACGCGCCCTCGACATGGTGAAGATGGCCGATTTCGCCCATCGCTACCCCAACGAACTCTCCGGCGGCCAGCAGCAGCGCGTGGCGCTCGCCCGCGCCCTCGTCTTCGATCCGCCGCTCCTCCTGATGGACGAACCGCTCGGCGCGCTCGACAAAAAGCTGCGCGAATGGCTGCAACTCGAAATCAAGCGCATCCACCGCGAACTCGGCACCACCTTCGTCTACGTCACCCACGACCAGGAGGAGGCCCTCGTGCTCTCCGACCGCATCGCCGTGTTCAATGGCGGGCGCATCGAGCAGATCGGCACGGGCCGCGAACTCTACGACAAACCCGCGACCCTCTTCGTCGGCCGCTTCATCGGCGAATCCACCGTGCTGCGCGGCAAGGCGGAAGCCACCGGCGACGGCACGGCCATGACCATCGGCGCCCAGACGATTTTCGCCCATGGCCGCCTTGCCGGCGATTCCCGCCCGGTCATCCTGCTGCGGCCCGAGCGCGTGGTGCTGAAACGCCCCGGCATGGACACTCTCCCCGGCGAAAATCGCCTGTCCGGCACGGTCGCCGAGGCGATCTATCTCGGCTCCGGCTCGAAATACGAGGTGCGGCTGACGGACGGCACGGTCGCCGTGGTGCGCAGTCCGCTCGGCGCGACCGATTTTGCCATTGGCGACACCGTCGACATCGCCTTCACCCCCGCCGACCTCATCCTTCTTCCCGACGACGCCAGCGCCGACGTGACGCTGACCTGAACCCGAAAGCCTCTCCCATGGACGTCAAGACCAACGGTGACATCTCCTTCTGGTATGCCGATATCGGCGGCATACCGCAAAAGCGCCCTCCCCTGCCCGGCGATCGCGAGGCCGATGTCTGCATTATCGGCGCCGGCTATACGGGCCTGTGGACGGCCTACTACCTGAAGAAGGCCGATCCCTCGCTCGACATCGTCGTGCTGGAACGGGAGTTCGCGGGCTTCGGCGCATCCGGACGAAACGGCGGCTGGCTATCCGGCGGCTTCGGATGGTCCCGCGACAAATATCTGAAAACCTCGACGCGCGGCGCGGTCATCGACATGCAGCGCGCCATGGCGGGCACGGTGGACGAAGTGATCCGTGTCACCGAGGCCGAGGGCATCGACGCCGATATCCGCCGTGTCGACAATTTCACCGTCGCCACCAACGCGCCGCAGCTCGCCCGCGCTCGCGAGGAGTACCAGTTCTATCTCGACTGGCAGATGCCTGCCGAGCGCCTGGAAATGCTCTCCGCAGAGGAGGCCGCAAAACGCATCCGCATCGCCAACGTCCAGGGCGGCTTCGTCATCCGCGACACCGCGCGCGTGCAGCCGGCCAAGCTCGTGCGCGGGCTCGCCAATGTCGTCGAAGCCCTCGGCGTTCCGATCTTCGAAGGTACCGCGGTCACCCGCTTCGAGAAGGGCCGGGTCGAAACCGACCGCGGCACGGTACGCGCGGCGAAAATCATCCGCGCCACGGAAGGCTTTTCCGCCGGCTTCCCCGGCGAGGAGCGCACCTGGCTGCCGCTGAACAGCGCCCAGATCGTCACCGAGCCCGTGCCGGAAGCGCTGTGGCGGGAGATCGGCTGGGAAGGCCACGAACTGCTCGGCGATGCGGCGCATGCCTATTGTTACGCCCAGCGCACCCGCGAGGGTCGCATCACCATGGGGGGGCGCGGCGTGCCCTATCGTTTCGGCTCGAAGACCGATGTGAACGGAAAGACGCAGCAGGCGACCATCGACGCCCTGCATGCCATCCTCACGCGCCTGCTGCCGCAGACGAAACCGCTGAAGATCGACCATGCCTGGTGCGGCGTGCTCGGCGTGCCGCGCGACTGGTGCACGACGGCCGGCTTCGACCGCTCGACGGGCATCGGCTGGGCCGGCGGTTATGTCGGTCTCGGCGTCTCCAGCTCCAACCTTGCCGGCCGCACACTCTGCGACCTCGTGCTCAACCGTGAGACGGAGCTGACCGCCCTGCCCTGGGTCAACCGCACCGTGCGCAAGTGGGAGCCGGAACCCTTCCGCTGGCTCGGCGTGCATTCCATGTACCAGCTTTACCGCATCGCCGACGAGCGCGAGTTCGCCGGCCTGCCGCACACGTCGAAACTCGCGGCGCTTGCCGACACCATCACAGGCCATTGAGCCAGAGACAGGACGAACCATGATCAGCTTCGAAAATTTCGGCGACCTCCTCCAACGCGATATCGGCGCCTTCGTCGCAAAACCCACCTCCATCGAGGGCGAGCAGCAGGAGGCAACGCTGCCCCTGTGGACGAGCCCGGACGGCAAGATGGAGACGGGCATCTGGGAATGCACCCCCGGCCGCTTCACCGCCGACCGTAGCGAGATTGCGGAAATCTGCCACATCCTCACCGGCCGCGTATCGCTGCACAATGCTGACGGCACGAGCCGGGAAATCGGGGCGGGTGAAATGTTCGTGCTGCCGCTCGGCTGGCGCGGCGAATGGACGATCCACGAGCGGACCCGCAAGATCTACACGATGGTGGCGAAGGGTGTCTGACGGCGCTATCGCTGAATCTTCACTGTAGTATTCCCATAGTACCCGCTCGCATGCCGGCCTTGCTAAGCTCCTCCCATTGGTTTTGGGAGGAAACAGATGCCAGCTTCGAAAATTCTGATGATCACCGGCGACTTCACCGAGGACTATGAAACCATGGTCCCGTTCCAGACGCTGCTTGCCTGCGGCTACACCGTGCATGCCGTCTGCCCCGGCAAGAATGCCGGCCAGACCGTCGCGACCGCCATCCATGATTTCGAGGGCGACCAGACCTATACCGAAAAACGTGGCCACAATTTCACCCTCAACGCCACCTTCTCCAGCATCCGCGCCGAAGACTACGACGCGCTGGTCATCCCGGGCGGCCGCGCGCCGGAATATCTGCGCCTCAACCCCGAGGTCATCAAGGCGGTGCGGCACTTCTTCGAAGCCGGCAAGCCGGTGGCCGCCATCTGCCACGGTGCCCAGCTTCTCGCAGCCGCCGGCGTCCTCAAGGGCCGGACCTGCTCGGCCTATCCCGCCTGCCGCCCTGAGGTGGAACTTGCCGGCGGCATCTATGCGGATATCGCGATCGACGATGCGGTCTCCGACGGCAATCTCGTCACCGCACCCGCATGGCCGGCACACCCTTCCTGGCTGCGGCAGTTCATGGCTGTGCTGGACGCCGCGTCCCTGCTACAAACAGACGCTGCCTGAGGAGGCGGACAAGGAGGCCGGGATGTGTGAGCTGTTCATCAAGGCGGATGCGAAGCTCTGGGAGAGCACCACGCGCTCGCTGCGGATCGACGGCATGGTGACGAGCGTGCGGCTGGAGAATTTCTTCTGGTCGAAGCTCGAGGAGATCGCACGCCGCGATCGCATGAACGTGACCCAGCTGATCACCAAGCTGCACCATGAATCGATCGATGCCGGCCACGACCTCGGAAACTTCACATCTTTCCTGAGGGTGTGCTGCGCGCGCTATCTCGATCTCCAGCTGACCGGAGACATTCCGGCAGACGTCAACCAACCGATCGCCGGGCTGAACGCCCCGGCGATCCTCCTGCGGGAGCGGGAAAAATATCACTGAGCATGGCGGGGATCGCATTGGCGACGTTTCCGCAATGTGCAGTTTTTGA
This sequence comes from Shinella sp. HY16, assembly GCF_028534175.1. NCBI lineage: Bacteria > Pseudomonadati > Pseudomonadota > Alphaproteobacteria > Hyphomicrobiales > Rhizobiaceae > Shinella > Shinella sp. HY16. The sequence continues at coordinate 16,749 of NZ_JAHYXL010000003.1, read as the reverse complement.
ATCTTTTCCAGGGAAAACCGCACAGGGCGCATGGAGTTTCTTTCGAACCTCTGGACAAAGCCAGTTTTCCTGAACCCGGAACCATCCAAACAAGCGGTGACCACCTGATCCTGCCGTAGCCTTTACCGGCACAAAAGCACCGAACGGTGAACGCAGCGTTCTCGTTCCACACCTTTTCAAGCCTTGCCCGATACCCCATCTTCGCCGGCGACACCCATCCCAACGGACGCACCGGCGTCGAGGCAAACATCCATGAAGAAAATCGGTTTCCTTTCCTTCGGGCACTGGACCCCCTCCCCCCAATCCGAGACCCGCTCGGCCGGCGATACGCTGCTCCAGTCGATCGACCTTGCCGTCGCGGCGGAGGAACTGGGCGCGGACGGTGCCTATTTCCGGGTGCATCATTTCGCCCGGCAACTCGCCTCCCCCTTTCCGCTCCTTGCCGCCGTCGGCGCGAAGACGGGCAGGATCGAGATCGGCACGGCCGTCATCGACATGCGCTACGAAAACCCGCTCTACATGGCGGAGGACGCCGGCGCGGCCGACCTCATCTCCCGTGGGCGCCTGCAGCTCGGCATCAGCCGCGGCTCGCCCGAGCAGGTTATCGACGGCTGGCGTTACTTCGGTTACCAGCCGCAGGAAGGCCAGAGCGACGCCGACATGGGGCGAAGGCATGCCGAAGTGTTTCTGGATGTGCTGAAAGGCGAAGGTTTCGCACAGCCGAACCCGCGGCCGATGTTCCCCAACCCGCCCGGCCTCCTGCGGCTGGAGCCGCATTCGGAAGGCTTGCGCGAGCGCATCTGGTGGGGTGCAAGCTCGAACGCCACCGCCGTCTGGGCGGCGAAGCTCGGCATGAACCTGCAGAGCTCGACGCTGAAGAACGACGAGACGGGCGAGCCGTTCCATGTCCAGCAGGCGGCGCAGATCCGCGCCTATCGCGAGGCATGGAAGGAAGCCGGCCACGGCCGCACACCGCGTGTTTCGGTCAGCCGCAGTATCTTCGCGCTCGTCGACGACCGCGACCGGGCCTATTTCGGCCGCGGCGGCAAGGAGGCGGATTCGATCGGCTTCATCGACGACCAGACGCGGGCGATCTTCGGCCGCTCCTATGCCGACGAGCCGGACAAGCTCATCGGGCAGCTTGCCGCCGACGAGGCGATCCGGGAGGCCGATACACTGCTGCTGACAGTGCCGAACCAGCTGGGCGTCGAGTACAATGCCCATGTCATCGAGGCCATCCTGAAGCACGTAGCACCGGCGCTGGGCTGGCGCTGATTGGCTGAAACGACAAAGGCGCGTCGGATTTTCCGGCGCGCCTCGGTTTCGACGGCAAGCTCCGCCCCACCCGCCTCCGTCATCTGCAGGTCAGGCCCGCCCATGACGGAGGAAAGGTTTGCGTGCCTCATTGGCAAGCGAAAGGCGCACCGGAGCCTCGGTGCGCCTTTGCCCCTTACCAGGTGCGGCTGAGCTTGAAGGTAATGGTACGGCCATCGCCGTAGCCGCAGACCATGGTGGTCTGGCACCCCTTCACATACTCCTTGTCGAAGAGATTGGTGACGTTGAGCGCCGCGCCCCAGCCGTCCTTTTCGTAGCGCAGCGCCGCGTCGGCGAGCACCACGTCCGGCACCTTCTTGGTGTTGGCGTAATCCGCCCAGGATTCGCCCTGGTAGCGCACGCCGCCGCCGACGCTGAGTCCTTCCAGGGCGCCTTCCGGGATAGTGTAGTCGAGCCAGAGCGATGCGGTGACTTCCGGCACCAGATAGGGGCTGTTGCCGATCAGGGTCTGGTCGGCGTGTTCCGTCATTTCCAGCTTCTGGTAGGTGAAGGCCGCCGTCGCCTTCCAGTCGTTGGCGATCTGCGCCTTCGCTTCCAGTTCGATCCCCGTCGAGGTCACTTCGCCGATCTGCGACTGCAGGAAGGTCAACGGGTCGGTGACGGTCCAGTTCTGTTTCACGAGATGGAAGACCGAAGCCGTGAGCATGCCGTCAAAGCCCGTCGGCTCGTACTTGAAGCCGCCTTCGAGCTGATAGCCTTCCTCCGGCTTGATCGGTGCTGTCGCGCTTGCACCGATAACTGGCAGGAAGAACGTCGAAACGCTGGCATAGGGGGTAAAGCCGTTGGCGAATTCGTAGGCGAGGCCTGCACGGCCGCTCGCGGCCTTGTCGTCGGAGGTGTAGCTATAGCCGACCACGGCATCGGATTCGGTACGCACGAAGTCGTAGCGCCCGTTCAGGGTGGCGATGAAGCCGCCGCCGAAGCGGATCTGATCCTGCGCATAGAGGCCGACCTGGCGCTGCGTCAACACCTGATCGAGATAGACGAACTTGTCACCCTGAGCGATACCGTAGAGCGGGTCGAGCACATCGATCGGCGTCGCACCGCCTGCGGCCTGGGTCTGCTCGATCCTGTAGTATTTGAAATCGAGACCGACCGTCAGGTCGTGCTCCAGCCCGCCCGTCTGGAACGTGCCGTTCAGGCGGTTGTCGAGCGCGAAGGTATCCACCTTGGTGTTACCATGGAAGCCGATGCGGGTAAACGTATCCGTGCTGCCATCCGGCTGCTCCAGCCAGCCTGCATCCGTGTCCCGGTTGTAGTAACCGTAAATGTAGGCCATGGTCTCCTCCTTCGAGAGGTGACCGTAGCGACCGTTCTGCGAGAAGGTCCAGCCGTTGTCGAAGGTGTGCTCGAACTCGTGGCCGAGCAGGAATTGCTGGTAACCGCCATCATCGGACGACGGCTCGCCATAGAAACCTTCCGGATCGATCTTGCCGAAGCGCGCCGATTCCACGGTCCCGTAGTAGGGATAGAAGCCGTTGCCGACATGCACCTGGTCCATGGCGCTGTAGAAGGCGTAGACGTTGAGCTTCGTCGCATCATCCGGCTGCCAGGTAACCTGCGGCATGATCCCGCCGCGCAGGTCTTCCGAATAGTCGGTCGTCTGGTCACCGCCCGCAAGCTTGCCCGTAAGGCGGAAATTGACGCCGCTCCCAAGCGGCGTATTGACGTCGAAACCGGCGAAGGCATTGCCGTAATTGTTGACGCCGATCTCGCTGTAGACCAGCTTCTCCTCGAGCGGCCGCTTGCCGACCATATTGACAAGACCGCCGGGATTGGCCGCGCCGTAGAGCACGGAGGCCGGCCCCTTCAGCACTTCCACTCGTTCGAGGAAGAACGGATCAACCTGGAAATTGCCGAACGAATAACTGAAGAGATTGAGGCTATCGAGGAAAAGCCCTGTCTGGCTGGCATCGAAACCGCGAATGTAGATCCAGTCCGTGTCCGGATCGGAGCCGAAGGGTTCGGCGAAGACGCCGGACGTGTAGCGCAGCGCCTCGTCCACCTTGCCGACGACGCCGCGGTCCTCGAGTTCATCCCGGCCGATGACAGAAACGGCCTGGGGGATATCGCGAAGCGCGGTATCGGATTTCGAGCCGGTAGCGGACACCTTGGCGACATAACCCCTGACAGGTCCCGTCGCGGAGGCCTCCCCTTCCCCGCCGGTCCCCTCGACGACTACGGGATTGAGCGTCGTGCTGTCCTGGGCCTCGGCATGGCCCAGTCCGGCGAGCATGGACATTGCAACACCCGCCAAAAGCCTTGCCCGCGGCGCCGGCCCCTTCGATTTCATCATCATCTGCGCATACCCCACTCACCCGTTCGCCAGCCAGAACGGTCTTCCAACAATAAGGTGAGTGCTTAACTCAGTTTTAACGATCGGGCTTGTCGCATTCCGCGAAAATTGTACGTTCTTGGGCAATTTTCCACGGAGCGAACAATCGCCCGACCGCGCAAGCTCAGGTCAGCTGCACTTTCTGCCAATGGGCCGGGGTCGTGCCGAAATTCTTGCGGAAAACCCGGGTGAAATGCGCCTGGTCGGCAAATCCGGTCTCGGCGGCGATCTCCGTCAGAGGCTGATCACCTTGCAAAAGCAATTGCTTGGCCCGGCGCAGCCGCGCGTTCACCTGCCATTGATGGGGCGCAATGCCGGTCGATGCCTTGAAGGCATGGCTGAAATGGGATTGCGACAGGCCGATCAGGCTGGCGAGTTCCTCCAGCCGGATGTTGCGCAAGCAGTTTTCTTCAATGAAGTCGGTCGCGCGACGAAGTTGCCAGCCCGCCAGTTTGCCGCGCTTACGGCCCGGCATCTTACCCAGCTTCATGACATCGATGATCAGCGCCAGCGCCAGGCCGTCGCCATAGAGGTCATGCAGCGGCAGCGGATTGATACATTCGGCAGCGATGAGCTGCGCCAGCGAAAACAGGCGGTCATCGGAGAAGAACAGCTTCGGGGTGGCGAGCCGCTCCGGATCGAGATCCTCCGCCAGGCGCCGGCCAACCGTTTCCACATCGAAATGCAGGTCGAGATGGCGCAGGAACTGGTGATCGGCGAGATCCGCCCAGAGTTCAAAATTCGCGGGGATGTAGGCAATCGGGCAATGCCGCCAGTCCTCGACGGATTCGCTCCCCCCAGGCGCAAGGCGAATGCGAGAATCGCCCGGCCCCTGCTTGTCGAGCAGGATGAAAAGCCGCGGGTCCCGGCCGACATAATAGCCGCCTGCATGGGCCGCGCATTCGACATCCCAGACATCAGCGACGATGCCGTTCCAGTGACGACGGTTGAGACCGCCGACGACGGAAAAGCCCTCGATCCTGTTCTGCATGCGCGGCTGGAACGTCATCTTCCCCTGCTGATATTCCTTCTATTTTTCCTCAAGTTTTTTAACCCGGTTTCTGCCGCAATGCAATATCGCTAAAATGCGAGGAGGAGCGGCTCGTCGCCACTCCTCCCCTCCCCCGCAGGTTTTCCTGTTTCAGTCTTCTTCTTGGAAAACCTCTTCACGCTTCTTCTTGACCGAAGGCAGGAAGACGATGATGAGAACCGCCAGCGCCAGTGCCAGCAGGATTGCGCTGATAGGACGTGTGACGAAGGTCGTCGGGTCGCCGCGCGACAGGATCATGGCGCGGCGCAGGTTCTCCTCCAGCAAAGGCCCAAGCACGAAGCCGAGCAGCAGCGGCGCCGGCTCGCAGCGCAACTTGACCAGCAGATACCCGCCAAGGCCGAACAGCGCGACCGCATAGAGGTCGTAGACGTTCGAGTTGACGCTGTAGACCCCGATCGAGCAGAACGCCATGATGATCGGGAAGAGCACATAGTAGGGCACCGTCAGCAGCTTCACCCAGAGGCCGATCAGCGGCAGGTTCAGCACGACAAGCATCAGGTTGCCGATCCACATCGAGGCGATGATGCCCCAGAACAGCGTCGGCTGCTCGGTCGCGACATTCGGCCCCGGCACGATGCCCTGGATGATCATCGCCCCGACCATCAGCGCCATGACGGGATTGGCGGGGATGCCGAGCGTCAACAGCGGGATGAACGAGGTTTGGGCACCCGCATTGTTGGCCGATTCCGGTCCGGCGACACCTGCAACCGCGCCGTGGCCGAACTCTTCAGGATGATCCGATACACGTTTTTCCACCGTGTAGGACGCGAAGGCCGCGAGGATCGCCCCTCCCCCCGGCAGGATGCCGAGCGCCGAGCCGATGGCCGTGCCGCGCAGCACCGGACCGACCATGCGCCGGAAGTCGTCCTTCGTCGGCCAGAGCCCGGACACCTTGGCCATGATGAGGCTGCGTGTCTTCTCCCCCTCGAGGTTGCGCAGGATCTCGGCAATGCCGAAGACGCCGACCGCAACGGCAACGAAGTTGAGCCCGTCGGCATATTCGCGAATGCCGAGGGTGAAGCGCGGCGTGCCGGTATAGATGTCCGTACCGACGAGGCCGAGCAGCAAGCCCAGCGCCACCATGGCCAGTGCCTTGACGATCGAGCCGTGGGCCAGCGCGATGGACGAAACCAGACCGACGACCATCAGAGAGAAATACTCGGCAGCGCCGAATTCGAGTGCGATGGCCGTCAGGGGAATGGCAAAGATCGCGACGAGGAAGGTGGAGACCGTGCCGGCGAAGAACGAGCCGAGCGCAGCGATGGAGAGCGCCGCTCCTGCCCTGCCCTTGCGGGCCATCTGATAACCGTCGATGGCGGTCACGGCGGATGAAGACTCGCCCGGCATGTTGATCAGGATCGCCGTGGTCGAGCCACCATATTGCGCGCCGTAGTAGATGCCGGCGAGCATGATCAGCGAAGAGACCGGCTCCAGCTTGAAGGTGATCGGCAGGAGCATGGCGATGGTCGCCGTCGCGCCGATACCGGGCAGAACGCCGATCAGCGTTCCGAGCAGCACGCCGATCAGGCAGAAGGCGAGGTTTTCCGGCGAGGCCGCGGTGGAAAAGCCGAGCGCGAGATTGCTGACAAGATCCATGCGCGCCTCCTAAAGCCGGGTCCAGGGGCCGAAGCGTTCGAACGGCAACCCGAGGGCGTAGCTGAACACCAGGACGGAAAAGAGCGTGATCGCCCCTGCAAGCACCAGCGCCATCAGCGGCTTCATGCGGGTCGAGGCGAAGGCGGCGATGAGCGCGGCGAAGAACAGCGACGGCACGAAGCCGAGCCCGCGCACGGTGAGCCCGAAGAAAACGGGCGCCGGCAGAATGAACAACATGCCGCGCAGCGCCAGCGGGGCCATGGGCTCGCCCTGCACCCGTGTCGCCTGCACCAGCACGACGACGCCGAGCAGCGTCAGGATCGCGGCGAGGATCAACGGGAAGTAACCCGGCCCCATGCGGAAAGCCGTGCCGAGCTCAAGGTTGAGGCATTGATAGATAAAGAAGCCGCCAAGCGCGATAAAGGTCAGGCCGCAGATCGCATTGGTACCGTCGAACTGTAATTGTTTCATGGGATCCCCTCTTCCAGCGGCCGGGACGGGCCGCGCAGGCGGTCAGGGCTCGTGGCGACATCGACTGCCGCTGCGAGCCGCTCCGTGCACCGCCGTGTCGTTTCCGTCATCTCGGCGGAAACGACACGCCACGGCAGCGGTTGACCTCAGTCAGCGTACTGGCCGGCCGCTTCGATGACGGGCTTCCAGCGCGCGATCTCGCCTTCGAGTTTTGCCTTCAGGGCAGCCGGCGTTGCGTCTGCCTCTGCCGACGGCGCCGTGCCGAGTTCGGCAAAGCGGGCAACGACGTTGGGGTCCTTCAGCGCGGCCTGCAGCGACTTGGACAGGCGTTCCGTCACGTCGGCCGGCGTACCCTTGGGCGCATAGACGCCGTGCCAGATGCCGACCTGGAAGCCGGAGAGACCGGCTTCTTCCGCCGTCGGGACATCCGGCAGATTGCCGAGCCGGGCAGGGGAGGTCACCGCATAGGCCTTGATCGTGCCGCCCTGGATCTGCTTCGTCGTGTTGGTCGTCTGGTCGCACATCACGTCGACCTGGCCGCCGAGCAGATCCGTCATCGCCGGGCCGGTGCCCTTGTAGGGAACGGTAACGAACTGCGTCTGCATGGCGCTCATCAGCAGCATGCCGCACAGATGCGAGGCCGCGCCGATGCCGGCATTGGCCACGGTCACCGTGTCCTTGTTCGCCTTCATGTAGTCGATCAGGCCCTTGAGGTCCGTCGGCTCGAGATCCTTGCGGGCGACGATCGTCATCGGCACATCGGTGACGAGGCCGACATATTCGAAGGCGTTCAAAGTGTCATAGGCGAGCTTGCGATAGAGCGTCGCGCTGGTCGCCATGCCGATATGGTGGAGCAGCAGCGTGTAACCGTCCGGGTCTGCGCTGGCCACACGGCCCGCACCCAGCGTGCCGCCGGCGCCGCCGACATTCTCGACCACGATCTGCTGGCCAAGATCCTTTGACATCGCTTCGGCGACGAGGCGGGTGACCGTATCGGTCGGACCGCCCGCGGAGAAGGGCACCACCATGGTGATGGTCCGTTCCGGATAGGTCTGGCCGAGTGCCGACGTGGCGAGCAGCGATACGGCGAGTGCGGCCGAGACGCCGAACAGGGCTTTCAATGTCTTCATCAAATCCTCCCGATGAAATGCCCAGCCGACGTGGCTCCTCCCGCGCCGGTTCTGGATGATCTAGAAGGGCCTCCGGGATGGCGAGTCGGCAAGCGGCGAGGGAATTTTACGGGCGAGTTTACCGCCGTAAACTTGGCACGATGGGTGGAGATGGGAACAAACCTGCACACGAGTGGGTGGAAATCCACCCACCAACGCCTCAAATGTCGTCCTGAAGCAGCCCAGACGGGAAATTTTTATCGAGCCCGTACTTCTGCATCTTCTCGTAAAGCGTCTTGCGGGAGACCCCGAGCTGCTCGTAAACAGGCTTCAGACTGCCGCCATGGGCAGCCAGTGCCGAGGCGATCAGACCGCGCTCATAGGCGGCGACCCTGTCGACAAGGCGCTGCGGTGCGGACACCGGCGAGGCCTCGTCCGGCGCAGTATCGAGCCCCAGCACGAACCTGTCCGCGAAATTGCGCAGCTCCCGCACGTTGCCCGGCCAGCTCCGGCCGGCAATGTCCGCCGTCAACTGCGGGGGAACGTCAATGTCGCTGCGGCCGTATCGCGCCGCGGCCTCGCGCACAAGCTGGAGGAAGAGCAGGGGAATATCCGCCCGGCGCTGCGCGAGCGAGGGCACATGCAGCGTCGCGACATTGAGCCGATAGAGGAGATCGGCCCGGAACCGTCCGGCCGCCACCTCCGCCGCCAGATCCACCTTGCTGGTCGCAATGAAGCGCACGTCGAGCGGCACGGGCTCGTTCGAGCCGAGGCGGGTGATGACCCGCTCTTGCAGAACGCGCAGGAACTTTGCCTGCAGGTCGAAGGGCATGGAGCCGATCTCGTCCAGCAGGATGGTGCCGCCACGGCCGTGTTCGAATTTGCCGAAGCGCGACCGCAGGGCGCCGGGAAAGGCTCCCGCCTCGTGGCCGAAGAGCTCGCTCTCGATGAGGTTTTCCGGCAGGGCCGCGCAGTTGATGGCGATGAAGGGGCGGTTTGCGCGGGCGCTGATATCGTGCAGCGCGCGTGCCACCACTTCCTTGCCGGCCCCGGTCTCGCCGATCACCAGTGTATCGGCATCCGTCGCGCCGATCGCCCTCAACCTGTACCGAAGGTCCACCATGATCTGCGTTCGACCCGGCAGCCGGGCTTCGATGTCGTCCCGCTTGCCGGCGACGGCGCGCAGGCGGCGGTTCTCCAGCACCAGGCTGCGGCGGTCCATCGCACGGCGGATGATGCCGGCGAGATGCTGCGCCGTGAACGGCTTTTCCAGGAAGTCATAGACGCCGGCCCGCATGGCGCTGACGGCAAGTTGCACATCCGCATGCCCGGTCACCAGGATAACCGGAACTTCCGGATCCACCTCGCGAATGCGCTGCAACAGCGTCATGCCGTCCATGCCGGGCATGCGGATATCGCTGACGACAACCCCGTCGAAGGCGTAACCGACGAGTTCCAGCACCGGCTCCGCACTGGCAAAGGTATCCACCGTCAGGTCGAACAGTTCGAGGGCCTGCGCCGAGGAGCGGCGCATCTCTTCTTCGTCGTCGATCAGCAGAATGCGCGGTCCGCTCATTCCGCCGCCTCCTGCGCAGGGGTTGCTACATCAAGCGTAATACGGAAAACAGCGCCTCCGTCGGGATGGCTCACAGCGGAGAGACTTCCACCGAAGTCCTTGATAATATTATAAGAAATGGAGAGACCCAAGCCAAGTCCCTTGCCGACGCCCTTGGTCGTGAAGAAGGGATCGAAGATACGATCGGCAATTGCAGCCGGTACGCCCGGTCCGTGATCGCGCACTTCGATGACGACATGATCGTCTTCGCGATGCGCGGAAAGCCGGATCAGCCGGTCATCCAGTCCCTCGACCGCATCGGCCGCATTGCTGATGATGTTGACAAGCACCTGCTGGAGGCGGACCGGCCCGGCGCGCACGACGAATGCCTGCTCATCAAGTGCGACCTCCAGCTTCGCATCCGCCGCCTTCAGCCGCGGGGTGACGATCTCCACCGTATCGGCGATGACATCGGGGAGAGGAACGGCTCCCAGTTTCTCGTTCGGCTTGCGGGCAAAGTTGCGTAAGTGACGGCTTATCGAGGCCATGCGGTCGACGAGGGCGGAGATGCGGCGGACATTATCTTGCGCTTCAGGCACACGGCCCCGATCGATCAGCAGCGCCGCGCTGTCCGCATAGGTTTTCGCCGCGGCAAGCGGCTGGTTGAGTTCATGGGAGAGGGCGGCTGACATCTGGCCGAGACCGGCAAGCTTGCCGGCCTGGATGAGATCGGCCTGAGTCTTGCGCAGTTCCTGCTCGGTCAGCCGTCGTTCGGCGACTTCGAGTTCGATCTGTTCGTTGACGCGGGCGAGATCGGCAGTGCGCTCCTCGACGCGCCGTTCCAGCTCGTTGCGCGCCTCCTCCTGGAGCCGGAGCCGCTCCACGACCCGGGCGCGACGTTGCCAGAGCACGGCAAGTCCAAGGCCCGCAAGGCAGATGAACAGCAGAATGGCGATGAGGGCGGTCCGGGCCTGCGTGCGCACCGAGGCTGTGTCGAGCAGCACATTCACGGTCCAGTCCGCCTCCGGCATGTATTGCGAGAGCTGCAGATATTCCCGCGTCGAGCCTTCACCGGCGATCCGCATCAAATGTTGACCGTAGTAAACACTTTCGGTGACGGGCAGGGGTTTCAATGCCGCTTCGGCGTAGCGCCGGGAAGCCTGGGTACGGGCGAGGCGAGGGGCGTCCAACGGCAGAATGCCGTTGTAGAGCCACTTTTCGTTCCCCGTCATGAAGATGATGCCTTCGGGATCTGCGACGAAGATTTCGTATTCGCCACCGCGCCAGGAAGCCTCAATGGTGTCAATGTCCACCTTAAAGACGATAACACCGAGGATAGTACCGCCGACTTCCACCGGCGAGGAGAAATAGTACCCCCGTCTCAGCGATGTCGTACCAAGCGCATAGAACCGTGCCTGCCGACCCGCGATCGCCTCCTGAAAGTAGGGACGGTAGTCGAAATTCTGGCCGACGAAGGTTCCGGGTGCCTCATAATTGCTGGCCGCGATCGTGTTGCCGTCCGGCGTCATCACATAAATGTCCGAGGATTCCAGAAGGCTGTTGATCTCCTTGAGGTATTGACTTGCGGTCCGGCGCAGCTCCGGGTCCGCTGGCGCCTGGAGCAGCGCTTCGATGTCGTCGTGATCAGCGATCAGCGCGGGCAGGGGCTCGTACCGGCTGAGGTGCCCGCCAAGCGCCGCAACCGCAAGGCGAAGCGTCGTGCCGGCCTGCAAGGAGGCTTCGCCCATGTAGCTGCGGGTCAACAGCGCGCCGCCTTGCAGGATGGTGAGCACCACGACGATCGGCAGGATCACGAATGCCAGGGCATGACGCAATTTCACGGAACGACTGCTCCTCTCCGCTTCCTCCCGGCCAAGCGGCCGCAGCTTATCCTAATGAGCCGGGTCGATCTTTCCTAGAGGGGAGGGGAGGGGAGGGGAGGGGAGGGACGCTAGTCCGGCAAGCGGGCTTCACCAAGGTCGATGTTCAAGAAGCCGGCGATCGCATCCGCGACAATGGCGTGGTCTATGCGCTGTGGCACGCCCGAAACCGTAACGGCTCCCACGCAGCCGAGATCCGCTACGAAGAGCGGGACGCTGCCGCCGTGCACTGCGAAGTCGGCATGCGGGAGATTATGCGCTTCCATTTGGTCCCGGCCGGAAAGCGCCAGCCTCCGCCCCACGAGATAGGAGGAGTGCCAGAGCCGCAGCACCGTGTTTCGCTTGCGTCGGATCCACTCGACATTGTCGGTCGATGTTCCGGGGAGGGCGCAATGAAACAACGGCCGATCACGCAGGGAGATATCGATCGCCACACCCGCGCCACGGGCGAGCGCCGTCTCGCGAACCCGATTGCCGAGCGCCCAGGCATCGTCCGGGCTGAACCGGCTGAACCGGAGAAGGCGCTCCTGTTCCTCCAGCCGGCGAATGTCGTCCGCAATCATCTCGGTCATTGTCGTCCCCCTCTCGTGATCTTGATCCGATCCTTACCGGGACTTCGCATGCGGGGGAAGACACCGCGCTCTTGACGGAGATCAAGGCCGCGGTGCAGGAAGTGCCTAGGGTGGAGCCGTACAGATCCTCCCCACCCGTGGAACACTCATGCCGGACAGCTTTTTCATCGTCGCCATTCTCGCGCTGCTGCTCACGCCTGGACCGACCAACACCCTTCTGACGGTCGGCGCCGCAGCGCGCGGATTCCGCTCGAGCCTCCCGCTGCTGATCGGGGAGCTTGCAGGCTATCTTGTCGTCGTCGTGCCACTGGCAACGATTGCCGCGTCTCTGCTGGAAGGGCGCCCGGCGCTTGCCGTCACCCTTCGGCTCGTGGCTGCCTTGTGGGTGCTTTTTCTGGCCATTCGGCTTTGGCGCGTCTCGTCCAGCGAGATGACCCCGGACAGTGCCTCTACCGTAACCATTGGTCAGGTCTTCCTGACAACCGTCCTCAACCCGAAAGCACCGATTGTCGGTCTCGTCATCATGCCGCACGGCCCGCTTTCGCAGATCGCCCCGGCGATAGGGTTGTTCAGCCTGCTGGTTGCGGGCGCCGGCACGAGTTTTCTCGTTCTAGGCAGCCTGATTGGTCGCGCGCCGGTTCTGTCGCCGCAACTTGTCTACCGCGTTGCAGCCGTCTGCCTCGGCGTGTTTTCGCTCGGGCTGGCGGGAACCGCTTCCGGGCTTATTTGAGATCAGGCCTCATCGGCCTGATGCAGGCGCATGAGTTCCTGCTGCACCTCGTCCTGAAAGGCGAAGACGGCGGCCCGTGCCTGGTTTTCGTTCGATCCAAGCTTCTGCAGCTCGGCCGCAAGTTCACGGCACACCTTCACCCAGTATAGCCGCGCTTCATCGCCATGCAGGCCACCCAGTTCCCCCGCACAGCGGCGGACATGGGCCGTGCGGCGTTCGGCGGGAAAAGGGACGACCGGTCCATTCTCGTTGGCAACAGAGCGGCGGTGCGGCTGGATCGCGGCATATGGGGGCATTGATTCGGGCTTCCTTGTCTTCCCCCCATGATTAGGGAATCCATGGTTAATGCCCGGTTTCCAAAGTGAATTTCGTGTACCGCCCTGGCACCGTCACCCCACCTGCCGTACTGGCTTCTCGTTTGCCCGCGTCAGCGCCATCAGCATCGGCCCGAGCGAAAACTCCCCGCGTTCCGCCCGCCGAGTGAGGTCACGCAAGTAGCCGCCCGCCGAGTTGATGTGCCCGGCACGTTCAAGAATGCAGGCAATGACCGTCGCTGCGTTCTCCGGCCCGAGGATCGCACAGGCGTTCTCATAGGCCGAGGCGCTGACCGCCAGCATTGAGCGCACCACCACCGCCGCGGTCATCAGATCGCGCCAGCTCGATATCGCTCCACCCGGACCGAAGGCGACGATTTCCGGGCACGCCTGCAGCACAAGACCCAGCGGATAGGGCTTGAGCGCATCCGAAACATTCGCCGGCTGTGGATGAACTCCTTTCGCCGTCGTCGGGACATCGACAGGCCACTGCGAATAGCGTCCGCTCGTTTTTTCATCGTCATTGCCGTGCTGCACAGCCACCCGCTCCTGTTCTCTCTCGGCATCGCCGCTCTGCTTCGGTTCGAAGCGAGGTTCAAAATCAGAGGATGAGTCGGGTTTTGAATTCTGTTTGTGCCGCTCAGTTTGGCCGGCATTGCCCGCCGATTTTTTCAAAATAACCTGCCGTTCCAGGTGGTTGATGATTTCCGCTCGCAACGCTTCCAGCGCGGCGAGGGCCGGCGTCAGGATTTCCGGTGTCGGTACGCGTGGCAGGGCAAGCACAAGCACTCGAAAATCGGCTTCGTAACGCATCCAGTCCCCCGTAAGCCCGTCTTCCAGCGCGGTCCCGATCAGCTTGGCAATATCCCGGCGCACGAGCGTCACACGCTCCCGCAGCCGCTGCAGCAACAGGCGCTCGGCAACCACCTCGGCGGCAAGCTGTTCGATTTCCTCGGCCCGGGCAAGCAGCGGGGCCAGTGAAAAGCCGAAGGCTTCACCGATCGCGCCCTGCTGGTCGCGTCGCACATAGCGCTTGCCGTTCGGACTGTCGCGCCGGGTGAGAAGGCCACTTTCCACCAGCGCCGCGAGATGCCGGCGCAGCGTCGTCTCCGCCATACCGTGCGTGCGCAGCGAAAGCTGAGCGTTCGAGGGGAACACCACCAGCCCGTCGCTTCCGGCAAGATCAGTCTTCGGATAGAAGCTCATCAACGCATTCAGCACCGAAAGCGCCCGGTCGCTGATGCCCAGCTTCGGCCGCGCTTCACAGAGCCAGCGATACAGCTTCCACTTGTCCACGCTCGCATCCGGCGGGACTGATTTTGCGATCGCCTGGCTTGCGAGCATGCCAAGCGTCATCGCCCGCCGCCCGAAGGGCGTCGTTATGCCGTCCGTCTCCATGTCTCTTCACCTTTTCAACAGGCAAAAGAAACCCCATCACCGGAACCGGCGCCAAAAAGGCTTGACTGTGATTCGGGGAAGTGCGACTCTCAGGCTGCTAAACGATGAGAAGGGCTTCCACGACGGTAACGTTGAGGGGGCCTTTTTCTTTTGCGGATCAATCTCCTGATTTATCTGCATTTTCCGTCCGGAACGCCTCGTAGAGGCGGTCCAGGTTCTGGGTAATGTAAGCGCCAAAGGCCACGGCATCCGCGGATTTCAGCGCAATCGTGTACTGGCGACCGGTGGTCTTGATGCTGGCGCGCACCGGGCCATCCTTGCGGACCCACTCGGCCGGTGCCGGCTTTGCGACAGCCTCTGGGGTGTCCTTGCGGGCAAGGTGGCTGCTGACGAGATTGAAACGGTCCTCGGGTGCACGGGCTTTCACCCGGTCGCGGGCCAGGAATTCCATCGCCCTGTCCTCGTTGGCGGGCTCGTCGAAGCGGGTGGCCAGCTCGTGCCAGCGGTCTCGCCCGATGGCGAGCGCCGGGCCGATGCCGGTCCGCACCGTCTTGGGAATGCGGTTCACCACCGAGAGCATCTTGGACACGGTCGTCTTGTCGGCACTCAGCGCCGCCATGATCGTTTCGCGGTCGAAGCCACGCGCCTCCAGCTCCCCGGCAAAGGTTGCCCTTTCGAGGAAGGAAAGGTCAGCGCGCGCACTGTTTTCCTGGCCCTGCGCGATAACGTGGTCCCGGTCGGTCAACGCCCTGACGACAGCGCGAACGGGCCGCCCGAGCAGGCGCGCAGCCTTGGCGCGGCGATGGCCGAAGGCGATCTGGTAGATACCGTCCTTGGCTGGATGCGGACGAACGAGGATCGGCGAGTCTTGCCCTCGCACGCGCATAGCCTCAACGAGGTCACGGAACTGCTCGTCCGAATGGGCAAGGCGGTCGGAAACGAAGGATTCTTCGATCTGATCGGGCTCAAGCTCGATGACGACCTCGCCGGCCGTCAACTTCGCTTCGATCTCTTTTGCCGCATCCGCCTTGGCGGCCAGCGCGTCGATACTGCGCGTAACAGCGCCAAGCGCGCCGATGCCCTTGTAGGTCACATGCTGGCGCGGCTCGTCGTTGCCGGGGGTTACCGGCGCCACTTGCTCCGTCGTCGTCGGGGACATCAGGTTGGAAAGAACGTTCTTGCGCGCCATGGTCAGCGCCCCCATGCTTTGTGGATCAGTTCAACGATTTCCGCGTTGACCGCCTCCATGGATTCGAGCGCCCGGTCATAGGTGGCACGTGTGAACTGACTCCGGTCAACTTCGTAAAGCGTCTGGTTGGTCAGCGCTGCATCGGCAATGGCAACGCTTCGCACCATCGGATTGGTCAGGACATGCTGCTTGAACAGCGAGCGCATGAAGGCGACCATCTGGGTCTGCGGCCCGTCGGCCGGGTCGTAGCGGGTGACGAGATACCGCAGCCAGTCGAGGTTCATGTTGCCACCCGCGCTCTTCAGCGTGTTCAGCACTTCCCCCAGCATCTGCAGGAACTGGCACATGGACATGACGTCGAGCATCTGCGGATGCACCGTGATCAGCACCGCCGTCGCGCCGCAGATCGCGCTCATCGTTAGGAAGCCGAGCTGCGGCGGGCAGTCGATCACCACCACGTCATAGTCGTCGGCTACGGACGACAGAGCCTCATCGAGCCGTGCGAAGAAGATCCGGCCATAATCGCTCCGGTCGCCCTGCGCGAGAACCCGCGGCGTGTCGTGCTCGAACTCCATGAGTTCGAGATTGCCCGGCACGATGTCGAGGCCCGGGAAGTTCGTCTTGCGGATGATTTCCTTCAGCGGCCGCCGCTGGTCGTCATAGCGGATGGCCCCGTAAAGCGTCTCGTTCTCGTTGACGTCGAACTCCGGCTGGAAGCCGTGCACCGCCGAAAGGCTGGCCTGCGGGTCGAGATCCACCGCCAGCACCCGGTGCCCGGTCAGCGCGAGGTGTTGGGCGAGGTGGGCCGTCGTCGTCGTCTTGCCGGAGCCGCCCTTGAAGTTGACGACCGCGATGACCTGAAGGTGCTCGCCGCCGCGCCGGCGCGGCACGTAGCGTTGACCGGCGCGGCCGTTCTGCTCCAGATACTCGCGCATCTCCTGCAATTGCTCGGCCGAATAGGACCGGCGGCCGGAAGGCGTGACCTGCGGCAGCGGCCCCTTGGATTCCAGCGAAAGATTGCGCAGGTAGCCGCTGGTGACGCCCAGGAAATGTGCGGCCTCGCTCAGCTGGAACTGGCGCAGGTTCTTCTGTGCGACGGGAGGGAACATCTCCAGCCGGTGCTGCTTCAGTTTGTCTGACAGTTCGTGCGCCTGTCCGATGATCAGTTGATCGACCTCGGAAATTGCCCGTCCGAACGTTGCGGCCATATTCAT
>NZ_JAHYXL010000002.1:1135000-1290555 GCF_028534175.1 Shinella sp. HY16 | reverse complement strand
TCAATCCTCTTGACGGTTGTGGGCGCTGTGCGGACCCATTTCCGTCACGATAGGCAGAGACTTGCCGATTCTACAAGGCGTTTTTCCTTAACGAGACGTTAGTGTTCCGGCTCGGAGCTCAAGCTTTACAGTTGTAAAGTCCGCCGTGCCGGGCAGAGGACTTTACAATTGTAAAGTTCCAATTTGCCTGATCGCCGCCGGCGTCGGGAATGCGAAGGCTGCGACGGAGAAATGATGCGTGGTGTATTTCATCGACCGCGTCAGTGCGGGTGGTCGGTTGGTGGCGGCTTATTGGCCGTTCAAGTGCTGCTGTCGGTCGCTAGAGGCGCACCGCGCAGAGCGTGCGGGAAGGGATGCCCGCTCCGTCGCCTGACCCGGATTGATGGAGTGCGATCCGAGTGGGTGCGCTGGCTATAGGGGGCAGGCAACCGTAGCTCAACGCGTTCTGTCGCGCCTCCGCCAGGGGTGGTAGCCTAGGTGGAGCCCTGCGGGAGGTCGCGCCCCACGAATATGCGGGGCATTTCCTTCAGTCGATAGCGCGCCCGATGCGTGCGGCGACGCGCCATGGAATGGATCCGGCGCTTGGCGGCAGGAGATGTGGTCCTTGCACATTCAAACGCGCCGACCAGCCGCCTCGAGATCATTCCCCGAGGGCGGTCCGGTGGAGTTAGGCTATGGCGCATTTGAGAACGCCGGCGATCGTCGGCTCCAAGAGCCGGCTTGTGGCCCAGTTTTTCGCGGACTACTGCGCCGCCAGCGTCTCAAAGGCGACCTTCATTCGTTCGCCGGCCTTCGCGGGAAGCTTGACCGATTTTGCGGTGTCGAGATTGGCGGATCCGTCGCCCACGCGAATGAGGGCGACCATGCCCATGCTGTAGTGCGGCGAGCACTTGATGCCGTAGTAGCCGGGCTCGGCGACCGTCAGTACATACTCTTCGTTGACTTTGCTCCTGAAGGGTTTGACGCCTTCGGGAAGCATGCCTTTGATACCTTCGACATTGTGGCTCTTGTCGGAGGGGATGAAGCGAACCGTGTCGCCTGGCTCTGCAGCGATGGCGGCGGGCTCGAAAACCATGGCGCCACTTTCGCCCTTGTTCAGCATCTTGACTGCATGCTCTGCGGCTTGGGCTGCGCCGCCTGCAAGAACCATCAGGGCCGTCATGGCCAAAAGTCTCGTCATTACATCCTCCTCCAGATCGGATGGAGGGATGTCCCATGGTGTGGGTAGTGTCGCAATGCGACCTTAGTGCCGGATCAGCCGGCAAGCACGAAGGCTTCCAGCGCATCGGCAGCAATCGGCTTGTACATGATCTCGATGCCGGCAGCTTCTGCTGCCAGCCGCGTTTGCGGCTTGCGATCGGCCGTCAGGATGCGGGTAGGGCGCGCACCATGTTGGGCGTGCAAAGCCTCTACCGTCTCGATGCCGGTAAGCGCGCCATCGAGTTGCTGGTCGATGAGGTAGAGGTCGGGCACGATGCCGATTTCGTCGAGCAGCGAAAGCGCCTCCTCGCCACTGGCCGCCTCCAGCACGCTGACCCCGCGCCGTTCCAGGAGCAAGGCAATGGCCCTGCGCAAACCCACATCGTTTTCGACGAGAAGTGCGATCCGGTCGCTGTTGTCGCCGGGTTCTTCCGGTATGACAGGCGTTGCTTCGCGGTAGATGGGGTTAGCCCGGGATGCCATGCGGGCGAGGTCGACGGAAAAACAGGTGCCGCGACCGGGTGTGGAGCGCAGATCAAGGCGGTGGCCGAGAAGAGCGCAAGCCCTCTCCACGATGGCGAGGCCAAGCCCCATGCCTTCGGAGGCTGAGGCTGATCCCTGAACCCTGTGGAATTCACGAAAGATCGCCTGCTGCTGGTCCGCCGCGATGCCCGGTCCCGTATCGTGGACCTCGACACGCACATGACCGTTCACACGACGCGGGCCAACGAGGATGCGGCCGCTCGCGGTGTACCGTATCGCATTGCTGATCAGATTCTGCAGGATGCGGCGTAGATACGTCGGGTCGCTCGAAACCGTAAGGCCACAAGGCAGGATATCGAGCCTCAGTCCCTTGCGGGCCGCGATCGGGGCGAATTCGTCTGTAAGCTGCCGAAGAAGCAGGGAGAGGGGAACCGGCCCTATATCGACCGCCGTCCCGCCAGCCTCCAGCCGGGAGATATCGAGCAGGGCGCCGAGAATACCCTCTACGCTGACGAGGGCGTTGTGCGCTTTTTCGAGTGTCCCACGCATCGGGGTCGCTTCCGCGTCATCCCTTGCGGCGGCAACGAAAAGCTTCGCGGCGGAAAGCGGCTGCAGGAGGTCATGGCTTGCCGCGGCGACGAAGCGCACGCGGGCTGAGTTGGCACGCTCGGCTTCGGCTAGGGCGGCCGCAAGGTCGCCGGTGCGTGCTGCCACGCGCGCTTCCAACGAGTTGTTGGCGCGGATCATGGCGTGGATGGCGAGCCGCTCGCGCGTGACATCGGCAAAGGACATGACAAAGCCGCGCCCCGGCACTTCCTGCGCGAAGACATCGAGGATGATGCCGGAGGCATGAGTGATCTCAAAGGATAGAGGCCCGCGCGGTAGCCGGCCATCGATCCACTGACGCAAGGTGTCACCGGAAAAACCATCGCCAAGGGTGATGGCGTCGGCGATGTAGTCTGCCAGCAGCTCGAAGGGTATTCCTCGCCGTAGGAGGCGTGGCGGAATGTCGAACAGCTGCGCGACCCGGCTGTTCCATCCCACCAGTCGGCGGTTGGCGTCGAAAATGCCGACGCCCTGATTTATGTGCTCCAGCGTGGCCCGGATCATACGGGCCTGGTCATCGAGCAGCTTGCCACGTTCGGAGCGCTCCATGCGGATCAGGTCAGTAATGTCGGTCTGGAGAATGACAGTGCCGCCATCGGCTGTTCGTTGCTCGCTGACCTGAAGCCAGCGGTCACCACTAAGCCCGACATTGAAGACCTGCCGTGCCCGGTGCAGGCGCATGCGCTCGGCTACCCAGGATTTGGGGGTCACGCCGCGGGGGAGGGCGAGGTACGTGGAGCGGCTGGCGGTTTCCACATAGTCGGCAAAGGTAATGCCGGGAGCAAGTTTCTCGTGAATGTCCACGAGGTCCCGACAGAAGCGGGAATTGCAGAGCACGAGCACTTCAGCCGGATCGAAGAGCGCAAACCCTTCCTCGATGGCCTCGATCGCCTGGGACAGGTCACGGCGCGCGCGCTCCGTGGCGCTGTTGGCCTCGTTGAGCAGTTTCAGCGTCGCTTCGAGATCCCGCGTACGTTGACGAACCCTTTCTTCGAGCATGGCCGCACGCCGGAACTGCTCGAAGGCGGCGCCACGGTCGCCGGTATTCTGCTCGACATGGCGCATCAGCGCGTCAGCGATGACAAGCATTTTCTCGAGGTTGCGGCTATCGCCATCGGCCGGATCAAACAGGCCGTCGGAAATCCGGGTGCTCATGAGCCACCTTCCGAAACGACGGTGCCGGGTGGGTAGAAGGCGAAGCCGGTCATCGTATGGTTTATGTGCATGGGGCCGATCTGCTCACCGTAGGTGGAAAAGCCAATGACGCCGTGCTGGCGCAGAAGTTCGGAGACAGGACCTGTCATCTGCCGCTCCTGTGCCTCGATGCGCCGCAGAATGCAGTCGAAGGCGAGAACTGCGACGGGATCGGCCGGATCCTTCAACGCCTGCAGCTCTGTTGAAAGATGCCCTACCAGATCGTGCGGCTCGGCGATGGTAAGCACCATGCCCTCGTCGATCGCTGAGAAGAACAGCAGTTCGCCGGATGGCAGTACCCGCTGAATGGCGCGGACGTGGTGACGGTCTCCCATCCGCACGGTCAGCGGATGAATGGCGAAGGTGAGGGTGTTGACGCTCTCCGGCTCCATGCCGATCAGGCGGGCATATTCCCGTACCGCCGGCTCGCCATTGATACACCGCACGATGCGGGCTGCGGGATTTGCCTCGGTTACGACCATCCGTCGCTCCGTCGGCTTGATGTGATCCATCTTGAACGGGCGCAACGGACAGTCGCCACGGATCACCGAGATGACCGCAGCATTGGGGAGAAGCCGCTCGCCCTCAAAGACGAGCGTTTCCCGGAAATGGACGCCGTCTCCCGCCGAACCGCCGATCAAAGGCATCGCACCCGTAGCGGCGGCGAGTGCGGAGGCGAGTTCGTCTTCGCGCGCTGAAAGCCCGTCGACGAGGAGGAGGGCGAACTCTTGCGCCAAATGGCCGTGATCGCGGGCAAGGGTCTGGCGGATGTGTAGCAGAGTATCGGACAGCGTGTCGGCGGCAAGCGTGGAGAGGTTCTGGATCAAAAATGTTTCGGCAGCGAAATGATTTGCACGAAACCCGACTGCGACAATGCTCTCCTCCTCATAGCCCGCCCCGGAAATTTCTCCGGCCGTGGTGCAGCCGGCGATCCTGGCACCCGGCCAAGCTCTGGAGCTCTCCGAAACGACGGCCGCGACATCGGCTTCGGGTGAAACAAAGAGCAGGACAAGCGCAAACGGGCCGGGGCCAAGACCCGCAGCCAGGCGCGCAACCGGACAGCTCTCATGCGCCGATACGAGCGCACGGGTAACGAAGTGTTCATCCACGGGCGATGGCCTCCTCCGCCGTTCCCCCGTCTCTATCTTAAGCATCCGCCGCGGGGCCGCGCCAGCGGGGAATGAAGCCGTTAGCCGATGGTCTTAGTATCCGCCAGAAAATCCCGACGAATTGGCCGATCGACACGTTCACGCACCGCCATGCCCGAAGTTCCGCACTGGCCTTCCAAAATCACCTTCAGGTGTCAGTAACCATGATTGCAAAGCTTGCTTCCTGCGCGAACAGCACCGCCTGCATGCGTGTCTGCACACCGAGCTTGCGCATAATGGCGGTGACATGCGCTTTCACCGTCGTCTCGGCGATGGAAAGCTCGTAGGCGATCTGCTTGTTCATGCGGCCAGCACAGACAAGCTGCAGGATGCGGGCCTGCTGGCGCGTCAGCAATGCAAGCCGCTTGACCGCCTCTTCCGAGGGGCTCGGTACGGATCCTTCCAGTGCCAGACGGCTTGCGTGGATCTCCCCGCGTGCGATGACGGCGAAGGCTTCGCGGAATTCTTCGCGCGAAGCATGTTTTGGCACGAAGGCATTGATGCCGGCCTTCAGGGCCGCCCGCACGATACGAACCTCATCGAGCGACGAGACGACGACGATCGGCGTCTCCGGCGCTGCCTGGCGCAGGCGCACCACGCCATCGAGGCCGTTGACGTCGGGCAGGTTGAGATCGAGCACGACAACGTCCGGCGACGGCCCGCTGGCAAGCCGCGTCAGCGCCGCTTCCAGCGTGCCGACGGCTTCGACATCCGGAATGCCCACCGGTCCCGTCAGCGTCATCGACAATGCATCGCAGAACAACGGATGATCGTCGACAATCAGCGCCGACCGCAGCATGCGAAGAGGTTTTTCCGGCACTAGAACTGGTATCATGCGAAATTCCCGATAGGGCTGGCGGTAGCTTAGCATCAAATTCGTCCGTCTTCATCGGCCTTTCGGCCAGCGCCAAAGCAACAAAGCCGGGCGTTTCCGCCCGGCTCTTCATCTCAGTCCAGCGAGGCCAGTTGTTTTGGCAGGCGGAAGGTCCAGACTGTGCCGCCCTGATTGAGGTAGTTGACCTTCTTCGCGACCTCTCCGCCCCACAGCGGAACGGCGCCGCCCCAACCCGAAATCACGGACACATACTGCTCGCCGTCCTGCTCCCAGGTCACTGGTTGGCCGACGATGCCCGAGCCCGTCTGGAATTTCCACAAATCCTCGCCGGTCTCGTTGTTAAGCGCGACGAAGTCGCCTTCCGGAGTACCGAAGAACACGAGGCCGCCGGCCGTTGCCATCGCGCCACCCCATAGCGGAGCACTGTTCTTGTATTCCCACTTGATTTCGCCGGTGCTCGGGTCGATTGCCTTGAGGCTGCCGATATGGTCCTCGAAGAGCGGTTTGATGGTAAAACCGGCACCGAGGTAAGCCGCGCCCTTCTTGTAGCTGATGGGCTCATTCCAGATGTCCATGCCCCATTCGTTGGAAGGCACGTAGAACAGGCCCGTCTTCGGGCTGTAGGCCATTGGCATCCAGTTCTTGCCGCCGAGGAACGAGGGCACGGCAAAGACCTGCTGGCCTTTAGCGCCGTCAGCGGCCGCGGCCGCATCGCCCGGACGGTTGTCCTCGTTGTAGATCGGCCTGCCGGTCTCATCGATACCCTTGGCCCACGTGATGTTCTTCACGAAGGGATGGGCGGCGACGAATTTCCCGTCCTCGCGGTTCAGCACGTAGAAGAAGCCGTTACGGTCGGCAGTGGCGAAGCGCTTGTTCCCGTCCTTGTCGACGAAAGGAACGACCTCGTTCACGCCGTCGAAATCCCAGCCTTCGCGGGGTGTCGTCTGGAAGTGCCACTTGATCTCGCCGTTTTCGGGGTCGATACCGAGGCGCGAGGCGGCATAAAGGTTGTCGCCCTTGTTGCCTTCCACAGGCTTGCCAGCATTGCGCAGATGGCTGTTCCACGGAGCCGGATTGCCCGCGCCGAAGATCAATGTCTTGGTGTCCTCGTCATAGGAACCGCCAAGCCAGGTCGCTCCCCCGCCCGTCTTCCACAGGTCGCCCGGCCAGGTCGCGTTGAGCGTCCCGGTCATCGTGCTTTCCTTGCCCTTGAAGGTTCCCATATGCCCTTCGATGACGGGACGGGTCCAGACGAGTTCGCCGGTCTCGGCATTGCGCGCCTGCACCTCGCCGACGACGCCGAACTCACCGCCCGAATTGCCCGTCACGACGAGACCGTTCACGATCAGCGGGGCGGCGGTGTAGCTGTAGCCTTCCTTGTAGTCTGCAATCTTCTTGTTCCAGACCACGTCGCCTGTCTTGCGGTTCAGCGCGACGATGCGCGCGTCGAGCGTGCCGAAATAGATGTTGTCACCGAAGATCGCCGCGCCACGGTTGACCACGTCGCAGCAGGGGAGGATACCCTCGGGCAAGCGCGCGTCATACTGCCAGACTTCCTTGCCTGTCTTGATGTCGATGGCATAGAGTCGGCTGTAGGAGCCGGTAATGTACATCATGCCGTCATAGATGATCGGCTGGCTTTCCTGGCCGCGTTGCTTCTCACCGCCAAGCGAGAAGGCCCAGGCCGGCACGAGATTCTTGACGTTCTTGGTGTTCAGCGTCTCCATCGGCGAAAACCGTTGCAGGCCGCGGCCCATGCCGTTGGTCAAGACGTCGCCGACGGTTTCGGCGTCCTTGGCAAGATCGTCCTCGGTCACGCCGGCATAAGCGGCGCTCGAACAGGCGATGGCCGCAATCGCGGCCAATACGAGTTTCCTCATGGCATCCTCCCACTCCATGCCCGCAGCAGGACGCGGGCTCCACGAGGGGGATCATCGGTGCTGTTCGGGAAGGGTTGAATTGGACCTTGGTCGTAAAATGCCCGTTGCGGCGGGTTTCCGGCCTCTTCGCCCCCCGTCAATAGGTCGTATATCGAGCGATAGGGCAGGGGGGTAGCATCTCGGGACCAAGGGGAGGAGAGCCCATGACGATCCTGAAATCGCTTGCCGGCGCGGTTGCGGCCGCGCTCCTGTCATTTACGCCGGCACTCGCCGAGACGCCCGTCGTGCGCGCCGCGCTGCAGCTTTCGGGCACGGTGAACTGGGAAGCCGACACGATCCGTCACTACGGCTTCGACAAGGCAAATGGCTTTGCCCTCGATGTGAGTGATGTTGCCGGTGCGCCGGCGGCGCAAATCGCGCTCGTCGCCGGCGAAGTGGACATGATCGTTTCCGACTGGCTCTGGGTGGCGCGCGAGCGCGCTGCCGGTCGCGATCTTGTCTTCATCCCCTATTCGCGCGCCGTCGGCGCCCTTATGGTCGCGGCCGACAGTCCGGCCAAAACGCTTGCGGATCTCAAAGGCCAGAAGATCGGTGTTGCGGGAAGCCCCATCGACAAGAGCTGGCTGATCCTGCGCGCCTATGCGCAGAAAGTGGAGGGCTTCGATATTTCCGGGACGACCGAGCAGATCTTTGGCGCTCCACCACTCGTCTACAAGGCAGCGCTCGACGGCGAAGTACAGGGTGCGCTGAATTTCTGGAATTTCGGCGCCCGCATGCAGGCGGCGGGCATGCGTCCGCTGATGACCGTCGATAAGGCAGCCGAGGCGCTCGGCCTCGACCCGCAAACACCGCTCGTCGGCTATGTGGTGCGCGGTGAACTGTTGAAGGCCAATCCGGGTCTTGGTGGAGCGATCGCCGCGGCCTCACATGCCGCCAAGACAAAGCTGACGTCCGATCCGGCTGCCTGGGCGCGTATCCGCCCGATGATGAAGGCGGCGAACGATGCCGAATTCGAGGCGCTGAAGGCGGGCTTCCTTGCTGGTACGCCGAAGGCGGGTGCCGTTGACGAAAAGGCTGCCGCCCGCATGCTTGCCCTCATGACCGAGCTCGGCGGCGCCGACCTCGTGGGCGACCTGAAAGAACTGCCCGATGGCGTTTTCCATCATCCCGGCAGCTGAGCCGGTCCTGCGGCTCGATCTGGAGAAAGGCGGGCCGGGCCGTGTGCTTGGCCCGATGGCGCTTTCGCTCGTGCCGGGTGAAACCGTCGCGCTGACCGGCCCCTCAGGCGCCGGCAAGACGTCGCTGCTGCGCATCGTTGCCGGGCTCGACAGGCGTTTCGAAGGACGACTGGAAGCAACGGAACGCGTCGCGATGGTCTTCCAGGAGCCGGTTCTCCTGCCCTGGCGCACGGCTCTGCAGAACCTCACCATCGTCGCGCGTGTCAGCGAAATCGAGGCACGGCACTGGATGGAGGAGGTTGGGCTAGCAGGGCTTGGCGGGCGCTTTCCGGGCATGCTTTCACTGGGCCAGCAGCGGCGCCTCTCGCTGGCACGGGCCTTCGCTTCCAGACCGGATCTCCTGCTGATGGATGAGCCGTTCGTCAGCCTCGACCCGGTGCTGGCCGATGAAATGATGAGCCTGTTCGAGCGACTGATTACCGCGCGGCCCTGTGCGACGCTGCTCGTCACCCATGTCCGGGCCGAGGCTCAGCGGCTTGCCGGCCGTATCCTTCGCCTGGAGGGCCGGCCGGCACGGCTTGTCGAGGAGGATCAGAAAGCCGGAGCGTATTTCCAGTTGTCGGCGTCGGGCGTCACGACGTCGAGGTCATAGCCGGCCCCCTTGAGGCGCCTTGCTGACGGAAGGCCGTTGTCGGCCGCCTCGTCGATGTAGCGGCGGCCGAGTGCCTTGTTTTCCAAGACGCCGCGCCCGCGCATGAGGTCGAGTCCATAGTTGAACTTGCCGACAGGATCGCCGGCTTCGGCCGCACGGCGGTCCCATTCTGCAGCGGCATCGGGGTTTTCAGGACCGCCGAGGCCATTGTCATCGAGCTGCGACATCCAGGTCATTGCTCCAGTCCAGCCGGCCTCGGCACAGCGCTCGAAGAGTTCGCGCGCCATCTCATGCCGGCCGGACTTGGTGATGTAGTAGCCGGTCGCGCAGATTGTCATGCTGGTGCGCCCCTCGGCGATATCCTTCATGACGCGGTTCAGCGTCAGTTCCTCCGGATTGAGCGTGCCGCCGGCGCCGGCATCCGCCTGCGACAGGGTCGTGTTGGCAGAAAGGAACAACAGGCTCGCGGTAACGATGACAAGACGCATGGTGGGTCTCCAGTTCAGGCCTTTCGCGCCGTCAGGCCACGGGCGGGGTCGTAACCCCAGATGGCGATGAGGCCGGACACGGCGAAGGCGGCGAGGGTGACGGCGAGCGCCGTAAGATTGCCCTTGGCGTAGAGGGAAAAGCGGATCAGCTCGACGGCATGGGTAAAGGGATTGAGCGCACACAGGTCCCGCAGGCGCGGCGAGGCTTCGGCCATCTTCCAGAGCGGATAGAGCGCCGAGGAGAGGAAGAACATCGGAAAGATCACGAAGTTCATCACACCTGCGAAATTCTCCAGCTGTCGGATGAAGGAGGAGAGCAGGAGACCGAGCGCGCCGAGCATCATCGCGGCGACCGCCATGGCTGGGGCGGCGGCAAGATAACCCAGCAAGGGAAAGCGAATCCCGTAAAGCGCGGCGATGGCGAGGAAGGTATAGGCCTGCAGCACGGCGATCAGGCTGCCGGCCAGCAACCGGCAGAACAGCAGCCACCAGCGTGGCAGCGGCGCGGTCAGGAGAAGCCGCATCGATCCCATCTCCCGATCATAGACGAGGCTGAGGGACGATTGCATCCCGCTGAACAGCAGGATCATGCCAACCAGCCCCGGTACGATGTAGATTTCGTAGGTGATGTAGGTCTGGTAAGGCGGCGTGATGGAAAGGCCAAGCGCCGCGCGAAAGCCGGTGGCGAAGACGAAGAGCCAGACCAACGGTCGTACCAGCGCCGCGACAAGCCGCCCGCGCTGTCCGAGAAACCGCAACGCTTCCCGATAGAGGATTGCCCGAAGCGCGGTGAGGGGACGGGAACGCCGTACGCCGCCAGTTTGCGGTTCAGCTCCGTCCAGAGCCTCCGTCGTCATGCCCGTTCTCCCGTCAGTGCAAGGAAGCGGGCCGTGAGATCCGCACCGCCGATTTCTCCAGCCTCGCCGTCGGCAAGCACGCTGCCACGATGGAGGATGACAAGCCGATCGGTCTTGCGCACCTCGTCCACCAGGTGGGTCGCCCAAAGCACGGTCAGCCCGTCCGCCGAGAGGTCGTGCACGTGGGCGGTGATGGCAGTGCGTGCGGCCGCGTCGAGGCCGACCGTCGGCTCATCCAGCAGCAGCACCTGCGGCCTATGCAGGAGGGCGCGGGCGATTTCCATCCGCCTGCGGTGGCCGCCGTTGAGTTTTGCGACTTTCTCCCCTGCACGCTCTGCCATGCCGAGCCGCTCAAGTGCTGCAATCGTGCGCATCTCCGCCTCGCGCCCCGAAAGGCCATGCAGCGCGGCGAAGTAGAGGAGGTTGTGCCGGACGGTGAGATCCGGATCGAGCGTGGAGGCCTGGAAGACGGCGCCCATGCGGGCGAGGGCGGCGCGTGGCGCGCGCGCCATGTCAAAACCCGCCATCACGATCCGGCCGGCACGCGGCGTGAAAAGCCGCGTGAGCATTCCGAACAGTGTCGACTTCCCGGCACCGTTCGGCCCGAGCAGGGCGCAAAAGCGGCCGGGTTCGACGGAAAACGACACGTCATCGAGCGCACAGCGCGCGCCCCAATCATGACTGATGCCCTCCACCGTCAAACCGCCCATGGTCGACTACTCTATGGTGATTGCGACCTGTTGGCTGTCGCCTGTGCTACCGGGAACCTTCAGGTGGTAGCTGCCCGGCTTGATCGCAACGAAGCTGATTTCCGCCTCGCCCGCCTCGTCGAATTCGATGGAATCGATGCCGAGGGGACGGATCTCGATACCCTCAATGACGATCTCGTTGATCCACACTGCCCTGAAGAACCCGGCTCCTTCCAGCGCCAGCTCCTGGCTGCCATCCGCTTCGATCTTCACCGTGTAGTACTTCCCCGACTTCAGCGTGAGCGGCGCCTTGGAAACCGGCTGCCCAGCCGAGAGCGTGATGTTTGGCAGGCTCTGGCGGTTGGATTTCGACAAGAGGCCGGCGAGCCCCAGGCCCGCCTCGGGTTTGGCGTCGTCTTCGTCATCCGCCTGCGCGGCGAAGGGTATGGCGGCGAGTATGATTGCGGCCAGAATTGCTTTCTTCATCTTATCCTCCCTCTCAAAAAGTCATGGACGGGTCGCCGCACCCCAGGGGAAACGGCCGACCTTGATGGATTTCACGGGTTCCAGCGTGGCGACATCGACCACGGTGACGTCCCCTGAAACACCGTTGGTGGTGAAGAGCTGCGTGTGGTCGGGCGAAAACGCGAGGTGCCAGACACGACGGCCGACAAGCACGTATTTCTGGACCACAAACGTATCGGCATCGATCACCGCCACGTGATTGGACGGTCCGAGCGCGACGAACGCCGTCTTGCCATCGGGCGTGAACTCGAAGCCGACGGGCTGGATGAGGTCGGCGTTGACACCCGTGATCTCGAAGCGGATCTTCGCCTTTTCCGCCTGGGTGGCGACATCGAAAACGGTAATCGTTCCGCCAATCTCCGAGGAGACCCACAGTTCTGCCCCTTCCCTGGCGAATTCGGCATGACGCGGGCGGGAATCCACCAGTGTGTTGGCGAAGATCGCCTTCTTCTCCGTGTCGATCCAATGGGCCATATTCGTCGTTTCCGAGGTGGTGATGACGATCTTGCCGTCCGGTGAGACAGCCATGCCCTCGGGCTCGATGCCGACATTGATCTGGCCCACGACCTTGCGCGTCTCGACATCGACGACGGTCGTCACCGCGTCGTCCTCATTGGCGATCCACAGATGCCTGTCGTCCGGCGCGAGAACGAATTGCTCGGGGTCCTCCCCGGAGGGAAGGTCATGCAGGATCTCGCCGGTTGCCGGATCCATCACCTGGACCGTGTCGCTGTCGGACGCACAAATGTAGACGCGGCTGTGGTCGGAATTGAACGTGATGCCGCGGGGTCGCTCACCGGTCTTGATAGTACGCACGACCTCGAGGGTCGCCGTGTCGATTACGGAGATCGTATCGTCCTTCTCATTCGTCACCCAAATCTCGCCGGCCAGAGCCTGGAGCGGGGCAGCGACCAGAAGCGGGGCGATCAACAGGACCGGAAATCTCATTTCATCCTCCAAAGGCAGTGCAGGCGCTTTCGGGCCGGTCGAGGCCCAGCGTGTCCATTTCGTTGGTCTGGTGCAGATAGCCGTCGAGCGGTGTCAACTCGACTAAGGCGCGGGCATTGACGACCGCCATGGGTTGGCGGAGTTGCCCGTTCCAGGCGCGATAACTGAGGCTGCGGCCCTTGAAGCCGTCGAGGGCGAATTTGTCCGAGAGGATGAAGCCGCGGATCACCGCGGGATCCGCGGTGTTGGTGCGTGTCACCGCTTCGCCGATGCTGCGCAGCGCCGTCCAGGCCGCGTAGTCGCGGGAGCCCATCTCGCGCCCGGCAGCCTTCTCGAACCGGTTCTGCAACTGCACGGCCGCCCATTGCTCGAGCACAGGTGCCCAGCCTTCGCCGCGAAGTCCGTCCGAGCCTGCGACGGGACGGGGCAGCCAGGTGTTGTCAGCGACATAGCGGGCAAAATCATCTGCCTCGTCGGCGATCAAAAGCACGTCGTGATCGGGAAAATCCTGGGTGAAGAGCGGAATTTCCTGCCCGGCAGCGCGACGCAGGTCCGTATCGAAGGACCACTCCTTCGAGGCGAGGATTTCGACGCCGAATTTTTGCGCCGAGGCGCGCAGGGTCTCGGCGAAGGCGCGATCCTCCGGTTTCGGGCCGGCGATCATCACCGTCCGCGTCCACCGGCGGGCTTTCAGCACCTGCATAAGGGCGTCGCTACGCATGGCATCTTCGGTCATGGTATGCAGCAGGTTGGGGCGGCACTCGACATCGCGCAGTCGCCGTTCGCCCGAGGCGACGTTGAACAGAAGGGCGTTCCGGGCCTCCGGCAAGTCCGCGACTGCAAGAATGCCTTCCGGCGTGGCATCGAGGAACAGGATTTTGGAGGCCGAAAGTGCCTTGCGAGCCGCGTCGAGAAAATCGCCGCCGGGTTCCACAGAGATGACGGAGAGGCTGTAGTCGTGACCCATGAAGCTGCCGGTCGTCTTCGTATCGGTCAGAGCAACCTGCGCGCCCGCAATGCCACGATCCTCCGGGATGGGGTCGAGATTGGAGAGAACCGGCGGTGCCGCCACCTCCTGCCGAAGATAGGTCATCGGTATGGTGATCGTGGCTGCAGCCGACGAAGCGCAAAAGACGAACGCGGCCGCAAGGCAAAGCCCCTCGCGGTGCGGCATGAAGCGTACCGGCATGTCTCATCCTCCTACACAGGCGAGCATGGCGGCAGCGCATGAACCCCGAAATACGACCTTGGTGCCATGGGGCGGGGCGACCTAGGTCGCATATCGCCGCGGCCGGGGCTTACCGTAGAAAAATGGCAGTAAGAAATGCGAGGGAGGACCGCATGTCGGCCAATATCATTCGCGGCGGGATCGCTGCTTTCATCCTCTTGGCGACGACGAGCATCGTGATCGCCCATGGCGACGTGGCGCCGCAGCCTGTCAACACGGATGCCCTGCCTGACGTGGGCGAGGAATGGCTGACCGAGAATCCCTATCGCGAGGCGGCGATCGGTCACGAGGCCTGGCTGAAGGCGGTGGAGATCGGCGCTTCGGGCTTCAACCAGAACTGCGCGCGCTGTCATGGCCTCGGCGCGGTTTCGGGCGGGCTTGCGCCGGACCTGCGCTTCCTTGAGGCCGAGGAAGCCGGCGACGAGTGGTTCATGGAACGCTTCCGCCACGGCTACACCCAGGACGGCACGACGAAGATGCCGGCTTTCGGCGACATTCTCGGTCAGAAGGCAGCCTGGGCGATCCGCACCTATGTGGAAACCCGGCCAGAAGATGGGGCGCTCGACAACCATGCCCAGCGCCTGCATGAGATCCGCGACGAACTGGGCAGCGGCAAGGTGGCTGATACGGCCGCGCTCAGGAAGGAACTGGAGACGATCGCGTCCGAAGTAAAGACCGCGTCCGGGGCTCCCGTGGCCGACAGCGTGACCTACGAGGCAGCACGCATTCTCTCAGAAACGCCGGAAAGCTGGAAGAAGGCGGCGGAAGTGCTGACGGTCGGCCTTTCCGCCACGCAGTAACGCACATGCTCCGCCGTGCTCTTCTGGCCCTTGTCCTCGGCGTTGCCCTCCCGGGCGGCGCTTTTGCGCGTTGCGAGGACTACAAGCCTCAACCCAAACCGCAGAACACTTTCGCGCAGGATGTCGGTCGCGATTTCGACCGGATTCTTGAAGAAGGCTGGATAGAATTCGCCGTCTATGCGGACTATGCGCCCTGGTCCTATGAGGAAAAGGGCAAAGCAGTCGGTGTCGACGTCGAGATCGGGCGGCTGATCGCCAAGGGCCTTGGTGTCGAGGCGAAATTCCGCCTCGTTGCCGCCGGGGAAAACCTGGAGGCGGACCTCCTGAACTATGTCTGGAAGGGCGCGACCGTCGGCGGCCGCGTCAGCGACGTGATGCTGCATGTGCCCTATGACAGTGCCCTCGTCTGCCGTATCGAGCAGGTTACCTTCACCGGACAATATGCCACGGAAAGCATCGCGATCGCCTATCGTGCGGCTGACTATGCGGAGAAAGGGCCGACGCCGCCCTTCTTCCGCTTCGATCCGGTTGCTGTCGAGAACGATTCCATCGCCGATTTCTACCTCACTTCCCTGATTGGCCCCGTCGACAAGATCCATCGGTACCGGTCGGTGGCTGCGGCAATGGATGGGCTGGCGGAGGGCGTAACCAAGGCTGCGATGGGTCCGCGTGCGGAGCTGGAAGCCGGGCTCGTGCGCCATCCGGAAAGCGGGTTGACGGTGCACGCCCCACCGCTTGTCGGCTTTGCCCGGGGAAGCTGGACGGTCGGCATCGGCATCAACTTCCAGCACAAGGACCTCGCCTATGCCGTCGACGAAGCTATCGCGGCGGCGCTCGCCGACGGTGAGATCGCGCGTATCTTTGCGGCCCACGGCCTGACCTTCACCCCGCCCACGCGCTAAGGTTCAGAACGTCGAAACATCGCCGGCGAAATCCACTGCCGTTACCCGCGTCACCGCAGGGGAGCGGTGGAGCGCGGCGCGTATCGCCTCGCAGGGCATCAGGCAAAAGGCCGTCGAGAAGCCATCGGCCAGTGCGGCGTTCTCTGCCTCCACCGAAACTGTCGACCAGCCCGGCGTTTCACCACGTGGGCCGAGGATATGGAAGTCGCCCCCGATCCGCATCGCCGTCGGGCTTGACGTGGCAACGGCATTGCCCGAAAGGCGGCGGGTGGCGATTCCGCCGAGGGCTGGATCTTCGATGGAAATGTGGAACGGCCCACCGAGTGCCGCGAACTCCCCCATATCGACGAGCGCATCGCGATAGCCTGCCTCCTGCAGCAGTCCACGCACCCGGTCGGCGGCATAGCCCTGCGCGATACCGTTGAAGGTCAATGCCTGTCCCTTGTCGAGCCGGATCGGCGGGCCGACCTGTACCCGTGCCAGGCCGATCGCGGCGTGCGCGGGCGCGGGGTCGCGCCCTTCCGCCAGAGCACGCCAAAGTGGCTGGATCGTCGGATCGAAACGTCCGTCCGTCATCGCATGCATTTTCCCGGAAAGGCGCATCAGGTCGAGAAGGACAGGGGGCGGATCGTCGAGCCGTCCTGCGGCATTCAAGCGGCTGAGGGCGGAATCGGAATTGAAGAGGCTTGCTGCAGCCTCCACCTCCGCGATTGCCGCGCCGATCCGGGTGGCGACATCCTGCGCAAGATCACGCGGGCCCCGCAGATCGACGCGCACCGTGCCGCCGAGCATGTCTGCCTGCCAGCGCGTGAGCCCGGCGCGGGCGGCGCCGGGAAAGGCGGCCACCGCGGCGGTTATCAGGAGAAAGCGGCGTCGGTTCATGCCCGTGCCGCCCGCGGGCTTGGTGCACTCTTCCGGCGGGCCAGCACGAGCGGCACGCATTGCGCGCCGTCATCGTGGATCGAGACGCAGTCGAGGCATTGGAAACATTGCGAATAGGCGATCTCGCCTGTCTTGCGGATGGCGCCATAGGGGCAGCGTACGCGGCAAAGCTGGCAGGGCGAACCGCATTCTGCACGGCGGGGAATCCATCGGCGCAGCCGCAGCAGGCCACCGATGGCCATGAGCGCCCCCAGCGGACAGACATAACGGCAGAAGCCTTTGAAGGTGACCATGGCAAGCAGCAGCCAGAATCCGGCATAGGCGACATAGTACCATTCACGTTGGAACAAGGTGGTGATTGCCGTCTTGAAGGGTTCGATCTCGGCGGCCGTCTCAGCCTTTTCCGGCGCGAGCACCGCGACCGCGAGGAGGCCGGCAAGCGCAAGCCACGCGCCGGCCTTCAACCGGCTGTCCCAGACAGGGGAGGGGTTCCACTGCGGCAGCCGCAGCAGCCTGCCAACATGGTGGGCGAATTCCTGCATGGCACCGAAGGGGCAGAGCCAGCCGCAGAAAAGGCCGCGCCCCCACAGCACGAAACCAAGAATGGCAGCCCCCCAGATCAGCAGCGAGAAGGGATCGTAGAGCAACACGGCGAGACTGCCACCATCGACCGCCGTCCGCAGCACGGCGAGCGGCGTGACGATCGAAAGCTGGCCTTGCCCCCACCAGCCGACGAACACGACGACAAGCGCCAGGAGGGCGAGCCGCGCCGGACGCAGCGTGGCGGGTTGAGCGAGACGATGCATGCCGGGGCCGACCGCCGCCAGCAGTCCTGTCAGAAGCACGCCGAGCGCGGCGAGATCCCATTTCCGATCGGCCAGTGCCGCCTGCCATGGCGCCAACGCAGCCGCAACCACCGGACGGCTGAAGAAGGCGGGGTCAGCCCTGAGGACGAGCGGGAAATGGACGGAGCCGACCTCCGGCTTCAGCATGCCATGCATGCGCACGGCCTGTGCGGAGAGCGTCCAGTCCCGCGTCGGGTCGAAGCCAAGGCGACGGTCGATACGCAGAAGCATCGTCGTGCCCAGCGGCACGCCCGTCCGTGTCTCTACCGCAAGGTCGGCATCGCGCAGCGCGACGGGCAGGCCGTCTTGCTCTGCCGCCAGGCGGTCCGGTGCCGTGTTGCGCACGAAATCCGGCGACACGAGGCCATGGCGCCCAGCTTCGATGAGGAGGATGGGCTCGTCATCGGGAGAGATGCGCGCAAGGCGCTGGAGGTCGGCAAGGCTTTCATCGTCCAGCACAGCGCGCGCGATGGCCGGCGGACCGATGTCGACCGCCCAGAGATCAAGGAAAAGCCCCTCTGGATCCGCTGCTGCCTCCGGGTCGTCATGCGCCCAGATCGTCTTGCCGAACGCCGCATCGAGCGCAGCGTTGGTAACCGTGAGGTTCCGGGCGAGGCCGCGCTCGACCAGCGTCGGCCAGTCAAGCACCTCATCGACTGCCGGATCGGGGTGTACCGGCGGGCCGCTCACCACGCCCTGCATCTTCTCGCGCACCACGTCGAGCGTTGCGGCGAGGATCGATTCATGGGCGATGCGCACCGACGCCGTCGCCTTGGTTACGCCGTCGAGATAGACGAGATCGGAGCCATTGCCGGCCTCGCCATAGGGTGTGCCGACGACCAGCGGCTCGCGGATCGAATGCCCGCGATACTGTTCGAGAAAGGCGCGCAAGGGCACCTCTCCCAGGCCGGAAACGAAGATGGGCTCGTTGTGCGAAAGGAGCCTGATGTCAAGAAAGCGGCCATCCCGGTCGATTGTCACAAGCATGTTGATCGGCGCGCCTGAAAAGCCGGGCAGCGGTGCGAGCGGCCCCGTCTCGAAGACATAGCCGGCCTCCGCCCCACCGGAGTTGAGCAGCGTCCAGACGCCCTTGTCGTTGACCGGCTCTCCCAGCGCATAGGGTGGCACGATCATGCCGGCTAGTGCCTGGTGGTCGAGCACGGCCGCCGGCGCGTTCCGGCCACACAGAAGAAGGCCGAGGATAAAAATGCTCAGCAGCAGGCCGCATCGCGCCAAGCCTCTTTCCATCGCCGGATCCTCCCGTCCCGATTTCTATGCACCTGTCGGAAGGCCGCCATACGACCAAGGTCGCGGATCGGCGGCATGGTTCGGCGGCTATAGTCGGGGTGGGAGATTTCCGATGACGCAGATCCATGCCGAAGACCGCCCGTCGGTTGGCGTCTTCTTTCTATCCCTCGGCCTCTTTGGCCTGTTCTGGGCGGCGCTTGCCGGCCTGAAGGCCGACCCGACGGTCTTGCCGGGGCCTGTCGACGTGGCGTGGGTCTTCTGGTCGGAAACCATCGCAGGGCGCCTGCCGCGCGAGCTTTTTGCAACGCTGCTGCGCGTTGTCGTTTCCTTCACGCTCGCCATGGCGGCCGGCAGCCTGCTCGGCTTCCTTCTCGGACGCTATCGGGCCCTCAACCGCTGGGCCGACCCCTGGGTCACGATCTTCATGAACCTGCCGGCGCTCGTGCTGATCGTGCTTTGCTATCTCTGGATCGGGCTCAACGAACTGGCAGCCATCGTCGCGGTGACCCTCAACAAGACGGCCATGGTGATGATCACCGTGCGGCAGGGCGTGCGTGCCTTCGATCCGGCGCTGGAGGACCTTGCCGCCGTCGCCCGCCTGTCCGGTCGTGAGCGCCTTCGCCATCTTGTGCTGCCGCAGCTTGCACCCTGGCTCGCGGTCGCCGCGCGCAACGGCATCGCCGTAATCTGGAAGATCGTTCTCGTCGTCGAATTCCTCGGCCGGTCGAATGGCATCGGCTTTCGCATCCACCTCTATTTCCAGCAGTTCGAGACCACCCATGTGCTGGTCTATTCCCTCGCATTCGTCGCCGTCATGCTGGTCGTCGAACACGGGATCATCCAGCGCTGGGAAGCCCGTGCAGCTCATTGGAAAAACCGATAGAAAGCGAGCGCCGGTCGCTCCATCGGGGGGAGGGGTAGACATATCGTGCGGTGCGTAGGAGACGGGGTGTCCCATCCCGGCGGTTCAATGTAGCCTGCTGGGCGATTCTCCGCTTCGTCACCGTTCCGCAGGCCTATGGAAACCTCACTCTACCTGCCCGTCAAAGGCTTCCTCGAAAAGGCCGGCTATGTCGTCAAGGGGGAAATCGGCGGCTGTGACCTTGTCGGGCTGAGCAATGACGATCCACCCGTCGTCGTGATCTGCGAGCTGAAGCTGACGTTCAACCTGGAGCTCATTCTCCAGGCCGTAGACCGGGCTGCCGTCTCGGACGAGGTCTGGATCGCCGCAAGGGTCTCGGCGAGGGGCAGGGGGCGGGAATCCGACAAGCGCTACCGTGACCTCTGCCGCCGGCTGGGCATCGGCATGCTCGGCGTTTCCGATGGCGATGACGTCAGCGTCATCGTCGGTTCCATATCCCCCATGCCGCGAACCAATCCGAAGCGCCGGTCGCGGCTGATGCGGGAGCACCAGAAGCGGCGCGGCGATCCGGCCCGCGGCGGCAGCACCCGTGCACCGGTCATGACAGCCTACCGCCAGCAGGCGCTCGGCTGCGCCGCCGCGCTTGCCGGTGGGCCGCTGCCCGTACGCGCAGTGCGCGCCAATGTACCGGATGCCGGTAAAATCCTGCTTTCCAATGTCTACGGCTGGTTCGAGCGCCTCGACAGGGGCGTCTATGGCCTGACGGATACCGGGCGAGACGCGCTGCAGCGGTGGCCGCAGCCGGACACCTCGTCGCCTTAACGGTGACGGTTACCGCGTTTCAATGATCGCTACATAGAAAACGGAACGGCGGCTTTACGCATCACGACCCTCATCAAATTGCGCGCTATGCTTGAAATGGCGTTCGTACCAAAAGCCATGATAGCCGAGGCACGGGTTCTGTTGCACGCTGAGGATGACGACAACCTGTCGTCTGCCTTTCGATCTTTAGCCCGGAGAGGTGATCATAGCCAGATCGCGTCATCTGCTATGGGAATGTTTGACACATGGTTTTGAGAAGGTGCTGAGCGAACCGCGTTAACTGAGGCAATGCGTCGTCAGTTGTCTGATGGGAACAGCCGGTGGGGTAAAACGGTCTTTCCATTCGGCTCGCTCGCTACGAGCATCTTTATTCAGATAAACATGAATTGAAAGCACCACTTTTTTACTAAAATACGGCATCTTGCCAGCCGGCGTTGGTTGACCTACTCGTGGCGCATAAGAAGCTGGGCCGGCGAACATGCGGTTCGGTGGCGCTGCCTTTCAGCAGCCGTGTACCTCTAGACGTTGGGATTGCGATGAACCTGTACCTGGACTATCTGGCCGAGATCAAAAGCAGAGAAACGCAAGGGCTCGCTCCCAAGCCGATTGATGATGGCGCGCTTGTCGGCGAAATCATTGCATTGATTGAAGATGCCGGTAGCGAGCATCGCAAGGACGCCCTAAACTTCTTCATCTACAATACGCTGCCGGGCACGACGAGTGCTGCCGGGGTCAAGGCTGCTTTCCTCAAGAAGATCATCCTCGGCGAAACTGTCGTCCCGGAGATCACCCCCGAGTTCGCCCTCGAACTCCTGTCGCACATGAAGGGCGGGCCCTCGGTCGAAGTGCTGCTCGACATCGCGCTTGGCGAGGATGCTGCAATTTCCGGGCAGGCCGGTGAGGTGCTGAAGACGCAGGTCTTCCTCTACGACGCCGACATGTTCCGTCTGCGAGACGCCTTCAAGGCTGGCAATGCGGTCGCGAAGGGCATTCTCGAAAGCTATGCCAAGGCCGAGTTCTTCACCAAGCTCCCGGATGTCGAGGACGAGATCAAGGTCGTGACCTTCATCGCCGCCGAAGGCGATATCTCGACCGACCTTCTGTCGCCCGGCAACCAGGCGCATTCGCGTTCGGACCGTCAGCTGCACGGCCAATGCATGATTACGCCCGAAGCGCAGCAGGAAATCGTCGCGCTGCAGAAGCAGCACCCGGACAAGCGCGTGATGATGATTGCCGAGAAGGGCACGATGGGCGTCGGTTCGTCGCGCATGTCGGGCGTCAACAACGTGGCGCTCTGGACCGGCAAGCAGGCCAGCCCCTATGTGCCCTTCGTCAACTTCGCACCGGTCGTCGCGGGCACCAACGGCATTTCGCCGATCTTCGCGACCACGGTCGACGTGACCGGCGGTATCGGCATCAACCTGAAGAACTGGACCAAGAAGACCGGTGAAGACGGCAAGCCGATCCTCAACAACGACGGTAACCCGGTCCTTGAGCAGAAGTTCTCGGTCGAGACTGGCACGGTCCTGAAGATCGACGTGAAGAACAAGAAGCTCCGTGGCGAGGACGGCGCGGAACTGGTCGATGTCGCTGCCGCTTTCACACCGCAGAAGATGGAGTTCATGAAGGCCGGCAGCTCCTATGCTATCGTCTTCGGCAAGAAGCTCCAGACATTTGCTGCCCAGACCCTCGGTGTGGAGCAGACCCCGGTCTTTGCCCCGAACAAGGAAATCACCGTCGAGGGTCAGGGCCTGACCGCGGTCGAGAAGATCTTCAACCGCAATGCCGTCGGTGTGACGCCGGGCAAGGTCCTGCATGCAGGATCCGACGTTCGCGTGAAGGTGAACATTGTCGGGTCGCAGGACACCACCGGCCTGATGACCGCGCAGGAGCTCGAGGCGATGGCGGCGACCGTCATCTCGCCGCTCGTGGACGGCGCCTATCAGTCGGGCTGCCATACGGCGTCCGTCTGGGACAAGAAAGCACAGGCGAACATTCCGAAGCTCATGTCCTTCATGAACAATTTCGGCCTGATCACTGCGCGGGACCCGAAGGGTGTCTATCACGCGATGACGGACGTCATCCACAAGGTGCTGAACGACATCACCGTGGACGACTGGGCGATCATCATCGGCGGCGACAGCCACACCCGCATGTCCAAGGGCGTGGCCTTCGGCGCGGACTCCGGCACCGTGGCACTTGCCCTGGCCACCGGCGAGGCGACCATGCCGATCCCGCAATCGGTCAAGGTGACCTTCAAGGGTACGATGCAGCCGCACATGGACTTCCGTGACGTGGTGCATGCGACCCAGGCACAGATGCTCAAGCAATGTGGCGATAACGTCTTCCAGGGTCGTATCATCGAAGTCCATATCGGCACGCTGCTCGCCGACCAGGCCTTCACCTTCACCGACTGGACGGCCGAGATGAAGGCCAAGGCCTCGATCTGCATTTCGCAGGACGAGACGCTGATCGAGTCGCTGGAAATCGCCAAGTCGCGCATCCAGATCATGATCGACAAGGGCATGGAAAATACTGCAGGCACGCTGAAGGGCCTGATTGCCAAGGCGGATGCACGCATTGCCGAGATTCGCTCGGGCGAAAAGCCAGCGCTTGCGCCGGATGACAATGCGAAGTACTTCGCGGAAGTCGTCGTGGATCTGGACGTGATCGATGAGCCGATGATCGCCGACCCGGACGTGAACAACGCCGATGTTTCGAAGCGCTACACCCATGATACGATCCGTCCGGTTTCGTACTACGGCGGCAACAAGAAGGTCGATCTCGGCTTCGTGGGCTCCTGCATGGTACACAAGGGCGACGTGAAGATCGTGGCTCAGATGCTGAAGAACATCGAGAAGGCCGAAGGCAAGGTCGAGTTCAAGGCCCCGCTCGTGGTGGCCGCGCCGACTTACAACATCATCGACGAACTGAAGGCCGAAGGGGATTGGGAAATCCTGCAGAAGTATTCGGGCTTCGAGTTCGATGATCTGCAGCCGAAGACCAGCAACCGGACCGAATACGAAAACATCCTCTACCTCGAACGCCCGGGCTGTAACCTCTGCATGGGCAACCAGGAGAAGGCCGAGAAGGGCGATACCGTTCTGGCAACCTCGACCCGTCTGTTCCAGGGCCGCGTGGTGGAAGACACTGCCGAAAAGAAGGGTGAGTCGCTGCTTGCCTCGACCCCGGTGGTCGTGCTTTCGGCGATCCTGGGCCGGACGCCAAGTGCGGAAGAGTACAAGGCTGCGGTCGAAGGGATCGATCTGACGAAGTTCGCGCCGCCGAAAGCGGCTCCGATCGATCCCCGTTCGGTCCAGTACTGAGGGTTTCCGCTAGAGGATGGCATCGGAAACCTGATGCCGATAACGTGAAGGCCGGCGGGTATGCCCGCCGGCAGAGCACGCGGTCGAGCGCAAGCTCATCCGCCGCCGCTACCAGATAGAGATTGTCGTCCTTCCATCTACAGCGTGAACTGGATGGAAGGTGGCAGGCTGGCTCTATACGCGGCAGGTGTTTGAAACCACCGCGGTGCTATCCTTCCCCTGCCAGCCTGACGATATCGTCAATAGACATCGCGCAGGTACCTTTTTTCCCGCTTCAGCCGGGCCACATAATCGGCGGCGCGGTCGTCCGGGAGACTGCCATGGGTGGCGATGATCTCGATCAGCGCCGTATCGACGTCGCGCGCCATGCGGCTGGCATCGCCGCAGACATAGAAGGCGGCGCCCTCCTCCAGCCAGGCGAAGAGCGCCTTGCCGTTTTCGCGCATGCGGGTCTGCACATAGATCTTTTCCTGCTGGTCGCGGGAAAAGGCGAGGTCGAGGCGCGTCAAGAGCCCGTCGCGGCTCATCTCGGACAGTTCGTCGGCGTAGATGAAATCGCTGTCGCGGTGCTGGTCGCCGAAGAACAGCCAGTTGCGGCCCTTCGCGCCCCGGGCGCGGCGCTCCTGAAGGAAGGCGCGGAAGGGGGCGACACCGGTGCCCGGGCCGACCATGATGACGGGCGCGTCATTGTCGGCGGGCAGGCGGAAGGATTTGTCCTGCGAGACGAAGATGCCGGCGTTTGAGCCTTCGGCCACGCGGTCGGCGAGGAAGGTCGAGCACACGCCACCGCGGTCGCGGCAATCGGCGTGATAGCGCACGCTGGCGATGGTGAGGTGCACGCTGCCGGCGGCGGCATGCGGGCTGGAGGAAATGGAATAGGCGCGGTGCTGGAGTGGCTTCAGCAGGGTAACGATATCCGTAGCCGGGAAGGCTGATGGCGGAGCCAGCGCCAGAAGATCGCAGATATCCTTACCCCAGAGGAAGGCGTCCAGTGCTTCCTTGTCACCGTTGCGCAGCACATGGGTCAGTTCCTCGTTGCCGGCGCGGCGCTCCACCTCGGCGATCAGGTCGCGCGAGGGGGTGGATATCTCGAATTTTTGCGTCAGTGCGGTTTCAAGGCTGGTTTCGCCGGCCGGCGTTTGCGGATCGGCCCCGAGATGCGCGAGGAGAAGCGAGACGAGAGCGGGATCGTTGACCGGGATCACGCCGAGCGCATCGCCGGCTTCATACTCCAGCCCGCTGTCGCCGAGATCGAATTCGTAGTGGCGGATTTCCTTGGCCGAGGCGCTGCCGGAAAGGCGGCGGTTGACGGCGAGACGGGACGGGTAGGGGTTCTTGCGGCTCCAGCCGGCCACCTTCGGGACTGCGGCGGTGACCGGCGCGCCGGAGAGGGCGCCGCCGCCGGCATTTTCTGCGGCGAGCGGCAGGGCTTGCCCGACCCAGGCGGCCGCCGGGTCCTCGTAATCGATATCGCAGTCCTGCCGGGCGAGGATGCGGGTCGCGCCGAGCTGTTCGAGGCGCATGTCGATGAGTTTGCCGGCCTGGCAGAATCCGTCATAGCCGGTATCGCCCAAGGCGAGGACACCGAAGCGCAGGTTTTCCAGACGTGGCGCGGTGGAGGCGGAAATCGCCTCCCAGAAGAGCTGCGCATTGTAGGGCATCTCGCCTTCGCCATAGGTGGAGGTGACGACGATCAGCCGCTCCATGGCGGCGAGCTCATCCATGGTGATGTCGTCGAGGCCAGCGACTTCAGGAGCAAGACCCAGCGATCGGGCACTCGCCGCCGCTTCCATCGCGACGCGCTCGGCGTTGCCCGTCTGGGTGCCATAGAGGATGTGGAGGCTGGCGGCCTTGGTGGGCGTGGCCGCAGCAGCGACGGCGGGTGTTTCAATGGCGAGGCGGGAATGCAGGCCCGCGAGGAAGCCGGAGAGCCAGGCCCGCTGGTCGGTGTTGAAGGGAGCATCTTCGGGGATGTAGGGGATTTTCATCGTCTTTGCCTCACTGTCTTGCCGGCGCGAAGCCGGAAATCGCCTGGCGCGCGAACAGCTCCTCGAAGCTGGGGATGCGGCCGATGCGCTCGATGTTGCGGGCGGACTGGTGGAGGATCCAGCCGTAGGTGCCGGGGCTGTCGATGGCGCGCGTGTTGCGGCCTTTCAGTGCCTGCCGGTAGTCGTCGAGGCGTTTTGCGGCGACCATCACCGCCAGCGCCTCGTCGTCATAGCCCGCGATGGCATCACGCGCGTAGCGGGCGAGTTTCTGCATCAGCGAAAAATCCTCCGTCAGCAGGAGGTTGCGCACGGCCTTCTCCACCGCAGGATCGGACGGCCCGCGCGCGCCGGGCACGCGGGCAAGGGCGATCGATTGCGCCATGCTGAGCACCGTGTAGTTGTTGAGGAGGACGAACATGCCTTCCGTATCGGTCTCGCCGTAGCCGGGCACATTGCCGTTGAGGACCGCCTTGCCGTCGCGGTAGGCGAGCTTGAACTTGCGCACCTGATGGCCGGCGAGCGCCGTCGACAGTTCCTCGACAAGGTCCTTGCGGCTCTTCGCCTTCAGGATGGCGTCGCTATCTTGGTAGAGCAGCAAAGCGCGCGGCAGGCCGTAGACGAAATTGTGCTTCTCGCTTTCCCAGTTTTCGAGAAGCCATTGCGCCTTTTTCGAGCCGGTCGCCGCGAGATGCCATTCGAGCAGCAGGCGCACGGTATCCGCATGGACGACCGCCATCGCGTCGCCCTCGTCGCCGATCGCGCCGAGCAGGATGGAATCGTGGCTCATCTTCTTCGGCAGGTCGCCATAGGGATCGTACTGGTAGACGAAGCCGCCACTCATGCCGTTGCCGAACCCTTTGCCGAAGGTGCCGAGGTTCAGCACCGCGCCGTTCGTCATGTATTCGCAGCAGAAATCGCCGACGCCTTCGACCACGGCCGTCGCGCCGGAATTGCGCACGGCAAAACGGTCGCCGGCCTGGCCTTCGACGAAGAGCCGCCCGCCCGTCGCGCCGAACAGCGCGAAATTGCCGACCAGCACATTGCCGCCCGCCTCGTCAGAGCCGCCGCCCGGCGAGCGCACGGCGATGACGCCGCCATTGGCGCTTTTGCCGACGCCGTCATTGCAGGTGCCGGTATGGGTCAGCGCCATGCCATCGTTGCAGAAGGCGCCGAAAGACTGGCCGGCCGAGCCCGAGGTGGATATGCGTACACTGCCGGCGTCGAGGAAGCGGCGGCCGCGGTCGTCCTGACGGACGGAGGGAAGGGCGTGCATCTGTTCCTCCGTCAGGTCGTAGTTGAGCAGACGCTCGATATCGACGGCGAGCTGGCCGCCGACCGTCTTGTTGCAATTGTTGAGAGGGCGATTGCCGCCAAGCTCCACGTCGACACGCCGGCCCTCGATGAGGGCGGAGCGCACAAGCTCGATGAAACCGTCGTCGACGGCGAAATCCTTTTCCATGTAGACGGGGTCGGCGATCGTCACCTCCGCGACGACGGCGAGCATGGCGCGCAGGTCAAGCTGCCCGACGCTCGCGGGATGATCGA
Organism: Shinella sp. HY16; assembly: GCF_028534175.1. Lineage (NCBI taxonomy): Bacteria > Pseudomonadati > Pseudomonadota > Alphaproteobacteria > Hyphomicrobiales > Rhizobiaceae > Shinella > Shinella sp. HY16. The sequence goes on along the minus strand of NZ_JAHYXL010000002.1, from coordinate 1,263,424 downwards.
GAAGGTGCAGCAGATCGCTGCGGCCGCGCGCTTCGCGCAGCGAGGAGAGGCCGAGCGCGGCGAGGATTTCCCGCGTCTCGTGCGCGATGTTGAGGAGATATTGCGCCAGCGCCCGCGGATCGCCGTCGAAGGCCTCCGGATTGGTGGTGAGGCCGGCGGGGCATTTGATGTTGCAGTTCTTCGCCATCACACATTTCAGCATCATCAGCGCGGTCGTGCCGAACTCGAAACTGTCGCCGCCGAGCAGCGCCGACTTGACGACGTCGCTCGCCGTCTGGTGTGCACCGGAGCAGCGCAGCAATACTTTCTGGCGCAGGCCGTTGGCGCAGAGCGCCTGGTGCACCTCGGCGATGCCGATTTCAGCGGCGCGGCCGGTATATTTCAGGCTGGTGACGGCGGCCGCGCCCGTGCCGCCGGTGTTGCCGGCAACGTTGATGACGTCGGCGCCTGCCTTGGCGACACCGACGGCGATGGTGCCGATGCCCTCCGAGGAGACCAGCTTGACGATGACGCGCACGCGCGCCGCCTTGCAGTCGTGGATGAGCTGGGCAAGATCCTCGATCGAGTAGGTGTCGTGGTGCGGCGGCGGGGAGACGAGCTCGACGCCCGGCGTGCCGCCGCGGGCGGCGGCGATCTCGACCGTCACCTTCTGGGCGGGCAACTGGCCGCCTTCGCCGGGCTTGGCGCCCTGGCCGATCTTGATCTCCAGCTCCTCCAGCATGGGATCGGCGAGATAGCCGGCCCAGATGCCGAAGCGGCCGGAGGCGAACTGTTTGATGCGCGAGGCGCGGATGGTACCGTAGCGCGAAATGTGCTCGCCGCCTTCGCCGGAATTCGACATGCCGCCGACCATGTTGGTGCCGTGCGCGACCGCCTCGTGGGCGTTCGCCACCAGCGCGCCGTGGCTCATCGCACCGGAGGAAAGCAGCGGGGTGATCTCGCTTGCCTTCTGCACCGTTTCGAGCGGAATGCTCTGCGGCGCCGTGCGGATCAGCGAAAGATAATCCAGCGCCTCGCCGGTCGCCTGCACCATCAGTGCGCCGCCTTCCAGCCAGTGGCCGAGGATATCGCCGCCGAAGCGCATGACGAGCGACTGGCCGAGCGCGGCAAGCCGGGCCAGTTCGCCGTCCGTGAGGGTGAGGCGGAACGTGTCCTCGCCGAAGGTTTCACACGCAAGGCCGCGCACCAAAAAACTGTTGTTGCCCTTGCGTGAGAAGCGGCCCATCTCCTTGCGGAAATCCTCGGCGGAGGAGAGGTAGGTGACGTCGGCCGGCAGCGCGAGGACGTCGCGCAGCGCGGCGGGGCGGCGCGCGCGCTCATCTGTCATCTGGCGGATGAAGGCGCGGTAGCCCGGGGTGATGGCGAAGCGGTCGATCGCTTCGGGCGTCAGTTTCTCAAAACCGTTGTTGCGATAGGCGGCGTCATCGAGGCCGAAGGCGTCGTCGAGCCGGTTGAGCGTCAGAAGGCGCAGGAATGGATCGTCCTCCTCCGGCCTCTCGAAACCGATCTTCTCCTCCGTCATGTCGATGAAGCCGCGCACGGCGGCGGTGCCGAAGGAGTGGCCGGCGCCTTCCGCGCGCTCCTTGAAGAGGCCGAGCAGGGGAATGTCGTCCTCCCGCTGCACCGTCAGCGCCTTGGCATGCCAGTCGGCGATGGCAGCGGCGATCACCTTGAAATTCACGCCGCCGACGGGCGTCTTGACGTTCGGGAAGTAGCGCTTCAGCACGCGGTCGTTGGTGTCGAGGAAGTTCGGCTCGAAGAACTCGCCGCCGATATAACTTTCGGCGGTGCATAGGCCGACCTTGCCCATCGTCTTCATCAACGACTTTTCGGCCGCCTTGGCAAAGCGCTTGAAGGCCTTGTCGGCCTCTCCGCCGAATTTTTCCTCGGCGCGGAACTGCACGCCGAGCGGATAGACCGCTGAAGCGCCGAAGCCGAGCACAGCCGCGACATGGTGCGAGGATGCGATCTGCCCGCTCTCGACCACCAGCGAAAGCCGCAGGCGCAGGCCCTCCTCGATGAGCTTCTGGTTGACGGCGGAGACGACGAGGATCATCGGCAGGGCGGCGCGGGTGCGGGCGACATGCCGGTCGGTGACGACGGCGATGCCGCCGTCCTCCCGGGCGAACCCCGCGATGGCGGTGCAGAGAGCGTCGATCGCCTGCTCCAGCGCCGCTTCGTTGGCCTCGGCATCCTGAAGATCAGGCGTGTAGAGCATTTCAAAACGCTTGACCGGCGTTTCCGCCTGCTCGCGGATGCGCAGCATGTCGAGATGGGTGAGGATCGGCGAGGGCACGACGATCTGGCGGGCGGCCTTCGCGCCGATGTTCGGCTTCGCGCCGAGCGCCACCCGCAGCGTCATACCATCAGCCTCGCGGATCGAATCGAGCGGCGGGTTCGTGACCTGCGCGAAGCGCTGCGAGAAATACTTCGCGACGCCGCCCTCCTGGTCGGAGAGGGCGTTGATGGCGTTGCCGTAGCCCATGGCGGAGATCTTTTCCACCCCGGTCGCCAGCATCGGGTCCATCAGGAACTTGAAACTTTCCTGGTTGAAGGAGTAGGCGACGTAGCGCTGGTGGCGTTCGAGATCGCCGTTGTAGCGTAGCGGAGAGCCCTGCGCTTCGGCCGGGATTTCCGGCAGGTCGGCGAGATTGATGCGCGCCTCGCGGAGGAGGTCGCGATAGGGGCGCCGGGCGGCGAGCATTTCCAGCGCCTCGTTCGTGCCGAAGGTGCGCTTTTCCGTGTGGTCGTAGCAGAGCATGCCGCCCGCTTCGATGCGGCCGCGGCGCAGCACGCTTTCCGGCGGAAAGGCGATCTGGCCGGCTTCCGACATGACGCAGAGATAGTCGGCGGTCTCGACGGTGCGCAGCGGCCGCAGCCCCAGACGATCGAGCCGTGCGCCGATCATGTCGCCGTCGCCGAAGATCAGCGCGGCGGGGCCGTCGTTCTTTTCCTCGTAGAGCGAGAAATATTCGAGCATTGCCACGACATCTGATGACAGCGTGTCGTCGTTCTCCCAGGCCGGCGGCATCATCGAGACGACGGCGGTGACGAGGTCGTGGCCGTCTTCCAGCACGCGCGTCTGAAGCGTCTGGTCGAGACGGCAGCTATCCGACTGGCCCTTCGGGCGGATGATCGAGGCGTTTTTGGCGAGCGCGATTGCGGCCTCGGAGAGCCGATTCTTGCGGTCGGTGTTGAGTTCGCCGTTATGCGCCATCAGCCGGAAAGGCTGGGCCATGGAGGGATGCGGGTCGGTGTTTGTGGAAAACCGCGTGTGGAAATACATGGTGTTGACGGTGTGATCCGGGTCCACGAGGTCGCGGAAATAGGGCATGACTTCGTTGGAGTTGAGCCGCCCCTTCAGCACCTGCGTCCTAGCGCTCAGCGAGAGCGGATAGAGCCCGGCAAGCTGCGGCTCGGTATAGGCGCGCGCCTCGATCGCCAGCAGCGCCTTGTGGATGCGGACATCGAACTCCGCCTGGCTCGCCTTTTCGTCGTGACACGCAAAGACCCATTGACGGATCGGGAGCTGGTGGCGGATCGCCGCCGGGCGGATGGCACTGTCATCGACAGGCACGTCGCGCGTCAGAAGCAGGGAGAGACCCTGTTCGGCAAGCGCGCCCTCGATGATGTTTTCGGCCTCCTGCCGAAATGCCGGATCGTTCGGCAGGAAGAAGTTGCCGACGCCGAAGCGGCGCGGTTGAAGGTCGTCCCGGCCGGTCAGCTTGCGAAAGAAGCCAAGCGAGATATCGACCGAAACTCCGGCGCCGTCGCCGACGCCCTCCGCCGACATGCCGCCGCGATGGGGCACGGCGCAGAGCGCTTCATGGCCTTTTTTCAGGACGTCATGTGTCTGTTTGCCGTCTTTTCGCGTGATGAAACCAACGCCGCAGCTGCTCTTCTCATGAGCGTGATCGTAAAGGCCGAAGGTTTCTTCGCGATGATCCAACGTGCGTCCTCCTGTCAAGATGCGTCAGTCATGCTGACCTATATTAACAGGAGTAGGTGAGTCAAGATTTTGTTCGAAAAATTCGCATGGTGCGATCAACGCGTAATTTTCTGATCAAATGAGAGCCGAGTTTGGCGCAAACTTGCGCCGCTCCCATTTCGAGTTCGGGCAGCGCTCTCAAGGTGGATCCAATCCGCTGATAGCGGTGCCGACAAGCCAGCCTCCGATTTGCCACAGAGCAGCAACGGCGCGGCTGAACGCCCATGACCCGGCAACGGCGAGCGTCGAGCAACTGTGGGAGCAGCCGGGCGCCGGTTTTGAAGCAAGTCGCTACGACACGTTGATATCCTATGCCGAGGCCTCGGATGGCGTCCGTGTGCCGATTTCCCTCCTCAAGTTGCGCGCGACGCCTCGCGACGGGTCCGCGCCGCTGCTGCTCTACGGCTACGGCGCGTACGGCATTGCTGCGAACCATCCTTTGATCCGGCAGTCCTGTCCCTTGTCGATCGCGGCTGGGTCTATGCCATCGCGCATGTGCGCGGCGGTGGGGAAAACGGGCGAGGCTGGCATGAGGCGGGCAGGGGGCGTTCGAAACCGAACAGCTTCTCCGATTTCGCTGCCTGTGCGAACGGCCTTGTTCAGGAAGGATACACCGCTGCAGGCCGCATTGTGGCCCAGGGCGCTTCTGCGGGCGGGCTCTTGGTTGGGGCGGCAGTCGACTTGGCTCCGGGGTTGTTTGGCGGTGTCATAGCGGAAGTTCCCTTCGTCGATGTTCTCAACAGCCAGAGCGACTATACGTTGCCGCTCACCCAACCCGAGTGCGCCGAATGGGGTGACCCGAAAAACGTCCCAGCGGACCATGCCGTCATCGCTGCTTATGCGCCTTACGAGACCATTGGTGCAAAACCCTATCCGCCCGTTCTGGCGACGACCGGCATTTCGGACGGACGGGTTCCCTACTGGGAGGCGGCAAAATGGATCGCGCGCCTGCGCACCCGTTCGACGGGCACCTCTCCTTTCCTCCTTGAGACACTGATGGAATGCGGCGGCCATGGCGGTGCCTCCGGGCGCCTTTCAGAGTTCCGGCATATGGCGCATGTCTACGCCTTCGCGGAATGGGCGCTCGGCTGATGCGGCTTCTGGCATTGATGCTTGCTGTCTTTCTGTAGCTCTTTGCCGGCGTTTCGGCGGCGGAGTGCATCACCGATATCCTGGGGCGTTCCATCGACCTTGCCGGCCCGCCGCAAAGAGTGGTGCTGGGGGACAGCCTCGATTTCATCTTTCTCTCGCTGCTGCTCGACGATCCGGCTGCGCCGATCGTCGGCTGGGCGGGGCCGACCGCATCGCCGCAAGCCTCCTTCCTCTGGACCGCCGGCGTTTTCCCGAGCTCGACCGCATAGCGAGCCTCGGCGATCCCAATGCCGGTGGCTTCTCCGTGGAGGCGGCGCTTGCTCTGGAACCGGACGTCGCGGTGCTTGGTCCAGGCTATACGCCGACGACAGCGTCGTCCGCCAGCTCGAAAAAGCGGGTGTCGCGGTCGTGTTCATCGGCGCGGCCTCCGATACGGTCACCCGCGGGCGACGAGAGATCACCCGCTCGATGCGCATCCTCGGCGAGATGTTCGGCAAAGCGGACCGCGCGGGCGCCTTCACCCGATTCTATGACGAGCGCATGGATCGCATCGAAGGGCTGGTCGCCGATCGCGCGTCCAGCCCTTCCGTCCTGGTGGAGGCACATGCCAACAGCGCGGACTGCTGCTGGTCGCCGGGTTCCACGTCGAACTATGTGGCGTTCGCCGGAGGTCGGAACATTGCGGACGGCAACACAAGGCGCCTGGCACGGCCGCATTTCGGCCTGTTGGCCAAATGTAAAAGGTTCGCGGTGTTGGAGAGATGCCAGGGGCAGGCTCTGTGAGCGGCAAGCAGTCAGGCCACAAACCGCTTTTTTGAGGTCGGCCTTTGCCGTTGAATTCTAAGACTGAGGCAGCGCAACGCGCCTATGCGAAGGGATCGACAGGCCTGGCCTCTCAGATTATCTATGATTCATGTCAACCACTGCAGACGAAACTCTTTCCGAACGCATTGCCCGTATTCTTGCCGGCCGGATCATCACGGGCGAGATTCCCCCGGGCGCGCGGCTGCGGCAGGACCATATCGCCGCCGAATTCGGGGCCAGTCATGTGCCGGTGCGTGAGGCTTTCCGGGCATTGCAAACGCAGGGGTTGGCGGAGAATGAGCCCTGGCGGGGGTTTCGTGTCACGGATTTCGACGTCGCCGAATTGCGCGAGGTTGCCGAGATGCGGTCGAGCCTGGAGATATTGGCGCTGCGCCACGCCGCACCCAACCTGACGCGCTTTATTATCGAGGAAGCAGAAGAGGTTAACCGGCTCGGGGATTGCGCAACGAATGTGCGGGACTGGGAGCTTGCAAACCGTCGCTTCCACCATCTTATCCTTGCGCCCTGCCGTATGCCGCGCTTGCTTCGAACGATCGATGACCTGCAGGCGGCCAGCGCGCGGTTTCTGTTTGCCGCCTGGCGTCGGGACTGGGAAGCTCGCACCGATCATGACCATCGTGCGATTTTGAATGCTCTGCGGGAAGGGCGGATTGATTTCGCTTGCTCGACATTGGCGCGCCATGTCGGCTGGATCGGCAAGCGGAAGCCGTCTGTAAAAAATGCTGATCCCAGAGAGACTTACGAGATTCCAGGATAATTATCTATAATCCTGATTGCTCACCCATCGCCCTTCCCCAAGATTATAGATAGATTCGAAACCTATCCTTGGAGGACGCCTCGATGGCATTGTTCAACCCCTCGTTAGAACGCTCGGTATCGCTTTGGCGCGAGGCGGCAATCGCCCTTTGCGGTGCGGCGATCATCACACTCGGCGCCAAGATACAGGTCCCATTTTGGCCTGTCCCGATGACGCTGCATACCCTTGCAGTGTTCTTCCTGGCCGCGGCCCTCGGCCCAAGGCTCGGCTTCCTGGCCATGGCCACCTATCTGGCCGCTGGGGCGACGGGCCTGCCCGTCTTTTCGGGCTCGCCGGAACGTGGGATCGGATTGGCCTATATGGCTGGTCCAACCGGTGGCTACCTGGTCGGCTATCTGGCTTCGACCGTGGTGATCGGGCGATTGGCACAGGGACGGGGCTGGATGGGACAGGCTCTGGCAATGCTCGCGGGCCTTTCCGTGGTCTATGCTGCCGGTCTTCTCTGGCTGGCGATCTTCGTGCCAGCATCCGGATTGATCGCGGCCGGTTTTGCGCCCTTCATCCTTGGAGACCTGATCAAGAGTGCGTTGGCAACAGCGTGCGTGACGGGCCTGAGTCGGCTGAAGGGGCGGATGTGATGAGCTGCTCCAAGGTCAGGTCCAACTGGACCGTGGAGGAGGCACGAACGATCCACGCGCTGCCGCTTCCGGATCTGCTGTATCGGGCACAGGGTCTCCACCGACTGTATTTCGATCCAACGGCGATCGAGACGGCCAGTCTGCTCAGCATCAAGACCGGTGGCTGCCCTGAGGATTGCGGCTACTGCTCGCAATCCGCCCACCACCAGACCGGCGTGAAGGCAACGAAGCTGATGGACGTGGATGCGGTCCTGGCGGCCGCCGGGCGCGCCAAGGCCGCCGGTGCACAACGCTTCTGCATGGGTGCGGCCTGGCGCAGCCCCAAGGACCGCGACATGGACAAGCTCTGCGACATGGTGCGTGGCGTCTCGAAACTGGGGCTGGAGACCTGCATGACGCTTGGGATGCTCAGTCCCGAGCAGGTTACACGCCTGAAGGTGGCGGGGCTGGATTTCTACAACCACAACATCGACACGTCGCCGGACTATTACCGGCAGATCGCCACGACACGGACGATGGAAGACCGTCTGGAGACCGTCGAGCATGTCCGGAAGGGCGGGATCAAGGTCTGTTGTGGCGGGATCCTCGGCATGGGCGAGACGGAAGAAGATCGCATCGCCATGCTGGTTACACTGGCCACCCTGCCGGCCCACCCCGATAGCGTGCCGATCAACCTGTGGAATGAGATCGAGGGCGTGCCGGTGCAGCGCACGGCAAGGCCGGTCGACCCGTTTGCACTTGTCCGCCTCGTGGCCTTGGCGCGCGTGCTTATGCCAGCTTCGGTGGTCCGCCTGTCGGCCGGCCGCACAGGAATGAGCGACGAATTGCAGGCATTGTGCTTCCTCGCGGGGGCGAACTCCATTTTCGTCGGCGATCAGCTGCTGACAACCGGTAATCCGGCGGCCTGGAAGGATCGGGATCTGCTGGCGCGGCTGGGCATGCATGTGGCCCCGGCCGTGAGGCCCGCTTCTCTGCTCGCGGGAGAATAAACTTGCCTAACCAGCTTCGGGGCAAGGTGCACGCCGTTCCGGCGAGCGCCTTGCCCATGAAAAGGGCTTGCCCGCGACTGGTTGCGTGAGCGTTTCAGAAACCTGTCCGCGTCTGGGTTATGAGGTTTTACGTCCTGCCGATCAGCACGAGCCGACCCGGTTCGATGACGCGGATGGCGTGCTCGACGCCGGCTTCCACGACAAGGTGGTCACCGGGATTGCAGGCGCGCGTCATGCCTTCCATGACCAGTTCGAAACGGCCGGAAACGACGATGGCGAATTCTTCGGTCTCGCCGGCATGGGACCCTTTGGCCTGCATCCATCCATTTGCCGTTCGCGTGCTGATCTTCGATCTGGCCGGGCCGGGGGTGCGGACTGGTATGTCAATCGGATCGAAATGGACACTGCCCTGCAATCCGGTTCACGATAGGAAGGGGTTTCAAGGCACGGGGAGCCTTGAAGGGTCCGGGAGTGAAGCGGCAGATGGATGAGTTCGATTATGTGATCGTCGGTGCGGGCTCGGCGGGCTGCGTGCTGGCGAACCGCCTTTCCGACGGTGGGCGCTATCGCGTGGTACTGCTGGAGGCTGGCGGCAGCGATCTGAATTTCTGGGTGCGCATGCCGATCGGCTACGGCAAGGCCTTCTATCACAAGACGCTGAACTGGAAGTATCTGACGGAGCCGGTGCCCGGTTTCAACGGCCGCCAGTCCTACTGGCCGCGGGGCAAGGTCATCGGCGGGTCCAGCTCGATCAACGCGATGGTGTTCATCCGCGGGCAGGCCGAAGATTTCGACGGCTGGCGCGCGCTTGGCAATCCGGGATGGGGTTATGCGGATGTCCTGCCACTCTTCCGGCGTATGGAGGACAATCTCGCCGGTGCCGACGCGTGGCGCGGCAAGGACGGGCCGCTGACCGTTACCAATATAGAGGGGGTCGTGCACCCGCTCTGCGGGAACTATCTTGCCGGCGGCGTCGAGGCCGGCCTGTCGCGCAATTTGGATTTCAACGGCGCGACCCAGGAGGGCGTCGGCATCTACCAGATCACGACGCGTGACGGTTTTCGCTGCTCGACGGCGACGGCTTATCTCGCTCCCGCCCGCAGGCGGTCGAACCTGCGGGTGATCAAGGCTGCACACGCGACCCGTGTGCTTTTTGAGGGAAAGCGGGCGGTCGGTGTGGAATACCGGCAGGGTGGGGCGGTTCGGCAGGTTCGCGCGCGGCGCGAGGTCATCCTGTCGGCCGGTGCGGTCAACACGCCCCAGCTGCTCCAGCTTTCCGGCGTCGGCGATCCGGCCCTCTTGAAGCGCAACGGCATCGATGTCGTTCACGCGGCGCCCGCCGTGGGGCGGAACCTGCAGGACCATATCGGCTTCGACCATCTCTACAGGAGCCGGCAGCCGACGCTCAACGACGTGCTGCGGCCGTGGTGGGGACGGTTGCGGGTGGGGCTGCGCTACGTGCTGACGCGCAGCGGCCCGCTCTCGCTCAGCGTGAACCAGGGCGGCGGGTTCTTTCGCACAAGCCCGGAGCGCGCGCGCCCGAACATGCAGCTCTATTTCTCGCCCGTCAGCTATACCCGTGCCATTCCCGGTCGGCGCGCATTGATGAGCCCCGATCCTTTCCCCGGCTTCCTCGTCGGCGTGTCGAACTGCCACCCGACAAGTCGTGGCCAACTCGCCATCCGTTCCGCTGACCCCTTCGCCGCGCCGGAAATCCAGCCGAACTATCTTTCGACGGAAGAGGATGTGCAGGAGCTGCTGGAGGCCGCGCATTTCCTGCGGCGCCTTTCACGGACCGGCCCGATGCGGGAGATCATCGAACAGGAGATCCGCCCGGGTGCCGGGGTCCTGGATGATGGGGGCCTGATTGCCGACATCCGCGCGCGCTCCGGTTCGGTGTTCCATCCTTGCGGCACCTGCGCCATGGGGCCGGATGCGCCGACGTCCGTTGTCGATCCGCGCCTGCGCGTCCATGGCCTGGAGGCGCTGCGTATCGTCGACGCTTCGGTGTTCCCGCGCATCACCTCGGGAAACCTCAATGCACCGACCATCATGGTGGGCGAAAAAGGATCTGACCTTATCCTCGCCGACGCGTGCTGAGCCGTCAGGCGCGCCTCACGCACTGATACGGTTCGGGCCATCTGCCTTGCGCATGTCCTTCAAGACCGCGCCGAGCGTTTCCGCCGCGCTGGCGATCATGCGCGGCGGGGCGGAGCTGAAGCCGAGGATGAGGCCGCGCTGGCGGACGGGCGTGATGGCGAAGCGGCCGATCGGCGAGACCAGGATGTTGCGCTCGGCCGCCCGGCGCGCGACGGCGCGTTCGTCGAGATCCTCGGCAAGACGCCCGACGGTGTGAAAGCCCGTTTCGGTGGGCGCGACTTCCAGAACACCCTGCATATGCGTCGCCGCACCGTCGAGCAGAGCCTGGAGCCGTTCGGCATAAACCCGCCGCATGCGCCTGATATGGCTGGCGAAATGGCCACACTCGATAAAGCTTGCGACGACGGATTGCAGGCTGGCGGCCGAGCCTTGCAATGTCGCTCCGGCGATGCGGTAAAAGACATCGACCAGACCGGGCGGCGCGACGACGTAGCCGAGGCGGAGGGCTGCGAACAGCGTTTTCGAAAAGCTGCCGACATAGATGACGCGGCCCGACGTATCGACGCTCTTCAGCGTCGGCGGCGGATGGCCGGCATAGTGGAACTCGCCGACATAGTCGTCCTCGATGATCCAGGCACCTGCCCTTTCGGCCGCGCGCAACAATTCGAAGCGGCGTTGCAGGCTCATCGTCACGCCGAGCGGGTGCTGGTGGGCGGGCGTCACGAAGGCGAGGCGGAAATCCGGCGCGACCTCCAGCCCCTCGGCGACATTGATGCCCTCCTCGTCGATGCTGAGCGGCACCAGCCGCGCACCCGAGGAAATCAGGCTGTTGCGCGCGCCGATCGCGCCGGGATTCTCGATCCAGACCGTATCGCCGGGATCGAGCAGGGTATTACCGATGCGGTTGAAGGCGTCCTGCGCGCCGTTGAAGATGAAAACCTGTTCGGGTTCGCAGGTGATGCCGCGGTTGGCGCGCAGATGCATCGCGACGGCCCGGCGCAATTCCATCAGTCCTTCGGCCGGTGGGTAGCCGAGCAGGAGGTTGCGCGGCTGGCGCCAGTAACGTGCCACCATGCTCGCCCAGAGCGCCATCGGGAACTCGTCGAAGGCCGGAATGCCGGTGATGAAGGGCCGCGGGTTTTCCGGGTGCGCGAGGCGGGGAAAGTAGTGTTCGGAGGCGTCCGCGCTGAGCTGCGCGAGGCGCGGCGGGCTGCGGATCTCGTCTCCGGCCGGGCTTGCCGCGGTGGCGGCGGGCCGGCCGTCGCGCAACGTTTCGGCGACATAGGCCCCGGCACCGATGCTCGACCGGATCAGCCCTTCCGCAGCAAGCTGTTCGTAGACGCTGATCGCCGTGGTGCGGGAAACGCCGTGATCTTTCGCCAGCGTGCGGCTGGAGGGCAGGCGTTCGCCGGGCTGGAGTTCGCCCGAGAGAATCATCTCGCGTAGCGCCGTGCAGAGCTGGGCACTGATCGGCGTTCGGGAGGTGCGGTCGAATTGCAGCGTGGGCAGCAGCGCTCCGCCCGGATATTTTACCATCTCGCCCTCCCGGTCTGTCGTGTCACCGCAATAATGGTCCGCTACGAAAAGCAAAGTGGACCTTCTCGCCCGAAGTTTTTCCGATGATTGTCGGACCAGTTCGCGGCGTCAAGAGCCCATCGCTTGCAAGACGCTTTCGCCCAACAGCAGACCGGACCGCCATGAAGATCAAACGCATCGAGACCTTCTCAAACCGCTATGTCGGCTTTGTCCGCATCACCGACGAGACCGGCGCGACCGGCTGGGGCCAGGTCTCGACCTACAATGCCGACATCACGTCAGAGGTGCTGCACCGCCAGGTCGCGCCCTATTCGCTCGGCACCGAGATCGTCGATCTCGACGATCATCTCGACCGCATTTTCGAGCGTGAGCACAAGTTTCCGGGTTCCTATCTCTGCCGCGCCATGTGCGGTCTCGACACGGCGATCTGGGACTTGCGCGGCAAAAAGGCTGGCAAGCCGGTCGCGGCACTGCTCGGCGGCTCTGCCGGCCCGCTGCGCGCCTACGCTTCCTCTATGAAGCGCGACATCACGCCGGCCGCCGAGGCCGAACGCTTCAAGCGCCTGCGCGGCGAATACGGTTTTGACGCCTTCAAGTTCCGCGTCGGCGCGGAGTGCGGCCGCAACGAAGACGAATGGCCGGGCCGGACGGAGGAGATCATCCCGACGATCGCCAAGGCCGTCGGCGAAGGAGCCGATCTGCTCGCCGACGCCAATTCCTGCTATTCGCCCGCCCGTGCCATCGACGTCGGCAGGATCATGCAGGACAACGGCCTCGTGCATTACGAGGAGCCCTGCCCCTATTGGGAGCTCGAACAGACCAGGCAGGTGAGCGAGGCTCTCGACATCGACGTCACCGGCGGCGAGCAGGATTGCGACCTGCCGACCTGGCGCCGCATGATCGAGATGCGCGCCGTCGACATCGTGCAGCCGGATATCTGCTATCTCGGCGGCATCAGCCGGACGCTGCGCGTGGTGCGCATGGCCGAGGCCGCCGGAATTCCGGTGACGCCGCACGCCGCCAACCTTTCCATGGTGACGCTCTTCACCATGCACCTGCTGCGCGCCATCCCGAATGCCGGCAAGTATCTCGAATTCTCCATCGAGGGCGAAGACTATTACCCCTGGCAGGACGGCCTCTTCCGCAAATCGCCCTATGCCATTGTCGACGGCAAGGCGACGGTGACGGAAGAGCCCGGCTGGGGCGTCGAAATCGATCCGGAGTGGCTGGCGCGCGCCGGCTACCAGATGAGCGAGGCGAATTGAGATGAGCACGAACACCCTCGTCGGCGAATATTTTGCGAACGGCACGCTTGCCGGCCTGCCCAAAGGCCATTTCATCAACGGCGCCTTCGTCGCCGCCTCCGGCGGGCGCACGATGGAGACGTTCGATCCCGGCTCCGCCCGCGCCTACCATGCCTTCGCCGCCGGTGACGGCAGCGACGTGGACCGCGCCGTCGCCGCCGCCCGCCGCGCCCAGCGCGCCTGGGGCCGCACCAAGGCGAGCGCCCGCGGCGCGATTCTGCTGCGCGTTGCCGAACTCATCCGGGCGGAGGCCGCGCGGCTTGCCGTGGTGGAAAGCCTCGACAGCGGCAAAGCGCTGCAGGAGGCGGAAGGCGACGTCTCCGGCGCGGCGCGCTGCTTCGAATATTATGCCGGCGCGGCCGACAAGATCCAGGGCGACACCTTTCCGCTCGGCACCGACTATATCGGCTATTCCATCGAGGAGCCGGTCGGCGTCACCGGCCATATCATCCCCTGGAACTACCCGCTCTCGACGGCCGCCCGCAGCATCGCCCCGGCGCTCGCCGCCGGCTGCACTGTCGTCGCCAAACCGGCCGAACAGACGCCGCTGACGGCGCTGATGCTCGCCGATATTCTCGCCCGCGCCGGGCTTCCGGCCGGTGTCTGCAACGTCGTCACCGGCACCGGTGCGGAGGCCGGCGGGCCGCTGGTGTCGCATCCGGATGTGCGCCACGTCACCTTCACCGGCTCCGTGCCGACGGGGATCCGCGTGATGCAGTCGGCCGCCGCGAACGTCACCAGCGTCGTGCTCGAACTCGGTGGCAAGTCGCCTGTCATCGTCATGGCCGATGCGGACATGGACGCCGCCGTGGAGGGCGTGCTCGGCGCAATCTACGAGAATGCCGGGCAGATCTGCTCGGCGGGCTCGCGCCTCGTCGTCGAGTGCGGGGTGCATGCGGAACTCGTCGAACGCCTCGCCAGGCGCGCGACCGGTCTCAAGCTCGGCCATGGCCTTCGCCGCCCGCAGGTCGGCGCACTCAGCTCGCTTGCCCATCTCGACAAGGTTGCCGGCTATGTCGAGGGCGCGCGCGACCGCGGCGTCACTATCGCCGCCGGCGGCGAGCGGACGGCGGACCCGGAAAGCGGCTCCGGCTGGTTCTTCAAACCGACGATCCTCGATGCGGTGCAGTCGGACGATCCCGTCATCCAGGAAGAGATTTTCGGACCGGTGCTCTCGGTACAGGTGGTCGAAAGCGAGGAGGAAGCTGTCGCTGTAGCGAACGGCACGGATTTCGGCCTCGTCGCTGGCATCTACACACGCGATTTCGGCCGCGCCCACCGCATGGCGCGCGATATCGACGCTGGCCAGGTCTACATCAACGAATATTTCGCCGGCGGCATCGAGGTGCCCTTCGGCGGCAACAAACTCTCCGGTTTCGGCCGAGAGAAGGGCTTTGCCGCGTTGCGCAGCTACACGCGCACGAAAAGCCTGACGGGGAAGATAAGCTGAGCGTCATAATGGTCTTACGGCAAGGAGATAATGGACCTTTCGGGCAAGCCAATCTCGTCCTTTGATGCCAGCGGCTCGAAATCGGGAATGAGAGCGTCATCGCCGGGAGTGAGATGGCCCTCAGCAGAAAAGAACGCCGGAAAAAGGCGATTTTCAACAGCCAAACGGAAGAGGAGAACAGCATGAAATCGACATTCGCGCTCGCCGCGACGACGGCGCTCGCCCTGTTCATGGCAGGCACCGCACAGGCCGAAACCCTGCGCCTGCTCACCTGGGGCGGTTATGCACCCGACAACGTCATCAAGCTCTTCGAGGAGGCGAACCCCGACATCACGGTCGAGGTGACGCTCTCCAACAACGAGGAGATGATCGCAAAGCTCCGGGCGACCGGCGGCGCTGGTTACGACCTTGCCCAGCCGAGCCATGACCGTATCTTCGCGGCCCAGCAGGAGTACAATATCTACAAACCGCTCGACCTCTCGAAGATCGAGACGGCAAACCTTGCGCCCAACCTTCTTGAAGGCGTGAAGGCCAATGCCACCATCGACGGCCAGCTCTATGCCGTGCCGCACCAGTGGGGCACGTCCGGCATCGTTGCGGACGTTTCCAAGGCGCCTGGTGTCAAGGGCTGGGGCGACCTCTGCAATCCCGAATACAAGGGCCGCACCTCGATGCGCCTGCGCCGCACGATCCTGCTTGGCACGGCCTTCTCGCTCGGCAAGGATCCGTTCGCGCTCTATGCCGACAAGGCCGCCTACCAGACGATGCTCGACGAGGTGACGGAAAAGCTGATCGCCTGCAAGGACAACGTCAAGACTTACTGGAACGGCGGCGACGACCTGTCGACGCTGCTTCTCTCGGGCGAAGTCGTCGTCTCGGAAGCCTGGGATTCCACGGCCTTCAAGCTCTTCGGCCAGAACAAGAACTTCGTCTACGTGCCTCCGGAAACCGGCGCGCTCGCCTGGATCGACACCTTCGTCATCCCGCGCAAGGGCGAGGCGGACGACGCCGCCTACAAGTGGATCAACTTCGTCATGAAGCCCGAGATCGTCAAGCTGATGTCGGATTCGACGGGCGCCATCGCCGCCGTCAGCAACGGCATCGATCTCCTGCCCGACGACAAGAAGGCCGCCGTCAACGCCGCCTTCGACGAGAAGGACCTCGCCAACCTCAAGTTCTTCGCCAATATTCCGGCAGGGCTCGAGGACATGGAAGGCAAGGCGCTGGAGCGCATCAAGGCCGCGACGTCCAACTGATCGCCTCCCAAGGCAAGTCTGGCCGGCCGGGACATTCTTGGCCGGCTGCTTTCCAGATGCCCGCGCACGCGCGCGGCGAGCAACGAGCCCTCCATGCACGATCTTCAATGCGAAAGCCTGGTGAAGCGCTTCGGCGCCTACACCGCCGTCAACAGCGTGTCCTTCAACGTCCCGCGCGGATCCTTCTTCTCGATCCTCGGCCCCTCCGGCTGCGGCAAGACCACGCTGATGCGCATGATCGCCGGCTTCGAGACGCCGACGCGCGGCGATATCCGCATCAAGGGGCAATCCGTGCTTTCGACGCCGCCGAACAAGCGGCCCGTCAAGATGGTGTTCCAGCATCTCGCGCTCTTCCCGATGATGAATGTCGGCGAGAATATCGCCTATGGCCTGCGTTGCCGCGGCGAGAACAAGGCCGATATCGCCCGCAAGGTGGCGGCGGTGCTCGATCGCGTCGGTCTGCCCGGCACGGCGGAAAAGCAGGTCTCCCAACTCTCCGGCGGCCAGAAGCAGCGCATCGCGATTGCCCGCTGCATGGTGCTGGAGCCGGATGTGCTGCTGCTCGACGAACCGCTCGGCGCGCTCGACCTGAAACTGCGCGAGCGCATGAAGATCGAGCTGAAACAGCTCCAGCACCAGTTCGAGACGACCTTCCTCTACATCACCCACGACCAGTCGGAAGCGCTTTTGATGTCCGACAACGTCGCCGTCATGAACGCCGGCCAGTTCGAGCAGATCGGTGCGCCGCAGGAACTCTACAACAACCCGAAAAGCGGCTTCGTTGCGGGCTTTGTCGGCGACAGCAACCGCTGGCCCGGCCGCGCGCTTTCGCTCGCCGAAGGCAAGGTGCGCGTGGCGATCGACGGTGGCGGTGAGGCGATCGCCTTTGCCGGTGACGCGCGCATAGCGGCAGGAGGCCCGGTCGAGCTTTTCGTGCGCCCGGAGGTCATCTCGATCGGCGCGGGCAGCGAGAACACGCTTCAAGGCACCGTCGAAAGCCTGCTCTTCAACGGTGCGAGCAGCCGCATCCTCGTGCGCATGGCGAACGGTCATCTGGTCGAGGTCGGCCAGGCGGTGATGGACGGCTCGGTCAAGGTCGCGCCGGGCGAAACGGTCGGGATCGGCTGGAGCCAGAACCACGGCCGCGCCTTTTCCGTTGCGAGGTGAGAGCAATGGCGCGCACGGACATCGGAAAACTCTCCTTCATCCTGCTCTTCGCCCCCTTCGCGCTGTGGATCGCGCTTTTGATCATCCTGCCGCAGCTCGGCATCGGCTATATCTCGCTGCGTGAAAAGGTGGGGCCTGGCGAATACACGTTCGGCTTTGCGAACTACATCGCCTTCCTCTCGGAGCCGATCTACTGGAACACGCTGCTGCGCACGGCCTGGATGTCGATCCTTGTCACCGCCATGGCGCTCGCCGTCGGTTTTCCCGTCGCCTATTACATCGCGAAAATCGCCCAGCGCCGCTCGCGGGCCGCGCTGTTCCTGATGTGCCTAATCCCGCTTTGGGTGAGCGACCTCGTGCGCGCCTTCGGCTGGATCGTCATCCTGCGCGAGACCGGCCTTGTCTCCAGCTTCCTGCAGAAGATCGGCCTCGTCAGCGGCCCGGTGGAACTGCTCTACAACGACGCCACCGTCGTCATGGGCCTCGTCTACACGGTCGTGCTCTTCATGATCGTGCCGCTCGTCTCGACGCTCGACGGCATGGACAATTCGCTGATCGAGGCGGGCTACAACCTCGGCGGCAGCCGCTTCACCGTCTTCCGCCGCATCGTCGTGCCCTATGCCATGCCGGGCATCGTCGCCGGCTGCATCATCGTCTTCATGCTGACGGCGGGCAGCTATCTCACGCCCATCCTGCTCGGCGGCAAGAACAGCATGTGGTTCACCGAGCAGATCTACGAACAGTTCGTGACGCGCTACAACTGGGAATCCGGCGCGACCTTCGGCGTGCTGCTGCTCGTCTTCACCTCGTTCGTCGTCTGGCTCGGCCTGCGGCTGACGGGCCAGAGCCTCGCCTCCACCGTCGCAAAGGACTGACCATGAACGTCGCGGCCCCGCAATCGCCCCTGCTGCAATGGCTCTATCGCGGCTACATGCTGGCGTTCCTCGCCTACCTCGCCGCGCCGCTCTTTGCCGCCGGCATGTTCGCCTTCAACGATTCTATGTTCCCAGCATTGCCCTGGAACGGTTTCACGCTCGACTGGTTCTTCAGCAGCACCGAGCCGAAGATCGGCATGTTCCACGACCGGCGCCTTTTGCGCGGTCTCGAAAACTCGCTCTATATCGGCGTGATCGTCTCCGCGCTCGCCGTCGCCGCCGGTACCTGCAATGCCTTCCTCTTCGAGAGAAAGCAGTTTCCGGCCAAGAATTTCTTCTACATCCTGATGATCGTGCCGCTGGTCATTCCCGGCGTCATCCTCGGCATCTCGATCCTCGTCTTTGCCAGCATGATCGCCAACGGCCTTGAAGAAACCTTTGGCATCGAATGGGACTTTCTGCGCCCCGGCCTGTTCCTCGTCATCCTCGGCCAGTTCTCGTTCCTGACGACCATCACCTCGCTGGTCATCGCCGCGCGCCTTCGAAAATTCGACATCTCGCTGGAGGAAGCCGCGCTCAATCTCGGCGCGACGCGGCTGCG
This sequence comes from Shinella sp. HY16, assembly GCF_028534175.1. Taxonomy (NCBI): domain Bacteria; kingdom Pseudomonadati; phylum Pseudomonadota; class Alphaproteobacteria; order Hyphomicrobiales; family Rhizobiaceae; genus Shinella; species Shinella sp. HY16. The sequence continues at coordinate 1,244,846 of NZ_JAHYXL010000002.1, read as the reverse complement.
CGTGCTGATGACGGTGACGCTGCCCTATCTGATGCCCGCACTGTTCTCCGCCTTCGTCGTCGCCTTCCTCGTCTCCTTCGAGAATTTCAACACGACGCTGATGCTGGTCGGCTCCGATGCGCCGCTGACCATCACCATGTACGACCGCATGGTGAAGGTCGGCTCGACGCCGGTGCTGAACGCCGTCTCGTTCTTCCTGATGGTGGGGTCGGGGGTGCTGGCGCTGCTGAGCGTCGTGGTGCAGCGCGGCAAGGCGTGATCCACCTAACGGGGCAGATGCGCCTCTTGGACGAGCGCCTGCTTGAGCCGCGCCGTCTCCAGGCCGAGCTCGATGAAGCGGTGTGCATGACGGGCGAGGGCGACATTGTCGTCCCACAGATTGCGCCAGATCGCCGTCTTCAGCGAAAGGTCCTTGTCGACGATCGTCGTGGAGAAGGATTCGAAGGTAACGTAGTCGTCCCAGCCGATGGCGGTGAGCGCATCGAAGATCGCCGGGAAGTCGATCGTGCCGGTGCCGAGATAGCCGCGATGGCTCTCGCCGATATGCAGGTAGCCGATCTTGTCCGCCGCGTGGCGGATGGCAAGGCCCACATCGGCTTCCTCGATGTTCATGTGGAACGTGTCGAGGTGCAGAAGGACATTCGAGGCGCCGGTATCGCGGATGTAGGCCATGCCCTGCGCGGCGGTGTTCAGCATGTTGCTCTCGAAGCGGTTGACGATTTCGAGATTGAGCGTGACGCCGGTTGCCTTGGCCCGCTCCGCCACCTTGGAGAGCGCGGCAACGCTCGTGTCCCAGCCCTTTCTCGACAGGCTGTGCTCCTGCTTGCCGTGGGCGGAGCTGAGGATGCCGGCGAGCTTCGTGCCGCCGAGGTCGCGCACCAGCGCCACGGCCCGGTCGAGGATATCGACGCCATGGGTGACGATTGCCGGATCGGCGCTGGAAATGTCGCCCTCCGGCGGCAGGCCCATGCTGATCGCGACGTCGAGACCGAGTTCCCCAACCCGGCGGGACAGCCATTTCACGTCGACCTGGCGAGGGTCCAGATAGGAGAACTCAATGAGCTTGTAGCCGAGCTGATGGGTGTTCTCGAGCGCTTTCTCAAGCTCGCCCTGCGACGAGCCAGCGCTCCAGACGAAGGAATGGACACCAATTTTCGACATAACCGGCCGCTCTCTGAAAGGAATGAAGCAAGGGGCGGCCGGGCACACCGCTTGCGCGAATGCGCCCGGCCTCTGGGAGGTGTGTTTAGCGAGCTGCGGTCCAGCCCTTGTAGTCCTTGATGTTGTCGGCCGTGATGAGCTGCGGGTCGAGCAGCACGACGGGTTCGGCCGGCTTGTTGCCCTTCAGCACCTCGACGCCGAGCTGCAGCGCCTGGCCAGCCATGACATAGGGATCCTGCGAGGCGGAGGCCTTGATCATGGAATTGCCGCTGGCAAGCGAGGTCTCGATGTCGGGCGCGCCGTCGACCGCGGTGAAGAAGAATTCGCTGCGGTTCAGCTGCTTGGCGGCGAGCTCGGCGCCGATCGCGGTCGGGTCGTTGATGGCGAAGACGGCGTCGATCTTGTCGAAGCGGGTCAGCAGGCCCTGCATCACGGCAAGGCCGCCGTCACGCGAGCCCTGGCCGTTCTGGTCGTCGGACAGGATCTTGATGTCGGCATGCTTGCCGAGCGCGCCCTTGCAGCCCTCAACGCGCTCGAGGATCGAGGAAGAGGCCGGGCCGTTGATGATGACCACGTCGCCCTTGCCGCCGAGCTTGTCGGCGATGTAGTTGCAGGCCTCTTCACCCGCCTTGACGTTGTTGGTCATGACGGTGACGTCGGCGCCGGGCGCCGACACGTCGAAGGCGGCGACGACGACGCCGGCGGCCTGCGCCTTCTTTACGGCGGGGGCGATGGCTTTCGCATCGACAGCGTTCAGCATGATGATATCGACGCCGGCGGCGATGAAGCTGTCGACCTGGGAGACCTGCTTGTTGAGGTCATAGTCGGCCGAAACGGAGATCACTTCGACATTCGGGTTGATCTCCTTGGCCCGGTCCTCGATGCCCTTGATGGTGGCGACGAAGAACGGGTTGCCGAGCAGGCCGACCGAGATGCCGATCTTGTTGAGGTCCTTGGCGGCTGCGGGCATGGCGATCGCGGCGGCCAGTGCGGTGCCGACGAGCAACTTTGGCATAAGACGCATGTTTTCCTCCTTTGGTGGCGTTTTTCGCCGTTGTTTCCGGTGACGACCGGTTCGTTCAGCCGGGCTCAGGTCCGGCTAATGCCCTTGAGCCTGTAGCGATCGAGGCCGACGGCGACGATGATGACAAGGCCCTTGATGATGTACTGCCAGATGTCGGAAACCCCGACGAGGATGAGGCCGTTGGAGAGCACGGCGATAATGAGCGCACCGATCAGCGTGCCCCAGATGGAGCCGACGCCGCCGACGAAGCTGGTGCCGCCGAGGATGACCGCCGCGATGGCGTCGAGCTCGTAGGCCTGGCCGAGCTGCAGGCCGTTGGCCGCATAGAGCCGGGCGGCCGACATGGCCCCGCCGAGGCCGGAGAGCAGACCCGACATCGAATAGACGAAGAGCAGGACCAGCGGCACCTTGATGCCGGTGAGCCGAGCGGCCTCTGCATTGCCGCCGACGGCATAGATCCAGGTGCCGAGCACGGTGCGCTTGAGGATGAACCAGGAGGCGATGATGGTCGCGATGGCGATAATGGCAAGCCACGGTACGCCGAACAGCGTTCCGTTGCCGATGAAGTCGAAGGGCAGGTCCGGGTTGAAGACGGTCGTGTCGCTGCCGAGCAGGCGCGCGACGCCGCGGATCGCCGTTAGCGAGCCAAGCGTCACGATGAAAGGCGGGAGTTTCAGCCAGGCGATGATGGCGCCGTTGAGGAAGCCGCAGGCAAGGCCCGCAGCGATCGCCGCCGGAATGCCCAGCATGCCGAGGTCGGGCACCAGCGAGACGATGACCGCGATCATCGCCGAGGCGGCAAGGATCGAGCCGACGGAAAGGTCGATGCCGCCGGTCAGGATGACGAAGGTCATGCCGGCGGCCAGCACCGTGTTGATCGAGGCTTGCTGCATGACGATCGACAGGTTGCCCACCGACAGGAAGCGCCCGGAGAGCAGATGAAAGCCGATCGCCAGCAGCACGAGCACCGGCAGCATGCCGAGCGCCGTCAGCGTCGATCGCAGTTTCAGCCTGTCCATCCGGGCGTCTTCGGTTTCGCTTGCAGCCATGGTTCCGTCCCGTTCTTTGCGTTTCGCCTCGTTCGTCAGGCGGCTTGGCCGGCTGTGCCGGTCGCCAGCGCCATGATCGCTTCCTGCTCGATCGGCTGTGCCACTTCGCCGGCGATGCGCCCCTCGCGCATCACCAGGACGCGGTCGGCGATGCCGAGAATCTCCGGCAGGTCGCTGGAGATGACGACCACGGCAATGCCGTTCTCGGCGAGCGCGTCGATGATGCGGTAGATTTCCGATTTGGCGCCGACATCGACACCGCGCGTCGGCTCGTCGAGAATGACTGCTCGCGGCTTCGTCTCCAGGAGGCGTGCCAGAAGCGCCTTCTGCTGGTTGCCGCCCGATAGGGCGCCGACATTGATCTGCGTGCCGGGGGTGCGGATTGACAGGGCCTTGACGGCCGCGAGCGCCCGGTCCCGTGCCCTGGCGAAGTTCAGGACGCCGCCGGCCTTCGCATCCTCAGCGATGACGCCGATATTGATGTTGTCGCTGATCGACATGTCGAGGAAGAGGCCCAGTGCCTTGCGGTCCTCCGTAAGATAGGCGATGCCGGCATCGAGCGCGTCGCGCGGCGTGGCGATCGCGAGCGCCTTGCCGTTCAGCGTCACCGTCCCCGTCGTCCGGCGGTCCGCACCGTAGACAAGACGGGCAAGCTCCGTACGGCCCGAACCCACGAGGCCTGCGATACCGAGGACTTCGCCGGCCCGCACCTCGAAGGAGCAGTCGTGCACGCGCGCACCGTCGCCGACATTGTCCACCGACAGGACGGCGGGGCGCGCACCCTCGGCCTGCCGGTGTTCCTTCTTGTAGAACGAGGAAAGGTCGCGGCCGACCATCATGGAAACCAGCGTGTTCGCGGAAAGGCCGGCCCGTTCCAGCGTGCCGACATAGGCCCCGTCGCGCAGCACGCTGACGCGGTCGGAGAGCTGGTAGATCTCCTCCATGCGGTGGCTGATATAGATGATGGCGATGCCATCGGCCTTGAGCCGGGCGATGACGTCGAACAGCCGGTCGGTCTCGCGCGTCGTCAGTGAGGTCGTCGGCTCATCCATGACGATGATGCGCGCCCTGGTCGTCAGCGCCCGCGCGATTTCCACCATCTGCCGCTCGCCGAGCGAGAGTTCCCCGACGCGGTGGGCGGGGGAAAAGCCGATGCCGAGCTGTTTCAGGATGGGCTCGGCCCGCCGGCGCATCTCGGCGCGGTCGGCAAGGCCGAAGCGCGCAGGCTCGTTGCCGAGGAACATGTTCTGCGCCACCGACAGGTTGGGGGCGAGCGAAAGCTCCTGGTAGATGACGGCGATGCCATGGGCCTTGGCTTTCAGCGGATCGCCGAGCGTCACCGGCTCCCCGCCGATCAGTACTGCGCCACCGGGATCGGCCGTATAGGCGCCCGACAGGATCTTCATCAGTGTCGACTTGCCCGCGCCGTTCTCGCCCATCAGCGCATGCACCTCGCCGGCATGCACGGTCAGGTTCACATGTGACAGGGCCTTCGATGCGCCGAACGTCTTGCTGATGTCGCGCATCTCCAGAAGGGCAGGGGCGTTCGTCCGTTCCGTCATGCGCGCTTCTCCTTTCGGGGCGCGGCCTGCATCGCTTCGACTTGCCGGCGCCATTCCCGCCTGTAGGCGTCGAGCTCGGCAAGGGCGGCCGGCGTGGCGACCGCGCAATCGTTGACGAAGGGGTTGTGGCCACGGTCCTCGAAGACGAGGGCCGCCGCGCCGAAGGCGCTGCCTTCCGGGTTGGCGCTGATGTGCACGGTCTGCGCGGGGCGCAGGGCCGCGAGGATGGCAGCATAGAGCCCCGTTTTTACCAGCCCGCCATCGATAACGATCGTATTGTCGGAGCCGATGAGATCGAGCGAAAGATCGGTCATCAACGCGACATAGAGCAGGGCCGCGGCCGCGCGTTCCTCGCTCTCGACGGTTGGTCCGGAAAAGTGCCCGGCGTGGCCCGGCACTGGGCCACCGGCAGTGAAGGAGGGCAAGGCGAAGGCGCGCTTTGCCATGACGGATGCCAGCGCCTCTTCGCGGATCGGCCGCGTCCAGCCGCCGCTCGCCAGGTCATATTCCCGCCCACCCATGAAGCGGATGGTTGCGATCGGTTGGCGATCGACCGTGACATTCGCCAGCATGTCGCGTGTCTGGTCGAGCCGTTCGAGCGGGCTTGCAGAATTGAAGACGATCACCCAGGTGCCGGTCGAGACCAGCGTGAAATCGGTAAAGCCGAGCGAGCGGTAGAAATAGAGGGCCGCATTGCTGTCGTGCACGCCGTTGTGCACCGCGATCTCCACCGTGCGGCCGTCGCCGAGCGCGACGGCGTGTGTGCCGATCACGGCGCCGGCGCGGGCAAAGCCAGGCATCTTGCCACGCCAGCCCATCTTGTCGACGAGGCTGCTGAAATCGTCCTTCAGCGGTGCCCAGAGATTGGAATGGCAGCCGAGATAGGAGACTTCCGAGACCTTCCGGCCGGAAAACGTCCAGCTCCAGAATTGCGGATAGGCGAGGATTGCATCGGCCTTCTCAAGGAGGCCCGGTTTACGCGCGTCCAGCCAGAGGAGGTGGCGTCCATAGTTGAAGCCGAGGGGCAGCGGAGGCGAGAAGGTCTCGCGGAAATCCGGCGCCATGGCGTCGATGCGGGCGGCGATTTCGGTGGGCGGCTCCTGCTCGTAGTCGAGGATGGGGTGGGCAAGCGCGTCGCCGGCGGCCAGCGCGAAGGTGCAGCCGTGACCGGAAAAGATGATGCGGTCGACACCATAGCCGGCGACGATGCGGGCAAGCTCCCCCTTCATCCAGGCAAGAAGCGCCGCATCATCCAGAACGTGTAGGTCAGCCTCGTCCCGCCAGACCGGGCGGGTACGTGCCTCGTCGATGACCTTTCCTTCGCTGGAAATGACGAAGAGCTTGGAATTTGTCTTGCCGAGATCGAAGACGGCGATGGGGGCGATGCTCAACTGGTCCCTCCCGTCCGTGCGATCAGGATGGTGACGCCGGCATCCTCCAGCATCCTGGCGGCGGCGTCCGTCAGGCCGTCATCGGTGATGATCGTGCCGATGCGCGAGAGTGGCAGCGCGACGTTGCGCGGCTGGATGGAGAACTTGCGGCTGTCGGCGAGCAGCACGATCTCGTCGGCGCAGGCCGACAGCTCGCCGATCACCTTGACCAGCAGCGGATGTGATTCCAGCAGCCCCTTGCTGCTGATGCCCTGCGTGCCGAGGAAGAAGCGCGAGGCGAAGAAGGCGGGCGAACCGGCGGCGCTGTCATGGATGATGCCCGGTTCGCGATAGAGTTCGCCGCCGGCAAGAGAGAGCTGGCAGGTGCCGTGCTCACCGAGATGGGCGGCCAGCGGCATGGAATTGGTCCAGATGCGCAGGTTGCGCTGCGCGAGCAATATGCCGAGCTGATAGCAGGTCGAGCCCGCATGCACGATGATGGAATCCCCGTCGCGTACGAGATCGGCCGCCGTTGCGGCGATGGCCCGCTTTGCCTCCACGGCGATGTCGCGGTTTTCGTCATAGGGTTTTGCCGAAAGGCGCCCACTGTCGGCCGCCTCGCTGGCGGAGATCCCGCCATAGACTTTCCGCGCCCGGCCGAGCTCGTGCAGCTTGTCGATGTCGCGGCGGATGGTGGCGGGCGACACGCCGAGATGCTCCTGGAGATCCCGCACCGAAGCGAAGGGCGTCTCGCGCAGAAGATCGATGATGGCCTTGTGGCGCTCGGTGTCGTTCACGGCTGATCCTCCCGGCGTCTCCCTCGCCGATGAACAAAGATAATCACAATAATGTATGGTTATCAAGAATGGTGACGAAAATTCTTCACTGTTGACGATCTGCGATCACATGAATACCATCTTGAGAAAAGTTCGCTCAGATTCCGGTGAGCCGGAAAGCGGGTGGTGGACTGTCTAGAGGAGGGGCTGCATGGCTTCGGGCATTCGGGCGGAGGACAAGGCGGCCTTCGAAGCATTTCTCGCGCTCTCGAGGGAGATCGGCAGCGACATCCTGAAAACACAGGGTGCCGGTGGAAACACCTCGTTCAAGTGTGACGGCGTGATGTGGGTGAAGGCTTCCGGTACCTGGCTTGCCCATGCTGGCGAACAGGACATCATGGTGCCGGTCGAGGTTGCGCCGCTGGTGGCGGCGCTCAGGGCGCGGGACCCGAGCGCGGAAAAGGCGACGGATTTCGTTGTAGCGGCGCTCAACGCTTCGGGCCTGCGCCCGTCGATCGAGACGAGCTTTCATGCGGTGCTGCCGCAGACCGTCGTCGCGCATTATCACTGTGTCAACGCTATCGCTCTTTCCGTGCTGGCCGGGCGGGAGCAAATCCTCGCCGAGCGCATGGCCGCGCTGCCCGATCTTGCCTGGGCGACCGTTCCCTACCGCCGCCCCGGCACGCCGCTCGCCTACGAGATCGATCGCGTCGCCGCGAACCGGCCGGACGTGTTGATCCTCTACAACCATGGCATCATCGTTGCCGGGGAGACGGTAGAGGAGGTGCGTACGCGCATCGCCTGCGTGACCGCGGCCCTCTCGGTGGATGAGCGGGCAACGGTGTCGGGGAACGCCGCGCATCTTCAAACCTTGATCGAAGGCGCCCCCTTTCACGTCGCCGAGGATGCCGGAAGCCACAAGACTGCGCTCCACCCCGCCAACATCGCTGTCGCCACGGGCGGTTCGCTCTATCCCGACCATGTCATCTTCCTCGGCACGGAGATCGGTGTGCTCGGCGCGGGCGAGAGCGTGACGGCCTATGCGCGGACGCGGGGCGCGCGCGGGCTCGATATGCCCAAGATGTTGCTTGTGCCCGATCAGGGTGTGCTGCTTGCCGACGCGCTTACCGATGGCGGCCTCGTCATGGCACGCTGCCTGGCGGAAGTTGTGTCGCGCGTGCCGGATGGGGCAGCTATCGTCCATCTTGGTAGCGACCAGGAATATGAACTGACCCATTGGGAGGCCGAACAGTACCGTCAGGCGCTGGACCGCAAGGCGAGCCAGCGGGCATGAGCGCGGCGCCCGGACCCGCCGTCGCGCTCGGCATCGATCTCGGCACGTCCGGCGTGCGCGCCGCGGCCCTTGCCGCCGACGGCACGCGTGTCGACATGGCGTCCTCGCCATTCCCGGATGCCGCGGCCGGCCGCTTGCCCACCGCGTGGCGGGCCGGTGTCCGCGCGTGTCTCGGCGAACTTGCCGCGCGCGGCTCGCTTGTCGCCATAACCGGCGTCGCGGTCGACGGCACCTCCGGTACGGTGCTCGCCATCGATGCCGACGGCACGCCGCTTGGCGACGCACTGATGTACAACGATCCCTGTCCCGACCGAGCCATCCTCGATCGGGTCGCGGCTTTTGCGCCGGCGGACAGTCCGGCGCGGGGTGTGACCTCGCCGCTCGCCCGGGCCATCTATCTTTCGCGCCAGGCCGGCGTCCACGCCGTCGTGCACCAGGCGGACTGGGTCCTCCTGCAGCTTGGGTTGGCCGCGCCTTCAAGCGACGAGAACAACGCCTTGAAGACGGGCTACGATCTCGCCGCGGAGCGCTGGCCGGACTGGATCGAAGCCTGCGGCATGGATGTCGGCCTCTTGCCGAAGGTGAAACGCGCAGGTGCGCCGCTGGCGACCGTCGGCGCGGCGGGCCGGGCCCTCGGTCTGCCGGATGGCTGCCGCTACCACGCCGGTACGACGGATGGCTGCGCCTCGTTCCTTGCGACGGGCGCCGCATCCGTCGGCGACGGCGTGACCGCACTCGGTTCGACGCTGGTCGTCAAGCTTGCTTCGGCGGAGCCGATCGATGCGGCGGATTACGGTATCTATTCGCATCGCATCCTCGATTTCTGGCTCGCCGGAGGGGCCTCGAATTCCGGCGGTGCGGTCATCCGCAGCCTGTTTGACGACATGCAGGTGAAGGCGATGACCGCGCTGCTGCGGCCGGACAGGCCGACCGGCCTTGCCTACTACCCTTTGCTGCGGCCGGGCGAGCGTTTCCCCGTCAACGATCCTGCCCTTGTGCCGCAGCTGGAGCCGCGCCCGGTCGATGACGTCGTTTTCTTCCAGGCGATCCTCGAGGGTATCGCGGGGATCGAGGCGTCGGGCTATGCGCGGCTGGCCGCGCTCGGCGGCCCCCGCGTACGCTCGGTGCGCTCGGTCGGCGGCGGCGCGGCCAATCCGGCCTGGACCCGCATGCGGGAGGCGGCGCTTGGCGTCCCCTTCCTGCCGTCGAATTCGGCGGAAGCCGCTGTCGGCACGGCGGCGCTCGTCCTTGCCGGAAAGGACCGCTGGCCATGAGCCTTGCCCCGCAGACCGACCTGGCGGCGCTGGCCGCCCGCTACGATGCCTTCCTCGTCGATCAGTTCGGCGTGCTCCGGGACGAGGACGGCGCCTATCCCGGGGCCAATGATGCGTTGCTGCGCCTCAAGGCACTGGGCAAGACCGTCATCGTGCTGTCCAATTCCGGCCGCAGCGGCGACTACAATGCGGAGCGGCTCGTCAAGCTCGGCTTCGACCGGGCGGGCTTCGACCGTTTCCTCACCTCCGGCGATGTCGCCTACGACATCCTTGCCGGCGAGACCGCCGGTTCTGCGGTCGGGACGCGATGCCTGACGATTTCCAGCGGGGGCGACCGCAACCTTGCCGACCGTCTCGGTTTCAAGAGCGTCGTTGATGTGGCCTTGGCCGATATCGTGATTGTTTCCGGCAGCGAGGCTGATCGTGTCCCGATGGCGGACTACCGCCGCCGCCTCGCCCCCGCCGCCCGGCGCGGCGTGCCCTGCTACTGCACCAATCCCGACCGGCACAAGCTCGCAAGCGGCGGCACCACGGCGCCCGGCGCCGGCAGCATCGCGCTGGCGTACCAGGACCTCGGTGGGCCGGTGCGCTGGTTCGGCAAACCCCATCCGGCAATCTACCGGCAGGCGCAGGCGCTGCTCGACGGTCTTCCGGCCGACCGGATCGTCTGCATCGGCGACAGCCTGGAACACGACATTGCCGGCGCCGCCGGCGCGGGGCTCGCCTCCTGCCTCGTCCGGACGGGCATCCTCGCCGAAAGCACCGAGGCCGATCTCACCGCCCTTGCCGGCCTCCACGGCGCGCGCCCGGATTTCGTGATGGACCGCTTCGCCATTTGAAGCCGTGCGGGGGCTTGTTACATAAGCCAAGTGTCAGGACTTGTAGGATACGTAGATTCAGCCGGGCGCTGCAACACCCGAAACCAGGAGGTGTGAATGGCTACGGGAAGGCTGTGACCGGAACGATTGCTTGAATTATACAGCAGCGGCCTCATCCGGCTAAACTAAGTTGATGTGACAAGCCCGTAATACAGGCGCAGGTGCCTCAAAACCCGACGAGCACCATGTCGAGGGCAAGCATGATTTCGGCGTCCTGCCCCGCAAGGCTGGTGACCGGGTTTCGCAACAATTTACGGGGAATGGCCGCCATGAACTGAGTGACCATGGTGTGGGGTTCGTCCCCGATAGCAAATACTGGATTGAGGCGTTTGGCTGGCAGCGGCGCCTGCGCCGAAGGTAGCAGCGGCACCACGATCCGCGTGTTCAACTCGTGCAGAACATCCGCCTGAACATCGAGCACATAACCTGTTCCGCCCGGATTGGCATGGACATCACAGCGTGCCATCAGAACTGTCGGTATTGATCCAGGGGCGAGCCGTGCGCCTCGGTCCATGCGTTCGAGCTGGCCAGAGCGTCGGCGTTCTCGCGCTGCCATGCCCGGGCCTTCGCGTCAGCGACGGCGCGTCGCAAACCGGCCTCTGCCGCTTCCGACAGGTTTATCCCAAACGATCTTGCTTCCATCAGCAAAGATGGATCGAGTGTCAGGTTGGTCGGCTTTCTGATGGTGGATTGGCCTTGCATGTGGTCCCTCTGTCTTGCGCATCATGCATACGCATGACAGCTCCGGCAAGGCTTGCGGCCACAACTCCACCTCGTCCTAGCGATCTTGTGCGCCACGGCGAAGAAATACGCCGACGTCTATTGGCGAGAAGGAGGATTTGTCATCCACGACAATCTACTGTCAACGGCGGAGTAAAAACCGGCCACGGGGCGGAGCAAAAGTCGGCCACTGTGGCGCCGGCCTGAGACCGCCGGGAGGGCATAGCCCGAGCGGGGGTCTCAGGCCGGCGCGGCGATTTTTTCAGGAGCGTTTCAGCCGGCCTTTCGGGCGCGACTTTGTGCGAGACGATAGCTGTCGCCGTTCATCTCGAGGATGTTGACGTGGTGGGTGATGCGATCGAGCAGCGCGCCGGTGAGACGTTCGGATCCCAGTGTTTCCGTCCATTCATCGAAGGGCAAATTGCTGGTGATCAGGGTGGCACCGTGCTCATAGCGTTGCGAGATCAGCTCGAACAGCAATTCCGCCCCGGTCTTCGACAACGGCACAAAACCCAGCTCGTCGATGATGAGCAGCTTGTAGGCTGCCATCTGCTTCTGGAACCGAAGCAGACGCCGCTCATCACGCGCCTCCATCATCTCGCTGACCAGGGCCGCCGCCGTCGTGAAGCCGACGGACAGGCCCTTCTGGCAGGCGGCCAGGCCGAGGCCGAGAGCGACATGCGTCTTTCCCGTGCCGCTCGGGCCCAGCGCAATGACGTTCTCGCGGCGCTCGATCCATTCGCAACGGGAAAGCTCTAGCACCTGCATCTTGTTCAGCTTGGGGATGGCTGTGAAGTCGAAGCTGTCGAGGCTTTTGACGACCGGGAATTTGGCCGCCTTGATCCGACGTTCGACCTTGCGGCGGTCCCGTTCGATCATTTCCCGTTCGGCAAGCCGGAACAGGTAGCCGACGTGATCGACGCCTTCGGTGGCGCATAGCCGAGCCAGCTTCTGGTGCTAGCGCTGGAAGGTCGGCAGCTTGAGGGTTTTGAGATAGTGGCCAAGCAGGATCTCTGGCGCGTCGCTGCTCATGCCGCTTCTCCCGCATCAGACGACAGGAGGCGCATATACGCCTTTGCAGACGTCTTCTCGACCGTCGCCCTCGGCAGGTAGGGATAGATCGCCAGGTCCAGTCGTGGTGGCCGGCGCTCGACCCGGCACAGGATCAGATGCTTGACCGCATCGAAGCCGATCGCGCCGAGTTGAATGGCCTGCTTAACGGCCGCATGCAGGTCGGCAAGGTCGAAGCTTTCCAGCAGGCGCAGAACCTGCACGTATTCCCGCCGCCCATGCTTGGCCATGCGGCCTTCCATCAGCCGGCGCAGCGTCGCGAACTCGTCTGGCAGATCCCAGCCCTGCAACGGAGCCGCCTGATCCAGGGAGTTGATCTTCTGCTCGATCAGCGGCAGGTAATGAATGGGATCGAAGACGACGTCTTCCCGTTCCCAGCATCGCGGATGACGCGTGATGATCTCGCCGCGACAGCCGATCACCACCTGATCGACATAGCCCCGGACCCAGACGTCCTGATGGCCGTAGGCGACCGGTACGGAATAGTCGTTGGTCTTGTAGCGGACGAGCGACTGGGCTGTCACAACAGCGCTGGCCTGGTCGCAGGCATCAAACGGCGACGCCGGCAAGGGACGCATGGCCGCAAGATCGCGCTGCAGCCGTTCGCCAATCGTCTCGCTCTCGCCCCGCAGCTTGTCGCGCTGGCGTTTGCGGCACTGCTCTTCCAGAAAAGCATTGAACGCATCCCATGTCGGGAATTGTGGGATCGGTACCATGAAGTTGCGACGGGCATAGCCCACGAGACCCTCGACATTCCCTTTATCGTTGCCCTTTCCCGGACGGCCGTAGCGATCCCGGATCAGGTAGTGGGACAGGAAGCCGCTGAACAGCGCTGCCCGCTTGCGTATTCCGTCGGGCAGGATCTTGGCGACAAGGCAACGGTCATTGTCATAGACGATCGACTGCGGCACGGCCCCGAAGAACGCAAAGGCGTGGACATGACCATCCACCCAGGCTTCGGCCACTGCCGCAGGATAGGCACGCACATAGCATCCGTCGCTATGAGGAAGATCCAGCACAAAGAAGCGTGCCTTCTGCTCGATACCGCCGATTACCACCGTCGCTTCGCCGAAATCGGCCTGCGCATGGCCCGGTGGATGCGACAGCGGCACGAACACCTCCTGGCGGCGTTGATCCCGCTCGCGCATATAATCCTTGATGATAGTGTAGCCGCCGGTGAAGCCGCACTCGTCACGAAGCCGGTCGAAAACCCGTTTGGCAGTATGCCGCTGCTTGCGCGGCATCACCATGTCAGCTTCCAGCCACTGCTCGATCGTCGAAACGAATGCATCCAGCTTCGGACGACGGATCGGCGAACGTCGCTGATAGCCAGGCGGTGTCGAATACGACAGCATCTTGGCCACGCTGTCGCGCGATACGTTGAAATGCTTAGCTGCCTGACGCTGCGTCATCCCTTCGGAAACAGCCAGGCGAACCCTCAAATAAAGTTCCACGGTGTAGATCCCCTGTCCCTCCTGCGTTCATTGCAGAAAGGAAATAGGTGGCCGGATTTTACTCCGCCCGCGGCTGGACTATTCCGCCGCTACCGTGGCCGACTTTTCCACCGCCGCTCTCATGTCCTTTGCCATGGGGCTCGACAAGTGGCAGTGGATGCTGGGAACAGGCGTCTATCTCGATGATGTCTTCGCTCAGACGGCGGCAGCGAAAGCGGACCTTCGCGAAAAGATCGGCCACACCTTCCTCGTTGTCGCATTCATCGCTGTACCGGCCGTGATGGTGGTGTTCGCCACGTGCATGCTCGTCACGCTGCGCGAGCGGCGCATGGCGGACGGCAAGCTCAAGGCGCTGACGCAGCGTATCATCGACACGCAGGAAGAAGAGCGCGCGCGGCTCGCCCGTGAACTGCATGACGGCATATCGCAGAACCTCGTCGGTGTACGCTATGCCATCGACCTTGCGGGCCGAAAGGTCCGCAACCACACCGACGATGCGTCCGGTGCCATTGAAAAAGGGGTGGAGGCCCTGAACGGCGCCATCAAGGAGGTTCGTCGGCTGTCGCACGATCTGAGACCCCCTGCGCTGGACGACCTTGGCCTGACGGCGGCCCTGACGGCGCTCAGCAACCATTTTTCCGAACGGACCGGCATCCACACCGTGCTGGAGGCTGATGCCGGCAAGGACAGGCTGAAGCCCGAGGCGAGCACCGCTCTCTACCGCGTGGCGCAGGAAGCACTGAACAATATCGAGCGCCATTCCGGCGCCGGGAAAGTCCAGATCAAGCTCTGGAGCGCCCGTGGCCGTATGCGCATGACGGTCGCCGATGACGGCAACGGTTTTGAAGAAGCTGCCGGCGGAATCCGGGACGGCCACCAAGGTGGTCTCGGCCTTCGCAACATGCAGGAGCGTATGGCGCATTTCGGTGGCATCCTGATGGTCAGGAGCACGTCGGATGGAACGGTGCTGACCGCGATGATGCCGCTTTCGGCCAATGCCAGTGCGGAAAAACAGGTGGAGGCCGCATGAGCGGGATCAAACCGATCAAGGTTGTCCTCATCGACAACCACCCGCTGGTTCTCGACGGTCTTCGCGCCGTGCTCGAAACCTTCCCGCACATAGAGGTCGTCGGCACGGCGGGGCTGGCGCTGACGGGGTTGGAAGTCGCGATCAGGACCAATCCGGCGGTGGTGCTGATCGATATCAACATGCCGAAACTCAGCGGCATCGAAGCCATCGAGCTGTTCAAGGCGAAGCTGCCGGACTGCCGCATCGTGATGCTGTCCATGCATGACAGCCGCGAATACATCTCGGCGTCGGTGCTGCACGGTGCGTCTGGCTATATCCTCAAGGACGTTTCCACGGACGAGATCGTTACGGCGATCGAGACCGTTGCCGCAGGGCGGACCTATTTCTCGTCCGGCGTTTCCGACGTTCTTCTCGAACGCCGGCCGAACGAGCCGGCCAATCCGCTGACCACCCGCGAGCACGACGTGCTGATGCTTTTGGCATCCGGCAAGAGCAACCGCGAGATCGCCCAGTCGCTTTCCCTTTCCGAGGCGACGGTCGAAACACATCGCAAGAACATCAAGAAGAAGCTCGGAATTTCCACGACTGCCGGTCTCATTCGCTACGCGATCGACAGCGGTTTTAGTCCCCCAGACAGCTGATGTCGGCGCCTACCCACTACTGGGTAGGCGTTTTTATTTGGCGACCCTGCCTATCTTGTTCCCCTCACAAGGACGCCATACGACTCCCCGCGACGGTCGGCGGAGGGTGCCGGCTGGGGAGGAATTCATCATGTCCGGCCTATTGTCGCTGTCGCGCGCTGTCGACGCGCTCAACACGTTTATTGGAAAGTCGGTGTCGTGGCTGTTGCTTGTTGCGGTGCTGATCAGTGCCGTCAATGCCGTCACACGCAAACTGTTCAACCTGAGTTCCAACGCCTGGTTGGAAGCGCAGTGGTATCTGTTTTCCGCTGTCTTCCTGATCGCGGCCGCCTATACGCTGCTGAGCAGCGAGCACGTCAAGGTCGATCTGGTTTACGGCCATATGCCGCGCAAGGTCCAGCTCTGGGTCGAGATCCTCGGCACGCTCTTCTTCCTGTTTCCCTTCTGCCTGATCACCATCTACCTCTCCTGGCCGATCGTGATCTCGAAGTTTCTGAGCGGCGAGGTGTCGAACAACACCGGTGGCCTGCTGCTCTGGCCGGTCTGGGCGCTGATCCCCCTCGGCTTCGGCCTGCTGGCGCTGCAAGGCGTCTCAGAGCTGATCAAGCGCATCGCGATCCTGCGGGGCGACATGCCCGATGCGACGGCCCTTGCCGACGCCGACGCCCAGACGCTCTAACGCCAGGAGCCCGTATCCATGTTTGCTTTCTTCGCGGAAAATCTCGCGCCCATCATGTTCCTGTCGCTGATCGTCGTGCTGCTGATGGGCTATCCCGCCGCCTTTGCACTGGCCTTCGTCGGCTTCGGCTTCGGCTTCATCGGCATCGAAATGGGCCTTTTGCCGATCAACCTCTTCGGCGCCATACCGGACCGGATCTTCGGCCAGATGTCGAACGAAACATTGCTGGCCATTCCCTTCTTCACCTTCATGGGGCTGATCCTGGAGAGAAGCGGCATGGCGGAGGATCTGCTTGATACGATCGGGCAGCTGTTCGGCCCGATCCGTGGCGGGCTTGCCTTCGCGGTAATCTTCGTTGGCGCCATTCTTGCGGCCACCACCGGCGTTGTCGCGGCCTCGGTCATCTCGATGGGGCTGATCTCGCTGCCGATCATGCTGCGTTACGGCTACGACCGGCGCGTGGCAGCCGGCACGATCGCGGCGTCCGGGACCCTGGCGCAGATCATCCCGCCGAGCCTGGTGCTGATCATCCTTGCCGATCAGCTCGGCCGCTCGGTCGGTGACATGTACAAGGGCGCACTGGTGCCCGGCTTGCTGCTTGTCGCGATCTATGCGGGCTATATCATTTTCATGTCCTATCTGCAGCCTTCGAGTGTCCCGGCGCTGCCGCCGGAGGCCCGCACGCTGCGCGGATGGAAGCTCGCCCGCAAGGTGGTCACATCGCTGGTGCCGCCGCTCGTGCTGATCTTCCTGGTGCTTGGCACGATTTTCATCGGCCTTGCGACGCCCACCGAAGGCGGCGCCATGGGTGCGGTCGGCGCGCTCATTCTGGCTGCCAGCAACCGCCGACTCGATCTCGCCATGATAAAGTCGGCGCTTTACGCCACCGCAAAACTGTCGTCCTTCGTGATCTTTATCCTGCTCGGCGCACGCGTCTTCTCGCTCACATTCTATGGCGTCGACGGCCATATCTGGGTCGAGCATCTGATGACCTCGATCCCTGGCGGGGAAATCGGCTTTCTTATCGTCGCCAACCTGCTGGTCTTCTTCCTGGCCTTCTTCCTCGATTATTTCGAGCTGGCCTTCATCATCATCCCGCTTCTGGCGCCGGTCGCCGATGCGCTCGGCATCGATCTCATCTGGTTCGGCGTGATGCTGGCGATCAACATGCAGACGTCTTTCATGCACCCGCCCTTCGGCTTTTCGCTGTTCTATCTGCGTTCCGTGGCCCCCAGTCGCGCCTACAAGGACAGAGTGACCGGAGCGACCATCCAGCCGGTGACGTCGGGCCAGATCTACATGGGGGCCTTGCCGTTCCTCGGGATCCAGCTGTTCATGGTTGCCGTCGTCGTCGCGTTCCCGGGTCTTGTCACCCACTACAAGTCCGGCCAGGCAGCCGTCGATCCTGCAGCGATCAAGCTGAACGTACCGATGCCCGGCGCAGAGGGCGAAAATCCTTTCGGAACACCGACGCAGCCCTTTGGCGCCCCCGAAACGTCCGGCGACAGTTCGACGCCGTCCTTTGGAACGGAGACGCCTGAATTCGGGTCGCCGCAGCCCAGCTTCGGCCAACCCGCACAGTCCAACTGACCCCAACCAACAATCCGGACGCACATCCGTGCAGGCCGGACCACGCAGCCACCTGAGGAGGAAACGATGACTGATATCTTGAACCGCCGTAATTTTCTGACCAAGGGCGCACTCGGCGGCGCAGCAGCGGTCGCCGGCGCGTCACTCGCTGCACCCGCAATCGCCCAGGACCTTCCGACCCTGAAATGGCGCCTGACCTCTGGATTTCCGAACAACCTCGACACCATCTACGGCGGGGCCGTCGTCATGGCCGAAGCGCTGTCGAAGATGACTGAGGGCAAATTCCAGATCCAGGTCTTCCAGGCGGGTGAACTGGTGCCCGGTCCGCAGGCGATCGACGCGGTGCAGAGCAACACCGTGGAAATCGCCCACACCTGCGGCTACTACTTCACCGGCAAGAACCCGACCTTCGCGATCGGGTCGACGATCCCCTTCGGCCTCAACGCCCGTCAGCAGAACGCCTGGCTCTACCACGGCGGCGGCAACGAACTGTACGACGAGTTCCTGTCGGAATACGGCATCGTCGGCAAGCCGGGCGGTGGCACCGGTGCGCAGATGGGGGGCTGGTTCCGCAATGAAATCAAGTCGGTCGACGACCTCAAGGGGACCAAGATGCGCATTGCCGGCGTGGCAGGTTCCCGTCACGCCGGTTGCATTCGGAAGACGGATGCAGCAAAGCTAGGCGGCCAGGCCGGACCGCCGCGCCTCTGTTGGAAAGAGCCGTTGCATGGAACAGTCCGCCCTCATTGACATCGGCCTACCGATCGCCGTGTTTATCATCATGACCGGCATCGGCATGACGCTTGCTCCGGTCGATTTCCAGCGTGTGGCCACGCAGCCGAAGGCCCTGGTCTGGGGTATCGTCGCCGCGCTCCTGGTGATGCCGCTGGTGGCCCTTGTGCTCGCCACGGTCATGGGCCTGCCGCCGGAAATCGCCGTCGGCCTCGTCGTCGTCGCCGCCTGCCCGATCGGCACCACGTCCAGCCTGTTCTCCTATCTTGCAAGGGGAGACCTGGCCCTGTCGATTGCCCTGAGCGCCGTCGGCAGCCTGGTGGCCATCGCGACGCTGCCGCTTTTCGCCAATTTCGCGATCGAGCGCTTCAGCCAGGGCGATGCCCGGGTTTACCTTCCGGTGTTGCGCACGATCGGGGTGATGATCGCCATCATCCTGTTTCCGGTGATGGTCGGCATGGGCATCCGGCAGAAGGCCCCCGGTTTTGCCGCGCGTGCCGAAAAACTGGTCGGCGCATTCGGCCTCCTGGTGCTCGTCGCCCTGATCGTCGGTATCGGCATTTCGGTCTATCAACGATGGGTGGAGATCCTCGTCAGCGCAGGGCCGGCCGTCATCGCCCTCGTTATCTGCGCCGTCGCAGTCGGCCTCCTGGGATCGCGCGCCCTCGGCCTTTCGGCTGCCGAGGCGGTCACGGTGACCCTTTCCATCAGTATTCGAAACGCGGCGATCGGCATGGTCCTTGCGATCACGATGATGCATTCGCCGGAAATCGCCGTGCCGCCCGCCCTGTTCGGCCTTTTGATGTACGCGACCGGCTTCAGCCTCGTCGCCTATGGTCGCAGGACCATAAAAGCCCCGGCCTGAAGGCCGTGCAGCATGCCGATGCGCCTCACCGCGCCGAGACGCGGTAGTCGTCCGGCGTTACGCCCGTCATGCGCTTGAACATCGCGATGAAGGACGAGGCGTTGCTGTAGCCGAGGGCGGCGGAAATGTGCTCGACGGTGTCGTTCGCCTCCAGCATCGACATGGCCTGCACCACCCGCAGACGCTGCTTCCATTCGGTGAACGGCATGCCGAGATCGCGCAGGCAGCGGCGGATGAGGGTCCGCTCTGCCAGTCCCGCCAGCCGCGCATGCTCGGCAAGGGAGCGGTTGTCGGCTGGGTTGTCCTGAAGACGGGCGAGCGCGGCTTCAAGCGCCGGGTCTGTCGACCACGGCAGGTAGGTTCCTACCCGCGGCGCTGCCGCGATGAGATCGATGACGACCTGGAGAAAGCGCAGGTGCTCCGCCGCGCCCGGGTCTGCACCATCTCCGGCGCGCAGGTGCTCGAGCATGGCCCTCAGAAGCGGGCTGACTTCGAGAGCGGTGGTTTCCTGCGGCAGGCGTCCGCACAGCGAGGGATCGACATAGAGCGAGCAGTGCACCGCGGCATGCCGGTTCAGCCCCCGGTGCTCGATGTCCGGCGGCAGCCAGACGGCATATTGCGGCGGCGCGAGATAGTGCCCGTCCTTCAGGCTCACCTCCATCATGCCGCTGTAGGAATAGACGAATTCGCCCCAGGGATGGCTGTGCTGCGGATAGGTGGCGTTCTGCGGCATCTGCGCGGAGCGGAAGTAGAGCGGGTGGGGCAGGGCACTGCGAAAGGGCACGTCGCGGAAATGTGCACCGCGGTCCGCCCGGTTGCCTGTCAGGCTCTCGATACCGACTGTCATGAACTCATTATATCCGCCTTATCTGCCAAATGCTATCCCAGCCGCATCATCGGAGCACGCATCTTGGACAGCCGCAAATCTATCGACGTCACCGCGGTCGGCATCATGGTCGCCGTCTGCCTCATCTGGGCCTTCCAGCAGATCGGCCTGAAGTCCACGGCCGTCTTTGCCGCGCCGGTCCTGCAGATCGGCCTGCGATCGGGGATCGCCGCCATGCTCGTCTTTGCGCTTGTTTGCGCGCGCCGGCAGCGCCTGGAGTTCTGGGGCAGAACGGCCGGCCTGGGCATTCTCGCAGGCCTGCTGTTTGCCGTGGAGTTCTTTCTGGTCGGTGAGGCGCTGAAGCATACGTCTGCCTCCCATGTCGTGGTCTTTCTCTATACCGCGCCGATCTTCGCGGCGCTCGGCCTGCATGGAAAGCTCCCTTCGGAGCGCCTTTCCGCGGTGCAGTGGGGCGGCATAGCCGTGGCGACGGCCGGTATCGCCTTCGCCTTCCTCGCGCCGCAGGGCAGCGGGCAGGGCCCCGCCGATCTCGGCGCTATGCTGTGGGGCGACGGTCTGGCGCTGTTGGCGGGCGCGGCCTGGGGGCTGACGACGGTCCTGATCCGGACGACGCGGCTGAGCACGGCGCCGGCCACCCATGTGCTGTTCTACCAGCTCGCCACCGCCTTCCTTGCCCTGACGGGGGCGGCGGTGCTGGCGGGCGAGGCGGGCATCGTGCCGTCAGGGCCGCTGCTTTTGAACATCGCCTTCCAGGCGGTCGTCGTCTCCTTCCTCAGCTTCCTCACCTGGTTCTGGCTGCTGACCCAGTATCGTGCCTCGCAACTCGGTGTCTTTTCCTTCATGACGCCCGTCTTCGGCGTCCTGCTGGGCGTTCTCCTGCTGGGCGAACCGCTGACGCCAGAATTCGCGATCGGCACGGCTGGCGTCGTGGCCGGGATTGTCATCGTCAGCGCCTATCCCTGGCTCGAGACCATGCTGGCCGGCACACGGTCCCGCCGCACGCCGGCAAACCTTGCCGCTGTCCGGCGCCGGAGAGATTGAACGGCCGCCACGGCGCGCTGTTGCGCTTCGGCAATGCAGGGTGCGAAACAGCGCGCCGATGCGCGGGCATGGACGCTACGGCGAGTGTCGACGGTGGTGCCAAAGGGGTGTCGCCGGCGACCGGCCAACAAAAAGAAGTGGCTTGTGTGGTAGAAGCGGCGCCGTCGATCGTCTTATCCGATGAGCACCACAACGAAAGCCCGCCTGCCTATGCCTGATCTCCTGAAGCGTTTTGCGTCCTACTACCGCCCGCACCGTGGCCTGTTCGCGTTGGATTTCTCCTCGGCGGTGGCGGCGGGTCTGCTGGAACTGGCTTTTCCCGTCGCGGTGACGCTGTTCATCGACCGCCTGCTGCCGACCGGCCGGCTCGATCTCGTCGCGCTCGCCGCCGTCGGCCTCTTCCTCATCTATCTCTTCAATGCCGGCCTGCAGGTCATCGTCACCTATTGGGGCCACATGCTCGGTATCCGCATCGAGGCGGAGATGCGCCGCAAGGCTTTCGATCACCTGCAAAAACTCTCCTTCGGCTATTTCGACAACCAGAAGACCGGCCATCTCGTGGCAAGGCTGACGAAGGATCTCGAAGAGATCGGCGAGGTCGCCCATCACGGACCGGAGGATCTCTTTATCGCGGTCATGACGCTGATCGGCGCCTTCGCCCTCATGCTCTGGGTTCATGTGCCGCTCGCCCTCATCACCGCGGTTGTCGTGCCGCTGACCGCCTTCGTCACCGCCCATTACGGTGCGCGCATGACCGCCAACTGGCATGCGCTCTACGGCCGCGTCGCCGACTTCAACGCCCGCATCGAGGAGAATGTCGGCGGCATCCGCGTCGTGCAGGCCTTCGCCAACGAGGACCACGAGCGCGAGCTCTTTGCCGAGAGCAATCGCAATTATCTCGTCACCAAGCTTCAGGCCTACAAGGTGATGGCGGCGTCCCTGTCGCTCTCCTATCTTTCCATGCGCTTCGTGCAGGTGGTGGTGATGCTGGCGGGCGCCTGGTTCGTCACGCGCGGCGAACTGTCGGCCGGCGGCTTCGTCGGCTTCCTGCTGCTGGTCGGCGTGTTCTTCCGGCCGATCGACAAGATCAATTCGATCATCGAGACCTATCCGAAGGGCATTGCCGGCTTCACGCGCTACACGCAGTTCCTCGACACCGAGCCCGACATCACCGACCGGCCCGGCGCGACGGCGGTCAGCCGCCTTCGCGGCGATATCGACTATCGCGGCGTTGGCTTCGGCTATGCTGCCGGGCGGCCGCTCTTTTCCGGACTCGACCTTTCGGTGAAGGCGGGCGAGACGGTGGCCTTCGTCGGTCCTTCGGGTGCCGGCAAGACGACGATCTGCTCGCTGCTGCCACGCTTCTATGAGGTGACCGGCGGGGTCGTCAGTATCGACGGCACCGACATCAGGGACATGACGCTGAAGTCGCTACGCTCGAACATCGGCATCGTGCAGCAGGACGTCTTCCTGTTCGCCGGCACGGTGCGCGAGAACATCGCTTATGGCCGGCTGGGAGCGGGCGAGGCGGAGATCATCGAGGCTGCCAGGCGCGCGCGCCTCGACGACGTGATCGCCAATCTTCCTGACGGTCTCGACACCGTCATCGGCGAGCGCGGCGTCAAGCTCTCCGGCGGGCAGAAGCAGCGGCTTGCGATCGCTCGCATCTTCCTGAAGAACCCGCCGATCCTGATCCTCGACGAGGCGACCTCGGCGCTGGATACGCAGACGGAGCGCGCGATCCAGCAATCGCTGGCCGAACTTTCGGCCGGACGCACGACGCTGGTCATCGCGCATCGCCTGGCGACCATCGCCAATGCCGACCGCATCCTCGTCGTCGATGACGGCCACATCGTCGAAAGCGGAAGCCATGCGGACCTCATCGCCCGCAGGAACGGACGATACCGGAACCTTCATGTCGCGCAGTCAGCCTAGGCCCGCGCATAGAGACGGAAAGTATCAGGTCGCCTCCACCATAGTTCGTATCGGGCGCCTGACGATGTATGAAGCAAGATTTTCTATGCCTGGTCGGCTCAGTGGCCTGTGTCGTTCCGATGGGCAGGATGTGTCTATAGATAACCGGGTGCGTCCATCGCGACCAGATCGCCAGGGTGCTGACCGGCTGTCGATGGCGCGCGGTCGGAGTTCGCGGCCTATCAGCCGGTCGAGTGACATCCCGCCGCCACCCCTCAGAGCGATATAGAAAAAGGCGGCAAACCACAGGGCGAACAACTGATAGTTCACACCCTGAGGGATCATGACGGTGATGAGGATCACGCCAAACAGTCCGACGAACATCGCCGCAAAAGGACGGGTCAGTAAGCCGATCGCAATCGCAATGCCGCCTAGAAATTCAAGCCAGATGACGAAGGAGGCCCAGATCTCAGCTGGCTCGAAGCCGATTTGCCGGATGATGTCGATATCCATCTGCGCGCCGTCTTCGGTGAATAGCTTTGAGGCGCCGAAGGTGGCAATCATAGCGCCTGCAATCGTGCGCAGCACCGTGTAGCCGAGCGGCGTCAGGTTGCGGTAAAGCGTTGCGAGCGGTTGAATGATCAGCGGAGTCTTTGAATCTTCGAGCGTGGTCTCTCATATGTGTTTCGATTGAGGTCCGAGGACTTTGATAAGGGTTCCATCGACCAATCTGCCCCTCGTCAGTTCCAGTTATCGAGCGTCCGCCGGCGAGGCGGCGAGGCGGTCGTGTACGACCTTGCCATCGACGATGGTCAGCAGAGAACGGATGGTGTCGATCTCCTCCGCCGGCATGCCGAGGAACGGTTTGTCGAGCACCGCAAGGTCTGCCAACTTTGCCTCGGCAAGCACGCCCCGTTGCTGCTCTGCAAAACCGATCCAGGCCGCGTTCCGCGTGTAGAGCTGCAGGGCCTCCTCCCGCGAGAGACGCTGGCGCTCCGGTTTCTGGATGGCGCCGCCCAGCGACCGGCCGGTCACGTGATATTCGATGGCCTGCCAGACGCCGAAGACGCCGATGCGTGTTGAATCCGTACCGCCGGCGACGAGGATGCTCCGATCGAGAGCCCCGCGTGTCGGTGGCGAGCTGGCCGCGACCGCTTCGCCATTCGCCTCCCGGATGGCCGGGCCCTCGAAGTAGGGTCCCATCTGGACCGTGAAGGACAGACCGAGCGCCTTCATTCGGTCCAGCGTACGCTCCGAGCCGGTGTTGAGGTGGGCTATGGCCCAGCGCAGGTCCTTCAGCGGATGGTTTTTGTCGACACCCTCGAAAACGTCGAGGATCGCGCCTGCGGCATCGTCGGTATAGGCATGTATTTCCAGTGGAATATGCCGCTCGGCAGCAAACTCCGCGACGGTCCGGAGCGCATCTCTGGCCTCCTTCGACGGGGCAAAGCCCGGCCCCATCTGCACGCCGTCGTTCATGGCGGCGACGATGGATTCGCCGATGCCGACGAAGCTGACGAGACCTGCCTCATAATGCGGTTGGCGGAACGCCATGACGTCACGAAACCATTGCGCTTCCTCGCCCGGCTTCATGGCGGGGATCCGGTAGCCGGCGCGGATGGTGAGCTTGCCTTCGCGCTGCAGAGCGAAGAGCGTTTCATAGCTGGAGGCGGGCCCTGCCGAAGGATCGATGAAGCCGGTCATGCCGGCGCTGTTGAGCGCGGTGAAGAAGGCTTGCAGACTGGCTTTCCTATGCGGTTCATCCTGCGCCGCAATCTGTGCGAAAAGGGCGTTGTAGGAACCGATATGTCCGAGCAGCTTGCCTGTCGCCTTGCCGTCCGGGCCGCGCTCGATGGTAATGCCGGGCGGGACGGCAGGGTCGGCGCTGTCGAGTTTCAGCGCCTCCATGCCCTTGGCATTCACGAGGGCGTAGTCGTAGAGGTACTGGATGTAGACCGGATGGTCCGGAACAGATTGCGTCAGCTCCGTGACGGTCGGAGCTCGCTTCTCGTCGAATTGCTCAGGAAGCCAGGAGCCGACGACGGCAACCCATTCATTCTCGCCACGTCCAAGCGCCGTTTTCCGCAGCGTTTCCAGGGCCGCCGGTAGGCTCGTTTCGCCATACCAGTAGGTTTCGAACGTGTAGGTCTGGCCGCCCCTGATGGCGTGGATATGCGTATCGACAAGGCCGGGGATGACGGTCTTTCCCTCAAGGTCTATGACGCGCGTCCCCCCGGTGGCCAGGGCCTTGATTGCCTCGTCCCCGCCGATGGCCGTGATGCGCTGACCGGTGATCGCCAACGCGCTGGCCCGTGGCCTTTCGGCGTCCATCGTGAGGACGGTGGCGTTGTGGAGAACGAGATCCGGTCCGTTTGCAAAAGCCGCGCCGGCAAGCAGGATTGAACCGACCGAGGCAAGCGTTGTGGCTGCGAACATAGATTTCATCATCGTCGATATCCTCGATGAATGGCGTGGGGGGACGGTCAAGCATGCTGCTGGAAAGGCGACGGGTTTCCCCGCCGCCTTTCCTTGGAGGTCAGCCGCGCTGAGAGTCGAGCTGTTCGTGGTTCTTCTCGACGTCCTGCGCCTTGAGATAGCTCTCGATCAGCAGCTGATAGGCCGGGAAGATCTTGGTGTAGATGTTCGCCCATTCCTGGGCGTCGTCACGGTGCCATGTCTTCTGCAGCTCGGAGGCGACAGCGGCCGTATCCATCGGCACGACGCCGGCTTGCACGACGCGGGCCAGGGTGATCTCCTGCGCCATCTTGGAATAGGTGCCGGAGGCATCGACCACGGCGAACACCTTGTAGCCGTCATAGGCTGCGCTGATCGAAGGGAAGGCCATGCAGACGCTGGTGATCGTGCCGGCGATAATCAGGGTCTTTCGGCCGGTCGCCTTGACGGCGGCCACGAAGTCCGGGTTGTCCCAGGCGTTGATCTCGCCCTTGCGGGCCACATACGTGGCATGCGGGGCGTTCTCGTGGATTTCCGGGATCAGCGGGCCGTTCGGGCCCTGCGGCACGGATGCGGTGGTGACGACCGGCATTTTGGACAGCGTCGCCATCTTGGCGAGCGCTGCGGCATGGTTGCGCAGGACCGGCATCGGCATGTCGGCGACGGTCTGGAACAGGCCGCTCTGGTGGTCGATCAGCAGCATGACGGCGTCGTCGACATCGATGACCGGGCGTTGGCCGTTGAAGTTTGCGGGAGTGCTCATGTCATTTCTCCTTGGTTGCGGTTGCAGGTGGAGGGAGGCCGGAGATATCTCCGGCCCGGTTTGCTTCGGGCGAGGCACCGAGGGCAAGCTTGGGGTCAGGCGGCGATCGTGCCGAACCTGCCGGCGCGGAAATCTGCGAAAGCCTGCTGCAGTTCTTCCGGCGTGTTCATGACGAAGGGACCGCGCATGGCGACCGGCTCGCCGAGCGGCGCACCGCTCAGCACCAGAACCGTTGCATCGCTTTCGGCCTCGAGGCTGAAGGCGCCGCCCTTGCGGTCGAGCAACACGAACTGGCCGCCGCGGGCCACCGACGCGCCGTTCACCAGAACGGAGCCGCGCGGCACGACGAACCCGGCCGTGTGGCTCTCGGGCAGGTCGAGTGAAACGTCCTTGCCCTGGTTCAGCCTGAGGTCCCACAGGTCGATCGGCGAGAAGGTGCGGGCCGGTCCCTTGTGACCTTGATAGGCACCGGCGATCACCCGCAGGCGGCCGGCCTCGTCGGCAAGCGTGACGGCTGGAATGTCGCGATCGAGCAGTGGCTGGTAGCCGGGCGTGGCATCCTTGTCCTTTGCTGGCAGGTTGACCCAGAGCTGGACCATGTCGAGCGTGCCGCCCTGACGGGTGAAGGCGGGTGAATGGAATTCCTCGTGCAGGATGCCGGCCGCGGCGGTCATCCACTGCACGTCGCCCGGTCCGATGACGCCGCCCGCACCGGTCGAGTCGCGGTGTTCGACCTCGCCCTCATAGACGATGGTCACGGTCTCGAAGCCGCGGTGCGGATGGGCCCCGACGCCACGCGGCTGGTCAGCGGGCGGGAAGGCGGTCGGGCCGGCGTGATCGAGATGCAGGAACGGGCTGACATGCTCGCCGAGCGTTGCATACGACAGCATCGAGCGGACCGGAAAACCATCACCGACCCAGTGCTGGGCCGGGCTGCTGTAGATGCCGAGGATCTTTCTCATAGGATATGGCTCCTTGGGATTTGCCGTTGGGCAATCTGTTGAACTCAATATACGGCTGCACCAAATCTGGCAGTAGACGGCAATGTCGTGCTAGTATGTCCTGAATTCAGGACAATGGAGCGGAGATGCAAGATCTCAACGACTTCCGTTTTTTCGTTGACGTGGTCGAGCAGAACGGCTTTTCCGCCGCTGCCCGCAAGCTTGGCATGCCGCGTTCACGGCTTAGCCGCCGCATCGGCCTTCTGGAGGAAAGCCTCGGCGTCCGCCTCGTGCAACGCTCCACGCGGCAGTTCATGGTGACCGAGATCGGCCAGGAGTTCTATCGTCATTGTTTGGCGATGGTCGTCGAGGCGGAGGCCGCCCAGGAGGTAATCGAGCGCATGCGTGCCGAACCGCGCGGCACGGTGAAGGTCAGCTGCCCGTCCTCGGTCATCTATTTCCAGGTGGGTGAGATGATCGCCCGCTTCATGGCCAGGCACCCTCAGGTCCATGTGCATCTCGAAAGTACCAACCGGCGTGTGGATGTCATCAAGGAGGGGTTCGACATCGCCATTCGCGTGCGTTTCCCGCCCCTCGGCGACAGCGATCTCGTGGTCCGCAAGCTTGCCGAGAGCACCCAGCGGCTCGTCGCAAGTCCCAGCCTCGTGGAGGGGTGTTTCTCCCGGCCGCTGGTTCCGGCGGATCTTACGACCATGCCGAGCCTATCCTGGGGACCTTCCACCGGCGGACACGAGTGGCGACTGGAAGGGCCACAAGGCGCAACAGCGACCGTGCCGCACGATCCGCGCCTGGTGACGGAAGACATGGTGGCGCTCCGCCAGGCCGCGCTGTCCGGCATCGGCGTGTGCCAGTTCCCGACCATGGTCGTGCAGGAGGACCTGGCGGCCGGCCGGCTCATCGACATCCTGCCGCAATGGGCGCCGCGCAGCGGCATCATCCACGCCGCCTTCCCCTCCCGCCGTGGATTGCTCCCCTCCGTGCGGGCCTTGATGGACTATCTCGCGGGCGAATATGCGGCCCTGGCCAAGGCCGAGCAGGAGAGCTATGCCCGTTGAACGTCCTTCTGCCGGAAGATGCCGTCAGGAATCGTCCGGCAAGTGGTCGAGGGCTTCCTGTGCCCGAGTGATTTCTGCCTCTTTTTCAATCGCCCAGCGACCGAGCCCGTCGCGTTCCATGCCTTTCAGCGTCAGCGTGAGCATGCGTTGCGAGATGGTGCCGATGGCCGGATGTTTCCACTTGTCCGGCAGTCATGCCTCGATTGTCTCGAGGGTCGCCGGTGAAAGGTAGCTGCCGCCGATGTCGGACAGGCCGATGCCGGCAGAAGCGACCTACGCATTGGAAGGTCGGACCTACAGCGAGAAGATCAAGCGCCGCCCTCGGCCCTATGCCAACGACGAATGTGTGCGGTTTGAAATGGACGGCGGCCGCAGCGGTCGTTGCCACCAGATGCATGCCCTATCCCGCCCGGAGAGCAGGCTGACGATGACTGCAGCGGGCGGAACGCGCAATGCGAGCGCCTTCATGTTTGTTTTCCGATGGCATCTGGGTCTGGAACTGGTGTGCCGGGCGGACAGGGTGGTCGGGGCAGAGGAACCAAAGCCGGGTTCCGCAGTCAACCTTTGTCGGCGAGCGTGAATGAATCGGCCCTGTTTCTGGCGTCGCCGCGGCGATGAAACTCTTGTAAATTAAAAAATACATGTGTAATGGTCTCGGCATGGGCTTTGGGAGCAAGCCTCGATACGAAGCCCATGTTCCATCATTCGGCGGGAGGAAGTTGCGCCCGCTCCAAGGGAGGTCACTATGAAAAAACTTGCCATGCTGCTGGCGTGCGCCGCCGCATTTGCCTTGCCCGTCGCGGCCTCGGCGCAGGATGCCGCCGGAACCGTCAAGAAGGACAGCTACCGCTTCGTCGTCGTGCCGAAGGTCGTGCATCCGTGGTTCGACAAGGTGAACGAGGGTGCGCAGGCCGCCGCGGCCGCGATCAAGGCGCAGACCGGTTCCAACGTCGAGGTCGTCTACTCGGCGCCGCAGTCCGCTGACGTCGTGCAGCAGAACCAAATCATCGACAGCGCGCTTGCGACCCAGCCCGACGGCCTGGCGCTCGACCTGCTCGATCCGTCCGGCAACCGCGCCTCGCTCGAAGAAGCGCAGAACCAGAAGATCCCGCTGGTGATCTTCGATTCGATCCCGCCGGAAGGCATGGCCATCCCCTATATCGGCTCCGATTTCTGTGAGCAGGCCAAGATCGCGGCCCGCCGCCTCGTCGAGGTTCTCGGCGGCGAAGGCGAAGTCGCCATCATGCAGGGCGTGCCGACCGCGCCGAACCATTCGATCCGCGCCGAATGCCATCGCCAGGTCTTCGCCGAACATCCGGGCATCAAGGTCGTTGCCGAAGGCATCGACAATGACAGCATCGAGACGGCGCAGCAGCAGGCGGCCGCCATCATGCAGGCGAACCCGAACCTCAAGGGCTGGGTCGCATCCGACGCCGCCGGCCCGATCGGCATCGGCCAGGCGATCGTCGAAGCCGGCAAGCAGGGCCAGGTCACCCTCGTCGGCCTCGACAACCTGCCGGAAATGCTCGACATGATCCGCGACGGCGTGGCCGACAGCTCGTCCGCCTCGCAGCCGGAGCTCCAGGGCTACTGGTCAGTCATGCTGCTCTGGGCGCAGGCGACGGGCGCCAAGGTGCCGGGCTACCTCGACACCGGCAACGCCTTCCTCACCAAGGAAAATGTGGGCGGCTGATCCGGCACGACCGGATTGACGCGAGGCGCGGGGCACTCCCCCCGCGCCTTTTCCATCTCATTCCTGTACGCAGGTGCCCCATGGCTTATCTCGAAACCCGCGGCCTTGGCCGGGACTTTCCCGGCGTGACCGCCCTTGACGGGGTCGATCTGACGATCGAACTCGGCCGCACGCACATTCTCGCCGGCGAGAACGGTGCGGGCAAATCCACCCTCGTGAAGATCCTGACCGGCACCGACCGGCCGTCCCGCGGCCAGGTGCTGATCGATGGCCGCGATCCGGCAGAGGATGCGAGCCTCTACAAGAACGTCGCCTATGTGCCGCAGGAGCTCAATCTCTTCCCGCAGATGAGCGTTGCGGAAAACCTCTTCATGCCGTTCGACAGGACGGGGCATGGCGGCCTTCTCGTCAATCGCAACGCGCTCGTCGAGGAAGCCAGGACCTATCTGGAACGCTTCGGCATCGAGGCTGATCCGCGCGATCTGGTCGCCAATATCTCCGTTTCCGACCAGCAGCTCTTGCAGATCGCCCGCGCCTGCACCAATGCCGCCATGAAGGTTCTCATCCTCGACGAACCGACGTCGTCGCTGACGCGCGTCGAGGTGGACCGCGTCTTCAAGGTCATCCGCGGCCTGCTCGACCGCGACCACGCCATCGTCTTCATCAGCCACAAGATGGACGAGGTCTTCGCCATCGGCGACGACTACACGGTGCTGCGTAACGGCGAGAAGATCGAAAGCGGCCGGATCGCCGACATTGCCGAGGCGGACCTGATCCGCGCCATGTCAGGCCGGGACCTTTCCTTCGACGAACATTTCCGCCCGAAAGGGCCGGTCACCGACACGATCATGCAGGTGCGCGGCCTTTCCGGCGCACGCTTCCACGATGTCGATTTCGAATTGCGGCGCGGCGAGATCCTCGGCTTTGCCGGGCTTGTCGGCGCCGGCCGCTCGGAAGTCATGCAGACGATCTTCGGCTTCCTGAAGGCCAAGGCCGGCAGCGTGACGGTGGACGGCAAGCCGTGGACGCTCAACGACACATCCGCCTCGGTCGATGGCGGCATGCTGTACCTCTCGGAAGAGCGCAAGCATCACGGCATCTTCCCGCTTCTGTCGCTGCGCGAAAACATCGGCATCTCCATCCTCTCGCTGACGAAAGGTGCCCTCGGCATCAGCGGCGGGCGCGAGCGCGAGGCGGTGCAGAAGATCATCGACGACTACGGCATCCGCACATCCGGCATGGGCAAGCGCATCTCGCAGCTTTCCGGCGGCAACCAGCAGAAGGCCATCATCGGCCGGGCGATGGCGACGCGGCCGCGCGTGCTGATCTTCGACGAGCCCACCAAGGGCATCGACATCCGCACCAAGACCGAGATCTACAGGATCATGAAGGGTCTGGCGGAGGAGGGCGTCGGCGTTATCCTCGTCTCATCCGAACTCGACGAACTCAAGAAATGCGCAAGCCGCATCGTGACCATGCATCACGGCCGCATCACCGGCGAGTTCGACACCACCAACACCAGCAACGAAACCCTCGTAGGCGCCATCTTCGGCACGGAGGCGAAAGCCCATGCAAACTAGTTCCACGCAAACCAGGCCCTGGGCGATCCTGTCGCGCAGCCCGCTTGCCGGCGTCTTCGTCGCGCTCGCCGTGATCTTCACGCTCTCCGCGCTGATCTCGCCCTATTTCCTCACGCCCTACAACCTGTCGGTCATCGCGCGCGGGCTTGCCTTCGTCGGTCTGATCACCATTGCGCAATCCATGCTGATGGTGCTGGGCGAACTCGACCTGTCGCTCGGCGTGATCGGCGGGCTTTGCGGCGTCATCTCCGGCATCCTCATGGTGCGGCTCGGCTTCGAGCCCTATTCGGCCATGCTGCTGGCGATCCTGCTCGGCGCCTGCCTCGGCCTCATCAACGGCCTGCTGGTGACGGTGCTGCGGCTACATTCGCTGGTGCTCACCATCGGCACGGCCGGCATTTTCGGCGGCGCCAACCTGGTTTTGACGCGCGGCGTCGCGATCACCGGCATTCCGAAGGACGTGCACTATCTCGGCCGTGGCGACCTTCTCGGCATTCCTGTGCCCTTCATCATCATGCTCGTGGCGCTGGCTGTCGCCACCTTCGTCATGCTGAAGACGCCCTTCGGCCGCTACATGTATGCGATCGGCAACAACCAGGCCGGCGCCCGCATGCTCGGCATCAAGGTCGACAAGGTGCGCCTTCTCGTCTTCACCGCCGCCGGCGCCATTGCTGCGCTCGCCGGCGTACTGATGGTCGCCCGCCTCGGCACTGCCCAGCCGTCGATCGGCGAGACCTGGGTCCTGGCGCCGATCGCCGCCTCCGTCATCGGTGGCGTCGCCACCACCGGCGGCATCGGCAGCCCGATCGGGGCGATCTTCGGTGCGGGCATCATCGCCATCATCGAGAACATCATCGTGCTCTTCGGCGTGTCGCCCTATTGGCAGGGCATCGTCTCGGGTGCGATCGTCGTGCTCGCCATTTCCTTCGACGCCGTTTCCCGCCGCTATCTCCGCCGTGACGCTTGAAGCCGACGGCCGCATCGATCTGACGAAAGAAAGCAGAATGAACCAGGAAGTCAAAACGAAGAAGCTGATCAACGCGCCGGAAAACATCATCGCGGAGATGATCGAAGGCATGGTCGGCGCGCATCCGGACATGTTGCGCGTCGAGGGTGCGACGGGGCGGGCGGTCGTCGCCGTCGATGGCCCGCGCGATGGCAAGGTGGGCATCGTCGTTGGCGGCGGCTCGGGCCATGAGCCGGCTTTTGCCGGCTATGTCGGGCGCGGCCTTGCCGATGCCGCCGCTGTCGGCAACATCTTTGCTTCTCCCTCGCCGTCGCACATCGTCGAGGCGGCGCGCGCCGTCGATGGCGGCGTCGGCGTCGTCATGCTCTACGGCAACTATACCGGCGACGTGCTGAACTTCACCATGGCGGCCGAGGAGCTGGAACAGGCCGGCATCGCGGTGCGCCATGTCGCGGTCGCCGACGATGTCGCCTCCGCCCCGATCGAGCGCAAATCCGAGCGCCGCGGCATTGCCGGCGACTTCTTCGTCTTCAAGGTGGCCGGTGCCGCCGCCGATCTCGGCGAGCCGCTGGCGCGCGTCGAGGCGCTGGCGCAGGCCGCCAATGACGCGACCCGCTCGATGGGCGTGGCGCTCAGCCCCTGCTCGCTGCCGCAGACCGGCAAGCCGAACTTCACCATCGGCGACGATGAGATGGAAATCGGCATGGGCCTGCACGGCGAGCCCGGCATCCGTCGCCAGAAACTCGCGCCGGTGGACGAGGTGAGCGATGAACTCGTGGAGGCGGTTCTGAAGGAGCTGGACCTCAAGGCGGGCGAACGCGTCGCTGTTCTCGTTAACGGCCTGGGCGCCACGTCGCAGATTGAGCTCTATCTCATCTTCCGCCGCGTCAAGCAGCGGCTCGATGCTCTTGGCATCGAGATCCACGCCTCCTGGGTCGGCGAATATGCCACGTCGCTGGAAATGGCCGGCGCCTCCGTGACGCTGATGAAGCTGGACGATACCTTGCAGGCGCTGCTCGACCATCCCTGCCGCACGCCGGCCCTCGTCGTCGGCGCCTTCGAGAAGACCGACGACATCGCGATCCGCAGCCGCAAGGCGGTGAAGCTTGCCGAAAGCGGCGCCGCCGTTGAGGAAAAGCCCCGCGAGCTGCTGACCGAGGGGGACGTGACGCCGGCGATCTTCAAGACGATGATGCATGCCGTCGGCGACGAGATCATCGCGGAGAAGAACTGGCTTTCCGAACTCGACGGCGTGATCGGCGACGGCGACCATGGCGTGACGATGGAAATCGGCTGGAAGGCCGTGCAGCGCGCGCTGGAAGATACGCAGGACGACGAGACGATCGAAGGCATCTGCAAGCGCATGGCCAAGGCCTTCCTCGATGCCGTCGGCGCCTCCTCCGGCCCGCTCTACGCCACGGCGTTCCTGCGCGCCGGCACGGCCGTCAGCCACCGCCTCAACCTCGATGGTGCAGGCATGGCGGAATGGCTGAGTGCTGCCTGCCAGGGCATTCGCGACCGCGGCCGCGCCGAACAGGGCGACAAGACGATGATCGACGCCTGGGTGCCGGCGGTCGAGGCGGGCTTTCGTGCTGCCAATAGTGGCGGCTCCACGCTGGACGTGCTGGTTGCCGCCCGCGATGGCGGGGAGGCCGGCATGAAGGCGACGGCGGCGCTCGAATCCCGGCGCGGCCGCTCGGCGAAACTCGGCGAACGCTCCGTCGGCCATATCGACCCCGGTGCGGCCTCGACTTATGTGACGCTACGCGCCATGGCGGCCGCGCTACAGAAGGCGCTCGCCTGATCCAGGACAGTCAGCGCGGGCCTTGCAGCAAGGCCCGCGCGACACCCTCGTTGGTGACGAGCCGGTTGACATAACCGGCGCGCAGGATCGCCCGGATGATCGGGATCTTGCGGATACCGCCGGACACCAGCACGGAAATCGGTTTGAGCTTCAGCTTGTCCGGCGGCAGCGCGATGATCGAGTCATTCAGGAAATGATCGATCGCCTGGCCGCGCGCATCGAGGAACCAGCCCATGAATTCGCCGACGGCGCCGCGCTTCAGCACCGTATCGAGATTGTCCTTCACGACGCGGATCTGGGTGAGCGACGTGTCCTGCGCCAAGGCCCCGCAGGAGACGATGCCGATATCGGCGATCTCGGTGCGCGCCAGCACGTCCGTCAATTCGTCGTTGAGCAGCAGGGCATTGCGGCTTTCGGGATTGGCGCAGTAGATCGGCGCCGTCAGATAGTGACATTCGACGCCGAGCGCGCGGGCAAAGGCCGTCGCGACCTCGAACGTGTTGGTGGCCGAGCCGCTGGTGACGCCGCCGGTGAGCCCGACGACCCAGCTTTCGGATTTCGGCCGGGCGCGCAGGCTGCGCACGGCAAAGCTCAGCGTGCGCCCGGAGCCGATGCCGACCCCCATGTCGCGCCCTTCGATCAGTTCGCTCGCCAGCGAACCGGCGGCTTCGCCGATGACCCGCTTCTGCTCCAGATAGTCGTCGAGATCCGGCACCACCAGCGCATCGACCAGGCCGTAGCGGGCGGAGACCTTTTCGGCGAGTTCGATGCAGTCGGTCAGAGGCAGGCTGACATTGACCTGCACGCTGCCGGATTCCCGCACCTGGCCGATGATCTTGTTGACCTTCAGCCGCGTGATGTTCATGCGCTGGGCGATTTCCTGCTGGGTTTGCCCGCCGATGAAATAGAGCCAGGCGACGCGCGCGCGCTCCAGTTCCTCATCGAAATGTCCCCAGTCTTCGTTCATGCGGCACGGTTTCCTTGATGTGTCTGATTTATGCGTCAACGCTGGCTGCCGTCCAACGCCGAGAACCCTGAATACCGTGCGCATTCACTGTTGGCTTCAGCCATCTTCGATATTCCAATGCGTCGTTATGGCGTTGATAAAGCCCCTCAATATTTTCCATGGGCACGATTGGTTGCAAACTGAATAGCCCGGGGCTCCATAGACATCGTCACGTCACTCTTTTTGGCGCTTTTCGAACTCGACAGATGATAGCATTCCGTTTTTGACGTGTTTGCGTTTTAGGTTGTAGTATATCTCGATGTAATCGAACATGTCCTGCCTGCCCTCGTTCCTTGAGCGCTTGACCCTTCAGCCTCTCCGCTCCCGCTTCATCGGATTGAAGAAGCTCTCAGTCGCCATCTGCCACGACGAATGGGCGCACGTTCTAACCTTTCAATGGCTTAGCTATGGCATGAAGCTCGGTAGTGGCCTTCGTTGCCAAGGGCTCGGAGATGCCACGAACTGAAGCACGCTTAGATCATGCCCGCGATCTTCAATCCCGCTCAAAATGGCGGCTGACAACATGTGAGTCGCCTTTGGGCGACGTTCCATGTGCAGCGCGCAGCGGCACTTCTCCTCGAACTGCCGCCGGAAGCCGTGGGCGTGCGCGAAGCATGGTTGAGGGTTTAAGAGCTTGAGTGCGTCTGCGAAGCTTGGAGCCGTTCGCTGCTCTCGGCTGTGGCTGGCTCAATCATCGGAGCCGCGGAGGCAACGTGGTCTTCCGCAATGCTCAAATCCAGTTTTCCCCAGATCGACGGTTTTTGGTTGCTGGGCTTCAGCTTCCGGGATTGCTTGATTTCAACGGTGAACGGTTTTGTCTGCTGACGCATTCTTCCTCCTGATGGCGAATCGCTGTGCAACTCTAGCGCGGCGATCTTGTCTCGCAAGCGGACCTTGCAAAGGTCGGCGATCTGTCTTCGGGCTTCATGATAGCGGTGGAGACTGATCCCGCTTCGCGGTCGCTTCCTTGATGGTTCGGTTCATCCGTTCGACCTGGTCGTTGGTCCATGGATGATTGGGCTTTGTCAGCTGCGGTCGTATGGATGCCCACGCCATCTGGCAGCCGGACTGGAGCACTTCTTCGGCAGATCAGCGAACCGATGCCATTGTCGGTAGGGATGTATGAATGCGGTGGGGCACGACGGCGACGATTTCATCGAGGAATAGCCGGGCTGCGGCGCCGGTGGCGCGTGGCACCAATCTCGCGAAGACGAATTTGCAGGTCCGATCGGTACCCGCAAAGATACAAAGCTTGTCCTCGGTGCTCGTGGCAAGCCCGGGTGTCCGCCCACCATGCGGGCGGCAGCGTTGCGGGTGCCTTGATATCACGCAAGCGATCGCGCTGACCGGGGCCAACCGCCTTTCTCAAAGCGCACGAAGAGGAGTGCCATCAGGCATGCAAGCTGTCGGCTGCGCGTTCACCGCTCCGCGAGCTGAAGGACGACTTCGACCTCTTCGTCGAACATTCCGCCAGTGGGAGAAAAGCCGAGCTTCTCATAAAATGCCTGCGGGCTGCCAGGCCCAAGGCCGTAGCTCGTGTAGAGCTCCCGAACACCCTGTGACCGAAGGCGCATGGCGATCCTGGAGATTGCCTGCTTCCCAAAGCCCTGGCCTTGAAAAGGCCTGGCGATCATGAAACGCCATAGATAGGGGCCAGGGCAGTCGATCCCGTCATCCCAATCCGATCCATCATGCACCATGACGAAACCGATCAGGACGTCATCCGCATAAACGCCGCGGAACCAGGCCGATTGCGAACAGAATCCCTCGGCAATCGAAGTCCCGTTGTCCGCGACAAAATCCCTCTGTTCTTCCGAAAGGGTTTCGCTCAACTCACAAATTTCAGAGACATTCGCAGACGTTACCCGGCGAAACGTCACCTCTGCGTTGTTCGGAGGGAGTGTCATATTTTTCTTTCTCTATTTATTTTATCAATATCTAAAAAATAACCACATCTGGGTGTCGACTCAGAAAGAACAGCTTGATGCTTCCATTGTCCAGATTCAGGCATCTAACGTCGCGATAAAACATTGTGCCTATGCCCGCAACAAACTGCTGAGGGTTTTCTGCGTTATTGCCATCGCCACGCCCAATCGCACGACGGCTTTTGATGTCACCACGCCCTCCGCTGGCATATTTATGGACGGATTCCCACCAATAGCTCGGCGGCGGCCGAAATCGCGTCCTGTTGCCAGGGGCGTAGGTCCTGGCCCCGGTAGTTCAGGAAGACCGGCAGGAACGGGTCATCGATGTGGGTCCTGATGCCCGAGAGCTGCTCCATCACGGCGAGGCCGCAATAGGGCACGTAGGCGGCGGAGTAGCCGCCCTCGTGCGACATGACAAGGCGCCCGCCACACAAATCCCCGGCGGCCTCCATGAGCATCCGCGTCATCGCGCGATAGGTGTCGCTATGCAGCATCATGCGGCCAAGCGGGTCGGCGCCCGACGCGTCGAATCCCGACGGCACGACGATGAGGTCGGGCCTGTAGGCCGTCAATGCCGGAAGCACCACCTGTTCAAAGGCGGCGATGTAGGCACCGTGGCCGCAGCCGGCCGGAAGCGGAACGTTGAGATTGTAGCCGTAGCCCGCGCCCGCGCCGCGTTCTTCCCGGTCACCGCTGTCATGGGGATAGAGCCGCTCTTGGTGGAGCGAGATGGTCAGCACGTTGGGATCGGTCCAGAACGCAGCCTGCGTGCCGTTGCCGTGGTGAACGTCCCAGTCCACCGTCGCCACGCGCTCGAACCGGTGCTTCTTGCGGCTCTTCAGGATGGCAACCGGAACGTTGCCGAACAGGCAGAAGCCCATGCCGTTGTCGCTTTCGGCATGGTGCCCCGGCGGGCGGACCAGCGCATAGCCATTTTGGAGTTCGCCGGAGAGGACTTTGTCCATCAGCGCAAACGTGCCGCCGGCCGCAAGGCAGGCAATCTCGTAGCTGCCGCGACCGAAGGGCGTGAGATAACTCGCGTCGCCGCCGCGGTCGTCGCTGAGCGCCTTGATGCGGCGAATGTAGTCGCGCGTGTGGAAGAGGGCGAGGTCGTCCTCGTCGACCGGTACCGATTTGACGCTGGTGAGCTGGTCGGTAAGTCCGGAAACCTCCATGAGATTCCGGAAGCGCCGCTTCGTTTCGGCATTCTCCGCATGTTCCCCGGGTTCGACGGTCAGACTCGCAGGAAAGAATTGCGCGGCCGCGCCCGTATCGTGCCACAGATATAGTTCGTGGAAATTCCAGCCGGTCTTCATTGTCTGCTCCCCGTTCATGCGCCGACCGTCACCCACACGCCCTTGCTCTGCGTGTAGGAGAGGATCGCATCCATGCATTTGTCGCGTCCGTTGCCGCTTTCCTTCCAGCCGCCGAAGGGCAACTGCATGTCGCCGTTCATGTAGCTGTTGACGTAGACCATGCCGGCCTCGACATCGCGCGCAAAGCGGTGTGCCTTGCCGAGATCGCTCGTCCAGATGCCGGCTGCCAAGCCGAAGGGGCTGTCGTTGGCGATGGTGACCGCCTCGTCGTAACCCGATACGGGAATGATGCTGGCGACCGGGCCGAAGATCTCCTCGCGGGCGATCGTCATGGTGTTGTCGACGCCGGTGAAGATGGTCGGAGCGACATAGGCGCCGTGCTCCAGCCCGTCGGGCGTGCCGCCGCCGAGAATGCACTGCGCCCCGCCGCGGCGGCCGATGTCGATATAGTTCAGCACGCGCTGCTGCTGCTCGCGGGTGACGAGAGGCCCCATGGTCGTTGCCTCGTCCAGCGGATCGCCGGGGATGTAGCCGGTTCTTGCCTGCACGGTGAGCGCATCAACGAAGTCCGGGATGGCCGATTTCTCCACGATGATGCGTGAGCCCGCACAGCACACTTCGCCCTGGTTCCCGAAGATGCCTATGGCGGCCCACCAGGCAGCCGTTTCAAGGTTTTCGGCGTCCGCAAGAACGACGTGCGGAGATTTGCCGCCGCATTCCGTGGCGACTTTCTTCATGTTGGATTGGCCGGCATAGACCAGCATCAACTTGCCGACCTCGGCTGAACCGGTGAAGGCGATCTTGTCGACGCCGTCGTGCAAGGCCAGCGCTTTGCCGGCCTCTGCCCCGAAACCGTTGACCACATTGAGCACGCCGGCCGGTCCGCCGGCTTCCACAAAGAGCCTCGCGAGCAGCAGCGCAGAGAGGGGGGACTGTTCGGCCGGCTTCAGCACCACCGAATTGCCGGCAGAAAGTGCGGGTGCTATCTTCCACGCCGTCATCAGCAATGGATAATTCCATGGCACGATGCAACCGACCACACCGAGCGGCTGGCGGATGACGTAGGACAGCACGTCGCTGGACGTCGAACCGACGCTGCCTTCGATCTTGTCGATACACTCGGCGGTAAACCGCAGGCAGGTAAGCGCCAGCGGGATGTCGACCGTCAGCATTTCCCGGATCGGCTTACCCATGTCGAGCGTATCGAGCAGTGCGAATTCCTCGGCATGCTTTTCGATAAGCTCGGCGAACCGCAACATGACGGCCATGCGGGCACGCGGCGCCATGCGCGACCAAGCGCCCGACCGGAACGCCCTGCGCGCGGAGGAGACGGCGAGGTCGATATCGGCTGCCGCGCCGAGCGATACCGCCGCGATGACGCTGTCATTGGCGGGATTGACCGTCTCGAATTTCGAGCCGGACACGGCTTCGCGGAAGTCGCCGTCGATGAAGAGCCTGCCTTCGAAGGAAAGCTTTGCGGCCCTGTCGTGCCAACGACCCGTGAATGGGGCGATGTTCATGGATGCGTCTCCTTAGCCGGCGAGGATCATCTGGGCGGCACGCTCGGCGATCATGATCGTCGGCGCATTGAGATTGCCCGAAACCATCTTCGGGATGACCGATGCGTCGGCAACGCGCAGGCCTTCGAGGCCGCGAACCTTGAGCGTCGCGGGATCGGTAACGGCCATCGCATCGACGCCCATGCGGCAGGAAGAGGAGGGGTGGTAGAGCGTCGTCATGTGGCCGCGGACATAGTTGGCGATTTCGGCGTCCGTCCTGCACTCCGCACTCGGACTGATCTCGTAGTCGACAAGCGCGCGGATCGGCGACTGCTCCATGATATGGCGATTGATCTTGATGCCCTCCACCAGGGTGGCAAGGTCGAGGCCTTCCGGGTCGCTCACAAAGTATCGGGGGTCGATCGCGGGATGCTCTATCGGATTGGATGAGCGCAGCCTGATTTCGCCGCGGCTGTTCGGGCGCTGAAGCGTGGAGTGTGTGGTGATGCCCGACTGTCCGCCGAGGAAGCGGGCGTAGTCGCGATGTGGGCTCATCGCACCGTAGAGCTGGAGGTCGGGTTCGACGCCGGGCCTGCTGCACACATGGCCGCCGGAGGCGACCCAGGGCGAGGTGCGGATGCCGGTGCGCCGGTCGCGCCATTCCTCGAAACTGTCGGCGATCACCTCGTCGGTCCAGGCGCCGATGCCGAGGGCTTCCTTGGTGTAGAAGGTGATTGGGATGTTGAGGTGGTCCTGCAGGTCCTTGCCGACGC
Source organism: Shinella sp. HY16 (assembly GCF_028534175.1). Taxonomy (NCBI): domain Bacteria; kingdom Pseudomonadati; phylum Pseudomonadota; class Alphaproteobacteria; order Hyphomicrobiales; family Rhizobiaceae; genus Shinella; species Shinella sp. HY16. Next base: position 1,204,077 of record NZ_JAHYXL010000002.1, on the reverse strand, counting down.
CGGGAAGGTTGTGGATGGGATCGACACCCACCGCCTTCAGTTCGTCCGCCGGGCCGACCCCCGACAGCATGAGGAGCTGGCAAGAGCCGACTGCCCCCGAAGACAGAACGACTTCGCTGCCGGCATGGGCCGTGTGCGGAACGCCGTCGATCAGGTAGTTGACACCCGTGGCGCGGCCATTCTCGATGATGATTTTTGTCACGAGAACGCCGGTCTTCACCGTCAGGTTGGGCCGCTCGAGCGCGGGCCGCAGGTAGGCCTTCCCGGTTCCCCAGCGCTCGCCGTTCTTGATGGTGAACTGGAAGAGACCAACCCCTTCCTGGGTTTCACCGTTGTAGTCGGGATTGTAGGGATAGCCCGCCGCTTCCGCGGCCTCGATCCAGATCCGTTCGTATTTGTCGACATAGGGCACATTGCCGATGTGCAGGAGGCCGTCGTTGCCGTGATAGGGGCTCTCCTTGATGTCGGCGTTGGCCTCGGAATGGAGGAACACCGGAAGCACGTTGTTCCAGCCCCAGCCGGCGCAGCCCATCGCTTCCCAGGCATCATAGTCCGAAGGCAGCCCCCGGATATAGATCATCGCATTGAGCGCACCGGAGCCGCCCACCATCTTGCCGCGCGGCCAGAAGATGCGGCGCCCGCGGCAGCCGGCCTGCGGCTCGGTGTAGTAACCCCAATCGGCGCCCGTGTTGAACATGGTCACCCAGTCGGACGGGATATCGGAGGCGAGGGGGGCGGCGCGTCCGGCCTCGAGGACGAGGACCTTGCGGTCCGGATCGGCGCTCAGCCGGTTTGCAAGCACGCAGCCGGCCGAACCTGCGCCGATGATGATCGTGTCGTACATGGGACCCCCTCACTTCCCGGCGGTTGCCGGCTTTTCCTGGAAATTGACGCTGGAGACGGCCGCGGCGTTGCGGTGGCGCAGCCAGAAGACGAGATCGCCGAGCCGACCGACGAGGCCTTTCGGCATGAGCAGGATCGACAGAGCGATGATGAGGCCGAGGCCGAGCGTGCGGAACTCACCCGCCTCGCGCATCAGCTCGTCGGCCGCCACGAGCACGATCGTGCCGACGAGCGGCCCCCAGAAGGTGCCGACACCGCCGACGACGGTGATCGCGATGATGAACATCAGCTGCGACATGGAGAGGATGCCGGGACCGATCGCCTGGAAATGCGCGGCGTAGAAGCCGCCGGCAAGGCCCGTGAAGAAGGCCGAGATACCGAACACGAGAAGCTGCGCCTGGAACCGGTTGACACCGCGCGCCACCGCATAGCCGGGATTGTCCTTCAGCGCGCGAAACGCAAGCCCTATCGGGCTTTTGACGATGATGTATGTGACGATCATCGTGATCGCAAAGAGGGTTGCGACGATCGCATAGTTGCCGACGAGCCATTGGCCCTTGAGAAGCGCCCGCGTGCCGAGATCGCCGAAGCGGGCAAAGCCGACAGCGCCACCGGTGAACTGCCGGCAGATGGAGCCTACCATCGTGAAGCATTCGGTGTCCGCGACAATCAGCAGATACATGGTCTGGGCGATGGCGAGCGTGAGCAGCGCGACATAGACGCCGGTCAGGCGAAGGCACGCGAGGCCGACGATCAGCGAGAAGACAACGGCAGAAAGCGCGCCCGGCAGCAAGGCCGTCCAGACGTTCCATCCGAAGTAGAAGCAGATCATAGCGGTCGCGTAGCCACCGAAGGCGAACATGGCCATCTGTGCCAGCGAGAAGACGCCGGCAAAGCCGAAAAGCAGGTTCCACTGTGAGGCAATAGTGGCGTAGAACAGGGCCAGCACGATCTGGCCGAGCACGTAGCGGCTGTCGATCATGAAAGGAAGTGCTATCGCGGCTGCGATGAGCAGCAGGCTGACGAGAAGGTCGAGACGCGCGCTGCGGGCCATGCCCTTGAAACTTGAAGTCTGGGTCACGGCGTCACCTCACATTCGACGGATTTGGACACGGCCGAAAAGGCCGGCGGGCCGCCATATCAGGACAGCGATGACCACGAAGAGCAGCGTTGGAAAACCCCAGCGCGCGCCGGCGACGTATTGGACGAAGGCCTCGAGCAGCGCGAGACCAAAGGCGGCGGCCACCGCGCCCGGCAAATTGCCGAGCCCTGCGACCACGCACATGATGAAGGCTTTCAGCATGGGGTCGTTCCCGAGCGGCGGCGAAAGCTGGGTCATGGAACTCACCATCACGCCGCAGATGCCGGCGATCGCGCCCGACAGGACGAGGACCTGAAAGTAGACGCGGTTGACGGCAACGCCCATGAGTTGCGCCGCCTCGCGGTTCTGGGCTGTCGCACGGATGGCGCGACCCATGCGCGTCTTGCCGAGAAGAAGCGCTATGACGGCCATGAGCGCTATGACGACGAAGACGATGAGCATGTTCTGATAGGGAAGGCTCACCGGACCGAGCACGAGTGATCCCGTTGCCGAGATCGGCTGTTTCAACGGCTGGCCACCATAGGTCAGAAGAATAGCGTTTTCGAGCGCAATGCCGATGCCGACGGTTGCGATCATCACATTGGATTCGAACGTCGCCTTGTCGTTCTTCAGCAGGTTGCGCACGATCAGGACGTAGAGCAATCCGCCTGCGACGGCGCCGACAAGAATGGCGCCGGCGAAGCCGGCGATGACCGGTAGGCCGAGGACGGTGCAGAGCGTGAAGGCGGAATAGCCGCCAAGCGTCAACATGGCGGCATGCGCCATGTTGAGCATGCCCATGGAGCCCCAGACGAGGGAGAGGCCGACGGTTGCAAGCGCATAGAGAGCCCCTGTCGTAAGGCCTGCGATGAGAATGGCGGTCAGGATGTCGAGCATGATCGTCAGCCCCCCAGATACGTTGCGAGGAGTTCGTCGCGGGCAAGCAGTTCAGCAGGTGGGCCCGACCACACAATCATACCGTCATCCAGAAGGTGGAGATGGTTTGCGAGGTCGGCGACGCGGGCCGGATTCTCCTCCACGAGCAGGATCGTGCGGCCGCTTCTGGAGAGTTCCGTTATCACGCCATAGATCTGCTCGATGATCAGGGGGGCGAGACCCAACGACGGCTCGTCGATCAGGAGGATCTGCCCGCCCATCATGAGGCCACGGCCGATGCCAACCATGCGCCGTTCTCCCCCCGAGAGGGACGATGCGATCTGGTCGCGCCTGTCCGAAAGCTTGGGCAGGAGTGTATAGACTTCGTCCAGCCGCCGATCGATTTCCGCCTTGGAGGGAGCGAGATAGGCCCCCATGAGCAGGTTTTCCAGGACGCTCATTTCAGGAAACAGCATGTCGCCCTGTGGAACGTGGGCCACACCGAGCGCGGCGATGGCATGCGGTTTGGCAAGCGTCGGCGCGCCATTGATGCGGACCGCGCCCGATGTCAGCGGCACGAGGCCGGAGATGGTCTTGAGCAGCGTCGATTTGCCGTGGCCGTTTGGCCCGACGACCGTGACGAAGTCGCCGGCGGCGACATCGAAGGATATGCCCTTCAGCACCTCCAGTCCGCTATAGCCTGAGACCACGTTGGAAAGACTGAGGACGGGCGGTTTCGTGAACGCACTCACGGCTGGACCTCGCCTTCGGAAAAATAGGTCTTGAGGCGCTTGCGCGTTCCCTCTCCGAGATAGGTTTCGACCACGACCGGGTCTTCAGCGACTGCTTGCGGCGGTCCTTCGAAGATTTTCTTGCCATGATGCATGATGAGGACACGGCTGGAGAGTGCGAGCAGGAAGCGCATGACGTGTTCGATGAGAACGACGGTCATGCCGTTCGCCTTCAGCCGTTCCACCAAACGGATGATGTGGTCGATCTCGCTTGTATTGAGCCCGCCGACCGGTTCGTCCAGAAAAAGCAATTTGGGTCTGGTTGCGATCGCACCGGCAATCATCAGCAGTTTGCGGTCGAGCACGGGAAGCTGCGCCACCGTCGCATCTGCCTTGTCCGCAAGACCAACGAAAGCCAGTGCTTCTTCCGTCTGGTCGCGTACGTCCCTGCCGAGCTTCAGCCCCGGCAGCGTCCTTCGGCTACGGCCGAAATAGGCGGCGACGTCGATGTTCTCGCGTACCGTCAGGCTGTCGAATGCCGCGTTGAGCTGGAATGTGCGCGCAATGCCATGCTGACATATCCTGTCGGCGCCAAGTCCCGAAATATCGTGGCCGTCGAAGACCATCCTTCCTTCGGTCGCTGGCGTTACGCCTGTCACCACGTCGAAAAAGGTGGTCTTGCCTGCGCCGTTCGGCCCGCCGATGCCGACGATCTCGCCACGGCTGACGGTCAGCGACATACCATCCACCGCCGAAAGCGAACCGTAGCGCTTCACGACGTTTTCGCATTCCAGCAAGATTGTCCCGCTGCTTTCCATCATCCCGCTCCTTCCGCCATCGGTATCGGCCACTTTCGCGGCCGATACCCAGATTCAGCGCTGCACCTGCAGGAGCCTATTTGATCCAGGGTGGCAGGACGAACGCATCGGTGGCGTAGAGCGCCGGCGCGATGAGCTTGGGGTCGGTCGTGTGGTCCTGATGCTGCAGGAACTGATGCGGCATGCCCAGCGAAGGATCGGCCGTCTGCGTCGGGTAGCAGTAGGCCGACTGTCCGGCGGTATCGGCCCGATAGGTCCCGTTGACGCCGCGATAGACATTGCGTCGCATGACGGCCGCCACCTTGCCCACTTGCTCCTTGTTGAAGGGCTCGCCCGGACCGCCGGCAATGGCGGCGGCAATCGCCCACATCCACAGGCCGTCATAGGTCTGCGATCCCGTGATGTAGGCGGAGTTCGGGCCGAACTTCGCGCGATAGGACTCGCGGAAGGGCTTCGAGAATTCGTCCGGAAGGCAGCCGACGACCGTTGAATAGATGACGCCGTTGATGCTCTCGCCGCCGATCTCGCGAAAGGCGGGAAGCGACGGGCCGTATTGCATGTAGACGAGGCTGTTCGTGGGCTGGGAAAGGAACTGCACCATGAACTGCGCAAGATCCTGCGGCAGGAAGTGCGTCACGATGATGGCGGCCGGCGGGTCCTGCCGCAGCTTTGCCAGCGTGGGCCCCCACTGGTTGGTCGGGAACGGCACGGTTTCGAACAGGCTCACCTCGAAACCGTAGTCCTTGGCCTTGTCGCGGATCGCATTGGCGATCACGATGGAATACTCGTTGGCCGAGGGAATGATGGCGATCTTCTTGTTCGGCGCCGTCCACTTGCCGCCTTCCGAAAGAGTCTTCAGGAAGTTCAGGCAGCCCGGTCCATACCAGAATTCCGGAGGGTCACCCTGGAAGGAACCGTAATACCGCTCGGGATCGGTCTTGAACTTCTCGTTGTGCGAAATGAGCGTGTTGTAGTGCATCATGATGACGTCGTTGTCGGCTGCGACGTCCATTTCGATCATGTTGGTGCCGAGGTTGTAGCCGTTGATGATCACCGGCGTGTTGAAGCGATCGACCAGCCGCTGCATGGATTGGGATACGAGGTCGGCGCCCATCTCCTTGGTGTCTTCGATGTGAATCTCGACGGGCCGGCCCAGAATGCCGCCAGCGGCGTTGATCTCCTCGGCGGCAAGGTCGAGCCCGTTCTTGAACTCGATGCCGTCCGCCGCTGCGATGCCGGACATCGGCAGCGCCGAGCCCACCGCGATCGGGGACGTATCCTGCGCCCGGACGGACCTGTTCATATCGGCAAGGAGCATGCCGCCGGCCGCACCGGCTCCCAAGGCTCCCTGAAGCATTGCACGTCTATTCATCATAACGGTTACCCCTTTTATAGTTGGTTGTGTTCGTCATGCGTGGTCGGTGCTTACCTGGAAAACGTCACCTCCAGGCCGGCCGCGGCGGAAAGGACGGCAGCGTCTTCGCCGCGTGCTCCGATGATCTGGAAACCGACAGGCAGGCCGGCGGAGGTGAAGCCGCACGGTATGACGCAGGCCGGTTGCTGGCTCAGGTTGATGGGAAAGCTGAAACCGGCCCATTCCGTCCAGCGGCTGAAAGCGCCTCCCGCCGGCACTTCGAGCCCCGCGTCGAAGGCAGGCAATGCCGTCCCGGGCGAAACCACAAAATCGTATTCGGCAAGCAGGCGATCCATCGCTGCGCCGTATTCGCCGCGCCGGACCTGTGCGAGAACCAGTTCCGTCGAGCTATACGCCGCGCCGGCACGAGCGATTTCGAGAAAGCCTGGATCGATCAACCCACGTTCCGCCTCGGGGATTGAGGAAAGGCGCGCCGCAGCACCGGTGAACCAATGATGATGGAAGAGGTCCAGAAGGCCTTCCGCGGGCAGCGCAATCGGCTCCACGATAGCCCCCGCGGAGGACAATCTCGAGACCGCGGCATCGACCACCGCGGCGACCTCGGGATCGAGTGTCCCGCTGGCTGGTTTCGACCAGTATCCGATGCGTTTTCCGGCGAGGCTCGCAGCTTCTCCAGGCTCGAGGCTCGCCAGCTTGCCGACGCCCTGGGCCCAGTCCCGGATGTCCCTGCCGGACATCGCCCTTAGCATGGCTGCCGCGTCGAGGGCGCTTCGCGTCATTGGCCCCACATGGGCGACGGTGCCGAAGGCGCTTGCCGGATGGGCCGGAACCCGGCCGAAGGTCGGCTTGTGGCCCACGATACCGGTAAAGGACGCAGGAATGCGGATCGAGCCGCCGCCGTCTGTTCCGAGATGAAAAACCCCCGCCCCGACGGCAGCGGCTACGGCTGCGCCACCGGATGATCCGCCGGGCGTTTTTTCCGCGTTCCACGGATTGCGCGTCACGCCGAAAAGTGCACTGTCCGTGATGGCTTTCCAACCGAATTCCGGCGTGGTGGTCTGTGCGATGAAGATCGCGCCGGCCTTGCGCAAACGGGCCACGGACGGCGCGTCATCGCCATGGGGGCGTGCCGGTGTCGTGGTGCTGCCGTAGCGCACACTCCAGCCTTCGACCCACACGATATCCTTGAGCGTTGTCGGGATGCCATCGATATCCGAAAGGGGCGCCCCCTTCGCCCAGCGTTTCTCGGCTGCGTCGGCGGCTGCAAGTGCACCATCATGATCGATGAATGTGAAGGCGTTGAGCTTGGCATTCACGTTCTCGGCGCGTTCTATGGTTGCCCTGGCGACTTCGACCGGCGAAAGCGTGCGATTGCGATAGGCTGCCGCAAGCGCTGCGGCGTCCATACGGCATAGCTCCGCCGCCCCTTCGAGAGGGTTTTGAAAAGACATTCTATCGTTCCCTTGATTTCGTATATCCCTGCATCTTGCGGCAGGTTTGTTCGTTGAGGGCAGAATGAACCTTTCCTTCGCACGCACAAAATGTATTCTTTCGCATAACTTCATACATTTTCTGGAGCATTCGGTTCGATGAACCTGACGATCCGGCAGCTGCGCTATGTCTGCGAAGTCGCAAGCCTCGGCAGTGTACAGGCTGCGTCAAAGGTCCTGCATATCTCGCAATCCTCCATTCTTGCGGCGATCACACTCGCCGAAGGGGAGATGGGTGCACGCATCTTCGAGCGGCGGCCGGCGCGCGGAGTGCAGGTCACGCCGGCCGGCGAGCGCTTCATCAGCGCAGCCCGGATCATGCTTGCGGCTGCGACGGAGTTCGACAGGGCAATCGGCGACCTCGCCGACCGTGTGCCGAAGGTCTTGCGCATCGGCTGTTTCGAACCGTTCGGTGCCCTGTTCATGCCGGAAATGCTGCGCATGTACATCGACAATGTCGGCGATGTCGAAATCGACCTTCTCGAAGGGGACCAGGTGCAGCTGCAAACCTGGCTGGGCGAGGGGCTGATCGATCTGGCTGTTCTCTACGATATCGGCACCATCACGACAGGGACGATGACACGGATTTGCAAGGTTCCGGCCCACGCCGTCCTGCACGTCGATGACCCGCTGGCGGCCAAGGATGCCGTCTGGCTATCGGAGATTGCGACGCGTCCATTCGTGTTGCTCGACATGCCCCAGACGGCGACATATCTGCTGACGCTGTTCGATATCCTGGCGAAGCGGCCGGATGTCCGCTTTCATACCCGCTCCTATGAAACGGTCCGCTCCGCGGTTGCGTCTGGTTTTGGTATGTCGATCCTCAACATGCGCCCCATAGGTCGGGCAACGTCGGACGGCCAGGGCATCGTGAGGCGCCCGATCCTCGAAGAACTCCCGCCGCCATCGGTCATCGTCCTGGATCTCTATGGAAACGCGAAGCCTCTGTTCGTGCGGCTGTTCATCGAAATCATCCGCCGGTTTTTTCGCGAGGTCGGCCCGTCCGGGTTTTCCGTTTGCATTGAGAAGAGGCATTCCGCCTTGATCTTTGGCTGATAGCGGCGAACTGGACGATGGCCGCGGCATGCATCATCGGCAATTGTACAGGACCTGATCTGCGCTTGCAGAGATTGCCTGCATCGCCTCGGCAAGGATAGATCGAGGGGGTACGATACGATCTTAACTCAACTTTGTTTGGTCGTGTTTAGCCCCCAGAGGCGTGGCATCGTCAATACGTCGTCCTTCCGCCGGAGAGATCGAAGGTCGCGGCGGTTGTGAAGCTGTTCTCCTTGGAGAGCAGCCAGGCGACCATGGAGGCCGCCTCGTCGACGTCCAGGAAGCGGCCCCGCGGTATGCGCGAGCGCATATATTCGATGAACTCCGGCGTCAGCTGTTCGAGGATACGGGTCTGGGCGGTCGCCGGCGTGATGCAATTGACGGCGATGTCGTAGCCGGCAAGCTCCTTGCCGAGCGACTTGGTAATGCCCATCACGGCAGCCTTCGAAGCCGAGTAGGCCGCGGCATTCGGATTGCCTTCCTTGCCGGCAACCGAGGCGATGTTGACGATACGGCCGTAGTTGCGTTCCTTCATGCCGGGCACAAGCGCCCGGTTGACGTAGAAGGTCCCATTGACGTTGATGTCGATTATCTTTTTCCACATGGCGATGTCGTAGATATCGAGCGGCGCTGCGGCCCCGGCAATGCCGGCGGAGTTGACGAGAAGCGAGGCAGGGGCTGCGATCTCTTCGGTGCGCGCCCGCGCGCCGTCGACCTGCTCCCAGTCGGAGATATCGACGATAACTGTTGTGGCGGCGCTGCCGAGGGTCTTGCGGGCCGAGGCCAGCAGAGCCTCATCGACATCCCAGAGCGTGACGGTGGCACCCGATGCAACGATACGGCGTGCCATGGCAAAGCCAAGGCCCTGCGCGCCGCCTGTTACCACCGCATGCTGGCCTGACAAATCGATCTGGTTCATGGCTTTCCTCCGCTATCGGGCGCTTTTCTCCGGCACCGTTGTGCTGCCTTGATCTCCGCTATTATATTAGTGTAACAACGCAAGCAAGGGTGACCGGTGATTTTCGCGCGGTCTTGCGAGGAGGGTTTCATGCGGGCGGGCGAAGCGAGGACAGTTGGCAGGACAGGGCTTAAGGTGACGGCTCTCGGCATGGGTACGGCGGCCATGGGAGGGCTCTATGCGCCGGTTTCGGCGGATGCGTCTCTGGCGGCCCTCAAAGCGGCCTGGCAGGCCGGTATCCGTCATTTCGACAGTGCACCGATGTACGGTCTCGGTCGCGCCGAACATTTGCTCGGCCATTTTCTGCGGGAAAAGACGGACACTGCGGCAACGTTCACGGTCAGCACCAAGGTCGGCCGGCTCATGGCGCGTGAAAGGCCGGGCCGCGATCTGCCGCCCGCGCCACCGAAAAACCCGCTCGATTCCGGTTGGCACAACGGCCTGCCGTTCAGAGAGGTCTTCGACTACTCCTACGATGCCATCATGCGCAGTTTCGATGACAGCGCCCAGCGCACGGGGCTTGAGCGGCTGGACCTCCTCTTCGTGCACGATATCGGCACCGTTACCCACGGCGTGGCGCAGGTCACCCACTGGATGGCGCTGACGAAGGGCGGGGGCTTTCGGGCGCTGGAGGAGCTGCGGGCAGCCGGCCTCATCCGTGGCTTCGGTCTCGGGGTCAACGAGGCCGATATCGTGCTGGACGCAATGAACGAGGCTGCGCTCGACTGCGCGCTCTTGGCCGGCCGTCACACGCTGCTGGAGCAGAACGCGCTCACCCTGCTCGACAAGGCACAGGAGGTCGGCATGGGCATCATGATCGGCGGCGTCTTCAATTCGGGCATTCTTGCCGGCGGTCCCGGTGGCCATCGAAAGTTCAACTACCAGGACGTGCCCGAGGCTGTGGGGATACGGGTGAAAGCCCTCTCGGAGATCTGCGAGCGTTTCGGTGTGCCGCTCTCGGCGGCGGCCATTCAGTATCCGCTGCGCCATCCCGCCGTCACGACGGTGCTGATCGGTCCACGCGACGCAGAGCAGGTCCGACAAAACATCGGCTGGTTCGAGCAGGATGTACCGGGGGAGCTCTGGAAAGCCCTGCAGCACGAAGGTCTTGTTGCCTGATCGGGAAGGCTTTACGCCCCTTTTTGCAGGGGGCGTGTGTGCCTTACATCGTCGCACCGATGTTCCAGGGCACGAATTCGAGATCGCCATATCCGAGTTGCTCGGATTTCGTGAGTTCGCCGGATGCCGTGCGCAGGATGAGATCGAATATCTGCCGGCCCTTTTCCTCCAGCGAAACGCCGCTTAACACGTCGCCGCAGTCGATATCCATGTCTTCGATCATCTGCTCGTAGATGTGGGAGTTGGAGGCGAGCTTGATCGACGGCGTCGGTTTGCAGCCGAAGGCTGAGCCGCGGCCCGTGGTGAAGCAGAGGATGTTGGCCCCGCCCGCCACCTGCCCGGTCGCCGAGACCGGATCGTAGCCCGGCGTGTCCATGAAGACGAGGCCGGTCGTATCGACAGGATCGGCATATTCGAACACGGCGCGCAGGTTCGTCGAGCCACCCTTTGCCGCCGCGCCGAGTGATTTTTCAAGGATCGTTGTCAGGCCGCCGAGCTTGTTGCCGGGCGAGGGATTGTTGTTCATTTCCATATTGTGGCGGGCAGTGTAGTCCTCCCACCAATGGATCCTTTCGACGAGTTTCTCGCCGACTGCGCGGCTTTCTGCGCGCCGGGTCAAGAGATGCTCGGCGCCATAGATTTCCGGTGTTTCCGACAAGATGGCCGTGCCACCCTGCTCGACAAGCAGGTCGACGGCCGCGCCGAGCGCCGGGTTCGCCGTAATGCCCGAATAGCCGTCCGATCCGCCGCATTGCAGTGCAAGAACCAACTCCGATGCGGGCGCAGCGGTTCGCTTGTGCGCGTTCACGGCCGGCAGCATCTCGTAGATCGCATGCACGCCCGCTTCCACCGTCTTGCGCGTGCCGCCGGCCTCCTGGATCGTCAGGGTGCGAAAGGTGATGTTTTCCTCGACGCCAAAGGTTTTCATCCAGCGCGGAATCTGGAAGACCTCGCAGCCAAGACCGACCATCAGCACGCCGCCCACATTCGGATTGGTCGCAAAACCCCATTGAGTCTTCTTCAGCATGTCATGGGCTTCGCCATTGACGTCCAGGCCACAGCCCGTGCCGTGCACGAGCGAGATGACGCCATCGATATTCGGATAGTTCCTGAGCACGCCCGATTTGTTGACTTCCTCGGCGATGAAGCGGGCAGCACTCGCCGAACAGTTCACGGATGTCAGGACGGCGACGTAGTTTCGCGTGCCGACCTTTCCATTGGCGCGGCGATAGCCGAGGAAGGTGGCTCGCGCCGCTTCCGGCAGCACATGTGTCTCCTTCCGGTTTTCGCCGAACATGTAGTTCCGCTCAAAGGTATCGACATAGACATTGTGTTCGTGAACCCAGTCGCCGGGTGCGATCGCATCCTTCGCAAAGCCGATGACCTGACCGTATTTGATGATCGGCTGATCCTTGCCGATCGCTGTCATCGCCATTTTGTGGCCGCGGGGGATGCGGGTCGTTGCCACCACGCTCCCCGCAAGGTCGCCCGGATTGAACGGGTCGGTCACCAGGACGATGTTGTCGGCGGCGGAAAGCTGGATGAAACGGGCCATGGTATGCTCGGGCGGGTGACGCAGGCGCGCTCCGCAATAGAGTTTGTGATATTTGAATACTAATATAATAGCGACGGTGCGGTCAAGTATGGCAATGCTCTGGGAGCTGCATCGAAACCTCGCGGTGCGAGATGGAGGGGATTTACGTTCCCGGGACGTCAGTCGTGATGGAAGACTTCGACCATGTCCGCCCACCACTCTCCGTCCTTGCGGGTGGCAAACGGCTGCTGCAGCGGGTCGCAAATCTCCCACCATTTCTGCATGGCCGGCGAGCGTGCCATCTCGGCGGCATCCACCTTGAAGTCGGCGCCGTGATATTCCCAGTAGGCAAAGAGCAGATTTTCCGGCTCGCGCAGAAAGATCGAATAGTTGCGGATGTTGGCCGCGCTGATGACTGCCAGCACCTCCGGCCAGACGGCTGCGTGCAGCGCCCTGTATTCGTCGATGACGTCAGGCTTTAGCCCGATGCACAGGCCCATGCGCTGCATGCTGCACTCCTTGAAGAGAGGTGAGGGCGGGGCGGCTGAACCCTTCAGCCGAATGCGTTGTTTGCGACGGCAACTTCCAGCGTGTTGCGCAGGGACGTATTGAGGTGCTCGCGCATGGCGGTGGCCGCTGCCTCGCTGTCATGGCGCTGCAGCGCCTTCAGGATCGCCTGATGCTGCAAAATGGTCTGGTCGCCGTAGCCGGGCTTGGGAATGGCGAGGTAGCGGCCACGATCCATCTGCGCCTTGGAAATGTCGACTGCGCGCCAGAGCATGTGAAAGCCGTTCACTTCTGCGATGGTGCGATGAAAGATGTCATCGAGTTGGATGGCATCGCTGAAGCGGCCGCGGGCGATCGCCGTCTTGTGGGCGGCGATGTTGTCCTCCAATGCCTCTGCCTGGGCCGGGGTCAGTTTCTCGGCGGCGCGGCGCGCGCTTTCCATTTCCAGCGCATTGCGAATGACGTAGGCTTCCTCGATGTCGCGGATGCTGATGCGCGCGACGAAGGTGCCGGTCTGGGCGAAGACGTTGACGAGGCCCTCGTCGCTGATGCGCTTGACGGCTTCGCGCACGGGTGTTCGGGAGACGCCAAGCGACTGGGCGATCGCCATCTCGTTGATCGATTCCCCTGGTTTCATCTGGCCGCTGACGATCAAGCTGCGGACCTTGTGGTAGATCTGGTCGCGCAGCGGAAGGGAGCGGTTGAGATTGGATGCGTCGATGTCCATGGCCACCGTGACTTGTGAGAACGATTGAGCGATATTTCAGATTAGCAGCTTGCGAGCGAGGGGCGCCAGTCTCCGTGCAGGCATATCCTGTGGTCTGAATTCTTCCTGTCCTGTGTGTTGGTCTGCACGAATCCGCATTGCGGATGTGTCCATTATAATACTAGTGTTATGCACAAAAGCCAATATGGGCGCCCGAAGCAAGGGGAAGCAGGTTGATCATCGACGCGCATCATCATCTGTGGCGGGCGGATCGTGGTGACTATCACTGGATGTCGCCGGATGTGCCCGTCCTGGCACGCGACTATCTCGCGGACGATCTCCGTCCCGTCCTGCGGCGCGCCGGTGTCGACCGGACCGTGCTCGTCCAGGCCGCGCAGACCGAGGCCGAGACGGATTTCCTGCTTTCTTTGGCGTCGGATGCGGATTTTGTTGCCGGCGTGGTCGGCTGGCTCGATTTCGAGGACGCGGCGTTTCCCGTCAAGCTTGAGGCGCTGATGCGCCGTCCGAAATTCGTCGGGTTGCGGCCCATGTTGCAGGACCACGCGGACGACGATTATATCCTGCGCCCGGCGGTTCTGGCCAATATCGGCCATTTGGCAGCCTCGGGTGCGGCGTTCGATATTCTCACGTTTCCCCGCCATCTGTCCCGGATCGCACGCATGCTCGATGCCGTGCCTGACCTGCGAGCCGTCATCGATCACCTGTCGAAACCACCTGTGGCGAGCGGCAGAATGGAGGGGTGGGCCGAGGATATCGCGCGGGTGGCTGTGTATCCCCACGTGCATTGCAAGGTCTCCGGCCTCGTTACCGAAGCGCGGCATGCGGACTGGGTTCCGACGGATCTCGCCCCCTATGTCCATCACGTCTTTCACGCCTTCGGTGCGGACAGGCTGATGTTCGGCAGCGACTGGCCGGTCTGCCTTCTTGCCGCCTCCTATGCAGAGGTGCTGAACGCCGCGCGGGGCATCCTTGATCCGCTGCTCGATGCTGAAGGCATGGCCAAGGTGTTCGGTAGCAATGCGGTGAAATTCTACCGTCTCTGACCTCGCCATGGCGGGATGCCGTCGTTAGGGCGGCATGCCGGATGGATGCACAATATTGATTGGCCGAGGTCGCTTGTCACTACTGTTATATTAGTGTAATAGAACTTCGCCGGCTGGAGGAACGAGGCATCGCGAGCGATGCGAGCCGGGCTGGGGAGGGGTGAAATGCCGTCGGCCGCAAACGCACTGCACATGAGGGGGATCAGCAAGGTCTTCCCGGGCGTGAAGGCCCTCTCCGGTGTTGATCTCGCCGTTCGCTTTGGAACCGTTCATGCCGTCGTCGGCGAGAACGGGGCCGGCAAATCGACCCTGATGAAGATCCTGAGCGGTGCCTATGCGCCGACAACCGGCACGATCGAAGTGGCGGGCGTGGAAGTGCGGATGAAGCGCCCGGCCGATGCCCAGAAGCTCGGTATCCGCATGGTGCACCAGGAATTGAACCTCGTGCCGGATCTTACGGTCGCCGAAAACATCTTTCTCGGCCGTATGCCGAAGCGGTTCGGCTTCTTCGACCGCGGCGGCATGGTGCGCCGCGCTGGCGCAGTCCTCGGTGAGCTCGGTGCGTCCATCGATCCGCAACAGCGGCTGGGCGACCTGACCATCAGCCAGCAGCAGCTGGTGGAAATCGCCAAGGCCCATGCCGCCGCGCCGCGCATTATCGTGCTCGACGAGCCGACCTCGAGCCTCAGCGAGCACGAGACGGCGGCGCTCTTCCGCATCCTGCGCAAGATGCGTGACGACGGCATTGCCATTATCTACATCAGCCACCGCCTCAAGGAAGTGCTTGAAATCGCCGATGAGGTGACGGTTCTTCGCGACGGCAGCATGATCGAGACGCGGCCCGCCAGCGGCATTACCGCCGCGCAGATGATCCGCCTCATGGTCGGCCGGGAGGTCAGCAACGTCTTCCCGAAAACACCGGCGGCTATCGGCAAAACTGTTCTGGCCGTGCGCGGCATCGGTGATGGCGACCGCTTCCATGACATCAGCTTCGATGTGCGCGCCGGCGAAATCCTTGGCCTTACGGGGCTTGTCGGCGCCGGGCGCACGGAAGTCGCGCGGGCCATTTTCGGTCTTGCGCCGTTCACCACGGGCACGGTCGAAATCGACGGCGTGCCGGTGAACATCGGCTCGCCGGCTGCAGCGGCCCGGGTCGGCATCGCCTATGTGCCTGAAGATCGCAAGGGCGACGGCATCGTGCCGGCCATGACCGTGCGGGAGAATATCAGCCTGCCGGTGCTGCGCCGTCTTGCCAATGGTTTTGGTCGTGTCCGCCGTGGCGACGAGCGCGAACTTGCCGGCACCTATGTCAAGAAGTTCTCCATCGTGCCGCCGGATGGCGAGCGTCGCATCGGCCTTCTCTCGGGCGGCAACCAGCAGAAGGCGGTCATCAGCCGTTGGCTCGCCACCGATCCGAAGGTGCTGATCCTCGACGAGCCGACGCGCGGTGTCGACGTCGGCGCCAAGGCGGAAATCCACGGCATCATCGGGCAGCTCGTCGCAAACGGTATGGCCGTCGTGATGATCTCCTCCGAGCTGCCGGAAATCATGGGCGTATGCGACCGCGTGGTCGTCATGCGTGACGGGCGGGCATCCATGCCGATCGCCCGCGAGGGCCTGAGCGAGGAGCGCATCATGGCGCTCGCGACGGGTGAGGAAAGTGCAGAAGGAGAGGCCGCATGACGGATGTCGCCGCCATGGGACAGACAACGAAGGTGGCTGATCGCTTCAGCCAGGGTAGCCGTGCGGTCGGGCTTCTTTCGCGCGGGGGCCTGTTGCTCGCCATCCTCGCCGTCATTGTTTACGGCACCATCGCCAATCCCGTCTTCTTCACGGCCGGCAACTTTGTGAACGTGCTGACTTCCATGTCCATCGTCGGCATCGTGGTCGTGGGCATGACCTTCGTGCTCGTCGTTGGTGGCATGGCGGACCTCTCGGTGCCTGCGACCATCGCCTGCGGTGCGATCCTGTCGCTCGCCCTCCAGCCCTATATCGGACCCGTTCCCGCCTTTGCCGTCGCGGTCCTGCTGGCGGGGCTCACCGGCCTCGTCAATGGCCTTCTCGTCGGCTATGTCGGTATCAATCCCATCATCGCGACACTCGGCATGGGCACGATCGTTCTCGGCTTCGTGCAGGCTGCCGTTGGCGGCGTCATCGTCTACGGCGCGGACCCGAGTTCGGCGGATTTCGTCAAGAGCCGCGTTCTCGGCGTACCCATGATTGCCATCATCTTCATCGCGATCGCCTTTCTCGGCAATTTCGTGCTGTCGCGCTCCTTTTGGGGGCGATGGACGATTGCGACGGGTGGCAACTACAGCGCGGCACAAGCGAGCGCCGTGCCGGTGCGTGCGGTTCGCGCCGGTGCTTTCGTCATCACCGCCTTTGCCGCAGGGTTCAGCGGGGGGCTGCTCGGCCTGACCTTGCAAAGTGCGCGCCCCTTCGTCGGCCAGGGTTACGAGTTTAGCGCCATTACCGCCGTCGTGGTCGGCGGTGTGTCGATCATGGGTGGTTTCGGCTCCATTCCGCGCGCGATGGCCGGTCTCGTCTTCGTGCAACTGCTCACCAATGTCATGGTCCTCCAGGGTGTGCGCACGCCGATACAGGGCTTTGTCCTCGGCCTCCTGATTGCCGGCGCCGTCGCGCTCGACATTGCATTGCGCAAGCGGGGGGTTGCCTGATGGCCATGCTCCTGCGCTATCGCGTCGCCGTCATCCTCTGTCTCACGCTCATCGTGGCAGCGCTCCTGGTGCCCGGTTTCGTCAGCCTCACGACGCTCAGCCTCGGCCTTGATCGCGGTTCGACCATCGGTCTCATCGCCATCGGTCTCACGGTTCTTCTGATCGCCGGCCAGATCGACCTTTCCGTCGGTTCGGTCTTCGCGGTTTCCGGTATCGTAGCGATCATGCTCCAGCCGGCGCTCGGGATGGGATGGGCTGCGGTTGCCGGTGCGCTGGCCGGCGCGGCTGCCGGCGCCGTCAACGGCTTCCTCGTCGTGGTGCTGCGCATCAATTCGCTGGTCGCGACGCTGGCCACCATGCTGGTCTTCCGCTCGGTCGCACACTGGATGACGGCAAGCCAGCCGATCCCGGGCACCGACATCATGTTCTCGATCACGCTGAGCGAGATCTATCTGGAGGTCTTCACCGTCCGCAGCGGCCTGTTCCTGATCGCCATCCTAGCCCTGCACGTCTGGCTGACGCGCACGGTCGCCGGCCGCAACCTCTTTGCCGTCGGCTCCAATGCCCATTCGGCGGAGGCGAGCGGAATTTCGGCGGATCGCGTCATGGTCCTGTCTTTCGTCTTCGCGAGCACGCTTGCCGGCGTGGCCGGCGTGCTGCAGAGCCTTGCCACCAATACCGGCTCTCCCGTCTACGGCTCGGAACTGACCGTGGCTGTCATCGCGGCGGTCGTCGTCGGGGGGACGCGGCTGGAAGGTGGGCGCGGTTCGGCGCTCGGCACGCTCGGCGGTGTTCTCACCATCGCGGCACTGACGACGGCAATGGAGTTCCAGTCGGTCCCCGCCTACATGCAGCAGGTCGCCTCCGGGCTGATCCTGCTCCTGCTCGTCGTTCTCGACCGAACCGTTCGCAGCGGCCGGCGCAAGCCTGCCGCGAGCGCTGCCCCCGCCTGATATTTTCCAATCGATGAAGGAGGAAAACATGATTGGTAAGACTGTAAGATTGCCGGCTGCCATTGCCGCCGCCCTGCTCGCTTCGACGGCTTTCGCCAGCGCCAAGACGGTCTGTTACGTCACGGCCGCCGATTCCCATGCCTATGCGACCCCGGCAAACGTGGCCCTCAACGAGCGTGCCAAGGAACTCGGCATCGAGATCCTGAGCCTCAGCCAGAACTTCGACGTGCAGACCGGTACCGAGCAGGTCAGCACCTGCATTGCGCGCAAGGCCGACGGCATCATTCTCTGGCCGCTCGACCCGCAGGCCTATATCCCGGCGCTCGCCCGCGCCAAGCAGGCGAACATTCCGGCGATCCTGATCAATTCGCCGATGGCGGAGCAGGCAAATGACTTCATCAAGTCCTTTACCGGTCCTGATGTCTATGAAGAAGGCAAGCTTGCTGCCGACTCGCTGAACGAGGCGATGAAGGGCGAGGGAGCTGTCGTCGTTATCGCCGGTCAGGCCGGCAATGGCACGACCATCGGCCGCGTCGGTGGTTTCGTCGATCGTCTCAAGGAGACCGGCAGCAAGATCGAGGTGCTGGAAACTGTCAATGCCGACTTCGACCAGCAGAAGGCGCTCGTCGCCAGCCGCGACCTGATCACCCGTTTCGGCGACAAGATCACCGGCGTCTACGCCAATGACGACACGATGGCCCGCGGCTTCATCGATGCCTGGAAGGAAGCGAATGCCGGCAAGCCGACGCCGCCGATCGTCGGCATCAACGGCCAGCGCGATGCCTTCGATTCCATCCGCTCGGGCGAGATGTATTCAACGATCGTCCAGTCGCCAGTCGAGGATGGCAAGCTCGCGATCAACACCATGGCCGAGATCCTCGACGGCAAGGAGGTCGGTGCACGCCTGCCGATTCCGCTTACCGTTGTCACCAAGGCCAATGTCGATTCTGTCGAGCCGGCTTTCTGATACACCGTTGTGAAGGCCTTCTGCCGCGCAGCGCCGGTGGTGCTGCGCGGCCTTTCCTGTTGTGCTACCGCGTCGACAATTGAAACCGCCCCGGCGTGCCGCGTCTCTATGCACAGACGGTAGGCCGGCATCTGTCATGCCACCACCGCAGAGCATTGCTCCAGCTAACCCGGGGGGGGCGTGGAGCCCGGGGCTATTCAGAGATTTGGCTGTACCGCGTAGAGAGCCAGCCCTACGGCGACGCTGAAGGTGAGTGCTGCGAACAGCGTGTTCAAGATACTCGTATAGCGTTTGAGGCCGTGAGCCGCGCGATATCCCGTCAGCGCGCCCAGCACGCCGCCGCCGATGAACGCACCGGCGAGCGGCCAATCGACCAGGCCCGATAGGGAATAGCTGACGCCCGTCGTCGCACCGAAAGAAGCGATGGCCACCAGGGACGACGCGATGGCGTTGATCGCCGGCATGCCGGTCGAGATCATCAGGCCAGGCACGATCAGGAAGCCGCCACCGATGCCGAAAAAGCCGGAGATGATGCCTGTCCCCGCCCCGAAGGCCAGCACTTTCGGCGCATTCGTGCGCGTACAGGTCGATGCGGGGTCGCCAGCCCGGTGGCGCCGTTTCAGCATGGTCAGGCTGACGACCATCATGAGGGTGGCAAACAACAGCAGCAGGCGCTTGCCGTCCAGCGCCTTGCCGAGTGCAGCGCCAATCCACGCACCTGCGATGCCGGTGGCACAATATACCGCCGCGCAGCGCCATTTCACGATGCCGTGGCGAGCGTGCATGGCCAAACCTGACAAGGCGTTCACCGCGACTGCGATGGCGCTGGTTCCGATCGCCATATGCACATTGCTCAGGCCGACAACGTGCACGAGCAGAGGGACGGCCAGAATGGATCCGCCTCCCCCGAACAAAGAAAGGCTGAATCCCACCAGGCTGCCGGATGCGGCCGCCAGAACATACTGTGCAAAGTCGAGGGGCATGGGTGGCTCTACTGCACTGCGGTGGATGGCGCCCCATTGCAAAGCGGGCTGCCGTTTAAGAGGATGATCAGCTCCAGGCGGCCCCTTGCAGGGCGTTCAGGGGAATTTTCAGATAGCGCCGGCCGTTCTCCTCCGGTTCCGGCAAGCGGCCGCCGTTGATGTTGACCTGCAAGGCGTGGAGGATGAGCTTGGGCATCGGCAAGGTCTGGTCGCGCGCCTGCCGGAACGCCACGAACGCGTTTTCGTCAGAATGGGCGGTCAGGTGAATGTTGTCCGCTCTCTGCCCGGCAACCGTGCTCTCCCAGCGCGGTGCGCGGCCGCCCGGCTGGTAGTCGTGACCGACGAAGACGCGAGTGTCGTCCGGCAATGCCAGGATATCCTGGATGCTCGCCCAGAGCGCCTGTGCGCTCCCGCCGGGAAAGTCCGTCCGCGCCGTACCGCTGTCGGGCATGAAGAGTGTGTCATGGACAAAGGCGGCGTCGCCGGCGACATAGGTGATCGAGGCCAGAGTGTGGCCCGGCGAGAACAGCACCCCGGTTTTGATCCCGCCAATATGGAACGTGTCGCCATGGTCGAACAGCTGGTCCCATTGTGAGCCGTCTGTACGAAGGGTGGGCCAGTTGTAAATATCGGCCCAGAGCTTCTGGACGTCGACGATGTGCGCGCCGATGGCGGTGGGCGCCCCGGTTTTGTCCTTCAGATAGGCGGCGGCGGAAAGATGGTCGGCATGGGGATGGGTATCCAGGATCCACTGCACGTCCAGGCCTTCGGCGCGTACGAAGTCGAGCAGCCGGTCGGCATTGTCCGTGGCAGTTGTGCCGGATTTCTCATCGAAGTCCAGCACCGGGTCAACAATGGCGCAGGCTTTCGTCGCGGGATCGGCGATCACGTATTGCACGGACCAGGTACGCGGATCGAAGAAGGCAGCGATGTCGGGTCTCGTCATGATCACGCTCCCAGGGCAAGAGCCGTGCGCGGGAAGAAGATGGCGCGCGCCGGATCGAAATCGTAGTGCGGCTCGTAGCGGGATGCATCGGTCGCAAGCTCGGCAACCGCATCGAGAATGAACGCCACATCCTCATCGGGCAGAAGGACGCTGAAGTTCAACCGGATGAACCCGGGCTTGAGCATCTCCTGCCCGGCCAGAAGAGCGGCGCGGAGGTGCAGCGACTGGTCGGCGTCGATGCCGAGAAGGCGATGAACATACGGGCCGGCGCAGGCGCAGCCGCCTCGTGCCTGGATGCCGTAGCGGTCGCTCAGCATGCGCGTAACGAGTTGCTGGTGAACATATCCGCCCCTGCCGTCGCGGACACGAAAGGCGAAGATCGGCAGCCGCGTTGGATCGGGCGGGCCGAGCAGCTCCAGGTGCTTGACATTGCACCAGGCGGCAAGGGCGCGACGGGTCAGGATGCCATTGCGTGCTTGCATCACTGTATGGCCGATCGCGTCTTTGACCAGGAAGGCGAGCGCGGCGCGCACGTCGCCCACGACATTTGGCGTGCCGGCTTCCTCGCGCGCTTCCAGGCTGTCGCTGTAGTCATGGCCTGCCGGAGAGACGAATTTGACAGTGCCGCCACCGGGCCACGTCGGCTTGTCCGCGATCGCCGCATCGCGCCGGAGGATCAGAACGCCGGACGCTCCCGGGCCGCCGATGAATTTGTGCGGTGACACCACCGTCGCATCGATATCGGCATCCGCACCGGGGGACATGGCGATGGGCAGATAGGGACCTGCACCGGCATAATCCCAGACGATCCTGGCACCGGCCGCTTTGGCGAGCCGCGTGACGGCCGCGACATCCGTGACGATGCCGGTGACGTTGGAAGCGGCGGAGAAGGCGCAGACGACAAGATCGGCAGGTTGCCGCAAAGCGGCTTCGAGCTCCGCGAGATCTGGGCCGCTGCCGTCCGCGCCTTCGGCAATCTCGATCACCTCGGCGCCACTCTCTCGCCAAGGCAGGATGTTGGAATGATGTTCATAGGGGCCGATCAGGATGCGTACGCGCTTTCCCGCGGCGACCCCCTCGCTTACACCCAGCAGGTGAACCAGCCGGTTGAGGCCGGCCGTTGCCCCGGAACCCGTGAAGATCACGGCGTGCTCCGGCCCAGCCCCACAACAGGCGGCGATTGCTGCACGCGCCTCACGGCGCAGCCGCGTCATGAAGCCGCCGCAATAGGACGCCTCGGTATGGCTGTTGGCGTAATAGGGCAGGACCCGTTCGAGAACGAAGCGCTCTACCTGCATCAGGGCCCGCCCGGAAGCGACATAGTCGGCATAGAGGAGGCGTTTGACCCCGAATGGCCCCTCGACTGTCGCGTCTTTGCCCACCAATCCGGCGCGCAACGCCGCAATGGTGTTTTCCTCGGCAAGGCTCCGGCGAAAATCCGCGAGTGGGCCGGCAGCATGCAGGTTGTCGAGGGAATGTCGGCTCATCAGGACCTCCGGAATGGTACGGATGATGAGTCTAACCAAGCCGAAGCATTGAAACTTCATCGTTCTTATGCGATTTTTCAAGAAAAATGGGTCGAATGAACGATAGTATGGACAAAATTGACGAAATTGATCTGCGAATACTGACTTCCCTGCAAAAGGATGGTGCTGTCTCGCAACGCGATTTGGCTGACCGGGTGGGCCTTTCGCAGAATGCCCTCTGGCGCCGCCTGCAGCGGCTGAACGCCAGTGGTCTCATTCGCGGTACTCATACCGCGATCGATGTCGCGGCACTCGGCCTCGACCTGACCGTGTTCGTGATGATCCGTACCCGTCATCACTCCAAGGAATGGGCCGACGGCTTCCGCAAACACGTGGAGCGCTTGCCGGAAGTGACGGACTTCTATCGGATCGGCGGTGACTGGGATTATCTGATCAAGGTGGTGACACGCGGCATGTCCGGCTATGACGCCTTCTATCAAAAGCTTATCACCGATTTTGATCTCATGACTGTTACCGGCTTCTTTTCGATGGAAACGATCGTGGCCGATCGAATGCCGGATCTGCGCGGTCTTGCGCGCTAAGAGTTTGGTTTATTATTGAGATCCCTCTCCGCGCTGAAACACCGCCGAGTTCGGTGGGCCGAAACGGACCGTGGTTCAGTGCGTTGTAGCGTATTACATATTTCGCATAAAATACGTATATTCCGTATTTTCAGAATCGAGGGCGACGATGAAGCAATTCACCTTCTCCGACATGAATCGCGCCTCTGGAGAAGTCCTGGAAACCGCCCTTGTCGAGCGTGTCGGGCTAACCAAACACGGCAAATAGAAGCTCGTGATCCTCCGGGCCGATGCCTACGAGCACCGGAAGCGTGAGACCCATACCAGAGCATATCTGCTGGAGGATGCGCCTGAAGAAATCCACGATGAACTGATGGCAGGCATCGACGCGATCCCCGACGATGTAGGCCGCACTGTTTGAAGATGACCAGTTTCTTGGAATTTTCTGGTGATCTAAGTTACTGTATCTGCGCCATTCATTGGCCTCGTTTCCCCATGTTAGGGCGGGCGCCTAAGTAGCGGCTCTTCGTGCGTCGAAAGCAAAGACCTTTTCCGCGAGATCGCTGATGTGTTCTGCAATCGGGATTGCCGAGGTTGCCGCCGGCGAAGGTGCATTGCAGATGTGGATCGTACGGGCGGAACGGCGGATCAGAAAATCATGCACGAGCGTTCCGTCGCGCATCACGGCCTGCGCCCTTATCCCGGGTGGGTGAGGCAGGAGATCGGCGAGCTCCAGTGACGGGCAGTAGCGTTGGCAGGCTTTCAGGTAGCGGCGGCGGAAGGCGGAGTTCGCCGCTTCCTTGAGGCCGGAGGAAAGATTGGCCTGCAGCGTGCGCCAGAAGCCGGGGAACCGCGCCATGTCGCCAAGGTCGCCGAAATCGATGGCGAGCTTGCCGTAGCCCTCGCGCGCCAGCGAGAGTACGGCGTTCGGACCGACGGTGACAAAGCCGCCGATCATGCGCGTGAGATGGATGCCGAGGAAGGGCAGGGCCGGATCGGGTACGGGATAGATGAGATGGCGCACAACCTCATCGTGGCGCGGCGCGAGGCGGAAATATTCGCCCTTGAAGGGCACGATGGAAAAATCGCCGCCGAGCCCGCAGAGGGCGGCGAGCCGGTCCGCCATCAGGCCGGCGCAGACGACGAGATGGCGCGTGGTGCGGACGCTTCCGTCGGCGAGGGTGAGGCGCACGCCGTTCGCCCGCTCCTCGATGTGGTTCACCTCCACCCCGCAGGTCACCTGCCCGCCGAGATCGCCGGCCAGCGCGGCCATGCGGCGCACGATGGCGCCATAGTCGGCAATGCCGGTCGCGGGGCTCAGCAGCGCGCCGAGCCCGACGATGTTGGGCTCGATCTCCCTCAGCTCCGCGGCGCTGACGCGCCGGACGGCGAGGCCGTTCGCCGCCGCCCGCGTTTCGAGCGCGGCAAGGCGCTCCATCTCGACCGGCGACGTGGCGACCAGCAGTTTTCCCGGCTGTTCATGCGCGATGCCGTGCTCGGCGGAAAAACGCAGCGTGGCGGCGAGGCCGCGGCGGCAGAATTCCGCCTTCAGGCTGCCGGGGGCATAGTAGATACCGGCATGGATGACGCCGCTGTTGCGCCCGGTCTGGTGCAGGGCAAGGTCTTGTTCCTTCTCCAGCACTTCCAGCGAAATGCCGGGAAAGCGCCGCAGCAGTTCATAGGCCGTCGCGATGCCGACGATGCCGCCGCCGATGATGGTGATGTCGGTCAACATATTCTCCCTGTACCGGGCGGCGGCGCCGCCGCCCGCCCCTCCATGTATCAGGCGATCGGCCGGATCTTCTGGTCGCCGTGGCGGCGTTCCCAGTCGGCCCATTCGTCATGCGGATTGGGATCGCGCAGTGTGGTCGGTTCGGAAAAGGCGAAGTCGGCGATGGCGTCCTTGCGCAGGCACACGACGCCCTTGTGCTTCAGCGCGTAGTCGAGGAACCGGTCGAGCGAGCGCACGCGGAAGGGGCGGCCCTGCACGCGGTCGTGGGTGGAAATCGACATCATGCGCCGGCGGGTCGCGGCCTCCTCGTAGAGCACGTCGAACTCGTCCTTGAGCTGGCGCTCATATTCCGTGTTGGTGAATTTGTAGCCCTCGAACTGCACGATGTCGTTGAGGGTCAGCGAATAGGGCACGACGGCGAAATCCTTGCCGCGCACGGGGATGAGGAAGGGTTCGTCCCGGCTGACATCGTCGATGTGATAGCGGAACCCCTCGTCCTGCAGGATTTTCAGCGTGTTGACCGTGCCGCGCATCGCCGCGCCGTTATAGCCGACGGGGGCGACGCCAGTGGCGCGCCGGATCGAATCGACATTGTCGCGAATGAATTTCCGCTCCTCCGGCTCCTGGAGGTCGACCTGGAGGATCCAGTCGCGCCCGTGGGCGGCGGCCTCGTGGCCGCGCTCGACGATCTCGCGGGCGACGGCAGGGCTGCGGTCGACGGCCGAGCCGACCATGTGCGACGTCACCTTGACGGCGTGTTTGTCCCAGAGGTCGAGCATGCGCTGGATGCCCTCGACATAGCCGTAGCGATACCAGCTCTTCGTCGGGAAATCGGGATAGGAGGGGTCCATGTCGATGAAGCCGGAGAAGGGGCCGCCCGGACCATAGGGCGCTTCGCCACCGGCCTCGAACTGCATGGAAATGGAAATCACGAGCCGGATGTCGTCCGGCCAAAAGGTTTTGGTCATCTTGCTCTCCATGGGGAAGGGGGCGGGCGCGGCGAACCGAACGCCCGCCGGAAGGATCAGTTGACGCCCCAGATCTTCTTGTAGGCGTCGCGGTAGCCGTTGTTCGGATCGAAGGTGAAGCGTTCGCCGCCGTCCTCCTTGACGTTCCCGGGCAGGAAGAGATGCACCGGCACGACGTAGCCGGAATCCTTTTCGCCGGCGAAGGCGCGGTTCAGTTCGTCGACCGCCTGCCAGCCGTGCAGCGACAGCGGCTCGGCCACCGTGCCCGTCTGGTAATAGTTCTGCTGGATGCGCTGGAAGGCCGCTTCCGAGCCGTCGCCGGCCGAGACGTTGCGCGGGAAACCGTCGGCCGCCTTGCCGGCCGATTGCAGGGCCGAGGCCATGAAGTCGATCGGCAGGTCGTTGATCGTCAGCGAATAGGTCCATTCGTCACCGAACCGCTGCAAAAGCGCATTGGTCAGCGGCGGCATGCGGTTGGAGGCTTCGGCAAGCGGCGTGTCCTCGATCGTCAGCAGCTTGCAGGTGGTGCAGGCGCGGATCACCTCGGCCATGGCATCGGACTTGGCGATGGCGATGTCGTAGACGCTGTCGGTGAAGATCACGACATTGGCCTTGCCGTCGCTGTCGGCGACGACGAAAGAGGCGGCCGCCTTGGAAATCTCCAGCGGATCGGTGGTGATGTTGGTGAAGACGGCGTGTTTGTCGGAGGGGCCGGTGGTGGCGGTGGCATGCCAGCCGACGATCTTTATGCCCGCCTCGGCCGCCTGCTTGATCGCCTCGGCCTGCTCGTTGGCATCGACGGAACCGAGCACGATGCCATCGGGCGAGAGCGCGATCGCCTGTTGCAGGGCGGCGGAGCGGCCGGAGACCGTGCCTTGCCCGTCGATCACCCTGACGGTCCAGCCGATGGCGGCGGCGGCCTCCTCGATGCCCTTGGAAACGCCGAGCACGCCGCCGTTGCGCAGGTCCGCCGCGACATAGACGATCGACTTGCCCTTTTCGGCGAGCGGTCCCGTCGTCGGTCCCGTCCAGGCGGGGTTGGGCTTGGTGATTTCGGCGATGTAGGCCTTGGCGTCGGCCACGGCATCGGCCCGGGCTGTCGTGGCGGCAAGGGCCGCCAAAAGCGCAAGCGCAGTCGTCTGAAGCAGTCTCTTCATGTCTTCTCTCCTCCTTGAAGACGGTTCTACGATTTGGGTGTGGGGCGGCGGGCATGGCGCACCGAGCCGCGTCGGCGCTGGGCGTAGCCGGCGATGCCGATCGCCACGAGCAGGGTCGCGCCGTTGAACAGCGGCTCGACATAGAAGGCGCCGCCCATCTGCTGGATGCCGGAAATGCCGACGGCAAGGATGATGACGCCGATCATCGTGCCCCAGACGTTGACGCGGCCGGGCTTGATGGTCGTCGAGCCGAGGAACGCGCCGACAAGGGCCGGCAGCAGGAATTCGAGGCCGACGCTCGCCTGGCCGATGCGCAGCTTTGCCGCAAGCACCACACCGGCGAAGGCGCCGATGAGGCCGGAGGCGACGAAGGCGCCGATGACGAAGCGGCGGGTACGGATGCCGTTTAGTTCTGCCGCGCGGGAGTTCGCGCCGATGGCATAGAGATAGCGGCCGATCGGCAGGTAATCGGAAACGAGCCACAAAGCCACCGCGATGGCGAGCACATAGAAGGCGGCGATCGGCAGGCCGAAAAGCTGGGTCGTATAGAGGGCGGTGAAGGCGGGGGGCAGGAGGCCGATGACCTGGCGCCCCTCGGTGTGCCAGAGCGCGGCGGCGTAGATCAGCGTGCCGGTGCCGAGCGTGGCGATGAAGCTGTCGATCTGTGCCACCTCGACGAGCAGCCCGTTGACGAGACCGAGCAGGCAGCCGCCGGCAAGCACGATCAGCACGGCGACCGACCAGTGCAGGCCGTAGACCGTCTGCAGGCTGATGGCGAGCACATGCCAGATGACGATGCCGTAGCCGACGGTAAGATCGATGCGGCCAGTCATCATCGGGATCATCGCGGCGAGCGACAGGAGCGCGATGACCGCCTTCTCGCCGAGCACGGCCCGAAGGTTCAGCACTGTCGGAAAAGTCTCCGGCAGCAGCAGCGAAAAGAACAGGATGAGGGCGAGCGTCAGGAGCGGCAGGCCATAGACCGGCAGCAGGCGCACGAGGCGGGCACCGCCCGCAAGGTTTGCGAGCTCGGAGTGCGTCGGCTCCAGCGCGTTTGAACGTAGGGACTCCATCAGGCCTCCTCCTGCCTTGAAATCGGTTCCAGGGATGCGGTGTTGAGCAGGGTCTCGACCGTGAGGTCGTCGCCCGAGAGTTCGGCGGTGACGCGCCCGTCGCGGAAGACCAGCGCGCGGTGGCTGATGCCGGCGACCTCCTCGAAATCCGTCGAGATCAGCAGCACGGCGAGGCCCCTTGCGAGCGCTTCGGCGAGCAGCGCATAGATGTCGGCCTTCGAACCGACATCGACGCCGGCGGTTGGATCCTCGAGGATCAGCACTTTCGCGCCGATCTGCATCCAGCGGGCCATGACGACCTTCTGCTGGTTGCCGCCGGAAAGCGTTTCGATCGCTGCCGTGGGATCGTTGGGGCGGATGTCGAAGGTCCGGCCGATGGCGGCGGTCGCCTTCGCCTCCGTGTCCGGATGGGCGAAATCGGCAAGCCGCCGCCCGGTAAGCGCCGGATTGAGAAAGAGGTTCTCCTGCACCGAGAGGCCGCGCGCCACCGAATCCGCATTGCGGTCTCCCGCCACCAGGGCGATGCCCGCGCGGATCGCGTCCTGCGGATGGCGGCTTGTGAGCACGTCGCCGCCGCCAAGCACGGCTCCTCCCGAACGGATGGCGCAACGGCCGAACAGCGCCTGGCCGACCGCGTCCTGGCCCGCGCCGCGCAGGCCGACGAGGCCGAGCACCTCGCCGCACCGCAGCGTGAGCGATACCGGCCCGACATCGCCGGCGACGAGATTGTCCAGCGTCAGCGCGACAGGCGCATCGGCTGCGACCGGCGGGCGCACGAAGACATCCTTCATCCGGCCGCCGATGATCAACTCGATCAGGCGGGTGCCGTCGAGCCGGCCAATCGGCTCGTCGGCGACGAGATAGCCGTCGCGCAGCACGACGACGCGATCGGCGATGGCGAAGACCTCGTCCAGCCGGTGCGAGACATAGATGATGGCAACGCCACGGGCGCGAAGCCGCATCAGCACGCCATGCAGCATATCGACATCCGACTGCGGCAGGCTCGCCGTCGGCTCGTCGAGCACGAGAAGTTGTGCGTCGCGCGCCAGCGCCCGGGCGATGGCGACAAGGGATTTTTCCGTACGCGTCAGGTCCTGGACCCGGGCGCCCGGATCGATCTCCTCAGAGACGAGCGCGAGCGCCGCGGCCGCCCGGCGTCGCGCACTCCGCCAGTCGATGAAGCCGAACCGGCGCGCATAGCGGCCGTGCATCAGGCACATGTTTTCCGCGACCGTCATCCATTCGATGAGGCCGAGGTCCTGATGGATGAAGGCGATGCCGGGATGGCCTTCGCGCGGATCGAAACGCGCGCCGCGGACGCGGAATGTGCCGGCATCCGCGGCATAGACCCCGGCGAGTATCTTGATGAGCGTCGATTTGCCGGCGCCGTTCTCTCCGAGCAGCGCCAGGATCTCCCCGGTCCTGACGGAAAAGCCGACACCGTTGACGGCCTGCGTGCCGCCGAAACGCTTGCTCAGCCCGTCGATCGACAAGGCGGCGTCGTCCGCCGCCCATGCGTCGGTAAGTGCCATGCGATGATCCTCCTCCCTCGCAACGCCGCATACGCTTTGTCCGTTTTTCGACGTTATGATGGTAAAGTGCCGAAATCGGACTTGTCCTGCATTCGATAATCGGCCATTTTTATCAGAAAATCGGCCAATCGGACGGAGAGGGCTCGGCATGGCGGGCAAGGGAAGCGGCGAACGGTATTTTGAGGTCTCGGCCGGCATGGCGAGCCATGCGCGCGCCTTTGGTCCGGGGCGGTTCGATTTTGCCAGCGAAGGTGAAGCGGGCGGCCAGCTCGTGCGCTGCACGGCAGGGGAGCTTGAGCTTTTCGGCCATGCCGGCGAATGGGTCATTCCGGCGGATCATATGGTCTATATCCCGCCGTCCCGCATGTTTCGCCTGCGCGCCAGAATCCCGTCATCCGGCGTTGTCGCGAAATTCTGCGCCAAGGAAGTGGCGTGGCTACACAATGGCTGCTGGGTCGGCGCCGTCAGCGATTTTGCCGGCGGCATGACGGACTATGCCCTGCGCTGGAGCGCTGAAGCGGCGTCGAGCGACAAGAAAGCACGCTGCTTCTTCGTCACGCTCGGCGAGATGCTGCCGGACTGGTTTCGCCACGAGCGCATCCTGTGGACGCCCTATGCAGAAAACTCCTCGATCCAGAAGGTGATCGATTTCGCGAGCCGCCGCGGGCCGGGTGTCACCTTGCCTGAGGTCGCCGATCATGCCGGCATGTCGGAGCGCACGTTGCGCCGGCATCTCCAGGCGGAGCTCGGCCAGAGCTGGCGCGAGTTCATCCGCGAGATGCGCATGAATAGGGCAATGGAGCTTTTGCGCAAGGAGGGCCGCTCGATCACCGAGACCGCCTTCGAAGTGGGCTTTTCCTCCAGCTCCGCGTTTTCCAGCGCCTTCTTCGGCTATGTCGGCAAGACCCCGTCGGTCTATGCGAAGAGTTTCAGCCAGGGTGTACGGTCCCGCTCTGGCGCCCTGCACACGGGAGACCTATAGCCGCGTGAAACTCTCCATCTGATCCGAAAGTCAAGCTGATCACTCCACTGGAAATCCGGTTCTTTTGCTAGACAAGGCAGTCCGGATCCGGAGGAAATTCCGCGTGGGCATGCTTTGCATTCCAGACAGCACCTCCAGTTCCCTGAAATCACGGGGCAGCCACTTCGACCGGGTATAGCGGCCTGAGCGTCGGTGATGGGACTGAAACCTTGGCATCGGCACAGGGCGGCGGCTCGTCGATCTGATTGTTTGGGGTGCTGCTGGTTGACGATCCTGGATATCACATCTTTCAGATAGCAGCCGCGCCATGTCGACGAGCAAGGCGATGGCGGCCCAGCTCTCGGCCTCGGCATTTGGACCCGCGAAACGTACATTCACCCGATTGAAGGTGACCGGGCTGATGGAGCACTTGGCGACCCTGACGTCGATCGCGATGCGACGCGTCGTCGATGAAGTGGATCATCGCCCGTTTTGATGACCGCGACGTGCAGTGACACGGCGAAGCCTGAGGCGATTTGTGGCGGCGATTGACGTGAGCGTCCCGGAGTTGGTCGTTGCTCCTGCCCGCGGCTTTAGCCCCCATCGGTCTCTACGCTGACATGCCGTTCGAACTTCGCCAATAGGCGGTGCATGGCTTTGCGCGCTTCCTCGAAGTCCGGGGAAGCGGCTCTCGCGGCCCGGTCCGCGTCGTAAGCGTCTCTGGATGCAAACCTGCACTCCCATCGAACATCCGGGCCGTCGCCCTCCAGCTTGACGTGGATCAGCCCCGGCTTGAGCCCCAGGCTGCGCCGGATCTCGCTTGCCTTGCGGCGCTGATCGAGCACCGTGTCGGCCAAGCCTTCCCTGGCAAAGTAGTTGGTCGCTTCGACGATCATGGTTTCCCTCCCATCTGCCGGCGAAAAAATCGATCCGGCCGTCCTTGACATTCAAAATCATGATCATAAAGTGTGATCACAATGAATGATCGCATTCTACAACGAGATGACTGCGACGACAAGGAGAAGGTGGAACCAGTGCCAACGATCAAGTCCATCGAAACATTGATTGTCCAATTGCCCACGCGGCGAGAGCATAAATGGGCGGGCCTCACCGAGGTCATCGGCCGCTACGTCATGGTCAAGATGACCGACAGCGATGGCCGGGTCGGGTGGGGCGAGGCGCCGGCGCTCAAGGATTGGGGCGGGGAATTCGGCCGCTACTTCGGCGAATCCGCCATGATCACCCGCGCGGTCATCGATACCTATCTCGCGCCGGCCGTCATCGGGCTGGAACTCGGCAACTTCGCAGAGCTGCATGCCCGGATGGATGCGATCATCCGCGGTTATCCCTATTCGAAGGCGGCGGTCGAGTTTGCGGCCTATGACCTTGCCGGCCGCTGGCTGAACGTTCCCGTGCACACCCTGCTTGGCGGCAAGGCGCGCGGGCGGGTGCCGGTTACCCACTCCATTGGCCTGATCTCCATCGAGGAGGCGCGGATCGAGGTCGCCAAGCTGGTCGAGGAGGGTGTCAAGACAATCAAGGTGAAGATCGGCGTCGATCCGGCGCGGGACGTCGCCATGGTCGATGCCGTGCGCGAGGTCGCCGGTGATGCGGTCGAAATCTGCGTCGATGCCAACGAGGGCTACAAGACGCCCGGCGAGGCGGTGCAGACCGTGCGCAAGATGGAGAAGAACGGGCTCAAATATGTCGAGCAGCCGGTCATGGGCATCGAGCGGATCGCCGAGGTCGGACGCCGGATCGACGCGCCTGTCATGGCCGATGAATCGGCCTGGAATGCGCATGATTCCATCCAGATTGTCCAGAACGGCGGCATCCAGATCGTCTCGATCTACACGACCAAGGCCGGCGGTCTGTACAAGGCGATGGAGGTGGGGGCGGTCTGCCGCGCGGCCGGCATCCTTTGCAACGTCAACGGATCGATCGAGACCGGCATCGGCAATCTCGCCAATGTCCAGCTCGCAGCGGCATCGCCCGCCGTGACACTGTCCTGCGTCATTCCCGTATCGACGCCAGCCGAGGCGCAGCACGGCCAGGTCGGCGGCATCTACTACAAGGACGACCTTCTGGTCGAGCCGATGCAGTTCGTCGACGGTGCGATCGTCGTGCCGACGGGACCCGGCATGGGCATCGATGTCGACCTGGCCAAGGTCGAAAAATATCGCGTTCGCGACTGAGCGTCCGCCAGCAAACGCAAGGAGAGAGGAAAGAACATGCGGGCAGAAATCGTTGCAAAACAGGTCAAGGCTATGGCGGAGCATGGGCTCGACGCCATCATTTGCTCCTCGCCTGAGAACTTTGCCTATACGGCGGGCTTCGTCGTTCCGTCGCAGCCGCTGATCCGCCATCGCCACGCGATGACGATCGTCACCGCCGACGGGCGCAGCGCCATCTTCGGCGTCGACATGGAAGCATCGACGATCAAGCGGCGGCTGCCCGACGTGCCGTCGCGCATCTGGGCGGAGTTTTCCGACGACCCGATGCTGGTGCTGGCGGACCAGCTCGCGGGTCTCGGCCTTGTGAAGGCGCGCATCGGCATCGAAATGGACTATCTGCCGGCAGGCGATTTCGCCCGCCTGATCGCGGCGATGCCCGGTGCCCGGTTCGAGCACGCGGAACCGATCCTTGCGCGACTGCGCCAGATCAAGACAGCCGAGGAGATTGCGCTGCTCAGCAGACTGTCGCGCATCGCCGACCAGGCCATTGCCGACGCGCTGGCGGAGGTCGATGCGGGCGACAGCGAAATGGACATTGCCGGCCACCTGACCCGCAACGTTTATTCGCTCGGCGCGGAGCATTTCAAGCTCCTCATCGTCGCCACCGGCGAGCGTAGCGTACTGCCCAATGTCGGTCCGTCCGACCGCATCCTCAAGCGCGGGGATGTCTGCCGCGTCGAGATTTTCTCGGTCATCGACGGCTACCAGGCCGGTGTCTGCCGGACCGCCATCGTCGGTGAAGCGCCGCCCATGGCCGACAAGATCTGGGCCCATCTGGTCGAGTGCAAATACGAGATCATGGAGAAGGTGAAGCCCGGCGCCAGCTGCCGTGCGATCTATGATGCGTTTATCGCCAAGCTCGCCAAGCTGGACCTGCCGCCGATCTCCTTTGTCGGCCACGGCATCGGCCTTCATCTTCACGAGGATCCCTATCTCGGACTGACGCCGGTGCTCGGCAAGCCCGGCAGCGATGCGCCGCTGGAGGAAAACATGGTGCTCGGCTTCGAACCGCTCTGCTACAACACCGGCTACGGCTTCGGCATGCAGAACAAGGACATGTTGCTTGTAACGTCGAGCGGATCAGAACTCCTGTCCGACTACACCAACACGGACAAGCTGATCGTCTGTGGCACGGCCAGGCAGGGTCTGAAGGCGCAGGCTGTCGCCTGAGAGTGCAGTTCGCGGCCGGGCCGGTCTCCTGTCCGCGGCCATGAGTGTCGCCCGCCGTTTTGCATGGCGGGCGATCGGGAGGGAAATTTGTTGAAGCATTGGGTGGAGCCGCATGCGTACGCTGATTGAAAATCTGAACTTCGCTTTCACGGTCGACAAGGACGATACGGTGCTGCGCAATGCCAGCGTGGTGGTCGAGAACGACCGCATTGCCGACATCGGAGCGGCGGAGGAGGTCAAGGCGCGCCACCAGGGCGAGCGGTTCGACAAGGTGATCGACGGCAGGATGCTGGGCATGTGCCCGGGCTTTGTCGACAGCCACGTTCATCTCTCGGAAACGCTTTCGCGCGCGGTCTTCCCCGACAATCTCAACACGCGCGCCTGGGTCTTCCACTGGGCAAAGCCCTTTTATGCCTTCATCACGGAGGAGGACGAATATTGGGGTGCGCTGCTCGGCATCACCGAAATGCTCCGCTGCGGCACGACCTGCTTCCTCGACATGGGGTCGCAATACGATCCCGGGATCGTCATCCGTGCGATGGAAAAGACCGGTATGCGCGGCATTACCGGCCGCCACGCCGCGGACAACCGGCCGGCCGAGCTGCCGCACGGCTGGACCGAGGAAATGGCCGAGCATCATTTCTTCCCGGACGCGCAGACGGCGCTGAAGGTGCTGGAGGAATGTGTCACACGCTACAACAATACGCTCGATGGCCGCGCCCGCTGCTGGGTGAACATCGAGGGCAAGGAGCCGTGCAGTCTTGAACTGCATGTCGGCGCCGTTGCGCTTGCCGAAAAGCTGGGCGTCGGCACGACCTATCATCTGGCGACCTCAATCGAGGAAGCCAAGGTCTGCGAGAGCAAATATGGCTGCTGGCCGATCACCCGGGTCGACCAGGCCGGTGGCATCCGCAAGAACCTCGTCATCGCTCACGGCGCGGCAGTATCGGACGAAGAGGTGAAGCTGCTGGCGGAGCGGGGCGCGAGCGTTGCCTTCTGCCCGTGCTCGTCCTTCAAACTCGGCAAGGGCGCGACCTCCATCGGCAAATATCCTGAGATGGTCAAGGCCGGCGTCAAGGTCGGGCTCGGAACCGATGGTGTGTCGGCGGCCGGCAACATGAACCTCATGCGGCAGATGCTGATCGTGGCGGGCATGTTCAAGGATGCACGATTGAAGCCGGACGTCTTCACCGCGCGTGAGGCGCTCCGCGCTGCCACCATCGAGGGCGCGCGTGCGCTGATGTGGGACGATGAGATCGGCTCGCTCGAAGTGGGCAAGAAGGCGGATTTCATTCTCTTCGATCTCGACCACATCGAATGGACGCCGTTCTACGATCCCCTGCAGGCGCTGGTCTTCTCCGCATCGACCGCGTCGATCACGCAGACCTGGGTGGATGGCAAGGCGCTTTATGCTGACGGCAAGGTGCAGGGCGTCGATGAGGTGGCGATCCGCAGCAAGGCCCGGGAACTGGCCGCCGCCGCAGTGGTCCGCGCCGGGCTCCACCACAGCGATGTCGAAACGACGACGACGCTCTACGACGAAGGAAACTGAATCGGACCTGCCCGGCCGGCTTCCTTCGCCGGCTGGGCATATCGCGGTCGAAAGGTGGCTGCAAGGCGGTTGCATGAAAACGGCGCGCTGTCATCACAGGCGCGGCGTGCGTTTTTCCGTCGCTCACCTTGTGCTGCCGGAGCACTGTGAAATCTGTGCACGTTGCCATTCGCGATGCCGAATTTGGGCCTCTCTCGGCCTTGTGTGACAGTGTCGCTCCGAATGCGCCTTCCGTTGGATAATACGGTAGAAACAATATTCTAGAAGGATATCGTCAACGCGGATTCTCGCGGCCGTTGGGCGTATGGGTGCTCGTGGGCCCAAGGCGGATCCCGTGCGAATGCCGGCCTTGCCGATAGTCGAGGATTTGTCTGGAAAGGGTGAGTGCCTGGCGCACGCCACATGTTGGAAACGGCTTCTGACGGTCGACGATTTGAGAATGCGAAAGCACATTCTTCTGCTTGACAATTCTATGTGTGATCATAAAGTGTGATCAAAGTTGTTGAGGAGCAACCAGTGGAGGCGGGAAAACGAGCCCGCTTCAGGCATGGGACGGGGGTGTTTTCCCCGCTTCCCCCGGGAGGAGAGAATGAAGGTAGCAGTACTAGGTGCAGGCGCCGGAGGGGCGGCCTCGGTTGCGGAGCTGGTTCAGGCGGGGCACGACGTGCATTTCTGGGCGCGGTCGGCGGAAACGCTGGAGCCGCATGTCAAACTCGGCGGCGTCGCTCATGACGGCAAGCTCGGCGAGGGTGTCGCCAGGCCGGCGCTGATCACCACCGACCTCAAGGCGGCGATCACAGGCGTTGATGTCGCGGTGGTGGCTTTGCCCACGTTTTCGCATTCGCCGATTGCGGCAGCGCTCGCCGCTGCAGGCTGGCCTTCGTCCAGCCCCGTCATCCTCAATCCGGGCCACACTGGCGGCGCGCTGGAATTTGCGCAGACTTTCACGCGCAGCGGGCGTGCCGCGCCGGCTGTCGTCGAGTTCTCGACACTAACCTATGTGGCGCGCAAATATCGGCCGGACGGCGTGAGCGTCTCCGGGCGGGCCAAGCGGCTCAAGGCGGCTGCCCTGAAGGGAGGGGCGGAAGTTCTTGAAATTGCCGGCACGCTCTTTCCGGGCCTTGATCCCGTTGCCGACGTCATCGCCTCGGACCTTTCCAATGTCAACATGGTCCTGCACCCGCCGGGTGCCGTGCTGGCGGCCGCCTGGGTCGAGGCGACGGGCGGCAGTTTCACCTTCTATGTCGATGCCATGACCCCCGGTGTCGCGCGCGTCATGAAGCAGCTTGACGAGGAGCGGCTGGCGGTGGCCAGTGCCTTCGGGCACGAACTGCCGAACCTGATTGAGGAGATGAAGCTTCTCGGCACGGTGGAGGCGGATGTGGTTGACACCAGCGACTACCGGGCGGCGATTGCCGGCGGCGAGGCCAACAAGCGCATCAAGGGCCCAGACTCGCTGGAATACCGTTACTACAAGGAGGATTTCGGCCACGGCCTCCTGCCGTTCCTGGAATTCGCGCGGATCGCCGGCGTTGAGACGCCGGTGGCCCATTCCCTCTACAGTCTGGCGCAGATCGCGGTCGGTGCCAACTATCGCGAGGGCGGCCGTACCGCCGAGGCCATGGGCATTGCAGGGATGAACAAGGATCAGGTGATCGAGAAGGTGAGGGCGAAATGAGCTGGAAGAACACCGTCATCGCGGTCGTCGCCGGGGATGCCCGCGAACAGGAGATCGCTCGCTGCGCTTTGCGGGCCGGCGCGACCGTCCGCGCCTATGGTTTCCCCTGGCCGGACGAAGGCATCGAGGGCGTCTACCACGCCAGGGACGCGGCCGATGCGCTGAGGGGGGCCGACATCGCGCTCTTCCCGATCCCCGGCATCACGGCGGAGGGCGCGTTGTTTGCCCCGAAGTGCCCAGAGACGATCATTCCGACGCACGACATGCTCGCGGGCATGAACAAGCCGGGCCACATCATCCTCGGCTGGGCCGATGCCAATCTGAAGGGGCATTGTGAAGCGCTCGGCATCACCCTGCACGAATATGAGTGGGACGTCGATCTGATGCTGCTGCGTGGGCCGGCGATCGTCGAGGGTGTGCTGAAGGTGATCATCGAGAACACGCAGATCACCATTCACAAGTCGAACGTCATGCTCGTGGGGCAGGGTACCATCGGCTCGTTGCTGACCAACACGCTGGTGGCGCTCGGCGCGCACGTCCATGTCGCGGCGCGAAACCCCGTGCAGCGGGCCGCCGCCTATGCGGCCGGCGCACAGTCGCTGACACTGGAGGAGCTGCCCGACTACCTGCCCCGAATGGATATCGTCATCGGCAGTGTCCCGAAACGCCTGATGGGACGTCAACAGCTCGAACTCCTGCCCAAGCATGCGCTTCTGGTGGACGTGGCGGCTCCGCCCGGAACGATCGATCGCGAGACGGCTGGTGAACTGGGGCTGAAGGCCGTCTGGGCCCGGGGCATGGGGGCGCGCGCGCCGATCACCGTCGGACGCAGCCAGTGGACCGGCATCAGCAGGCGCATCGAAGGCATATTGGAGCAAAAGCAATGAAGGCGGATCTGGTTATCAAGAACGCGCGCGTGGTTCGCCACGATGGTGAGTACTTCGGCGGGGTTGCGGTCAAGGCCGGCAAGATCGTGCTGACCGGCGCCGACGAAGTCCTGCCGGACGCCGCCCGCACCATCGATGCCGGGGGCCGGGTGCTGATGCCGGGCCTGATCGATCCGCATTGCCATCTCGGCGTGAAGTTTCCGTTCCCGGAGGACATGCGGACCGAGACGGCCGCCGCTGCCTCCGGCGGCGTAACGACGGCGCTGCTCTATATCCGCAACTTGAAGGAATCCTACCTGCCGTTCTACGAGGAGCGCAAGGCGCTCGGCGAGGAGAATGCGGTCATCGACTTCGGCTTCCACTTCGGCATCCAGCGCGAGGAGCACATCGCCGAGATCCCCGAGATCGTTGCCAAGACCGGCGTAAAATCCTTCAAGTGCTATTTCGGCTATGAGCCCGACAACCCGATCGGCATCGTCCCGGCGACGGATGGCTGGGTCTATGCCGCCATGCGCATCCTGTCGAAGATCCCCGGCGCGGTGATCAACGTGCACTGCGAGAACACCCAGATCGCCTCGTGGATCAAGAAGGAGATCGCTGCGACCGGACGCCAGGACCTCGGTGCCTATACGGAATCGCGACCGGCCTTCTGCGAGGTCGAAACGATCCGGCGCATGATCTTCCTCGCCGAGAAGACCGGTTGCTCCCTGCATCTCGTGCACACGTCGGTCGGCATGGGGCCGGTCCTCGCCGCCGAGGCGCAGGCCCGCGGCATCCATGTCACGGTGGAAACCTGCCCGCACTACCTGACGCGTACCTGCTACGACGACGATCTCGACATGCGCGCGAAGATCTCGCCGCCGCTGCGCGACCGCAACGAACTGGAAGGCCTGTGGGCCGGCATGCTCAACGGCTCGGTCTACAGCCTTGGCACCGACCATGTGCCGTTCCTGCCCAAGAAGCTCGAGGATCTCTGGACGGAGTTTCCCGGTGTCGTCAGCTTCCCGTGGGAGCTGTCGCTGATGCTGCATTTCGGTGTGCACCAGCGCGGGCTGCCGCTGAGCCGTCTGGTCGAGCTCAATTCGTTCAATCCGGCGCGCCGTTTCGGCCTCTGGCCGCGCAAGGGCCATATCGACGTCGGCTTCGACGCGGACCTCGTGCTTGTCGATCTCGATGAGGAGCGCACGGTCGAGCATACGGGCAAGGGCACCTGCATCTATGAGGGCTGGACCCTGAAGGGCTGGCCGGTGATGACGGTCGCGCGCGGCGAGGTCGTCTATGAAAACGGCGCGGTCGACGAGCGGCACTACGGCCGCGGCCGTTGCGTGACCGTGCCGGCATGACCATGGCGATCCCCGACCATCTCGACCTCGCCGGTCGCGTCTCATTGACACCAGCACGGTTGCCGGTGCGCGAGGCCGTTGCCAGGATCGTCGGCCGCAAGGCGTCGATCCGCCAGGAGAGGCTGTCGGGGATCCACAATCCCTGGGGTCACGGCATCGCCCTGACCGACCCCTGGGCCTTCCTCGAACTGTGCGAAAGCGATCGTGTCGTCGAAGCGGCAAGAAGCGTGCTCGGCGCCGACATCATTCTTTGGGACAGTGAACTCTTCGTCGAGGCGGGCCGATACCGCGCATTTCTGGATCAGCACCGGGAAGGCCGGTACTGGCCGATCGCGCCGCTCGCCGGCGCCGTGGTGCTCGTGCCCATCGCCGGAGAAAATCCTGTTCCGCGGGCCGTGTTGCTCGAGGCGATGGGGCCCGCCGCGCTTCGCGGCCTTGCGGATGCAGAACCGCTTTACGTGATCCGGCTGATGCCGGCGACGAGCCGCTTCGTGCGCGATCCCGCGCACCCCGCCAACCGGGCCTGCATGGAAGAGCAGGTCCTGGTGAACTATTCGAACCGCCCGCTCTGGCTGCTTTCCGGCGCCGACCGGGCCAACAATGATCTGGTTTCGGGCTTTGCGTCCGCCGTGCCCGTCTGGGCCTCCGGCGCCATGCCTGCTGAAAGAGAGGAGACATAAAATGCCATTCGTCGTCGTCGAAATGTGGGAGGGGCGCACCGTCGAGCAGAAGCGCAACCTCGTGAAGGCCATCACCAAGGCCATGGTCGAAGAGGCCGCCTGCAAGCCGGACCACCTGCATGTGGTGATCCACGAGACGCCCAAGGATAGCTGGGGGCGCGGCGGCGTGCTCGGCATCGACATGGTGGAGCACAAGTGATGACCCTGGAAACCCTCGACTATCGCAAGTCGGCGCTTCTGGTCATCGACCTGCAGAATGCCTTTATTCACGAGCAGGGGACGCTGGGGGTTTCCGGCGTCGATACCAAGCGGCTCTCGTCCATCGTGCCGCCGCTGGCCAAGCTCATCAAGCGTTGCCAGGACACGGGTATCCCGGTCATCTGGACGATGCAGGAGCATTTTGCGATCGACCACAACCGTGCCAAGAAGAAGCTTCTCGGCCATACCGCGCGCCGCAAGCGTGTTTCGGCGCTCGCGGGAACCTGGGACGAGCAGATCATCGACGAGCTGAAGGACCTTGCGGATTTCGATCCGGCCTTCGTCATCCGCAAACAT
Organism: Shinella sp. HY16; assembly: GCF_028534175.1. Lineage (NCBI taxonomy): Bacteria > Pseudomonadati > Pseudomonadota > Alphaproteobacteria > Hyphomicrobiales > Rhizobiaceae > Shinella > Shinella sp. HY16. The sequence continues at coordinate 1,163,823 of NZ_JAHYXL010000002.1, read as the reverse complement.
CGCTTCGGCGCGTTCTACGAGACGCGTCTCGAGATGATGCTGAAGATGTTGGGCACCCAGCATCTCTTCGTTGCCGGAGCGACCACCAATGCCTGCGTGGAGACCTCGATCCGCGAAGCCTACCTGCGCGATCTCGATGTCATCGCGGTCGATGACTGCATTTCGGGGGTGAACGCCGATTGGGAGGCGACGGCCAAGCAGGTGTGGAAGCAGTACTTCTGCGAGATCGCTCCCTCTTCCGAAGTGCTCGACTGGATCGGCGAACAGGTCAAGCCGCGCGTGACGAACTACGGCCACCAGTTGATCATGGTCGACGATATCGTCACGTCGGTCGATTTCTACACGAACCTGCTCGGCTTCACGATCCGCCCGGCCAAGCCGCTCGCCGACGGCCGCCCCTTCACCGCCTTCCATCAGGGCATTGCGCTCATCCACGGCAAGACGTCTGAACATCGCCAGCTCGACCATATCGCCTTCGAGGTCAACGATGTGCGGGCCATGGATGCGAAGCTGAGGAAAGCCGGCGTCCGCTACTTTACCGACCTTCACGACGGCCCCTATGGGCTGACGATCTATATCGCCGACCCTGATGGTACGAAGGTGGAGCTCTATCAGGTCGGCGCGACGGCCTGATCTGCTTGAAGACGGTCGGAATGTTTTGGGGAACCTCGCCTGACCGGGCGGGGTTTTCTTCTTGGCAGGTCCGGCGCTTCAGCCGGGCGCCAACCCCTCCAGCGCATCAAGCTCCGCATAGGCGGGAAGGGGCGTGGAGATCGGCGAGCCGTTTCGGATGACGATGCGGTTGCTCTCCGCCCGGGAGAGGACTTCCGACCAGGAGCGCCCCTCGAAAAGGATCAGGTCGGCCGGTTGCCCCGCTGCGATGATGCCGTGGCCGTCGAGGCGCATGATCCGGGCCGGTGTCGTGCAGACAGCCTCGATCCAGTCGCCATGGGGATGATCGAGATGGAGGACGCGCGTGCCGAGGCGGAACGTCTCCAGCATGTCGAGATCCCCGTAGGAATTGAAGGGGTCGCGCGTGTTGTCCGAGGCGAGCGCGACGGCTATTCCGCGCTGTTTCATTTCATGCAGGAGGGTGACGCCACGCCAGCGCGGTGTCGTGCCGTCGGTTCTGCGGTCCTGAAGGTAGAGGTTGCAGGTCGGCAGCGCCACGACGTTGATGCCGGCCGCCGCGACCTTGTCGAGCGTCGCGTCGACGACTGAAGGTTCTTGCATGGCCAGAGAGCAGCAGTGCCCGACCGTTATCTTCTTTTCGAAGGACGAACGCAGGGCCGTTTCGGCGATGCGGCGCAGCGCGTCGGCGGCCGGATCGGCGGTCTCGTCGGCATGGAAGTCGAGGTCGAGGCCGTATTGTGAGGCGGCGTGGAACATCCGGTCGAGCAGATGATCGATATCGGGTACCGGGTAGGCGACGGCACCGAGGATCCCTCCGGCATTGGCGACACGCTCGGCGATATCGCGCAGGAACGTATCGTCCCGTGCCATGTCGATCGGGAACAGGCAGGACCCCTGCAACGCGATCCGCCCGTGCCAATGCTGGCGGAGTTCCGTGAACAGGGGCCAGGAGATTCTGCCCTGCGGTGGCTGTGAATCGAGATGCGTGCGGATGGCCGATGTGCCGTAGTGAAAGGCGGAGCGGAGGGCGAAGTCGATGCGCTTGCCGAGGTCGTCGGCTGACCATCGCGCCGTGCGGTCGCTGCGCGTCGCCGCCAGCGCGCCGTCGAACGTACCGTCTGCCGCGGGCGTGCGCGGCAGGATATGGCCCTTGTCGAGATGCGTATGGCAATCGACGAAAGTCGGCAGCGCGACACGCCCGCCAGCGTCGATCGATGGCAGATCTGCGTTGCCGGCGGCAAGGATGTGAGGTTGCGCGGGCGTGATTGCTAATATTCTACCGTTCTCTACATTCACATCGGCGAGGAAGAATGCATTGCCCGCCGCAGTGGCAGCGTCCGTCCTCGTGGTCGCCGTATGAAGCCTCACGTTGCGCAGCACATAGCGGCCGAGGTTGGCGGTACGGTCTAGATGGGCGCGCAGGGCAGATTGGTCGGAAACGGTCGCAGCCATGTCTCATTCTCCCACTGGAGTGTCAGGCGACTTTTCCTCCGCAGCGTCTGTCGAACGGTCGGACAGTTAACGGTTGCCGTCTGATGAAAAGTCGTTTATTGATCACAATGTGAGATCACAAATTCCACCTGTCAATCCCTGAGACGGGTTGGTGTGGCGGGGTTGGCCTTCGGGCGGATCGCAGATTTTAGACGAGATGACGGAGTCTGAAGACAAGATGCCGATCAAGAAGCCGGAAAACGAGGCCAACAGCGACGCTGCCGAAAAGCCGGCGCGCGGCCATGTCCATGAACATGTTCTTCGCTACATGCGCCGCGGCCTCATGGTTGGCGCTTTCCTGCCGGGGCAGGTGATGAGCCTGCGCAAGCTGGCTGTCGGGCTCGGCACCAGCCCGATGCCGGTGCGCGAAGTGCTCAGCCGTCTCGTCGCCGCCAACGCTCTGGAGGAGACCAAGGGCGGTTCGGTCCGCGTGCCGAGGTTGCGGCCCGAAAAGCTGACCGAGCTGTTCACGATCCGGGAGATGCTGGAGGGCATGGCGACAGAGCTTGCCGTAAAGAAGGCCCCAGCGGGATTGGCGGACGAGCTGTCAGCGATCAACAAGCAGCTTCTGGTGGCCATCGAAAAACGCGACATCCTGAACTGCCTTTCATCCAACCAGAAATTCCACTTCACGCTCTACCACGCGGCGGACAGCGAGGTCCTGATGCCGCTGATTGAGTCGTTGTGGCTGCAGTTCGGGCCGACCATGTACATGTCGCTGCTCATCCCTTCGATGCCGTGGAATGCATCGGACCACCAGAGCATTCTGGCGGCCCTGAAGGACAAGAACGCCGCGGCGGCCAAGAAGGGCATTGTCCACGACATCCGCACCACCTGCAAGGCCCTGGTCAGCGTCGCCGGCCCACAGGGGCTGGAGCTACCCTTCGCGCATGGGCCGGAGCTGCAATTCGACTACTGACACACTGCCGGGAGGAGCGCATCGTGGTGGGGAAGATCGACGAAAAACTGGCAAGCCTGGGCATCGTACTGCCGGCGACGACGGCGCCGCTCGCCAATTATGTGCCGGCGCGCCGCCATGGCAGCCAGGTCTATATTTCCGGCCAGGTGCCGGGCGAGGGCGGCAAGGACAAGTTCACCGGCAAGCTTGGTTCCGACTTCTCGGTCGAGGATGGCCAAGCGGCGGCGCGCCTGTGCGCCGTGAACATTCTTGCTCAGCTCAAGGCGGCGCTGGACGGTGATCTTGATCGCGTTGTCGGCGTGATCCGGCTGGGCGGATTCGTCAATGCCGAGCCGGATTTCAAGGACCATCCGAAAGTCATCAATGGCGCATCCGATCTGATGGTCGCGGTTTTCGGTGAGGCGGGGCGCCATGCCCGCGCCGCCGTCGGCTGTTATTCGCTGCCGCGCAATGTGCCGGTGGAGATCGACGCGATCTTCGAGGTGGTCTGACCATGCAACCCGCTGCCTCCGCCCAGGATGATCGCATTCCCGTGCATGTCCTGACGGGCTTTCTCGGCAGCGGCAAGACCACCTTTCTTCGCCATCTGCTGGGCGAACCGGATTTCGCCGATACCGCCGTCGTGATCAATGAGTTCGGCGAGGTCGGCCTTGATCACCTCCTGGTGCGCGAAGTGTCGGAAGATGCCGTGCTCTTGTCCTCGGGCTGTCTGTGCTGCGCCGTACGGGACGATCTGGTCTCGACGCTTGCCGATATGTTCGAGATGGTGCGCCGTGGGGAGGTGGAGCCATTTCGCCGCGTCGTCGTCGAGACGACGGGGCTTGCCGATCCTGCGCCGATCATGCAGGCGGTGATGAGTGACCTGCGGTTGCGGCGTGGCTACCGTGCAGGCACGATCGTTTCTACGGTCGATGGGGTCGGTGGCGCAGGCACGATCGCCCGCTTCGCCGAAGCCGTTCAGCAGGTGGCGCTGGCCGATCGCGTCGTGGTGACGAAGTCCGATCTCGCCGAGCCCTGGCGGCTCGACGCGCTCCGCAATGATATCGCTGCGATCAATCCGACGGTCGGCCAACTCGTTTCCAGCAAGGCGAAGATGCCGGGCGCCGGCGCGCTTTTCGAGAGGGCGGGGGACGAACGCCCACGTTATCTCGACGTTTCCGAGCAGCCGCTTTACGGCCGACACAGCGCCGGCGTCGAGACCTTCGTCGTCGACGTCGCGGCCGCCGTGGATTGGCCGGCCTTCGTCGATTGGCTGGAATTGTTGCTCGCCAGTCGCGGCCAGTCCATTTTGCGGGTCAAGGGCCTCTTGTCCGTCGCGGGCGATCCTCGCCCCGTGGTCATTCACGGGGTCCAGCACGTCGTTTACCCGCCCGAATATCTGCCACGCTGGCCGGATGGCGTTTCGGGCGGATGGCTGGTGTTCATAGCCAGGGATCTCAGCCGTTCGGCCATTGAGAACGCATTGTCGAGCATTTTCGCCTCGACATCCTGACGTGAGAGGTGGCCTCGTGGAGGTCCCGCCGGCGGAGGCCGGCAACATGCATCACGCTCCCGCAACGGAGGGTGGTGATGGCGGCGTTCGGTTAAAATTTCCAAGCGATTTCCGTATATTGAAGGATATGCGAGGCTGCCGCCCGTGCGCGTGCCTCATCGGGAGCATCATGCGATTTCTCGCAGATTCTTTACTTGACAATCCCAATGTGTGATCACACTATGAGATCAAGAATTGAGCAAATGGGTAGGAGGCCCCGGCTCAGTTCTTGGGGAATGAATGAGGCAGGAAGCCAACAGGGCGCCAGCGGGCGTCCGCTAGGGAGGAGTGAAATGATGCATGTCAGACGTGTCATTCGCGGAGCCGCACTCGTCGCGACGACCGCTATCGCCACGCTTGTGGCCAGCCAGGGTGCAATGGCCGAGGAAGTGAAGGTCCGCTTCAGCTGGAAGCTGAAGGGCGAGTACGGTTTCTTCTATCTCGGTGAACAGAAAGGCATCTACAAGGATGCTGGTGTCACCCTCAAGCTTGGCGAAGGCGCCGGCTCGCAGGCAGCACTTGGTTCGCTGATCCAGGGCCAGGAGGATGTTGTCATCCTGCCGGGCATCTTTGCCATTTCCGCCATCCAGAAGGGGATGCCGGTCAAGATCATCGCACTCTACCAGCCGGAGTCGCCGATTGCGCTCATCTCGCACGCAGAAAAGGCGGTGAAGACGCCGAAGGACTTGGAAGGCAAGACCATCGCGCATGCGGTCGGTGAGACCGGCACGTCCTATCTCAACGCCTTCTGTGAAATCAACCAGGTGGATTGCAGCAAGGTCTCGAAGGTCCAGATGGATTCCCAGTCCCGCGTCCCACAGTTCCTGCAGGGCCAGGTTGACGTGGTCAGCGTCTACAAGACCAACGACCTGCCCGTGCTCGAAGACAAGACCGGCCAGACTTTCCCCACGCTTGACATGGCCGAATACGGCCTTGCCATTCCCGGCATGGCGGTGGTGGCGAGTGATGCCGGCATTGCCGAAAAGGCGACAGCGCTGAAGAGCTTCCTTGCAGCCAATGCCAAGGCGATCGAGATGACGCGGAGCGATCCGGCCGCGGCCACCGCAGCCCTCAAGGCTGTCTGGCAGGCCGGCCCCTCGGACAAGGTCGTCCAGCGGCAGATCGAGGCGACATCGGCATCGATCCACGCACCGTCGAGCGGCACGCCCGTCGGCTGGGTCGACGAGAAGGCAATCGGCGATGCGCTGAAACTCGTCGGCAGCACCGAGGAGATCGGCGATCCCAAGCCGGCATCGACCTTCTTTACCAACGAACTTCTGACGCAGTGAGGCTAAGGTGGCGAGCACGAATGTATTCGGCGCCGATCGCGCCCAGTCAAAACAGGATAAGATCATGCGCAGGAAAAAATCGCGGGGGTCGTGGCTTGAACGCTATTCGGCGATCATTCTCGCAACCGTATTGCTTGCGGCCTGGCAGATCCTGGTTCCGCTTTCCGGACTTTCGGAATTCGTCCTGCCGACGCCGGTGGCAATTGCGACGCGTATCGTCAACGAGCTTCCTCTGCTCGCCAGCCATGCCTACGTGACCCTGTTCGAAGTCGTTTCCGGATTTGCGATGGGCGTGCTCGTCGGCATTCCTCTGGCGCTCGCGATCTTCTACTCGCGCGCATTCGAGCGTGCCATCTATCCGATCCTGGTCGCGCTTCAGACCGTGCCGAAGGTGGCGCTGGCGCCACTGCTGGTGCTGTATCTGGGTTATGGCTGGGCCCCGAAGATCACGCTCGCCTTTCTGATCTCCTTCTTTCCCATTGTCATCTCGACGGTGGTGGGGCTCCAGGCGCTGGACAAAAACCTCGTCAACCTCGTCCGCTCCATGGGCGCCAGCGAATGGCAGACTTTCTTCAAGGTGCGTCTGCCGGCGGCTCTGCCGAACATCTTCGGCGGCTTCAAGGTGGCGGTGTCGCTTGCCGTGATCGGGGCGGTCATCGGCGAATACGTCGCCGCCGAACGCGGCCTCGGCTACCTGCAGCTCCAGGCCAATTCGCTGTTCGATACCACGCTGAATTTTGCGACTGTCGTTGCCATCTCCGGCCTGGGCGTGATGCTCTATTTCGTCATCGATTTCGTCGAAAGCCGCGTCACCTACAAGCGCGACACCAAGTAGGGCGACCCTCTGGGCGGTCCGAAGCAAAGAAGATTCAGTGAGGTAGTCCCATGAATGCTATTGTCCAGGCGGGTGCGGCGGTCGACATCTCCCGGCTCTCGAAAATCTACAAGACGCGTGAAGACGAAGATGTCGTAGCGCTCGAAAAGATCGACCTCAAATTCGAGCCCGGCACCTTTGTTGCCGTGGTCGGCCCGAGCGGTTGCGGCAAGAGCACGCTTCTGTCGCTGCTGGCTGGCCTGACGGGCGCATCGACTGGTACGATCGCCATCGATGGGGAGACCATCGTCAAGCCGCATCCCAAGATCGGTGTCGTCTTCCAGTCCGACCTTCTTCTCTATTGGCGCACCGTACTTGAAAACATCCTGCTGCCCATCGAGATCAAACGGCTGGATGTCGCGCGATACCGCAGCCGCGCTGAGGAACTGCTGGCCCAGGTGGGGCTTGAAGGGTTCGGCAACAAATACCCCTCGGAACTGTCCGGCGGCATGCGCCAGCGCGTGGCGATCTGCCGTGCGCTGATCCAGGAGCCCGGCCTCCTGCTCATGGACGAGCCGTTCGGCGCGCTCGATGCGCTGACGCGCGAACAGATGATCATGGATCTCCAGTCGATGTGGATGCGGCTCGGCAACACGGTGCTCTTCATCACGCACGGCATCGACGAGGCGGTGTTCCTGGCGGACCGCGTTTTGGTCATGTCGCCTCGCCCGGGCCGCGTCGACCTTGATCTCAACATCGATATGCCCCGTCCCCGCCAGTGGAGCCGGATACACGAGAACAAGGACTATCACGGCTATGTCCGCAAGATTCGCGATATCTTCGAGGCCAAGGGCATTCTGGTCGCCCACTAGGGCGCGCCGGTAGGAGCAAGTCTCGGTGACCTTGTGTGCCGCGTTTTCGCGCGCACAGGGTCGCAGCATCGCCGGTGATCGCCGTTTCATAGGCAAGATGCTAGCGGGCATTGCAGCTGAACATCTGGATTGGCTCCACCGATCCGAACGCCGTATCGCGGGAGAACGTCTCCACTGTGCGTTCACCTCTCGGCGATTTTTCGAAATACACGCGTACATCAGAGGGCCGGCTCTGCCGGAAAGTGAAATGGGACAGAAGGTTGGAGCTCTCAAGGAGCTGGCCATTGGAGAGCTGCGCGTTGCGCTGACGCCCGATAGCGCGGTTCAACTGGCAAAGCTGGGGCATACGTGTTTTGTCGAAGCGGGTGCGGGGCTTGGGGCAGGTCTATCAGACGATGCCTACCGCGCCGCGGGCGTGACGGTGGTCGACAGTGCGGCGGCGCTGGTCGCGGCGTGCGATGTCATCGTCAAGGTCCGTCCGCCTTTGAACGGAGAGATCGAGCTTCTGTCCGCGGGCCAGACGCTGATCTCGTTCTTCTATCCTGGCCAGAACGGCGAACTGCTGGAGCAGGCCCGGGCGAAGGGTGCAAACGTCATCGCCATGGACATGGTACCACGCATCTCGCGCGCCCAGAAGATGGATGCGCTGTCGTCGATGGCCAACATCGCCGGCTACCGCGCGGTGATAGAGGCCGGCAACAATTTCGGCCGTTTCTTCACCGGCCAGATCACGGCCGCCGGCAAGGTGCCACCGGCCAAGGTTCTTGTCATCGGCGCGGGCGTCGCGGGCCTTGCGGCGATCGGTGTTGCGACCTCGCTTGGCGCGCAGACCTATGCCTTCGACGTGCGTCCGGAAGTGGCCGAACAGATCGAGAGTATGGGCGCGGAATTCGTCTATCTCGACTTCGATGGTGGTGCGCAGGACGGCGCGGCGACCGGCGGTTATGCCGCCCCGTCCTCGCCGGAGTTCCGCGAGAAGCAGCTTGCCAAGTTCCGTGAGCTAGCCCCGAAGGTGGACATCGTCATCACGACGGCGCTGATCCCCGGCCGCGATGCGCCGAAACTGTGGTTGGCCGACATGGTTGCTGCGATGAAGCCGGGCTCCGTGGTCGTCGATCTTGCGGCTGAGCGTGGCGGCAATTGCGACCTGACGGTCGCTGACCAGAAGATCGTCTCGGACAACGGTGTCACCGTCATCGGCTACACGGACTTTCCGAGCCGCATGGCCGCGCAGTCCTCGGCGCTCTATGCCACCAACATCCGCCACATGCTGGCCGACCTGACGCCGGGCAAGGACGGCAGGATCGTCCACAACATGGAAGACGATGTCATCCGCGGGGCGACCGTTGCCTTCGAGGGTACGATCACCTTCCCGCCGCCGCCGCCGAAGATCGCGGCGATCGCTGCGCAGAAGCCGAAGGAAAAAGTCAAGGAACTGACGGCAGAGGAAAAGCGCGCGGCCGAAACCGCCGCCTTCAAGGCCGAGACGAAGAGCCAGCTTGCGCTGCTCGTCGCCGGCACGACGCTGCTGCTCATCGTCGGGGCCTTCGCACCATCGGCCTTCATGAGCCACTTCATCGTCTTCGTGCTCGCCTGCTTCGTGGGCTTCCAGGTCATCTGGAACGTCTCACATTCGCTGCACACGCCGCTGATGGCCGTTACCAACGCGGTCTCGGGCATCATCATCCTTGGCGCGCTGATGCAGATCGGCTCCGGCAGCCTGCTGGTGGTGGTGCTTTCGGCGTTGTCCGTACTGATCGCCACGATCAACATTGTCGGCGGCTTCCTCGTCACCCGGCGCATGCTCGCCATGTTCCAGAAATCCTGATCGCGCAAGGGTCCTCATCATGACGATCGGTATCGTTTCGGCCGCGTATATTGCGGCAGCCATTCTCTTCATCCTCTCCCTTGGCGGGCTCTCCGGCCAGGAAAGCGCCAAGCGCGCCGTCTGGTACGGCATTGTGGGCATGGGCCTTGCCGTCATCGCCACGGTCTTCGGACCCGATGTCGGCAACTGGTTCGTCATCGTGCTGATGATATCAGGCGGCGCGGTGCTTGGTGCCTTCGTCGCCTCCCGCGTGCAGATGACGGAAATGCCGCAGCTCGTTGCGGCGCTGCACTCTTTCGTCGGTCTCGCTGCCGTCTTCATCGGTTTCAACGCGCATCTGGAGGCGGCGCATGTCGCGAGCCTTGACGAGGCCGGACGCTCCGCACTGACGGGTTTTGCAGCCATCCTCGCCCACAAGGAACCTGTTGAGCTGTCGATCATGAAGGCCGAGGTGTTCCTGGGTGTCTTCATCGGTGCGGTCACCTTCACCGGCTCGGTCGTCGCCTTCGGCAAGCTGGCCGGAAAGGTGGATGGCAAGGCCAGGAAACTGCCGGGCGGCCATATGCTCAACGCTGGCGCCGCGCTGCTCTCGCTCGTCCTGCTCGTGCTCTATGTCCAAGGTGCCGATGCGTGGACACTCATCCTGATGACGCTCGCCGCCTTCTTCATCGGTTACCATCTGATCATGGGCATCGGCGGCGCCGACATGCCAGTGGTCGTTTCCATGCTGAACAGCTATTCCGGCTGGGCCGCCGCCGCCATCGGCTTCACGCTCGGCAACGATCTCTTGATCGTCACCGGCGCGTTGGTCGGCTCGTCGGGTGCGATCCTCTCCTACATCATGTGCAAGGCGATGAACCGCTCCTTCGTCTCCGTCATCCTCGGCGGCTTCGGTGCGGCGACGGGTCCGGCGATGGAGATCACCGGCGAGCAGATCGCCATCGATGCCGAGGGCGTGGTCGCTGCGCTCAACGAGGCTGACAGCATCGTTATCGTGCCGGGCTACGGCATGGCGGTGGCGCAGGCCCAGCAGTCGGTCTCGGAACTGACGCGCAAGCTGCGCGCCGCCGGCAAGACCGTACGCTTTGCCATCCATCCCGTTGCTGGCCGTCTGCCAGGCCACATGAACGTGCTGCTTGCCGAAGCCAAGGTGCCCTACGACATTGTTCTGGAAATGGACGAGATCAACGAGGACTTCCCGAATACGGATGTCGTGATCGTCATTGGCTCCAACGACATCGTCAACCCGGCCGCGCAGGAGGATCCCAACTCGCCGATATCGGGCATGCCGGTCCTCGAGGTCTGGAAGGCCAAGCAGGTGTTCGTGTCCAAGCGCGGCCAGGGCACGGGCTATTCCGGCATCGAGAACCCGCTGTTCTTCAAGGACAACACCCGTATGTTCTACGGTGACGCCAAGAAGAGCATCGATCAGCTCCTGCCGGCGCTGGCATAGCACAAGGACGGGGACGCCCAGCGGAAGGAGGAGGTCTGCATTCGCTGGGAACCTATATGGTTCGGCGACCGCTTGTATCATCGTCGGTCGCCGGCCTTGCCGAAGGCATCGCGCCCGGAAAGCTCACTTCATCTGGTATTTCTTCGGCGCGATGCCGAACTGTTTGCTGAAGGCGCGGGTGAAGGCGGAGATTTCGGAATAGCCGACCTGCTGGGCGACCTCGCTCACCGACATCTGCCGGTTGACGAGCAGGTCGCGCGCCTTCTGCAGGCGCCAGTCGCGCCAATAGGCCTCGACGGAGGTGCCGTAGACCTCCTTGAAGGTGGTGACGAGCTTGGTGCGGTTCATGCCGACGCGCCGCGCGATATCGGCAAGCGAATCCTTCGAGGCGGGGTTCGACGTGAGGTAGCTCGCCACCGCCTCGACCTTGCGATGGTCGCCATCGCCGCAGAACGATCGTTTCTGATTGGCCTGGTCGACCAGCGACTGATAGATCGTTGACAGCAGTTCCAGATATTTGGAGCGCACGAACGCCCGGCGCACGCCGCCGGAAAAGTTGCACGTCAGGACGTCGTTAACGGCGTGATACATCTGCGTCGTCAGCGGTATCGATGCATGATGGACGCGGTCCACCCGGCCTGCCTTCAGCCAGAACAGCTCATCAGGAATGCGCGATTCCGTCGTTTCGAGCATTCTCAAGAGGGCGTTCGGTTTGAACCAGAGACAGGCGATCTTGTATTGCCCGTCGAGCCGCGACATGCGGTCGATCACCGATTTGGCCGGATAGCGTGTGATCGTGCATTCGTAGCGCTCCTGCTCGACCACTTCCTGACCGAGCACGTTCTCGCAGATCGCGGAATCCAGACAGAGGGTGAAGTGAATCCAGTCCTCGTCGCCGACGGTCTGCACATGATGGCGCACATTGGGCAGCGGAAACGGGCTGCCGAAGCCGGCAAAGGCGAGCACGTCCGGCTCGAACTGGATCAGGTCCTGGCGGAACGGGCCGCCGTCGACATGGGTACGCACCACCATCCCGCGGTCGTCGTCATAATAGCGTCCGGCCGGCTCCGGCTCGACGCCATAGTAGGTTTGCGCCGTTTTCCGATCGAAAAGCATCTCATAGTCGATACGCGATGACAGATCGATAACGCGTTCCATTCGTAACCCTTCGACGCATTGGTAGATCGGGAGATTTGACGTCGGGCGCCTCGCGCGGCCTGTTCGTCATGTTTTCATCATGATTGCCGGTGCCCGGCCGAATCGCAAGGCCTTTTGCCGAGTGCGGTGACAAAAGGCGGCGAGACAATTGTAGTGCGCTCGCTTGATGCACGGATAGATTGTTCATGCGCGCCGGCCCGTTGCTACAATCCTGCCGTTGCGACAAAAAAGACGTACGCGGTGTCAAGCCGAGAGGGCCGTGCTGCTGCTAACGTTGCTGCAATTGGAAGGGGACGGTGGTCGGGAAAGCCGCTGTTCTCCTCCGGCAGATCAACGATAAAGGGAACCTATCCATGATTACACGTCGCGAATTGCTTGCGAGTACAGGTGCTGTCGTTGCGGCTGCGAGCTTGGCCTCGATTGCGGGGCCTGCCGCAGCGCAGGCGAAGAAGACCGTGGTCCTCGCCTCGATGGGGCCGGTGACCGGGAACTGGGACCCGACATCGCACACCACGCTTGGCCAGTCGAACTTCGAAAAGTTCGTGTTCAGCCATCTGACCCGCTGCCAGATGGAAGAGGGCAAGGTCCCCGAGCTGGAGCCGGACCTTGCAGTGAGCTGGCAGCTCATCGACGCAAACACGCTGGAGTTCAAGCTGCGCGACGGCGTGAAGTTCCATGACGGCAAGGACTTCGGCGCCGAGGACGTCAAGGCGACGATGGAATATGCCTCCAACCCGGAACGGCCAGCCGCGTCCTTCTATCCGGGCCGCGTCGACGTTGAGGTCGTGGACCGCCTGACCGTGCGCCTCAGCACCGCCAAACATGGCTATCCCGCGTCCGCCTTCTGGTTCATCTCCAGCTTCCTGCCGATCCTGTCGGCCAAGGACGTTGCCGATCCCGCGACCCTGCAGAAGCGTCCGAACGGCACCAATGCCTTCAAATATGTCGAGACGGTCGGCGATCGCAGCACGCTGGCGGCCAATGACGCCTATTACGGCGGCCGGCCGAAAATCGACCAGATCGTCTATGCCTATGTGCCGGATGCCAATACCCGCCTGCTCGGCCTGATGAACGGCGAATACCAGATCGCCGAGCGCCTGGAGCCGGAGCAATATGCCTCGCTCGCCGGCAACGCCACTGTCGTCGGGCATCGCGGCCTCTCCACCGAGAACAAGTACCTGCATTTCCGCTGCAACAAGGCGCCGTTCGACGATCCGCGCATCCGGCTTGCCGCCTGCCATGCGATCGACCGCGAGCAGATCCTCATGCTGATGGGCGACGCCGCATCGGCGACGAGCTGCTTCGTCTCGCCGATGAAGTTCGGCTTCAAGGATATCGAGACCTATCCGAAATACGACCCGGAGGAATGCCAGCGCCTTTTGGCGGAAGCCGGCTTCCCGAACGGCGAGGGCCTGCCGCCGCTCGAATACATTACCTCGATCGGCTTCTACCCGAAGACCAAGGAATATGGCGAGATCATCACCGCCATGATGGCCGAGCAGGGCTTCAACGTGCAGCTGACCGTGCTGGAGCCGGCCGCCTGGGAACAGGCGATCTACCGCGCCGCCGATGGCCAGGGCCAGGGCCATATGTGCGACGTGGGCTGGATGACCGGTTCGCCGGAGCCCGACCTGGTGCTGCGCCCGAACTGGCATTCGAAGGCGGCGCTCATCACCGGCGTCAACGATCCGGAGATCGACGCCGTGCTCGACGAGGAGCGGGGTGCCGCGACGCCGGAAGAGCGCCTCAAGATCCTTCAGGAAAAGGTCTTCCCGCTGATGGCGCAGAAATCGCCGAGCTTCTCGCTGTTTTCCGCCGTCAACTTCCACGGCGCGGCGAAGGGCCTTCAGGGTGCCTATTACTTCCCGAACGGTCCGATCGATCTCAGCAAGGCGGACCTGATCTAAAGTATTTCCAGCCGAAGCGGCATCGCTTCGGCGTCGGATAATGCGGCAGAAACAAAAGGTCCGCCGGCAGACTGTAACGGCATCGCGGGGTACCCTACATGCTCTTTGCTCTCGATTTCTTCATGCGAAGAATAGCGCAGGGTCTCATCATCGTTCTCCTCGTGGCACTGCTCATCTTCACCTTGTTGAGGGTGGTGCCGGGAGACCCCGTGCGCATCATGCTGGGGCCGATGGTGTCGCCATCGGTCGCAGAACAGACGGCCAAGGAAATGGGGCTGCGCGACCCGGTCCTCGTGCAGTTCGGCCGCTATGTCGGGCAGATCGCCCAGGGCGATTTCGGGCGTTCTTTCGTGCGCAGCGCCCAGGGCGCCAGCACCGGCGGCACCCGCGCCGCCGATACGTTCAACGCCGCCAACCGGGCGTCGGTCATCGGGCTCATCGCGACGGCAGTGCCCTACAGCCTGCTGCTCGCCGGCCTTGCCTTCGTCTTCGCGCTGGCGCTGGCGGTGCCGATCGGCATCTATGCGGGGCTGCGGTCGGGCAAGTGGCCGGATCGCTTCGCGCTCTACCTGAGCTCGATCTTCGTCTCGCTGCCCAATATCTGGCTGGCGCTGGTGCTGATCTTCCTCGTCTCGGCGAAGGCAGGCTGGCTGCCGGCCATCGGCTACAAGGGCTTCAGCTACGCCATATTGCCGGCGATCGTGCTGGCCGTGGAACTCGCGCCGGTCTTCATCCGCTCGATCGCGGTGTCGGTCAGCGGCAACCTGATGGAGGCCTATGTCTCGGTCGGCCAGATCCGTGGCCTGTCACGGTCGCGCATGATCGTCTTCCACGTCTTCCGCAATTCGCTGATCCCGCTTCTCAACACGCTCGGCATCCAGGCCGTCGGCGTGCTGCTCGGCAGCCTGTTCCTCATCGAATACGTGTTCAACTTCCCCGGCGTGGGCCTCTTGATGATCAACGCGGTGTTCCAGCGCGATTTCCCGATCATCCAGGCGATTTCCATCCTCGCCTGCGTGGTTCTCGTCGTCGTCAACATCCTCGTCGACTTCGCCGCCACCACCATTGACAGAAGGCTGCAGTACTGATGGCTATCGGAACGGATATCGATCCCGCCGGAAGGGCCGTCGCAAGAAAGCGCGGCCCCGGCACCAGCCTCTTCGCAAAGGCATGGCGCACCGCCGATTTCAAGATCGGCTTCGCCATCGTGCTCGGGCTGCTGCTCCTGTCGGTGATCGGCCCCTATCTCCTCAACCTGTCGCCGACGCAGTTCAACGTCAGCAAGAAGTTCCTCGAACCCGGGCTTCTCGACGGCGCGAACATGCCCTACCTCTTCGGCACGGACCAGCTCGGGCGCGACCTGTTCTCGCGCTCGCTGATCGGCCTGCGCAACGCGCTGTTCATCGGCGTCGTCAGCGTTATCGGCATGTTCATCGTCGGCTCGGCGATCGGCATGATCGCCGGTTATGTCGGCGGATGGGTCGGCCTGGTGCTGATGCGGCTCACCGATGCGCAGATGTCGATCCCCGTGGTCATCCTGGCGATCACCATTCTCGGCGTCACGCGGCCGACGCCGCTGACCATCATCCTCGTCTTCATCCTCGCCGGCTGGCCCGCCTATGCCCGTGTCGCCCGCAGCGTCACGCTGTCAGAGCGGCGGCGGGAATATGTGCGGGCGGCCAAGATCCTCGGCGCGTCCGACCTCCGGATTCTGCTCGTGCACATCGCGCCGAACATCCTGCCGCCGATCGCCTTCGTCGCTGTGCTGGATGTGGCGAAGATGATGATCTTCGAGGCGGCGCTCGGCTTCATCGGCATCGGCGTGCAGCCGCCGACGCCCACCTTCGGCACGATCATCGCCGACGGCACGAAATACCTCATGAACGCCTGGTGGATCACCACCGTGCCCGGCCTGCTGCTGGCCCTCTCGCTGTGCGGCATCAACTTCATGGGTGGTGCACTGGAACGTTCGCGCAACAAGATTCTGCAGGGGGTCGAATGAACACGTCCTCGAAAATCCTGGATGTCCAGGGCCTTTCCGTCGATCTGCTTCTGGGCTCCGGCGCAAGGCGGCCGGTGCTCCGGGACGTTTCCCTCAGCATCGAGGAAAACCGCGTGCTCGGCATCATCGGCGAAAGCGGCTCCGGCAAGACCGTGCTGTCGCGCGCGCTGATCAACTGGGTCGCCAGGCCGCTGGAGATCACCGGCGGCAAGATCCTCTATCGCGGCGAAGATCTCGTCACGCTGCCGCAGCGGCAGATGCAGGCGCTGCGCGGCCGCAAGATCGCCTATATCGGCTCCGATCCCGGCAGCGCGCTCGACCCGACCATCCCGATCGGCCACCAGATCGTGGAGAAGCTGAAAGCCGTCGAGCCCGGCATCAGCACGGCCGACGCCGCGCGCCGGGTCGTGCGCACGCTCGATGCGGTGCGGATCCCCTCGGCGGCGCAGCGCTTCCAGGAATTCCCGTTCCAGTTCTCGGGCGGCATGATGCAGCGCGTGATGATCGTCGATGCGCTCGTCACCCAGCCGGACCTGCTGGTGGCCGACAACATCACCCAGCCGCTCGACGTGACGGTGGCGGCGCAGATCCTGCGCCTGCTGAAGGATCTCCAGCGCGATTTCAACACGGCGATCCTCTTCGTCTCGTCCTCGCTCGGCACCCTGCACGACATCGCCGACGAGGTGCTGGTCCTGTCCGCCGGCCAGGTGGTCGAGCACCAGCCTTTCGAGGACCTGCTGAGCGCGCCAAAACATCCCTATACGGCGAACCTCATCTCGGACCTGCCGAAAATCTGGGAGGCAGACACGCGCAACACCGGCGCCTCGATCGCCGACAAGATTTTCGACAGCGAGGTGGTGCTGTCCGTGCGCGACATCAGCCGCGTCTACAGCACCAAGGACCCGACGAAACTGTTCGGCAAGCAGCATGTGCATGCCGTGCGCGGCGTGTCCTTCGATGTGCACAAGGGCGACAGCCTCGGCATCGTCGGGGAATCCGGTTGCGGCAAGTCTTCGCTCTCGCGGCTGCTCAGCCTGCTGGAACTGCCCAATACCGGGCAGATCCTGTTCAAGGGCAAGGATATCGCGCGGCTCAATGCCAAGGGCCAGCTCGACCTGCGCAAGCGCTTCCAGCTTCTGCTGCAGGACCCGTTCAACGCCATCCCGCCGCATTTCACCATCGGCCGCACGATCGCCGAACCTTTGAGGATCCACGGCATGGCGGGCAGCGCGATCCGGCCGAAGGTCGAGCAGGTCATGCAGGAAATCGGCCTGTCGCTCGACCTGCACGACAAGCTGCCGGTGGGGCTCAGCGCCGGCCAGCGCCAGCGGGTGAACATAGCGCGCGCCATGGTGCTCGATCCGGAACTGCTGATCCTCGACGAGACGCTGTCTGCGCTCGACCAGGTGGAGCAGACCAAGTTGCTTGCACTCTTCGAGAAATTGCAGCGCGAGCGCGGCATCACGCTCCTCTATATTTCGCACGATCTCGGCATGGTGCGGCGGGTCTGCAACCGCGTCGCGGTGATGTATCTCGGCCGCGTCGTCGAGCTTTCCGACAACCAGACGACCTTCTTCAATCCCGGCCATCCCTATACGCGCGCGCTCCTCAGCGCCGTGCCGTCGATCGAGGCGCGGCCCTACGACCCGGAAAAATACCTTCTCGAAGGCGAGCCGCCGAACCCGATCAACATCCCGCCGGGATGCAGCTTCCGGACGCGCTGTCCCTTCGCGATCGAGAAATGCGCAACCATCGATCCGGCGCTGACACCGCGGGCCGGGGAAGCCTTCGCCGCCTGTCACCTGGCGAAAATCGTCGAAGCGGCGTGACGGAAAATCCAGAAGTCTAGAGCGCCAGAGGTCTACAGCGAATGAGTGGCTTGAAAGAATTTGATTATATCGTGGTGGGATCGGGCAGCGCCGGTTGCCCGCTGACCGCCCGGCTTCTCGAAAAGAAGAATTCCGTGCTGCTGGTCGAGGCCGGCAAGAAGGAACGCCTGAATCTCACCCATATTCCGGCAGCGCTCGTGCACACGATCGGCAACAAGCGCTACGACTGGGATTTCCAGACCGAGCCGGACCCGACCCGCGACAATCTGGTGGAGAAGTGGCCGCGCGGCCGCGTGCCCGGCGGCTCGTCGGCCATCAACGGCATGATCTTCATCCGCGGCGCGGCGAAGGACTACGACGCCTGGGAAGCCATGGGCAACAAGGGCTGGGGCTGGAATTCGGTGCTGCCCTATTTCCGCAAGATGGAGACCGCCGACAACGACAAGGACAATGCGCTGCGCGGCGGCCTCGGCCCCCAGCGCGTCTCGGCCCTGCGCTGGAAACATCCGGTCTCCGAGGCCTTCCTCGACAGTTTCGTCAATGCCGGCGTGCCGCTCAACCTAGACCTCAACGGCGCTTCCCATGAAGGCGTCGCCTGGAACCAGGGCTCGACGCGCGAGGGCAAGCGGCACTCGGCCTGGGAGGCCTTCATCAAGCCGAAGCTCGGCAATCCGGATCTCACCTTCATCGACGGCACGATCGTCGAGACCATCCTCTTCGAAGGCCGCCGCGCCGTCGGCATCAGGGCGATCAAGGACGGAACGCGCGTCATCTTCAAGACGCGCAAGGGCGTCGTGCTGTCGGCCGGCTCGATAAACTCGCCGCAGATCCTGATGCTGTCGGGCATCGGCGATCCGGCGCAATTGAAGCGCCACGGCATCGAGCCGATCGTCGAAAGCCCGGATGTCGGGCGCAATCTCATGGAACATCCCGGCCTCTACGTGCTGGCCGAGATGAACGTGACGACGGCCAACAGCCTGGCGACGCCGATCAACGGCGTGAAGACGCTTGCCGAATGGGTTTTCCGGCGCAAGGGCTTCATGAGCGTGCCGACGGCGCAGGTGCTCGCCTTCCTGAAATCCGACCCGTCCTTCGAGGAGCCGGACCTGCAATTCCACCTCTTCCCCTTCGGCTGGGTAAAGAAGAAGGGCCGCTATACGGTTCCGAACCGCAAGCTGACAACCATCCTCGTCAACATCAACCACCCGAAGAGCATGGGCCACCTGGAGCTCCGCTCGAAGGACCCGCTGGCGCCGGTGGCCATCTATCCGCGCCTGCTCGACCACCCGGACGATTTCGACGGCGTGAAACGCGGCCTTGCCTGGGTACGCAAGATCGCCTCGACGGCGCCCTTCGGTTCGCAGGTCATCAACCTCATCGACGTGCCGGACCCGAGCGCGGGCGCGGCGGCCGATGAGGCCTATATCCGCAAATCGACCGTGCCCTTCCTGCATCCGGTGGGCACCTGCCGCATGGGCATCGACGCGCGCGCGGTGCTGACGCCGGACCTCAAGGTCCGCGGCGCCGAGAACCTCTGGGTCGCCGATGCCTCGATCTTCCCGCGCCACATTGCGGGCAACACCAATGCCACATCGATCATGATCGGTGAGAGGGCCTCGGACCTTATAGAACCCTGACAATCTGACCCCACCACAGTCCGGCCACCGGTCCGGACACCGAAATCCTCCACCTTGCCCGCGCCTGCGCGTGGGCGAGACACCCTTCCTATAACTTCGAACAGGCTGAGCGCGACATGGTACATTTCACTGGAAACTTCATTGGCGGCCGTCGACAGGAACCACTGGGCGCGGAGCGCATCGAGGTTCGCTCGCCCTATGACGGCGCGCTGGTCGGCTCGGCGCCGCTGGCCTCGCGGGCGGATGTCGACCTTGCTGTGGCCACGGCCCGCGACGCCTTCGACAAGGGCGCCTGGCCCCGCCTGACGCCGGCCGAGCGCATCGCGGTGCTGCACCGCTTCTTCGATCTCTACGAGGCGAAAGCGGAGGAATTCGCGCAGTTCGTCTCGCGCGAAATGGGCGCGCCGCTCTGGTATACGCGGGCCATCCAGACGCTGATCCGCGACCAGAGCCTCGCCTATTTCAAGGCGGCGGAAGAATACCCCTGGGAGGCGACGCGCGACGGTTTTCCCGAAGCGAAGACCCTCTGGATGCGTGCGCCGGTCGGCGTCGTCGCCGCCGTCATTCCGTGGAATGCGCCGCATCAGGTCGCGCTCGTCAAGCTCTATCCGGCGCTGCTTGCCGGCTGCACGGTCATCCTGAAGCTTGCGCCGGAAACCGCGCTCAGCGGCCAGTTCCTCGGCGAACTCTTTGCCGAAGCCGGCGTGCCGGAGGGCGTGGTTAGCATCCTCGTGGCGGACCGCGAGGTCAGCGAACATCTCGTCAGCCATCCGGGCGTCGACAAGATCGGCTTCACCGGGTCGAGCGCCGTCGGCAAGCGCATCGCGCACATCGCCAGCGACCGGCTCGCCCGCTTCAGCCTGGAGCTCGGCGGCAAGTCGGCGGCGATCGTGCTGCCGGATGCCGATATCGAGAGCACCGTCAGCGCGCTGCGCTACCGCTCCTTCCCCAACAACGGCCAGGTCTGCGTCGCCCAGACGCGCATCCTGGTGTCGGAAGGCCAGCATGATCAGTTCGTCGATGCGCTGGTGGACGAGGTGTCCAAGATGGTCGTCGGCAATCCGTCGGACGAGCAGACCTTCATCGGCCCGGTCGTTTCCGAGCGCCAGCGCAAGCGGGTGGACGACTATATCGCGCTCGGCATCGAGGAGGGCGCTTCGGTGGCGATCGGCGGCCATGGCATGCCCGACGGCATCAACCACGGCTCCTTCATCCGGCCGAGCGTCTTCACCGGCGTGACGAACACCATGCGGATCGCGCGCGAGGAAATCTTCGGCCCGGTCGTCAGTGTCATCCGCTACCGGGACATCGACGAGGCGGTGGAGATCGCCGGCGATTCCGAATACGGCCTCGCCGGTTCCGTCTGGACCCGCGACGTGCCGGCCGCGCTCGACATCGCGCGAAAAGTGCGCACCGGCGGCCTGTCGATCAATGGCGCGGCCGCCGACCTGATGGCGCCCTTCGGCGGCTTCAAGCAGAGCGGCATCGGCCGCGAGTTCGGCGCCGAGGGCATCAACCATTACATTGAGCACAAGACGATCAGCTTCTGACCGCAGCCAGCAAATCCGGAGGTTACGCCCATGCCGCACAGCAAGGACATCGCCCCGATGCTCGAGGAAATCGTGGCGTGGCGGCATGATTTCCATAGGCATCCGGAATTGCAGTACGAGGTGCACCGCACGGCCGGCATCGTCGCCGAGAAGCTGGCCGAATTCGGCTGCGACCAGGTGGTGAGCGGCATCGGGCGGACGGGTGTCGTCGGTCTCATCCATGGCTCGGCCGGCGCCGGCGGACCCGTGATCGGCCTTCGGGCCGACATGGACGCGCTACCGATCATGGAGGAGACCGGCTGCAGCTATGCCTCGCAGACCGCCGGCCTGATGCATGCCTGCGGCCATGACGGGCATACGGCGATGCTGCTCGGTGCCGCGAAATACCTCGCCGCCACGCGGCGTTTTGCGGGAAGCGTCGCGGTGATCTTCCAGCCTGCGGAAGAGGGTGGCGGCGGCGCGAACGAGATGGTGAAGGACGGCCTGCTGGAACGCTTCGGCATCACCCAGGTCTACGGCATGCACAATATGCCGGGCCTTGCCGCCGGCACGTTCGGCATGCGCACCGGCCCCATCATGGCCGCGGCCGACCGTTTCCGCATCGAGATCGACGGCCGCGGCGGCCATGCCGCCCGCCCGCACGATTGCATCGATCCCATTCTCGTCGGCGCGCAGATCGTCAGCGCCGCCCACTCGATCGTCGCGCGCAATGTCGATCCGCTGAACAGCGCCGTCCTCTCCTTCGGCGCCTTCAATGCCGGCTTCACGGACAATGTGATCCCGAACGTCGCCCTGCTGAAGGGCACGGTGCGCACGCTGAACGGGGCGGTGCAGGACCTGATGGAACGGCGGCTCGGCGAGGTGGTCGACCTGACGGCGAGGACCTTCGGGGCCACGGCACGGCTGCACTATCTGCGCGACTACCCGGTGACCGTGAACGCGGACGCCAATGTCGACATCGCCTTTGCCGCCGCCGCCGCGGTGGCGGGCACCGAAAATGTCGATCGCGACGTCGCGCCGATGATGGGCAGCGAGGACTTCGCCTTCATGCTGCAAAAGCGGCCCGGCGCCTACATCTTCCTCGGCCAGGGCAAGACCGCCGGCCTCCACCACCCGAAATACGATTTCAACGACGACGTCATCCCCGCCGGCGTCAGCTACTGGATCGAACTGGTGTCGTTGGCGAATGCGGGCGGGATTTGAGGCCCTATCGGTTTTCGTCTCAAGCCGATCTTCAGCGAAGACGGCCGAGGGACGAAGGCCGAGGCTGGTTTACCGTGGAAGGCGACTTCATGGTGGGGTTCGCCGTCTCCTATTTGACGAAAGCCTTGCCAAGACCCATCGCCCGCTCGACAATCATGATCACGGTCAGCGTCAGCAGGATCAGTAGCGCGGAGGCGGCCGCCACGAGCGGGTCGGCTTGGTTGTACACATAGTTGTAGAGCTCGACCGGAAGCGTACTGATGCGTGGACCGGTGAGAAAGAGCGTGATTACCACTTCATCAAACGAGACAAGAAAGCAAAGAGCGGCGGCCGCAACGATGCCGGGCCTCAGCATCGGCACGGTGACGCGAAAGAACACGGTCAGCGGTTTGGCACCAAGCGTGCGCGCGGCCTCCTCGCAGGCACGGTCCTGGGTGCTGAGCGAAACGGCGAGCACACGCAGGGCATAGGGCAGTGTCACGACAAGATGGGCGAAGACGAGGCCCTGCATTGTCGCCAGCAGCCCGAAGGAGGCGAAGACGATGAGGATGGCGAGGCCGAGCACAATGGTGGGCAGCAGCAATGGCGCGGTGAAGATATTGAAAAGAAGATCCCTCCCTGTGAACTTTAGCCGGGTCATCACCCAGGCGGCCGGTACGGCGATGACAATTGAGAGCGCCGTGACGATCGCCGCCAGCGACAGGCTGGTCCAAAAGGCTTTCAGCATCTGGCTGTTCGCAAAGAGCGCCGAATACCATCGCGTCGACCAGAAGGACGGCGGGAAGCGCAGCACCTGATCGCCGGAGAAGGATAGCGGAAAGACGAGAATGACTGGCGCCAGAAGATAGACGAACAGCACGAAGACGAGGATGCGCATCGGCCAGGAGGTCTTGTGGATTTCCATGATTTTTACCTCCTAGTCGAGACGTCGCAATACGGCGGAGTAAGCCCAAAGTGCGGCGCCGAACACGACGAGCACGAGGATCGAAAGTGTGGAGGCGAGCGGCCAGTTCAGGGTGACGATCGCCTGGTCGTAGATTTCGGTCGCTAGCAGGAAAACCCGCCCACCACCCATCAGCTTTGGTGTGATGAAGGATGAGACGGCGAGCACAAAGCAGAGCAGGCAGCCAAGTGCGATGCCTGGCAGTGTCAGTGGCAGGATGACCTTGCGGAAGGTGCGGGCGGGTGTCGCGCCCAGTGTCCGCGCGGCTTCCTCGACCCGCGGATCAAGCCGGCCGAAGCCGGCCATCAATGCCAGGATCATGTAGGGCATGAGGATCTCGGTAAGGCCGATGAAGACGCCCTTGATGTTGAACATCAGGCTTGGTGCCGGCAGGCCGATTGCTTTTATGGCGCTGACCACCGGGCCGTCGTCGGTCAGGATCGCGATCCATCCATAGGTGCGAACCACGGCGGAGGTCAGCAGCGGCGAGATGACGAGAACGGTAAGGAAGGTTCGCCAAGAGCCGGACGCACGGTGCAGGTAGAGTGCGATCGGGTAGGAGGCGACGAGGGTCGTCAGCGTGATGGCGAGGCTGATCCAGACGGAATTGACGACCAGTTCGAGATAGAAGGGATCGGTGAGCAGGCCCGCCCAGTTCTCCCAGGTGAAGACCTGCTCGATACCGCCGCCGATGCGCGACTTGTTGAAGGAGTACCGTGCGAGGTTCAGCACCGGCAGGATGAAGCCGACGGTATTGATGAGTGCGATCGGGAGGAGCAGGACGACGGCGAGCTGGTCGTCGCGCCAGGTGCGGGGCAGGGCGGCGGCGCTCATTTCTCGCCCGCCGGATAGATGAGTGTATCTTCGGCCGACCAACCGAGCGTGACGCTATCTCCTGTTGTAAGTGGGCTGCGGCCTCGCCGTGTTGCCTCCTCGACGACGATCTCCTCGCCACTGACGCTGACGCCGTACTGCACGAGGTCGCCGACGAAGGTGATGGTTGAAACCGTGCCCTGGACCTTGTTGTCGGCCTCACCCGTCTCCTCAAGGCGGATGCGGTGCGGTCGGACGAGGATGTCGACAGGACCTGCCGGCAGGCGTGTGGCCGAGCGGAGTTGCTGGCCTGCACCCGAGAGCGTGCTCTCCGTTGTGATCATGCCTTTGAGGCGGTTTGTGCGGCCGACGAAATTGGCGACGAAGGCCGTTGCGGGGCGTTCATAGACTTCGGTCGGCGTGCCGAACTGCTCGACATGACCGCCGCGCATGACCACCACGCGGTCGCACATCGATAGCGCCTCGACTTGATCATGTGTGACGAACACGGCGGTGATGCCGCTCTGCTGCTGGAGTGCGCGGATTTGCACGCGCATCTCGTCACGCAGCTTGGCATCGAGGTTGGAAAGCGGCTCGTCGAGCAGCAGGATCGACGGTTCGATGACGAGGGCGCGGGCGAGCGCCACACGCTGCTGCTGGCCGCCCGATAGCTCCTTGGGCTTGCGATGAGCAAGGTGCCCGAGCTGGACCATCTCCAGCGCCTGCGCCGCCCGCTTTTGCGCCTCGCGGGAGGGGACGTTGCGCATCTGCAGCCCGAATTGGACGTTGTGCGATACATTCAGGTGGGGGAAGAGAGCGTAGCTCTGGAAGACCATGCCCATGTCGCGATCATGGATGGGAAGGTGCGTGATGTCGCGCCCTCCCACCATGATATTGCCCCGGGAGGGTTTGTTGAGGCCGGCGATGATCCGGAGTGTCGTCGTCTTTCCACATCCCGAGGGGCCGAGGAAAGCGACCATCTCGCCCTTGCGAACGGAAAGATCGAGCGAAGGGATCACGTTGACGGCGCCGAAGCTGACGCCGATCCCTTCCAGTCTGAGATGCTCGTCGGGAGCGGAAGTCGTGGGCATGAGGAACTCCTGGGGCAATTCCGGCAGGGAGCGAAGCTGTTTCCAGGGGCGGAACTGCGGAAAGACAGAGAGATGAAGCGCTTCCGTGCCCCGAGAGGACGGAAACGCTTCAGGTCGGCATCAGCGGCTGAGCGGAATGACGCGGCGACGCCACTGCTCGGTAATGGCGTCTCGGACCTTTGCGACCTCGAGCCAATTGATGTCGATCATCTTGTCCATGGCGCCTGCAGCCGTGCGCTTCAGTGCCTTTTCCGAGATGAGAGCCGCGGCCTTGGAATTGGTGGGTGCGTAGAACATCTGCTCGGTAAAGGCGGCTTGCGCTTCCGGACTCAGCGCATAATCAATGAATTTCTTCGCGCTCTCGCTCGCGGGCCCGCCCTTGACCAGTCCGATCACGTTGATCTGGAAGCCACTGCCTTCCTCAGGCAGAACCACACCGAGTTTGCCGTCCGAGAGGTCGGCATAGACCTGCGCGCGGGCATTCCAGCCGATCCCGATCGCCGCCGTACCACTGGAAATCGGCTGATAGACATCGGGCCGCGGTTCCCAGGTCTGGACGAGGGGAGCAAGTTCTTCCAGCCGCTTGATGCCGGCCTCGACGCTCTCGATATAGTTCGTGCCGCCGGCCATCTTGTCGGTGATGATGGTCAGTGTCGTGCCCTGGATGTCAGGCACGGCTGGAATGGAGACCTGTTTGGCATATTGCGCGTCCCACAGCGCGGTCCAGGAGGTTGGGGCCTGTTTCACCTTGTCGGTATTGTAGAGCAGGACGAGATTGTCGAAGGTGACACCGACGGCGTTGACGCCTTCATAACGCGCCTGTGGGTAGAGGTCGGCAAGATGCTTCGTGATTGTTTCGTCCATGGGCGCGAAGATGTCTTCGTCGGTCGCGGCCTTGGCGACTGAGACGTCCATGATGGCAATGTCGATCTGCGGCGCGCTTGCCTGTGCGCGCAGTGTGCCAAGCATCTGGGCGGAGTTCGGCATGCCGTAGAATTCCACGGTGATGTCAGGGTTGGCTTTCATGAACGGCTCGACGACAGCCTTCACGTAGTTTTCTTGGAAGATGCCGGAATAGGCGGTCAGAACCACCGTATCGGCCATCGCCACGGATGTGGCGAGAGCCATGGCAAGCGCTGTGAGGCCGGCGCGGGTTGCGTTTTTTACTGCGGTCATGAGTTTTCCTCCGCTCTTGAACCGATTGTTCCCATTTTCTTTATCGCATTGAGCCGCTTCAAGCGGCCGAGGCTTCCACGATTTTCGTGGCGCCGGAAATGTCGGGCAATTTTTCGCCGCTGCGCAGTCGCTCGAGCAGGATGAGCTCGCTTTCCTGCATGCCGATTGCCTTGTCCACCGCCCATTCCGCCCTGGAGGGCTCAAGCACAAGAACGCCGCTCTCGTCCGCAATGATGGCGTCGCCCGGGTTTACTGTCTGGCCACCCACCGACACAGGCACGTTGATTGCTCCTTCAAGGCCAAGAATCTTCGTGGTGATCGGCGAGGGGCCACGGCACCACATCGGTAAGTCGACCCGACGGATCTCGGAAAAGTCCGTTGCCGGGCCGTCGATGACCGCGCCGACAATGCCGCCAAGCTTCATGGAATGGGTCACGACGCCGCCCCAGCAGGCATGCTTGTCGTCGCCGCAACGATCGACGACGATGAAGTCGCCCGGCCGTACCAGTTTGGTGAGGTAGTGCAGGATGGTCGAATCGGCGTGGGGCAGACGCACGGTAACCGCGGTGCCGGCGATGCGTTTTTCGGGCAATACGGCGCGAAGCTCGCGGGTCATGAAGCCGGAATGCAGGAAGTGGCCGACCGTTGCGGTCTCGACCTGCTCCATCTTTCTGATGAGGGCCGGGGCGATTTGCTGCGGCATGGGATTGACGACGAACATGACAGGAATTGCTCCACAAGGCGGCTCCGGGAAAAATGCGCGGCACTTTTGCGTTTGGAACCGCATAAAACAAAGAGAAGGGTTTTCGGCCCCAGAGGGCTGGGATGTCCTAGAGGACGTGGTGCCGGGCGACCGGAACGTCGCGGCGCACGGCGCCGATACGGTTGAGGTCAAGCTTGGCCGTGGCGGCACCAACGCCGTCCGAGCACTGCGCAACCATGTGCCCCCAGGGATCGATGACCATGGAATGGCCCCAGCACCATTTCTTGCCGTCTGCATGGGCGCCGGCCTGACCGACGGCGACAAAGTAGGTCTGCGTTTCGATAGCCCGGGCCCGGGCAAGCACTTCCCAATGGTCCTTGCCGGTCATCAGCGTGAAGGCGGCGGGAAGCACGATGACGTCGGCGCCCCTGTCGCGCAATGCCCGGAAGAGCTCGGGGAAGCGGATGTCATAGCAGATGGCGCAGCCGACGGTCGTGTCGCCGACCTTGTAGGTCACCACGTCCTCACCGCGGCCGATCGTGTCGGATTCTCGGTAGGAGACACCGCCGGGCGTGTCTACGTCGAAGAGGTGGATCTTGCGGTATTTTGCGATCTCGTTGCCTTCGGGACCGAAGACGACCGAGGCATTGTAGTGGTTGTTGCCAGCCTTTTCGACCATCGAGCCGCAATGCAGCGTCACGCTGAGTTCCTTGGCAAGCGCGGCGAAGCGCTGATAGGTGCTGCCTTCCGGGAAGCTTTCGCCGCTGCCGTGCACGGCATCGCGTCCCTCGCCGAGAAAGGCGAAATATTCCGGCAGCACGACGAGGTCTGGCTTCTCTTGGGCCACCACGTCGCGCACCATGCGCTCGGCGTCATCAAGGTTCTTGGCTTTGTCGGAGCCGGAATTCATTTGCACAACACTGATCTTCATCGAAGTCCTCCAAGTCTCAGCGAAGGCATCGTCGAGCCTCATGACGGGAATGACAAACGATAAAGAATTGTCGCTCACGATAGAAAAAACTTGTGGTGATTGCGCTAGGCGGTAATACCTGTTGTGTCGAGCGATGCTTCTCTGGCGATCACCGAAAGCATTGAAGGAATTATATTTTCTGGATCATCCGCATAGACGGCATGGAGCTTGAGGGCGGGGAAGTTCGGCGTGATCGCAAGTTCCTCCAGCGTGCCGTTGGCGATCATAGGTGCCACCATGGGTACAGGCAGCAATGCAATGCCGATGCCGTCCTGGGCGAGCCGCAACATGGCAGAAAGGGAGTTGGAATTGGAAATGACCGGTGGCTGCACACCCAGTTCCTCGAACTGCCGCAGCAGCCAGATATGCGGCACGCTGTTGCGCGAGAAGGTGAGCACCGGATAGGCGGAAAGGTCCTGCAGCCGCAACTCCTGCCCACCGAGCCGGAAGGTGGGGGCCGCGACCCAGGCGCATTCCATCGTGCCGAGGTCAATGTTCTTGAGGCCCGGGGTAAGCACTGGCCCCATCAGCAGTGCGAGATCGAGCCGCCTGTCGCTGATCTCACGGCCGATCGCCAGTGATGTATCCACGTTGAGGTCGAGGCCGAGCGCGGGAAAGCGTTCTTTCACCCGCTCGATGAAGTTCGGCAGCCAGGCATGCACAATGGAATCGATGGTGCCGATTGACACGGTCGCGCGTAGGTTTTGCGGGCTGCCGACCGCAACCTTGAAACTGGTGGCGGCCTTCAACAGCTCTTCGGCGGGCTGCATCGCGCGCTGCCCGATGGTCGATAGCCGCACCCCGCCCGGCACTCGCTCGAAGAGCTCGCAGCCCATCTCCGCTTCGAGGCTCGCGATACGGTTGGAGACGGCGGCCTGAGTTGCGTTCAGCCGGTCGGCTGCGGCCCGGAAGCTTCCGAGCCGTGCAACCCAGACAAATGTTTCGACGAAGCGCAGATTCATTGCCTGTCCATCCCAGGAGTTTCGTGTCCCCTCGATATACACGCTGGTG